>JADJBM010000011.1 GCA_016703785.1 Betaproteobacteria bacterium
CATGCGCATTGCTGCAAAAGCGAGCTGGCGGGCTACAAGCGGCCGCGCGCCTACTTCAGCGTCGACGCGCTTCCGCGCAATGCCGCGAACAAGGTGCTCCGGCGCGAACTCATGGCGTTGGCGGCGGCTGCGCGCGACCAGAGCGACGAACGTTACTCTACCAACCTGCAAGAAACCTCTCAGGGCGCCGAATGAGCGAAACCGACGCGTCGCCGGTCTTGACCGACAAAATCGCGGATTTCAGCACCCGTAAACTCGAATTGATAGAGGGTGCAGCGGAAGTATTTGCGCGCGCTGGTTATCATGGCTGTTCGATGCGCGACGTCGCCGAACGCATCGGGATACGCCAGAGCAGCATCTATCATCATTTCCGTTCCAAGGACGAGATGCTCCTTGCGATTTGCACCTATGGCGGCGAAGCCTTCCTGCGTAACATCAGGGCGATTCGCGCTGAAAAAAATGGCACACGACTCGCGAAGATCGAAGCAGTCATCCGCGCCTCACATCACTCCCTATGTCCTGCGCCAGCATTACGCCTATTCGTTCGTGTTCATGCGCCAGCACCTGACCGGGAAGGCGAAAGTGGCCGTCTCGCACCTGTCGCGTGCTTACGAGCAGGAACTCGAAGAACTGCTGTGCGAGGGCATGGAAAGCGGCGAACTCGATCCGGGAATCGACGTGCGCATGGCAACTTTTGCGCTGATCGGCATGTGCAATTCGGTGTCTTTCTGGGCAAGGCGCGAGCCCGGCATTTCGCTTGATCGCGTCGCCATGGGTTTTGCGCACACTTTGATCCAGGGCCTGCGTGCAAGGTGAGCACGATTCCCCACCAGTGCCCCGAGCAGACCGAATGGCCGATTCACCACGCAGTATTCTGAACCGGCTCCGGCTGGATCGGCAATTACCCGAAGAGTGGCGTCTGGCGAGAATCTCCAGGCAATTCACCCGCGTGGTGGTGCTCGCGCGGCATATGCCAAACGGCGTCATGTGGGCCAAGCATTCCGGCACCAAGCAATACGCAGCGGCGCGCTCGCTGAAAATGCTGGGCGAGGCTGCGGTTCATCTTGCTGCGGCGATCGAAACGACCGGCGCAGCAGCCATGCCGCTTGCGCCTGCGGCGATCGATTTCAGCTCGCGAGACGCGGGAGAACTCACCCCTGCCGGACAGGGGCCGCTGACTGCGCGCGTCGCTGCGGTACAGGCGGGACTCGGGACCTTCGGTCTCAACAACATGGTGCTCACGCCCGAATTCGGGCCGCGCGTGCATTTCGCGGCGCTGCTCACTGACATCGCGCTACCAGCGGGGATGCCGCTGGCTTCAGAACTGTGCCCAGGGCTGGAAGCCTGCGGCCGCTGCGCGGCTATCTGTCCGCAGCAAGCGATTCCGCTGAAGGCAGCGCAGGGCGCGGCGCTGGCCACCACCCGCGGCCTGAATGAGACGGCCTGCTGCCGCAGCACGCAGCCGTTCGGAGCCGATGCTTTCGTGCGCCATCTATCGACAGTGTTCGCCGCGCCCGACCGCGAGACTGTAAACAAGCTGATCCGGCACCGTACCACCGGCGAACTGTGGCAGGAGGCGACCTTTCTAAAGGAGGAGCGGAGTACCCTCCTGCATGCGCTGCGAGGATGTGTGCCCAGTCGGTGCCGATTACGCCGTGATATCGCGCTCGCCGCACCGGCAAGCGGACCTGCCGGACGGCGTGCGTCGCCACGTTGTGGCAGGCGTGGTCGAGGTTGAACCTGCTATCGGGATGGCACTGATCAAGTGATACGCCGGATCTGCGCTTACTCTGACCCGGGAGAATGGCAAGAGTCTGCAAGCGGATGCTCGCCCCTTTGCAACCTTTTTTTGGGAGTATTCAGCCATGTCTGATTTGAAAACGGAACTCAAGGCATTCGCGGTCGAGCGCGGCGCCGATGGCGTAGGCATCGTGTCGGTCGCCGCGTTCGAGGCGAAGGTTCCGAATCTGCAGAAACCGTCAAGCACCGGACTGGGCTACCGCAGTATCGTCGCCTTCTACCGACATGCCCTGTCCGGCGCTTTCATGACCAAACACGTGCCGCTCCAGTCGCTCAACGGCCATCTGACCATGGACGACATCGAGCGCCTGCAGATGGAACTGATTGACTGGCTGGAGCGTCGCGGCCATCTCGGCGTTGCGCCGCCGCCGGAGGCAGCATTTCTCGACCTTGATCCGCGCAAGCCGATGGGGACGCTGGATCTGAAATGGGTCTGCGAGGAGGCTGGAATCGGCACTGTCGGCCTGAACCTGAATTTTCTGTCGCCGAACTACGCTTCGCGGGTCTATATCGGATGCATCATGACCGACGCAGAAATAGAGCCCGATCCGCCGATGGCTCGGGATCTGTGTCCCGGTGTGTCGTGCGGCCGCTGCGGGGTGGTCTGCCCGCCGGATGCCATACCACGCGACGTTGCGCTCGAGGCGGGATTGCGCGAGTACCGTACGCTCAACAAACGCCAATGTTCACTCGGGGCCGAGCGCATCGGTATCCGCTCGATTCACCTCAATATCGAAAGCGTGCTCAACTCGGACAAGCCCTTCGATGCCGATGCCGTGCTAGAGAGCCCGTACATGCGCGACTGGTGGCAGTCGGTCAACTCCAAGGTCGGTGCGTTCGCCGCGTGCTTCGAGTGCATGTATGTGTGCCCGGTGGGCGATGACTACAAGGCGATGTACAAGACCGCCGACCGCGCCGGGGACTTGCCCAAGCCAGGCGTGAAGCACCAGAAGGAGGACGGGCACCACAGGATCAACTGGATCGGACCGCCCGTAGCGCGCGTAAAGATTTTTAACCGCGACAGCGAACTCGGCAAGGCCCTGGAGAAATGAGCATGCCGACGCTTACTAAGGACGACATCCGCGCACAGGCGCAGACCTGTGGTTTTGACTTGATCGGATTTGCGAGCACCGAGCGTCTGGATGCAGTGCTCCCGGTGGAAGACCAGCCCAGTACGATCTCGACGACGCTGACGACATTGCTGGTTCTTGCCAAGCATATTCCGAACGGCGTGAGCGGGGCCCTCGACCGCAGACAAAAGCAGTTCTCGTGTGGCCAGATCGCACAGGTGATCGAGACTGCAAGCCGGGAACTCGGCTATTGGCTGGAGCAAAACGCCGTGATGGCTGCGACCGTGCCCGCGTTGTTCGTGGATTTCACGCGGGAGACGAGCGCGGCTGCCAACACGCCCGCTGGCCAGGGATCACGCCTACTGCGCGCCGCGGCAGTCGAGTCGGGCCTGGGCACCTGGGGCCTGAACAACGCCGTACTTACTTCGCAGTACGGGCCACGGGTGTACTTCGGCGGCCTGCTGACCAACCTCGCGCTCGTGCAGGACTCGCCACTCGAGAAGGAGTTATGCCTGGGGTTCGAAGCGTGCGGTCGCTGCGCGGCAATCTGCCCCGAAAAGGCGATTCCGCTTCGCGCCGCCGCCGGCGCCGATCTTGCGTCGGTACGCAGTCTCGACGAAGCAGCCTGTCTGAAAAGCGCGCACCCCTTCGGACCCGATGCATTCGTCGAACATCTCAAGGCAACCTTCGCCGCCCGCGGCGCCGATCAGAAGAAACTCATCGACAGCACCTCGACCCGCGAACTCTGGCAGAACCTCGCGGTTCTACGCCAAGGCGCGTTCACCGGCTGCATGGAATGCCTGCAGGTGTGTCCGGTGGGCGAGGATGCTGCGGCAGTGCAGGCCTCACCACACCGCCTGCAGGACTTTCCCGCCGGCATTAGGTTTCATCGCGAAGCCGGGTCAATCGCCGTGGAGTCCGTTGGTCCACAGTGGCGGCGGCACGCATGAGCAGGCGTATCGTTCCGGACTTTGATGCAGGCCCTCCATCGCAGCGTGGAATTTCGAACGAGGTTGTATGAAAAATTCGAGCGAGAACTTTGCCGGTGTCGATCCGGTCATCGCCAAGCAGACGATTGTCGACTTCTGCAAGAAACGGGGTGCACTCGCGGTCGGCGTTCCCGATCTCGATACGATCGAGCGGATCGCCCCGCCTGGCCACCGGCCTACTGATCTGATGCCACGCGTCAAATCAGTCATCTCGCTCGGGGTTGGCGGACAGACTCGTGGGGCATGGCAGCTCCCGGCGAAGGCAATGGCCTACTCCGGGTCGACCGAAGTGCGCGCTTATTCGGCCGCCTACGCCTGCGCCTTTTTCATCGAGCAGAAATTCGGGGCACCTTCCGCCTATGTGCCTCCCGATCTAGACCCTGAAGGCGGCCCGCGGGTGCCGCTGCAGAGCCTGAAACTGCACGCAGAACTGGCGGGCATCGGCGCGCGCTCATTCGCCGGGGACATCCTGCTGCATCCGGAGTTCGGCTTCATGTATTACGCCTCGGTGTTTACCGAGCTCGAGCTACCCGCCGACCAGCCAATGGCGGACAATCCCTGCCCGGCGCCTTCCTGCGTCAGCATGTACCGCTCAATCGGGCGCACGCCCTGCATGAAGTTCTGCCCGGCGCAATGTCTCGAGGGCGAGGTCGACGAACAAGGCCGACAAAAGAAGTCACGCTACGATATGGCGCTATGCGCGGAATTAACTCAGGAATACGAAACCGTCCCGAAGATGCTGGCGGAGGCCGTGCGTGACGAAGTCCGCTCCCGCGGTGCCGAGGGGCTGCTCGACCCTGACCGCAAGATGCTCTGGTACAAGGTCTCGGCCGGGTCGGGTGCATGGTTTGCGCAATGCTTCGAATGTATGCGCGTCTGTCCGCTCGCGACTCAGGCGCCGCAAGCCGACGTTATAAGTCGCACCGAGCCGGTGCGAGCCGCGGCTATCGCCTCACAAACAAAAAAGGACTGACGCCATGGCACGGGGCTTGACGCGCGATCAGATCGGCATCACCGAAGAAATGATCCGGACGTTCGGCGATGCCGTGTTTTGCATGAGTCACAATATTCAGGTGCGTGAAGGCGATCCGGTGCGAAATCTGGACTTTGCCGAGATCGAACGCCAGCGCGAGGCGATGGGGCTCGCTGACGTGCAAATCGCCGAGCGCATCGGCCTCACCCGCGAGCAGGTGATGTTCATCCGCAACACCGAGGAATCCCGGCGTCTGCAAATCGGGCAGCAGGCCTATCTCCTCGATTTGGGCGGCGGCCGGCGTTTCCGCGCCGAAAAAGTGACACGGCTTGAGGATCGCTTCCGTTTCAGCGAAAACGCGCTGCGCCTGCGCGCCGCGATGGCCTTCGACCCGCAGCAGGTAGGCGAATACCTGAGACGCGGCTGGTGGCGCGACGACACACTCAGCGGCTGGATCGCGCGTCATGCCAAGGAACGGCCCGAGGCACCTGCGCTGATTCAAGGTTCCGTCACAATTTCCTGGCGCGAACTCGCGGATCGCTCAGCGTGCCTGGCCGAAGGCCTGCGACTTGCAGGCGTTGCGAGGGGCGAAGTTGTAGCAGTGCAGTTGCCCAACGTGACCGAGTTTGTGCTCGCCTATCTGGCAATCTGCCGGCTCGGCGCGGTGATGTCCGCGATCCACATGGCGTATCGAGACGCCGAGCTCGCCCCCCTGCTTATCCACAACCGTGCGGTGGCAGCGATCTGCCTCGTGCGTGACAATGATTGGTCCCCGGCGGAAGCGTATTGCTCGATGCGGGCGTCGATTCCGACACTGAAGACAGTGATCGCGCTTGGGGAAAGAGCTGATGGCACATTGTCCCTCGGCGATCTAATCGAAAAGTCGTCACCGCTTGCAGCGCAAGCCGTACCGGCGCCAGTGGCGAGCGATCCGTTCCTGCTTCTGATACTTCCGGAACGATCTCTGCGCCCAAGGCTGTGCCGCACAGCTACCACACCATGTTGTCGAATGCTCGCCTCGGTGCCCTCGAGCATCGGGTAACCAGTACCGACCGGATTCTATCGGCTGCGCCCTTCTCGCACCTGTTCGGGCTCTATAGCCTCCATGTCGCATGGTCGGCGGGCGCCGCAGTAGTGCTGCTGCCGGTGTTCTCTCCGCCCGAACTCGCGCTGAGCATCGAGCGCGACAAACCGAGCGGCCTGTGGGCCGGCCCGGCGCATATTGCTGCCTGTCGCGCGTTGGGACTTTTCGAAAAATACGATTTCGGCTCACTGAAGCTTGCTATCCTGTCGGGCAGCGCTTGCCCGCCAGAACTGGTGCGCTGGTTCCAGGCAAAGATTCCGGACTGCGCGGTCATCCAGCTCTGGGGCATGACCGAAACGCAGGGCGCACTTTACACACGGCCCGGCGATGCGCCCGATGTCGCAGCCAGCACAGCGGGACGGCCGAGTCCCGGTACCGAGGTGCGCATTCTCAAACCCGACGGCAGTCCCTGCGCAGCGAACCAGGAAGGCGAGTTGCAGGTGCGTGGTTGTTTGCTGTTTCCGGGTTTCTTCGACAATGACGCGGCCAACCAGACTGCATTCACGGCAGACCGCTGGTATCGAACCGGCGATCTGGCGACGGCGGACGCCGAGGGCAACGTTGCCATCACCGGCAGGGACAAGGACATCATCAATCGCGGCGGAGTCAAATTCAATCCGCGCGACGTCGAGGATCTTCTTGATGCGCACCCGAAAGTTCTCCAGTCGGCCATAGTACCGATGCCCGACCCGGTGCTGGGCGAGCGCGCTTGCTGCTTCGTGACCTTGCGCCCGGGCGCCTCTGCGCTCGCGCTCGAAGAGGTGACCGAATTCTTGTTGCTGCACAATATTGCCAAGACCAAACTGCCCGAGCGGCTGGTGGTCGTGCCCGAGATGCCGCTCACGCCGACCCGCAAGATCATCAAGAGGCAGCTCAAGATTCCGGCATAACGAAACTCCGGATGACGCACTCGATCAGGTGATGCTCTCCGTACTTTACTGCCCTCAACCTTAAATATGAAGTGCAACACTTACCAGGAGGTAATGTGTTGCGATGGGAACGAACTACAAACACCTGAGTTGTGAAGAGCGCACGATGACCCAACTGAGTCTTGAGCAGGGATGCACACTGCGGGCAATTGCCCGCAGTGTGCATCGCGTGCCGAGCACAATCAGTCGTGAATTGAACCACAACGGCTGGTGCGATCCGGCCGCGACGCCGCGAAAGCGCGGGCATCCGCCGGTGGCCGGCGGCTATTGTGCGCCTGCCGCCCAGCAGCGCGCCGATGCCTTGGCGCGAGCGCCAAGGACTTCACCGCGCCTTGCGCCGGATGGCCCGCTCTGGGGCCATGTCATGCGCCTGCTGCGCACACGCCATTCTCCCGAGCAGATTGCGGGCATACTGCCGGACCAGTCCAGCCTGCAGGTCAGCCACGAGACTATCTACACGGCGCTCTGCACCATACCGCGGGGTAAGTTGCGCAGCGAGTTGATCGCCTATCTGCGCCAAGCGCGCAAAAGCCGCCGGCCGCGTGCCAGGGACGAGGATCGCCGGAGCATCATCCCCAACATGGTCAGCATCCACCTGCGTCCGCCAGAGGTCGATGAGCGCATCATTCCGGGCCACTGGGAGGGATATCTGATCAAAGGCGCCCGCAACGTCTCGGCCATTGGCACCTTGGTGGAACGAACCTCGCTGTTCGTGACCCTGGCCAAGATGGACGGCGCCAGCGCGGATGCGGCGGTGACCGGCTTCAGCACTGTCCTGAACCGGATCGATGCGCAGCGACGGCTTTCCATGACCTACGATCAAGGACGCGAGATGGCCCAACACGAGCGGCTGACCGAAATGACCGGCGTGAAGGTCTACTTCGCCGACCCGCACAGCCCCTGGCAACGTGGCATCAACGAAAACACCAATGGCCTGCTGCGCCAGTATTTCCCCAAGGGGATGGATCTCTCCGGTTTCACTCAAGCCGAACTCGATGCCGTGGCCTGGCAGCTCAACACGCGACCGCGAAAAACCCTCGGCTAGAAGTGCCCCGCCGAACTGTTCATGCCCGAGTCCTTCGACTTCTTTAAGCATCATCATCAACTTGTTGTACTTCGACCTTGAAACCACCCCTATCGGGCAGAGGTAATTTTGAGTTTAAATTTTGGAATCCACTTTGCTCAGCTTTATACCCGCGAGGGTTTGCTAGCGCTTGATGCGCTGTTTCTCCAGAAGTTGGCCGCTGCAGAGCCCGCCTTGTGCGAACAACTGGTCAAATCGCGCCTGGAGCCCGAGAGCTTGACCGCGAAACAGGAATCAACGTTGTTGATTGCCGTCGGTCCGTTTCTTGAAGACTTCATTGCCGGCCTGTTTCAGATTGAAGCTCAGGTTGACGCACTCATCGCCACACATAGTGAATTGGCTCCGCTGTACGTGATCAAGCGCAAATTTGTCAAGCGTACGGCGGCAAAAATGATTGACGCCAACGAGGCTGCCACCTTTGACGGAGTGCAATTGCGCGCTGACATGCTGGCCTGCTTGGGCGGCAGTTTTGACGAGTTGCGTTTTGCCCAATTGATTTCAGCATGGCTGGAAGACGAATCCGCGCACGCGTCACAGCTTGAGTTGGCACGGCGTTACTCGGCCTGGGCCTTTCATACCAAAGCCGGCCAGGCGGCGCATCCCGACGGCGTGCTGTTTCGCGGCGTACGCGATATGGCTGCCGAAGATCTGGTACCTACCGCGCAGAAATCAGAACATCAGGGCTATGGCACCTACACCGTTGCGGTGGAACATATCCGCCGGCGCAAGGGTTTCTCGGTGACCGATCATGGCACCGACCTGCGTGGCGCGCTCGAGCAGGTGGACTATTGCATTTTGTGTCACGTGCAAGGCAAGGATTCCTGCTCCACCGGTTTGAAAGAGAAGCAGGGCAAGGACGCCCCTGCGCTGCGCGGCAAGGCAGCCTACAAGAAATCGGTGTTCAACGTGGTGCAGGCAGGTTGCCCGCTGAGCGAAAAAATATCAGAGTTTCACACGCTCAAGGGCAGTGGAAACCCGGTTGCGGCACTGGCAATGATCGTCGTGGACAACCCGATGGTGGCAGCCACCGGGCACCGGATTTGCAACGACTGCATGAAGTCCTGCATTTATCAGAAGCAGGAACCGGTCAACATCCCGCAGGTCGAGACGCGCACGGTGAAAGACGTGTTGGCGCTGCCCTTTGGCCTGGAAATATATTCCTTGCTGACGCGCTGGAATCCGCTCAACTTGCGCCGGCCCTATCCCCGTGCGCGCACCGGCTGTCGGGTTTTGATCACCGGCTTGGGGCCGGCCGGCTATACGCTGGCGCATCATCTGCTCAACGAAGGCCACACGGTAGTGGCGATTGACGGGTTGAAGATCGAGCCACTGCCAGAAAACCTGAGCGGCGTGCGCAGCGACGGCAGTCGTGCCACCTTCGCTCCGGTACAGCAAATCGGCAGCATATTCGAGGATCTGGATCAGCGCGTGCTGGCCGGCTTTGGTGGGGTTGCCGAATATGGCATCACCGTGCGCTGGGACAAGAACTTCCTGAAAGTCGTGCGCCTGCTGCTGGAGCGCCGCGCCGAATTCCTGATGTTTGGCGGCGTCCGGTTCGGTGGCACGCTGGATGCGGAGCAGGCGTTTCAAATGGGCTTTGACCATATCGCGCTGGCCATGGGTGCCGGGCGCCCCACCATCTTGAATATCCCTAACGCGCTGGCGCGCGGTGTGCGCACGGCATCGGATTTTCTGATGGCGCTGCAGTTGACCGGTGCTGCAAAATCTGATTCGCTGGCTAATATGCAGTTGCGCCTGCCGGTATTGGTGATTGGTGGCGGCTTGACCGGCATTGATACCGCGACCGAGTCGCTGGCCTATTACCCAGTGCAGGTAGAGAAGTTCCTGGCTCGTTTTGAGTCGCTGTGCGCCCAGCGGGGTGAGGCCACCATCAGGGCGAGTTGGGCCGCAGAAGAGTCCGAAATTGGCGATGAATTCATCCGCCACGCAAAGGCAATTCGGGCCGAGCGAGCGCGTGCCGCCGCTACCGGCACACCTGCAAGGATTCTGGAATTGCTCAATTCCTGGGGTGGTGTGACTCTGGCCTATCGCAAACGCATGTTCGACAGTCCGGCCTATACGCTTAATCACGAAGAGATCGAGAAAGCATTGGAAGAGGGCATCGTCTATGCCGAGTGCCTGAACCCGCAGGCGGTGGTGGTCGATTCATTCGGCGCCGCTTGCGCTATGAAGTTTCGCGCGCAAGTGCGTGATGCTGATGGCAAGTGGAGCGACGGCGAAGAAGTCACGCTGCCCGGGCGCGCCATATTTGTCGCTGCCGGCACGCACCCGAACACGGTATTGGCGCGCGAAGACGCGACGCATTTCAAGCTTGACGGACGCTATTTCGCCGCCTGTGATGAAGCCGGCACACCGTTAAGGCCAGAGCCTGGGATCTCTAAACCGGCGCAACCTGACATTTTATTGAGCAAGGGACACAGTGGCAAGTCCATTTCCTTCTTTGGCGACTTGCACCCGTCATATTTTGGCAATGTGGTCAAGGCCATGGGCTCGGCCAAGCAGGGGTACCCGATTGTATCAAGGGTGCTGGCACAGCAACCACCCGCCTTGAGTGAGGACGACAGTGTTTTTTTTGCCAGACTAAACAGCGGCTTGCGTGTCACCGTGCATGAGGTAACGCGCCTCACCCCAAATATCGTCCAAGTGGTGTTGCGCGCACCATTTTGCGGCGGCGCAATTCAAGCCCGGTCAGTTCTTCCGGCTGCAAAATTTTGAATCGCTGGCGCCCCTTGTGCACGGCACGGTGCATGGCGATGGAAGGCCTGGCGCTGACCGGCGCCTGGGTTGATGTGAAGAAAAGGGTTGATTGCCTGCATCGTGCTGGAAATGGGTGGTTCGGCCAACTTGGTGGCAGCCCTGCAGCCCGGCGAGCCGGTCATATTGATGGGGCCAACAGGCATGCCCACGCATATCGAAGCCAATGAAACCGTCATGCTGGTTGGTGGCGGCTTGGGCAATGCGGTATTGTTTTCGATCGGAGCTGCCTTTCGCGCTGCGGGCTCCAAGGTGTTGTACTTCGCCGGCTACAAGAAGGCGATTGACCGCTACAAGGTCGAGGAGATCGAGGCAGCGGCCGACGTCATCGTATGGTGTTGCGACGAGGCGCCCGGTTTCACTCCGGGGCGGCCGCAGGACAAGACCTTTTGCGGCAACATGGTGCAGGCGATTGCCGCTTATACCCGCGGCGAGCTCGGAGAAGCGCCGATACCGACGCAGGCGGTTGGTCGGATCATCGCGATTGGTTCCGACCGCATGATGGCTGCTGTAGGATTGGCCCGTCACAATCAACTCAAGCCGTACTTCAAGGACGGGCACTTCGCCATTGCGTCGATCAACTCGCCGATGCAATGCATGATGAAAGAAATTTGCGCCCAGTGTCTGCAGCCCCAGTGTGACCCGGTGACGGGGAAAGTGACCTATGTCTTTTCCTGTTTCAACCAAGATCAACCGCTTGATAGCGTCGATTTTGCCGGACTGGGTGCACGCCTGGCACAGAATTCATTACAGGAAAAACTAACCACGCAATGGATCAGCGCCTGCGTCCATGAGTTGCGGCTGGAGCGGTCGGTAGTCTAGCGAATCAGATGCTGCAGCTTGTGCCGGTCTTGTCTTTCCACTCGTCCGCTTCGGGTAGCGGCGCCTTGCGTTTGTTGATGCTTTTCCAATGCGGCACTCGGCCCCAAATATGAAGTGCAACACATTACCTCCTGAGATGTTCATGCAAGGAACAGCACAATGTTAAATATCAATCACCTCCGGGAACCTTCGCTCGACGATCGCTACGAACTTGAACGCGGGCAGGTTTTCCTGAGCGGAATACAGGCGCTCACGCGCCTCATGATCGATCAGCAGCGGCGGGATGCCCGAGATGGCCTGCGCACCGCGTCTTTTGTAACTGGCTATCCCGGATCGCCGCTCAGCGGTCTCGACCTCGTGTTGCACAGTGCGTCTGCACTCCTGAAGAAATACTCTGTACATCACGCGCCGGCCCAGAACGAAGAGTCTGCGGTGGTCGCGCTGATGTGGACGCAGATGCTTGACCAGCATCCACACCCGGACGTCGATGGGGTGACTGGGTACTGGTACGGCAAAGGGCCGGGCCTCGACCGCGCGGGCGACGCGATCAAGCACGGCAACTTCGCGGGGACAAGCAAACTCGGTGCCGTGGTCATCTTCAGCGGCGAGGACCACGAAGCCAAAAGCTCGACTGTGCCCTACCAGCAGGAATTCTCGTTCGAGCACTCCGGGATCCCGGTTCTGTACCCTGCGTCGGTCGCGGAATTTCTCGAATTTGGACTGCATGCGGTCGCAATGTCGCGCTACAGCGGATGTTGGGTCTCACTCAAACTCGCCGGTTCGCTTTGCGACGGCAGCGAAACGGTCACGGTCGACCTGGATTTTCCCCCGATCGCAGTGCCCCAGCACGAGGTTGCAAAGCCTTTGAGCAATGCGCCTGGCTACCTGTACCTCCCTGGTTTTAACATCAACACCGAGCAAAATCTCTATTACGAACGACATGATGCCGTGCGTGCCTATGCACGCGCCAACGCGCTTGATCGGATCGTCGTGCGCTCGACGCGCGACCGCATCGGAATAGTTGCCGCTGGCAAGACCTTCACCGACGTCAGACAGGCTTTGCGCGAGCTCGGCTACGATGACCATGCCCTTAACGCTGCCGGGATTCGCTTGCTCAAGATCGGGCTCTTGTGTCCGATGGACCCTGAGATCGTCCGCGAATTTGCGCACGGCCTGAGCGACATCATCGTTGTCGAGGAGAAGCGTGACTTCCTGGAGCGACAGATCGGCCGCGTCGTGTGTGACCTTGGGACGCTGGTGCGGATCGTCGGGAAGTTCGACGAGAGGGGCAAGCCGCTATTCCCGATACAAGGCGCCATGGATTTTGATTTCATTGCGGACACGCTCTGGGGCGTGTTGGCGCAGCGCGTCGCGCCGCCCGAGGCCGCGCGGCATCGCGCGAGGAGACTTGAGACTATCGCAAAGCGTACTTCAGTCGCAAGTCTGCGCCGCTCGCTCAATTTCTGTTCTGGCTGCCCCCACAACATCGGTGTGCGGCTCGCCGAAGGACAAGTGGCTTGGGGAAGCCCCGGGTGTCACATTTTCGCGGCCCTGTCGCCCGAGCCGACGCGGCGCATCGAGGCAGTCACGCAGTTCGGCGGCGAAGGTCTGCCATGGATCGGCCTCGCGCCGTTCACGAGCCGCAAGCATATCGTGCAGAACGTCGGTGACGGCGGCCTATTCCATTCGGCTTATTTCAACATCCGTGCGGCCGTGTCCGCCGGAGTCTCGATCACGTTCAAGATTCTCTACAATGGTGCGATCGCGAATACCGGGGGCCAGGCGTCAGTATCCGCCCGTACGATCCCGGAGATCGCGCAGCTTCTTGCAACCGACCGAATCGTGCGTATCGCTGTCATTACGAAGGATCGCCGTACCTATCGCTCGGTTGACCTTCCGTCGAACACCATCGTTCGCGAGCCGGGCGACATGGAGGCGGTGCTCAAGGAATTCGAAGCCGTGAATGGGGTCACGGTCGTCATCTACGATGGCCAATGCGCCAACGAGCGGCGGCGACAGCAGAAGCGCGGCAAGTTGCCGACGCCAACCCAGTTCACCATCGTGCACGAGGATGTGTGCGAGAATTGCGGCGCGTGCGGCGAGGTCGCCAATTGCATGTCGCTGCAAAAGGTAGACACCGAATTCGGCCAGAAGACACACATTCATCAATCGTCCTGCAACCAGGACCAAAGCTGCATCAATGCCGATTGTCCGTCTTTCGTAACGGTGAAGACCGTGCCCGGTGGCGGCGTCCGGAAGCCGAAACCGACGACCATCGACGTCGTGATGCCCGAGCCGCTGCAGCCGGCGCTAAAACAGCCCTATCACATTTATAGCCCGGGCGTCGGCGGCACCGGCGTCATCACGGCCAATGCCATCCTCGGCCAGGCTGCAACGCTTGACGGCAACCGCGTGCTCAGTTTCGACCAAACCGGCGCGGCGCAAAAATGGGGCGCGGTGCTCTCGAGCCTGATTATCGCAAAACCCGGTGACGAGGTGTCGGTGAACACCATCGGCCGCGGACAGGCGGACCTCTATCTTGCGCTCGACCTGCTTGCAGCGACCGAAGCGAACAATCTTGCGCGCTGCGCAGCGGAACGCACGACCGCAGTCATCAACTCGGCCATCCTGCCGAACAGCGAGATGATCCGCAATGTGCGTTTGTCGGTACCAGCCGATCAAATGACCGAGTCGATCATGGCGGTTGTCGACAAGGAGCGTAGCTTCGTATCAGACGCACGCGCCATCGCCGAGGCCATGTTCGGCGACTACATGATGGTTAACATGGTCATGATCGGCGCAGCCTATCAGCGTGGCTACCTACCGATCTCGGCGGCGAGCATCGAAAAGGCGATCCGCATGAACAAGGTCGCGGTTGAAGCCAATGTTCAGGCATTCCAGGCCGGACGCCTGTCGGTCCACGATCCGGCACGGCTACGGGCGGCCACGGTTGCGTCTTACGGCACGGTTGCAGATCGTTCCCGCGAGCTCTTGCGCCGGCCGAATGCCGCGCGCTGCGCAGCCACCGAACGGTTGTTGGCATCGATACCGGAACTCGATACCCCAACCAGAGAATTTTTGAGCAAGCGCATTGAAGACATCATCGAATATCAGAACCTTGCCTATGGTGAGCGTTATGCGGATAAGGTGAGGATTGCGGCCAACGCGGAACATGCCGTGGCTGACAGCGCCGGCATCGCGCGCGATGTGATGCGTAATCTGCATAAGCTGATGACCTACAAGGATGAGTACGAGGTCGCGCGGCTGCTCGTCCAGGGGACGTTTACCGCACGTGTGCGCGCAGCCTTCGATCCCGGATCGAAGTTATACTACAACCTGCAGCCCCCACTGCTGCGTTGGTTTGGACTCAATGGCAAGGTGGCATTGGGCACTTGGATTACGCCGGCGTTGCGTGCGCTCTCGGCGGTTCGCTTTCTACGCGGCACGGCGCTCGATCCGTTCGGCTATGCCCCGGTGCGTCGTGTTGAGCGGGAACTGGTCGGTTGGTACGAAGGTCTGCTCGACAGGGTCTTGCCGATGTTGACATCCAAAAACGCATCTATCATTCGCGAAATTGTCAATCTGCCCGACGACATTCGCGGCTATGAGGACCTCAAGCTCCATTCGGCCGCGAAGGCGCGGGAACGGGCGCTAAGCCTGCTTGAACGCCTGGCGGCTTCGTCAGCAAACCCCGAAAGTCAAATTTGAGCGAATCGATGATTCGGCCGGGCGGCATGGGCGGCGGAGTGCCGGGGTAAGATAGACACAGTCAAGGATCCGAATTCCACGCCGCGATTCTGCAGAGGACTTCACGCCCTGCGTACGTCGGCACCCCCTTGGAATTTCGTGTTAACTCCCAGAAATGTCGTTGAGCGAATTTCTCAATTAACACTCGTCGGCGCGTGTCCGTTGACACTGTCTTGCTTGGAGAGTCGTCGCTGCCGATAACCACGTTCGCTGCGCCGCTGGTGCGTTTACCTGTTGATGGGGACGCACTGCGCGAAGGGGGCCGCCGGTATGCGGTGGACAGTATCTCCCGCGCCGTCCGCGCGCGTGCGCCCGCTCTGGCAGTGCGCAAAACTCCATGCCATGGAGCTGCACGAGGACGGGCGCTCGCGGTGCGCGGTAGAGTCGCGGGTGATCGGCCGTTTCATCGAGTGCGGCGACCCGCGCTATGGCTTTGCGTGTATCTACTGCAACCTCTGCGCAGCACGCACCATCACGCCCTTGCCGACCTGCGCTGGATTCAGTTCGAGGGAACGCAGCACGCAGGGCGCGTCGGCCTTGCCTGGCGCGAACGCTTTCGCCAGTTCCAGCAGGCGCTCAAAGCAGGCTTTGAGCGGCACATCCGGCGGCTGGGATCCATTGCGCCTGGCGACGGCGACGAGCTTCTGGTAGGCCAGGGTGCGCCTGAAGAGGCCGAGAAAATCTTCGGCATCGGTCAGCTCGGCGGCGGCATACACGGAAGCACGGTCGCGGCGGAAATTGCCTTCGCCCAGCTCGGCCTCCAGGCCACCCAGTCCGGCACTGATGACCATGCCGAACTCGCGCGTGCTATTCAGGCTGATGCGAATGTCCACCGCGTCAGCCGGTACGGCCCGGTCTGCAAAGCCAATCTGCAGATCCGCGAGCAAGGATTGCAGCTCGGTATCGCTCAGTTTGCCGCGCCCTGCCGATGCTGCCTGCGCGAACAGGTTCGCGGTATTGGAAACTGGTGGGTTCTGCACTGCATTGTCCCATTTGGTGAATCGCAACAGGACGCGTGGCCGTTTTCGTATTCGAGCTACCGCGCGCTGCCGGAGTACTATAACAGATACAGATTAATTGATTTAATGATTAATGCTGTATCAGTTGATTCCAATCAAATTTCCCTTAGCGATCGATCGCATTCGCGCCGATGTCGCCTACGCGCTCCACGCCGAGCAGGCTCATCGTCACTTCCAGCTCGCGCTTGAGGATCATCAGGACCTCCGCCACACCAGCCTCGCCGCGCGCCGCCAGGGCATAGGCCCACGCGCGGCCGAGCATGACGGCCCGCGCACCCTGGGCAAGCGTCTTGGCAATATCTTGGCCACTGCGAATGCCGCCGTCCATGAGGACTTCCAGTCGCTCGCCGGCCGCCTCGACGATGCGCGGCAGCACGGAGATGGCAGAGGGCGCGCCGTCGAGCTGGCGGCCGCCGTGGTTGGAGACGACCACCGCGCTGGCGCCGACGTCGGCTGCGGCGCGCGCGTCGTCGGCGTCGAGCACGCCCTTGATGACGATCGGCCCGTGCCAGTGTTCGCGCACCCAGCCGAGGTCGTTCCAGGTGACGCCCGGGTCGAACTGGGCATCGACCCAGACCTTCATGGCTTCAAGGCTGCGCGCAGAAGGCACGGCCTGGGCGAGGTTGCCGAAGGTGAGCGGTTTGCCGCCGATGGGCACGTCGAGCAGCCAGCGTGTGTGGCGGACGATTTCCCATAGCTTGGCGATCCTGCCGAGCGGCGACGCACCGCCACTCATGCCGTTGCGCACATCACGGTAGCGCGTGGCGAACACCGGCAGGTCTACTGTGAACACCAGCGTGGTGCAGCCAGCCGCCTGCACGCGGGCGAGCAGCTCTTTCGCGTAGCCGCGATCGCGAATGACATACAGCTGAAACCAGAACGGCGCCGTACTGCCGGCACTGACTTCCTCAATGGAACAGATGGATACCGTGCTGAGACAAAAAGGCACGCCGGCAGCTTGCGCGGCGCGCGCCGCCTGCACTTCGCCGCGGCGGGCGTAGAGGCCGGCCAGACCCACCGGAGCGAGGATCACCGGCTGCGCCAGTTTCTGGCCGAGCACGGTCGTCGTCGTGTCGATGGCCGAGGCACCGCGCAGGACGCGCTGGTGCAGCTTGAGTGCGTCGAGATCGGCCTGGTTGGCCCTGAGGGTGAGCTCAGCGTAGGCGCCGCCGTCGATGTAGTCGAAGAAAGCGCGTGGCAGGCGCCGCTGTGCCAGCAGGCGGTAATCCGAAACGGAAGCCGGAACCAGCATGTTGCACCTCGCTCGGTATGGAGCGGGGGATTATTGCATGCCGCGGAGTGCGGAGCCCACCCTCTCCCCAGAGGGAGAGGGCAACAGGTGCTCAGGCGGGCACGGCCGTCAGCTTGAGGAACTTGTCGTGCAACTGTTCCTTGCTCTCGGTGCAGTTCGGATCGATGACAATGCAGTCGACCGGACAGACGGCGATGCATTGCGATTCGTCGTAGTGGCCGACGCACTCGGTGCATTTCGTCGCATCGATGACGTAGGTTTCTTCGCCCTGCGAAATGGCGTTGTTCGGGCACTCCGGTTCGCACACGTCGCAGTTGATGCACTCGTCGGTAATCATGAGGGCCATACTGTGCTGCTCCTTCCATTCAAACAATTGTCCAGGTGTCGCCGCTGCTGAAAAGTGAGGCCAGGTCGCCCCGTCCCCTGCGTTCGCGCGCATCCGCATGCAGTTCGTTGTTCATCTCTTCGTAGGACGGCGCGCTGACGTCGCGGAAAACCCCGAGCGGCACGGGTAGTGTCGGCACGTCGAACTGTGAGAGGAGGAAGGCCAGGCCACCGTGTTCAGCGGCTTCGTCGTGCACGAGGAGGTCAGATTCCGTCACATCATTCTCGCCGAGGGTGACGGCCTCCGGCTCCATTCCGCGCAAGCGGATGCCCTTGTTGCGCTCCTTGCCGTAAAGCAGCGGCTTGCCATGCTCGAGCATCAGACGCGTGTCGTCGCGCATCGACTTGTCGGTAATGGCATCGTAAGCGCCATCATTGAAGACAATGCAGTTCTGATAGATCTCGACGAAGGCCGTACCCTGATGCTCGGCGGCGCGCTTGAGCACGCCGGCCATGTGGGCGAGGTCGCTATCTACCGTGCGCGCGACAAAAGTGGCGCCGGCGCCCAGCGCCAGGGCGACCGGGCTGAAGGGTCGGTCGATGCTGCCCTGCGGCGTGCTCTTGGTCTTCATTCCCAACAGGGAGGTCGGCGAATACTGGCCCTTAGTGAGACCGTAGATGCCGTTGTTCAGCAGCACGATCTTGAGCCCGATGTTGCGCCGCATGGCATGGATGAAATGGTTGCCGCCGATGGCCAGGGCATCGCCGTCGCCGGTCACCACCCACACCGACAGCTCGGGCCGCGCCAGCTTGAGGCCGCTGGCGATGGCCGGTGCGCGACCGTGGATGCTGTGCATGCCGTAGGTTTCCATGTAGTACGGAAAGCGGCTGGAGCAACCGATGCCGGAGATAAAGGCGAAATTCTCGCGCGGAATGCCGAGCGTAGGCATCAGCTTCTGCACCTGCGCCAGCACAGCATAGTCGCCGCAGCCGGGGCACCAGCGCACATCCTGGTCTGTTTCGAAGTCCTTCTTGGTCAGCGTCGCGGCTGCGTTCATTTCGACACCCCATTGCACAATTCGCTGATGCGCTCGTGGATCTCGGACACCTTGAACGGCTTGCCCTGCACCTTGTTGAGCTGGACGACGTCGATCAGGTAATGCTCGCGCAGCAGGCGCGAGAGCTGGCCGAGATTCATTTCCGGCACCAGCACCGTCTTGTAGCGCTGGAGGATGTCGCCGAGGTGCGACGGGAACGGGTTGAGGTGACGCAGTGCACATGGGCCACCGCATGGCCTTCCGCCACGGCCTGTTCGCGCGCCTGCACGATGGAGCCGTAGGTGCTGCCCCAGCCAACGATAAGCAGGTCGCCCTGCGCCGGCCCTTCCACCCGCGTCGGCGGGATATCCCGCGCGATGCCGGCCACCTTGGCGGCACGCACATCAACCATGCGTTGGTGGTTAAGCGGGTCTTGCGAGATATTGCCGGTGAGAAAATCCTTTTCCAGGCCGCCGACGCGGTGCTCCAGTCCGGGTGTGCCCGGGCGCACCCAGGAGCGCGCCAGGTTGGCATCGCGCGCATAGGCCTGATAGTCCTCGGTATCGGTGCGGAACTTCACCTCCAGCCTGGGTAGCGAGGCCGGATCGGGAATCCGCCACGGCTCCGCGGCATTGCCGATGCCGCCATCGGTGAGGAGGATCACCGGCGTCATGTACTTCACCGCAATGCGGAAGGCCTCCATGGCGCAATCGAAACAATCAGAGGGAGAATTTGCGGCGATGACCGGGAGCGGGCATTCACCGTTGCGGCCATAGATCGCCTGCAGCAGGTCGGACTGCTCGATCTTCGTCGGCAGGCCGGTCGACGGGCCGCCGCGCTGCACGTTCACGATCACCAGCGGCAGCTCGAGCATCACGGCCAGCCCCAGCGCCTCGGTCTTCAGCGCCATGCCGGGGCCGGAGGTGGTGGTCATGCCGAGCACGCCGCCGTAGGATGCGCCGATGGCCGAGCAGATGCCGGCGATCTCGTCCTCTGCCTGAAAGGTGGTGACGTTGAAATGCTTCAGCGCCGCCAACTCGTGCAGGATGTCGGTGGCGGGCGTGATCGGGTAGGAACCGAGGAACAGTGGCACCCCGGACAGCTCCGAGGCGGCGACGAAGCCGAGTGCGGTCGCATGATTGCCGGTCAGGCTGCGGTAGGTACCGGCACGGATATCGGCGGCGCGCACCCGATAGCTGGTAATGAACATCTCGGTGGCCTCGACATAGGCGTAGCCTGCGCGCAGTGCCAGCACATTGGCCTCGGCCAGTTCCGGCTTCTTGGCGAACTTCTTGCGGACGTCCCCCTCCTCCTTGTCGAGCGGTCGGCTGTAGAGGCTCAGCATCAGGCCCAGGGCGTAGTAGTTCTTGCAGCGACCGACATCCTTTTTCGAGAGGCCGGAATCCTTGAGGGCGAGCGCAGTCAGGCCGGAAATGTCGATTTCGTAGACGCGGTAGTTGCCGAGGCTGCCGTCCTTGAGCGGGTTGGCTGCATAGCCGGCCTTGGCAAGGCTGTTGTCGGTGAAGGCGCCACTGTTGGCGATGATTGTGCCGCCATTTTTTACATCCGACAGGTTGGTTTTCAGCGCGGCCGGATTCATGGCCACCAGTACGTCTGGTGCATCACCGGAAGTAAATACCTGCCTGGAAGCAAACTGGATCTGGTAGCCGGAGACGCCGAACAGCGTGCCGGTCGGGGCACGGATCTCGGAGGGGTAATCGGGGTGGGTGGCAAAGTCATGCCCGGCCTTGGCAATGGCCCGGGAAAACTCATTCCCGGTCAGTTGCATGCCGTCACCGGAATCACCGACAAAGCGGATGACGACGCTATCGAGCTCCTCCACCGGCCGGGGCGCCGTGCGCCGCTCCAAGCCGATATCCACTGCTGCTGCCGCACCCGACATGACTGCCTCCTTGGGACTCGCCCATGCATTGAATGCCACTTTACCTCACCCACGCCTTAATTATAATTTGGTTACAAACAGTTTGCTATCCACCATATTTGACCTGGATCAAATCCACACGAAAAAACCCATGCTAACTTGGGCGCATACTCGCCTCAGGAGGCAATCATGAGCATCCATACCCTGGTCGACCGGCTCTGCAACCGACTCCACGACACCCCCCAGTTTACGACCCAGGGCGCCACCCTGTTTGTCGACCTGGAACGTCGGGAGACCCGCCGCAAGTACCTGCCGGCCGAGGTGCTGACGCACTTCCTCGGCGGCCGCGGCGCTAACATGTGGCTGCTCTACAACCTCCTGCAGGAAGAAAAGGATGCCCTCGACCCGGAGATCCCGCTGATCTTCGGCTCCGGCGTGCTGACCAGCGTGATGCCCTCGGCCACGCGCGGCAACTTCACCAGCAAATCACCCGAGTCTTATGCCATCCTCGATTCCAACGGCGGCGAGTACTTCCCCGCCTTCCTCAAGCGCCATGGCTACGACCACCTGGTGCTCTTCGGCAAGGCTGCGCAATGGATGTTGCTGCGCATCGCCGAGGATGAGGTCACCTTCGAGGACGCTACGCCCTATGCCGGCCTGAACAATCTGGACACGGCGGCGGCCGTCGAGCGCGACTTCAATTGCAAGGAACGCAAGGACATGGCGCTGGCGCGCATCACCAGTTCCGGCGAAAACGGTGTGCTGTGCGCGGGCATCATGGGCGGCATCAAGGCCATCTGGGCGCGCGGCGGCGGTGGCGCCAAGATGGGTGCCCATAATCTGAACGCCATCATGATCCATGGCCGCCCGCCGGAAATCGCGCTGCCCGTCGATGCCAAGACGCAGAACAAGGCCATCGGCAAGAAGATCACCGGCACCAGTGTGATCAAAAATGCTCTGAAGATGGTTGGCACACCCTTCCTCTACAAGCCGAGCCGCGTGTTGGGCGCCATGGGCACCAAGAACAACCAGGAAACCACCTGGGGCGAATCGCTCGACGCCGACAACTTCGACGTCTACCGCCCCGGCATGGACGGCTGCTTCAAGTGTCCGGTGCATTGCCGCAACCTCAACGACATGACGCCCGAGGGCAAGGGCGGTTGGGGCGCGCACGCGCTGAAGGGACTGAAGGGCAACGCCAGCTACGACAAAGCGCAGGCCGACGTCGAACACGAGCGCAAGAAGACCTACAACGGCATCCAGGGGGACGGCCAGTTCGACCGCTACGACAAAGGCGACGGCCCCGAGTACGTCACGCTAGGCAAGTTCGGCCCGAACATCGGCATCAAGGAGCCGGAACACGTCCTGCGCCTGAACAACATCCTCAACGACCTCGGCCTCGATTCGGCCAGCACCGGCGGCGCCCTTGCCTGGGCCATGGAACTGTACCAGCGCGGCATCATCACGCAGAAGGAGACCGGCGGACTGGATCTGACCTGGGGCAATTACGATGTCATCGAGAAACTGCTCTTCATGACGGCCAAGCGTGAAGGCTTCGGCAACGTCATCGCCGACTCCACCCGCGCCATCGAAAAGGGCCATTACCCACCGCAAGCCGCCCAGTACCGCATGTCGGTAAAGGGCCTGTTCCAGTCCGATCCGCACGATGCACGCATCCTCAAGGCCTTCGCCCTCGGCCTCTCGGTCGCCACGCGCGGCATGGACCACCTGAGAAACCGCGTCACGCTGGAGATCAACGCCCGCGTAAATGATGATCCGGCTTTCAAGACCGCGCTCTACGGCGGCACTGTTTCGGCCAAGCCGAACTCCTACGAGGGCAAGGAATTCGCCGTACGCAAGTGCGAAAACACTTTCGCCGTCGGCGACTCGGTCGGCATGTGCCGCTTCGACACCAAGCTGTTCAACTCGCCTACCCTGCCTGACACCGCGGACTTCGCCGAACAGGTCAACACCTTGACCGGCACCACGCTCACGCCGGCCGACATGGACGAGATCGGCCGCAACGTTACCGGCATTGAACACATGCTCAACTTCCGCCTCGGCCTGCGGGCAAAGGACGACACCCTGCCGCCGCGCTGGTTCGACGAGGAGAACACCTACGGCCCGTTCAAGGGCGAGAAGATCGACCGCGAGCAGTTCGAGCAGTTGAAGGCGCGCTTACGCCTAGTGACAGGCCTGAACGCCGAGGGCACGCCCCAACTGGAATGGCACGAAAAGCTGTCGCAGGTAACCACCGGTTTCGCCTTGCGGGTGGAACTGCCCGGCGCGACGCCCGGCGCACCGGAAAACGCCATCGTGGTGGACGAGCCGGTGTCGAACGTGGTCGAGCTTCGAGATGCGCTGTGCAAACGCCTGCCCGAGGCGGCCGTTGCACTTGGCGACCTCAATCTCAATGTCGCCGTCAATGGCGAAATGGTGCTATCGGGGGAAATGAACGCGCTGCTGAGAAACGGTGATCGCGTGACGGTGTTCCCGATGATCGCCGGGGGGTAGAATCCCCTCCCTGAATCAATCAGGGAGAAGGCATGACAGCCCCCTCGCCGCACAAGAGCCGCGGCGGCTTCAAGCGCATCCTGAATGCCACGCGCTACTCGCGCGACGGCCTGCTGGCCGCCTGGCGTCACGAAGCCGCTTTCCGCCAGGAACTGCTGCTCGTCGCGCCACTGCTACCGCTGGGGCTCTATCTGGGCAGCAACGGCATCGAGCGGGCGCTGCTGGTTTGCAGCCTGCTGCTGATCCTCATCGTCGAACTGCTGAATTCCGCCGTCGAAGCGGTGGTCGACCGCGTCTCCACCGAGCGCCACGATCTGGCGAAGCGCGCCAAGGACCTCGGCAGCGCCGCAGTGATGCTCTCTCTCATGAATGCCGCCGTGGTCTGGGGGCTGACTTTGTGGCCACTGATCAAAGGATAAACGCCGGCTTTATCTTCACCGGCAGCAGGCAGCCCTTGCGTGCCCGGTGCAGCCGGTATTTCTCTATGTCCCTGCCGGAAACCTTGCAGGGCACCGTCTTGCCACCCCGACCGGCACCCTCCACGACCACGCGGCTGCCATCGTTGACGACGACGCCAACCAACGCTTCCTTGTCGTCGAGCCCCATGACGAGGACGCCGCGGCCCGCCGACTGGATTTTCATTTCCCCGATCGCGAAGAGCAGCAGCCGGCCGTTTTCCGACACCGCGGCAATCGTGTCGCCCGTTGCCCTGGCCGGATGCAGCACGCGTTCGTCCTGCTGCAGGCTCATGAAAGCCTTGCCGGCCTTCTGCCGCGTGACCAGGTCCGAAACACGGGCGATGAAGCCGTAACCGCCGGAGTTGGCAAAGAGATAAGGAGTTTCCGGCGCGTCCGACAGCGCCACCGCGACGCGCGCACCGGCCTGCAAGTCGATCATGGTGGCGATCGGCGCGCCGTCGCCGCGTCCACCGGGCAGGTCCGACACGCGCAGCGAATAGGCGCGGCCGTTCGAGTCGACGACGACCAGCGGCCAGATGGTGCGCGTCTCCGCCACCAGGTAAGGATAATCGCCCGCCTTGTACGTTATCGAGGTGGGATCGATGCCGTGTCCATCGCGGCGACGCACCCAGCCATTCTTCGAAAGAATCACCGTCACCGGCTCGTCCTGCACCTGGATTTCGGCCGGCACCACTGGCGCCACCGCCTCGATGAGGGTGCGTCGCTCGTCTCCGTACTGCTTGGCATCCTGCTCGATTTCCTTGAGCAGCAGCCTGGTCATTTCCTTGCGTTCGGTCAGCAGCAGTTTCAGCTTGGCCTGCTCCTCCTTCAGGTCCTCCAGTTCCTTCTCGATGCGAATGCCCTCCAGCCGCGCCAGCTGGCGCAGGCGGATCTCGAGGATGTCCTCGGCCTGGATCTCCGAGAGGTTGAACTTCGCCATCAGGTCCTGCTTCGGCTCGTCCGAATTGCGGATCACCTTGATGACCTTGTCGATGCTGAGGAAGGCGATCATGCGCCCGTCGAGGATGTGGATGCGCCGTTCCACCTCACCCAGGCGGTGCCGCGTACGCCGCTCAACGGTGGCGTAGCGGAAGGTCACCCACTCCGAGACGATCTGCGCCAGGTTCTTCTGCTGCGGCCGGCCGTCGCGGCCAAGCATGGTGAAGTTGAGCGAGACGTTGGTTTCCAGGCTGGTGTTGGCCAGCAGGATGTTCATCATCTCCTGCACGTCCTGGTTCTTCGACTTCGGTTCGAGGATCAGCCGCACCGGCTCCTTGTCGGTGGACTCGTCGCGCATCGTGTCGAGCACCGAGAGCAGCAGCTGCTTGAGGTTCTTCTGCTCCTGCGTGACGTCCTTGCGCCCCTGCTTCGGCTGCGGATTGGTGAGCGACTCGATCTCGGCTGCGATCTGCGCCGCGGAGACGCCGTGCGGCAGTTCCTGCACGACGATGCGCCACTGGCCGCGCGCCAGCTCCTCGATGCGCCAGCGCGCGCGCATGCGCAGGCTGCCGCGTCCGCCGGTGTAGGCCTCGGCGATGTCCTTCGGCTGGGAGATGATCTGCCCGCCGCCCGGAAAATCCGGGCCCTTCACATGTTGCAGCAGATCGGACACCGTGGCTTTCGGGTTGCGCACCAGGTGCACCGCCGCCAGCGCCACCTCGCGCAGGTTGTGCGGCGGGATCTCGGTGGCCATGCCGACGGCGATGCCGGAAGCGCCGTTGAGCAGCACCATCGGCAGGCGCGCCGGCAGCAGCACCGGTTCTTTGAAGGCGCCGTCGTAGTTGGGCGCGAAGTCGACAGTGCCGCGATCGAGTTCGCCGAGCAGCAATTCGGCGATCGGCGTCAGCCGCGCCTCGGTGTAACGCATGGCCGCAGCGGAATCGCCGTCGCGCGAACCGAAGTTGCCCTGGCCGTCGATGAGCGGATAGCGCAGCGAGAAGTCCTGCGCCACGCGCACCATGGCATCGTAGACGCTCTGGTCACCGTGGGGATGGAACTTGCCGATGACGTCGCCGACGACGCGCGCGCTCTTCACCGGCTTGGCACCAGCCTTCAACCCCATTTCGTGCATGGCGTAGAGAATGCGCCGCTGCACCGGCTTCTGGCCGTCTTCCACATGCGGCAAGGCACGGCCGGTGACCACGCTCATGGCGTAGGTGAGATAGGCACGCTCCGCATAGAGATCAAGAGGCAAAGCGTCGTCGGGCAGCGTGACGGCGGCGGGCGGCGGCGGATTCGCCGTGCCACCGCCACTGACTTTCAAATCCTCGAACATATCGGGCGTTTCGTTCGCCATCAGACGTCGGCCTCCACGAGATTGCCCTTCTCTTCCATCCAGCCGCGCCGACCGGCGGCCTCGCCCTTGGCCATCAGCAGGGTAAACATTTTCCGCGTTTCCTCAGCACAGCCTTCGCGCAACTGAACCGGCAGCACGCGTCGTGTCGCAGGATCCATGGTGGTCTCGCGCAACTGCTCTGGATTCATTTCGCCCAGTCCCTTGAAGCGGCCGATCTCGACGGCTTCCGGGTTGAAACCTTCCTTTCTCAGGCGGTCGCGGATCGCCTCCAGTTCGCCCTCGTCGAGCGCATAGAGCCGCTTCGCCGGCCGTTTCTTGCCCTGCGCCGGCACATCCACGCGGTAGAGCGGCGGCATGGCAACGAAGACATGGCCGCGCTCGATCAGCTTGGGGAAATGGCGATAAAACAGCGTCAGCAGCAGCGTCTGGATGTGGGCGCCGTCGACGTCGGCATCGGACATGATGATGGCCTTGCCGTAGCGCAGGCGGTCGAGCACGCTGTCCGGCGCGTCGGCCGCATGCGGATCCACGCCCAGCGCCACCGCCATGTCGTGGATCTCCGTATTGGCGAAAAGCCGATCGGCATCCACCTCGAAGGCGTTGAGCACCTTGCCGCGCAGCGGCAGGATGGCCTGGGTTTCCTTGTTGCGCGCCATCTTCGCCGAGCCGCCGGCCGAATCGCCCTCGACGAGGAACAGCTCGTTATCGGCGAGGGTCTCGCTCTCGCAGTCGGACAGCTTGCCGGGCAGGACGGCGACGCCGGAGGACTTTCGCTTCTCTACCTTCTGCGCCGTGCGCAGCCGCGCCTCGGCCTGCTTGATCGCCAGTTGGGCGATGGCGCGGCCCGCCTCCACGTGGTTGTTGAGCCAGATCTCGAGCGGATCGCGGATCATGGTCGACACCAGCTTGACCGCCTCGCGCGAGTTGAGCTTCTCCTTCACTTGGCCCTGGAACTGCGGATCGAGGATGCGTGCGGAAAGGATGAAGCTCATGCGTCCGCAGACATCCTCTTGCTGCAGCTTGACGCCACGCGGCAGCAGGGCATGGTGCTCGATGAAGGATTTCACCGCTTCAAAGATGCCAGCACGCAGACCGGACTCATGCGTGCCACCAAGCGCCGTCGGTATCAGGTTCACGTAGGATTCGGCGCAGACCTGTTCGGCAAACCAGCCCAGCGCCCACACCGCGCCTTCGCCTTCGGCGAAGGTTTCGTCGTCGGCAGCGGCAAATTTCTCGCCGGTGTATACCGGGGACACGGCTTCGGCACCCGCAGCGGCTTCCTCGAGATAGCCCAGCAGACCGAGCGGATAGCGCCAGGTCTTGGCGCCGCCGCCCTGCTCGCTTTGCAGTGTCACGCTGAGCCCCGGCAAAAGCACGGCCTTCGAGCGCAGCAGGCGTTCCAGTTCGGCCAGCGGCAACCTAGACGACTCGAAGTACTTCTGATCCGGCCATGCGCGCACACGCGTCCCGGTCTGGCGGCCGCAGGAGTCGCCGACCTGCAGATCGGACACCTTCTCGCCGTTCTCCGAGAAAGTGACGAAGTGGGCATGACCGTCTCGTCGCACCTCCACCTCGACGCGCGTCGACAAGGCATTGGTGACGGCGACGCCGACGCCGTGCAGGCCGCCGGAAAAGGCATACGCGGCCTGGCCGGATTTCTTGTCGAACTTGCCGCCGGCGTGCAGGCGCGTGAAGGCCAACACCACCACTGGCACCTGCTCTTCGGGATGCGGGCCGACCGGAATGCCGCGGCCGTCGTCGGCCACCGTGACGGATCCGTCCGCATGCAGCGTAACGTGAATGCTCTTGGCGAACCCCGCCAACGCTTCGTCGGCGGCGTTGTCGATCACCTCCTGGATGATGTGCATGGGCGAATCGGTCCGGGTATACATCCCCGGGCGCTCTCGCACCGGCTCCAGGCCCTTCAGCACGCGAAAGGAGGACTCGTCGTAGGCGGCGGTCTTCTTGCTCATCGATCTTTTCTCATTTCTCCTGCAGCGGACACACTGCATCATGCCGTCAGCGCGGGCTCATGGCATGCGCCATGCGCCGCAATAACGGCAAGTCATTGTATCGGGAGAGGGTGGGGTGGACGACGGGACTCGAACCCGCGACAACTGGAATCACAATCCAGGACTCTACCAACTGAGCTACGTCCACCACTGATACTGCTAAAGCCGGCGCGCAAGAACCGGTTTGGCGCGCCCGGCGAGACTCGAACTCACAACCCCCGGCTTAGAAGGCCGGTGCTCTATCCGGTTGAGCTACGGGCGCCCGCAGATTCACGCCACACACATATTGGTCGGGGTGAGAGGATTCGAACCTCCGACATCCTGGTCCCAAACCAGGCGCGCTACCGGGCTGCGCTACACCCCGAAGAGGCGGAATTTTACTCGGGCACCCCCCATAGGTCAATCGAATCAACGCGCTCCGATTTACTGCTTGCGACCCCCCCGCATTTCTGATATTAAAGCGACTTTTCCCGCAAATCCGGGTTCGGAAAATGACTGAAGACATCCTCCACAAACAGTTCCCGCCCTATGTGGCCAAAAAGGGCGAAGAGTACATGAACAACAAGCAGCATAAGCACTTCCGCGCCATCCTGGAGACTCTTAAAGAGGAACTGCTGCAGGATGTCGAACGAACCGTGCATACCATGCAGGACGAAGCGACCGTATTTGCAGATCCCAACGACCGCGCCAGTCAGGAATCCGACATCGCGCTGGAACTGCGCAACCGGGACCGCGAACGCAAACTGATCAAGAAGATCGACGAGGCTCTTGGGCGGCTCGAGAACGGCGAGTACGGCTACTGTGATTCCTGCGGTGTCGAAATCGGCCTGAAGCGCCTGGAAGCCCGTCCTACGGCCACCATGTGCATCGACTGCAAGACGCTGGAGGAATTGCGGGAGAAGCAGGTAGCGAAGTAACTTATCATATAAGGCGGTTATTCCCGTGATAACGGGGATACCACACATACAAAAAGGGACGCAATCGCGTCCCTTTTATCTTGGCCTTGAGGCTTTATTCCTGCGCAGGCGCAGGTGCCGCTTCCGTAGCCGCCTTCATGGACAGGCGCACACGACCCTTCTCATCGGCCTCCAGCACCTTGACGCGCACCGCCTGGCCTTCCTTGAGGTAATCGGAGACCTGATTCACGCGTTCGTTGGCGATCTGCGAAATATGCAGCAGGCCATCCTTGCCCGGCAGAATCTGTACGATGGCGCCGAAGTCCAGCAGGCGCAGCACAGTGCCGTCGTAGACCTTGCCCACTTCCACCTCGGCGGTGATGTCCTCGATGCGCTTCTTCGCCAGGGCGCCGGCCTCCCCGCTGACGGAGGCGATGGTAATGGTGCCATCGTCGCCGATGTCGATGACGGCGCCCGTCTCCTCGGTCAGTGCGCGTATGACGGAACCGCCCTTGCCGATCACGTCGCGGATTTTCTCCGGGTTGATCTTCATGGTAATCAGGCGCGGCGCATAGGTCGACACTTCGCCGCGGTGTTCGGACATGGAACCCTTCATCAAGCCTAGAATGTGCATGCGAGCCTCGTTGGCCTGGGAGAGCGCCACCTGCATGATCTCCTTGGTGATGCCCTGAATCTTGATGTCCATCTGCAGGGCGGTGACACCGTTGTCGGTGCCGGCCACCTTGAAGTCCATGTCGCCAAGGTGATCCTCGTCGCCAAGAATGTCGGTCAGCACCGCAAAACGGTTGTCTTCCTTGATCAGACCCATGGCGATGCCAGCCACATGGGCTTTCAGCGGAACGCCGGCGTCCATCATGGCGAGGGAAGCGCCGCAAACGGAGGCCATGGAACTGGAACCGTTCGACTCGGTGATCTCGGACACCACACGCATGGAGTAGCTGAATTCCTCCGGCGGCGGTAGCACTGCCAGCATGGCGCGCTTGGCCAGGCGGCCATGGCCGATTTCGCGGCGCTTGGGCGAACCGACGCGGCCGGTCTCCCCCGTGGCGAAGGGCGGCATGTTGTAATGCAGCAGGAAGCGCTCCTTGTATTCCCCCTGCAGCGCGTCGATGATCTGTTCGTCGCGGCCCGTGCCGAGCGTGGCGACAACCAGCGCCTGTGTTTCGCCGCGCGTGAACAACGCCGAACCGTGGGTACGCGGCAGCACGCCGTTGCGAATGCTGATCGGACGCACGGTACGCGTGTCACGGCCGTCGATGCGCGGTTCACCGTCGAGAATCTGGTTGCGGACGATCTTCGCTTCAATGTCGAAGAAGATATTTTTGACGTGGTTGATCTCGTTCAGGCTCAGCGGGTTTGCCGCCGCCTGGGAGACAGCCTCGATGACCCGCTTGCGCAAAGCATCCACCTGCTGCATGCGCTGCTGCTTCTGCGTGACGCGGTAGGCGGCGCGCAACTCGGTCTCGGCCAGTTCGGTGACCTTGGCGATGAGGGCCTCGTCCTTGGCCGGCGGCTGCCAGTTCCACTCGGGCTTGCCCGCGACTTCCACCAGTTCGTTGATGGCATCGATGGCCGCTCGCATTTGCTCATGACCGAACACCACGGCGCCGAGCATGACCTCCTCGGACAGTTCCTGCGCCTCGGATTCGACCATCAGCACGGCGGATGCCGTACCGGCGACGACCAGGTTCAACTGGCTTTCCTTTACCTGCGACATCGTCGGGCACATGACGTACTGGCCGTTGATGTAGCCGACACGGGCGGCACCGATCGGACCGTTGAAGGGAATGCCGGAAATCGACAGGGCGGCCGAGACGCCAATCAAGGCCGGAATGTCCGGATCAACCTCGGGGTTGCTAGACAGCACGGTGACGACCACCTGTACGTCGTTGTAGAGGCCGTCCGGAAAAAGCGGACGAATCGGACGATCGATCAGGCGGGAGGTGAGAATTTCCTTTTCCGACGGGCGCCCTTCACGCTTGAAGAAACCGCCCGGGATGCGGCCCGCGGCATAGACTTTCTCCATGTAATCGACGGTCAGCGGGAAGAAATCCTGGCCGGGCTTGGGCTCCTTGGCGGCAACCACGGTGGCGAGCACCACGGTCTCGTCCATATTGACCATGACGGCGCCGTGCGCCTGGCGTGCAATCTCACCGGTCTCCAGCGTTACGGTGTGCGCACCGTAGGAAAAACTTTTCTTGGTAGCAGTAAGCAAGGGACTATCCTTTCAATCAGCAGGGACGGACACAACCGCCCCAGAAATGACAAAGCCGGCGTGCCCATCATGGGCATCGCCGGCGTATCGGGCACGGGTTGATTGGCCCGCTACAGCGTGGGGCACGTGCAACTCGCGTTACTTGCGCAGGCCGAGGCGCTCGATCAGCGCGCGATAGCTGTCGGCATTCGTGCGCTTAAGGTAATCGAGCAACTTGCGACGCTGGCTCACCATGCGCAACAGGCCGCGGCGCGAATGGTGGTCCTTGACGTGTTCCTTGAAGTGACCGGTCAGGTCGTTGATGCGGTTGGTCAGCAGCGCGATCTGTACTTCAGGCGAGCCGGTGTCGCCTTGCGCACGCTGGAAATCGGCCACGACTTTGGCCTTGTCGGCGGTGGTGAATGCCATTTGGACTTTCTCTCAAACGCAGTTTAAATCAGGTGCCGCCCCGGTTTGATAGAGCACTGCACCTCATGGTTGTTTAAGGGGTGTTGCCTTGCTTCATCCGGACTCCGAATGAAGCGAGGAATTATACCCGCATGTATCTCTTCCCGCAACAAAAAAACCCCTATTATTCAAAGTCCGTCGCCAACAACCGGAGCGGTGTCACTCGTCCGTCCGTCTCGGCCCGGCCAAGGCCGAGAAAACCGCCGTCGGCGGCATAGGCCCGCAACCTGCCTGTAAACGGTTCATGTTCCTGCCCTGTCCGCACGACCTGACCCTGCCTGAAGCGCCGTGTCGCATCCTCATCCAGATCAAGCCGTGGCAGAGCCAGCAGCAGTGCGTCTGCCGGCAGCAGCATGGCATCACGATCCTGCGGCGACAGCGCCTCCAGCGCATCGAGCGTGATGGCAGTCTCCAGGCCTAGGTCGCCGATGCGGGTGCGCCGCAGGGCGGTCAGATGGCCGCCGCAGCCCAGCACATCGCCGATATCCTGCGCCAAGGTGCGGACATAGGTGCCTTTGCTGCAAGCCACGTTGAAATCCATCCCGTCCCCGGAGAACGCAATCATATCCAGCGCATGGATGGTTACGGCGCGCGGCATGCGCTCGATCTCAATGCCTTGGCGGGCGTATTCGTATAGTGGCCTGCCATCGCGCTTGAGCGCGGAATGCATCGGTGGCACCTGCTGGATAGCACCGCGGAAGCGGGCCAGCGCCGATTCCACCTGTTCGCGTGATACTGCTACTGGCCGGATCTCCAGCACACGGCCCTCGGCATCCGCCGTGTCGGTACGCACGCCGAGCCGAACGGTCGCGGCATAGCATTTGTCCGCCGTGAGCAACTCTCCAGCAAACTTGGTGGCTTCACCAAGGCAGAGCGGCAGCAGTCCCGTCGCCATTGGGTCCAACGTACCGGTATGGCCGGCCTTGGCAGCATTGAACAAACGCCGTGCCTTTTGCAACGCGGTATTGGATGTGATGCCCGCTGATTTGTCGAGCAAAAGGATACCGTCCACTTTACGGCGCGACTGCTTGGCGGGGTACTTCATGCGAAGACTGAGGCTCTCAGTCCTGCTTTTTCTGGTCGGACTGGACCGCTTCGTCGATGAGGCGCGACAGGCGATCGCCTCGCTCGACTGATGCGTCATGGACGAAATGCAATTCGGGTAAGGTATGAATGCGGATGCGGCGACCCAGTTCGCGTCTCAGGAAGCCGCTGGCGCGGCGCAAGCCGGCTTCGATTTCCTTGCGGGCAGCAGCATCGGCAAGTGTAGTGTAGAAGACCTTGGCATGCGCATAGTCCGCCGTCAGATCAACGCCGGTGAGGGTAATCAGTCCGACGCGAGGATCCTTTAACTCCAGCTGTATCAGCTCAGCCAGCTCTCGCTGGATCTGCTCCGCGACACGGCTGCTGCGGGAGAATTCCTTCGGCATGGCCAGGAGGTCCTTAAAGCGTCCGCGCCACTTCCTGGATCTCGAAGACCTCGAGTTGGTCCTTTTCCTGGATGTCGTTGTAGTTCTTCAGGGACAGTCCGCACTCGAAACCGGCCTTGACTTCGCGCACATCGTCCTTGAAGCGCTTGAGAGAATCCAGTTCGCCGGTCCATAGCACGACATTGTCGCGCAACAGCCGCACTTGCGAGCCGCGGCGCACCAGACCGTCGAGCACGTAGGAGCCCGCGACCGCGCCGATCTTGGAGATGCGGAACACCTGGCGAATCTCCACCAAGCCAATGACGTTCTCCTTGCGCTCAGGTGAGAGCATTCCGGACATCGCCGCCTTCACTTCGTCGACGGCATCGTAGATGATGTTGTAGTAGCGGATGTCGACGCCGAGGTTCTCCGCCAGTTTGCGCGTCTGCGCATCGGCGCGCGTGTTGAAGCCGATGATGACGGCCTTCGATGCCGAGGCGAGATTGACGTCGGATTCGCTGATACCGCCTACCGCTGCATGGATGATGTTGACCTTGACCTCGTCGGTGGAGAGTTTCAGCAGGGCATGGGCCAGCGCCTCCTGGGAACCCTGCACATCGGCCTTGACGATCAGCGGCAGGCTCTTCGCTTCACCCTCGCCCATCTGTTCCAGCATGTTCTCAAGCTTGGCGGCCTGCTGGCGGGCCAACTTGACGTCGCGGAACTTGCCTTGCCTGAACAGCGCAATCTCGCGCGCCTTGCGTTCGTCAGCCAACGCCATCACCTCGTCGCCGGCCATCGGCACATCGGCCAAGCCTTGTATCTCCACGGGAATGGAAGGACCCGCCGCATCGATCGGGCTCCCGTTTTCATCGAGCATGGCACGGACGCGACCATAGACGGCTCCGGCCAGCACGATATCGCCACGCTTCAGCGTGCCCGACTGCACCAGTACGGTTGCCACCGGTCCCTTTCCCTTGTCGAGACGAGATTCGATCACGAGGCCCTTGGCCAAGGTGTCCCGAGGCGCCTTCAGCTCCAGCACTTCGGCCTGCAGCAGCACGTGCTCGATCAAATCGTCGATGCCCTGGCCGGTCTTGGCCGATACCGGCACGAAAGGCGAGTCGCCGCCGTATTCCTCCGGCACGACACTCTCGGCCACCAGTTCCTGCTTGACGCGCTCCAGGTTAGCCTCGGGCTTATCGATCTTGTTCACGGCTACCACCAGCGGCACATTGGCGGCCCTGGCGTGGTGGATGGCCTCCTTTGTCTGCGGCATGACTCCGTCGTCGGCCGCCACCACCAGGATGACGAGGTCGGTAGCCTTCGCGCCACGCGCACGCATGGCTGTAAAGGCTTCGTGGCCCGGCGTGTCGAGGAAGGTGACCATGCCACGCGGCGTCTCCACGTGGTAAGCACCGATATGCTGCGTAATACCGCCCGCCTCGCCGTGGGCGACGCGGGTCTTGCGGATATGGTCGAGCAGCGAAGTCTTGCCGTGGTCGACGTGGCCCATCACCGTCACCACCGGAGCACGCGGCTCTAACGCGACATCCTTGTGCTCCTCCTGCGCTTCGGCGAGCAGGGCATCCGGATCGTCCAGCTTGGCCGCCTTGGCAACATGCCCCATTTCCTCGACGATAATCATCGCCGTTTCCTGGTCCAGCACCTGGTTGATGGTCACCATTGAGCCCATCTTCATCAACGTCTTGATGACCTCGGCGGCCTTGACCGACATCTTGTGGGCAAGGTCGGCGACAGTGATCGTCTCTGGCACCAGCACTTCGCGCACGATCGGCTCGGACGGCATTTGCGCCGAGGCATGCTCCTCGTGATGCTGGTGGCGATGACGGCCGCCACCCTTGGCGCCGCGCCAGCCCGAGGCACCACCCGTATCGCCTCGCGTCTTGATGGCGCGCTTCTTGGCAGCTTCTTCCTTCCATGCCGTCGTCGCCTTCTTCTGTTTCTCGTCCTTCTTGTCGGGCTTGCCGGCCGGTTTGTGCAACGTCCCCGCAGTACCGGGCGCCGCGGCATCCTGCGTCTTGGCCTTCTCCGCCACGGCCGTCGCCTGCTGGACAGCGAGGCGCTCCTCGGCCTCCTGGCGTGCCTTGTTTTCCCGCTCCTGCTTTTCCTTGATCTCCGCCGCCTGGCGTGCCATCAGCTCGGACTGCTTCTGCGACTCAAGTTCGCGCAGCTTGGCCTGTTCGGCATCCACCACAGGCGGCGACACGACAGCCGGGGTCGGCGCGACAGCTTCCGTTGCCTGCGTTTCGTCGCGCTTGACGAAGACGCGCTTCTTGCGCACCTCCACCTGAATGGTGCGTGCCTTGCCCGAAGCGTCGGACTTCTTGATTTCGGTGGTCTGCTTGCGCGTCAGGGTGATCTTCGATTTGCTCTCGGCTCCGCCGTGCGCCTTGCGCAAGTAGTCGAGCAACTTAGTCTTGTCAGCATCGCTGAGCAGGTCGGCTTCGCCCTTCTTGCCCACGCCCGCCTTGGCGAGCTGCTCAAGCAGCGCGGCCGCGGGCATTTTCAGCTCGCTGGCAAATTGACTTACGCTCATCTGTGCCATGTCGGCTCCTTACTCGAACCAGTGCGCACGCGCCGTGGTAATCAGGTTTTTGGCCCGCTCGTCCTCGATGCCTGACAACTCAACCAGCTCGTCGGCAGCCAGATCGGCCAGGTCATCACGGGTGCGAATGTTGGAACGCGCCAATTTGGCTGCCAGCGGCTTGTCCATGCCCTCGAGGTTGAGCAGGTCGTCGGCGACGTTCTCCAATTGTTCCTCGTCCACGATCGCCTCCGTCAGCAGCACGTTGCGGGCACGATTGCGCAATTCGTTCACCGTGTCTTCGTCGAATGCCTCGATTTCCAGCATCTCGTTGAGCGGCACGTAGGCGATCTCCTCGATGGTGGAAAACCCCTCCTCGATGAGGATGTCGGCCACTTCTTCGTCCACGTCCAGTTTCTCCATGAAGAGCTTGCGGATCGTGCCGTGCTCCGCCTCGGATTTCTTCTCCGATTCCTCAACAGTCATCAGATTGATGGCCCAGCCGGTCAGTTCGGAGGCAAGGCGCACGTTCTGCCCCGAGCGGCCGATGGCGATGGCAAGATTGTCTTCGTCCACCACCACGTCCATGCTGTGCTTCTCCTCGTCCACCACGATGCTGCTGACGTCGGCCGGTGCCAACGCGCCAATGACGAACTGTGCCGGATCGGCAGACCAAAGAACGATGTCCACGCGCTCACCGGCCAGTTCGTTGGTCACTGCGGTTACGCGCGAGCCGCGCATGCCGACGCAGGTGCCGATCGGGTCGACGCGCGGGTCGTTGGATTTGACGGCGATCTTGGCGCGCACGCCGGGATCGCGGGCCGCCGACTTGATCTCGAGCAGGCCGTCTTCCATTTCAGGCACTTCAAGCTCGAACAGCTTGATGATGAAGTCCGGGGCGGTGCGCGAAAGGATCAGCTGAGGTCCGCGCGCGACGCGGTCGATCTTGAGCAGATAGGCCCGCACCCGGTCGCCGACGCGAAGATTCTCCTTGGGTATCATTTGGTCGCGCGGCAGCATCGCCTCGATGCGGCCGGCCTCCATGATGACGTTGCCGCGCTCGATGCGTTTCACCGTGCCCGTAACCAGATGCTCCTTGCGCTCGAGGAAATCACTCAGCACCTGCTCGCGCTCGGCATCGCGGATTTTCTGCAGAATGACCTGCTTTGCCGCCTGGGCCCCGATGCGACCGAACTCGATCGGTTCGAGCTGCTCCTCGATGAATTCGTCGAGTTGGATGTCGGGCATCTCTTTCTGCGCTTCACTCAGGGCGATCTGTGCATCCGGGTTTTCCACGATCTCGTCGGGCACGACCTGCCAGCGACGAAAGGACTCGAATTCACCTGTCTCCTGATCGATGGCGACGCGAACGTCCGCCTCCTCGTTGATGCGTTTCTTGGTTGCGGAGGCGAGCGCCGATTCCAGGGACGCGAAGACGATATCCTTGGCGACGTTCTTCTCGCGCGCCAGGGCATCCACCAGCAGCAGCATCTCCTTGCTCATAATTATCTCCAGCCGATCCTCAATTCAGAACTTCGCTCCGGCAAAACGCCCGCTCGCGCGTGCATCAGCCTCCACTAAAACTTGTTTTTGGCACTAGGCGGGCCTTGTCCACCTGGTCCAATTCGAATTCATACATGGCGCCATTGCACTCCAATCGGAGCCGACCATCCTCGACGCCCGCCAGCACGCCGGTGAAGTTGCGCTGACCGTTCATCGCCAAGCGCAAGCGAATCTGCGCTTCATGGCCGGTGAACCGGTCAAAGTCGGCCACCTTCTTCAACGGCCGATCAAGCCCGGGCGAGGAGACTTCCAACCGATCGTAGTCGATGTTCTCGACCGCAAACAGTCGGGTCAGGTGGTTGCTCACTCTGGTACAGTCTTCGATCGCAACCCCTTTTGGGCAGTCGATGAAGACGCGCAACAGCCGGGCGCGCGGGCTGGTCTCGACATCCACCAGCTCATAGCCCAGGCCGACAACTGCCTGCTCGATGACCTTCTGCAATTCCATGCGTAACGCACAAATAAAAAATGGGCGAAACGCCCATACCAGTCGTTCCCAAGCCCACTGACTGCATACAGGGGCCCGGAACCAGAAAACTCGAAAATTATAGCAGAAGACGCCGGCAAGAATCAAACACTTGCCAGACAAGCGTCATTTGGGAAGCGTCTTGAGCAGGGCCCGCACTTCCTCTTCGGACAATTCGATCGCCATGCCCCGTTTCAGGCGCGGCGGCAGAGACACGGGGCCGAAGCGCACGCGGATGAGGCGGCTCACCTGCACGCCGATGGCTTCGAACATACGCCGCACCTCCCGGTTGCGCCCTTCGTTGAGGGTGACGTGATACCAGCGGTTGGTGCCTTCGCCACCGCGGGACACGAGGGTGCTGAAGCGCGCCTCGCCGTCCTCGAGATCGAGGCCGTCGAGCAGCGCCTGTTCCTGTTCCGGCTGCAACTCGCCGATGACGCGCACCGCGTACTCGCGCTCCATCTCGTAGCGAGGATGCATGAGACGGTTTGCCAACTCGCCGCTGCTGGTGAAGATCAGCAGTCCTTCGGTGTTGAAATCGAGCCGCCCGACGTTGACCCAGCGCCCGCCGCCGATGCGCGGCAGCTTATCGAACACGCTGGGCCGGCCTTCCGGATCGTCACGGGAGACGATCTCCCCTTCCTGCTTGTGGTAGATCACCACTCGCGGGGTGCGCGGGGCGAATTTCAGGTTGACCGGCTTGCCGTTCACCCGCACGCGATCCTGCGGGCCGATGCGCTGCCCGACATGGGCCGGCTTGCCATTGACGCTCACCCGTCCGGCGACGATCCAGTCCTCCAACTCGCGCCGCGAGCCGAGGCCGGCCTGGGCCAGCATTTTGTGCAGCTTCTGCGGCTCGGCTTCGACGACATGGCGCATGGGCTGGCCGCGGCGCCCGCCGGCGCGTGGCCCACCCTCAGGAGCGCTGCGGTTTCCATCGGCTTCCGGACGCTCGGAATGTGGCCCATGGCCGGGCTGCCGCGTGGACCGCAGCCCCCTGCCCCCACCTGCCGGCTCGGGCCGGCGCAGCGGGCTACGCTTGCGCTGCGTCGGCAAGATCCATCACCCGTTCGATTTCCGTGAGCGGCGGCAGCTCGGCCAGACTTCTCAGGCGCAGTTCGTCGAGAAAGCGCTTGGTGGTGGCGTAGAGCGCCGGCCTACCTGGCGTGTCGCGATGGCCGACGGTATCGATCCAGCCACGCCCCTCCAGGGTCTTGAGGACGTTCGGCGTGACGGCGACACCGCGGATGTCCTCGATATCGCCGCGCGTCACCGGCTGGCGGTAGGCGATGATGGCCAGCGTCTCCAGCACGGCGCGGGAGTAGCGCGGCGGCTTCTCGTTCTTCAGGCGGTCGAGATAAACTTGGTACTCCGGCTTGGTCTGGAAACGCCAGCCGCTCGCTAGCTGCACCAGCTCGATGCCGCGTCCGGACCACTCGGCACGCAGATCGTTGAGCAGTACTCGCCAGGTATCGTCGTCGAACTCGTCGTCGAAAAGTTTCTTCAAGTCGGACAGCGGCAGTGGATCCGACGCGGCCAACAGCGCGGTTTCCAGGATGCGCTTGTATTCTTCAGGCGTGTACGGTTGGGACGTCGACATCGTTCGATCCTGTTTCGGATTGTGCCAATTTTACATAAATCGGCGCGAACACCTCGCGCTGGGTGACTTCGACCAGACGCTCGCGCACCAGTTCCAGCACGGCCAGGAAGTTCACCACCAGGCCGGCCACGCCGAGTGTGAGGTCGAACAGCTCGGCGAATTCGAGATAGGCGCCGCCCTGCAGCTTGCGCAGGACAATGCTCATGTGCTCGCGGACCGACAATTCCTCGCGCCGCACCTTGTGGTGCTGCATCACCTTGGCGTGCTTCATGAGCGACAGCCAGGCCACTTGCAGGTCGTGCAGGTTGATGTCGGGCAGGCGCTCGGCAACCTCGTCCGTGATCCAGACCGATACCCACCGATAATCGCGCATCGCCTGCGGCAGCGAATCGATTTTCGCGGCAGCGGCCTTCATCTGCTCATACTCTAGCAGGCGACGCACCAGTTCTGCGCGCGGGTCGAGCGATTCCTCTTCCTCGACCTTCTTCGGCCGTGGCAGCAGCATGCGCGACTTGATCTCCAGCAGCATGGCCGCCATGAGCAGGTACTCTGCCGCCAGCTCCAGGTTGCGCGCCCGCATCGCCTCGACATAGACCAGATATTGCGCCGTCAGCGGCGCCATCGGTATATCGAGGATGTTGATGTTCGCCTTGCGGATCATGTAAAGCAGCAGGTCGAGCGGCCCTTCAAAGGACTCGAGGTAGATCTCCAACGCATCGGGCGGGATGTAGAGGTCCTTCGGCATTTCGGGCAGCGGTTCACCATAAAGCTTAGCGACGTGCGCCGGCTCGGGCGGTGGCGTGTCTGCTGCCTTGACGTTCAATGGTTCCATGCCTGCCTCACGCGACCGTATAGGCTCCGGTGCCGATGGCAATCAGCTCGTCGGTATCGTTGTGCAATTCCATGCGCGTCACCGCCACCTTGTTGCCGGTGCGCAGGATGGTGCCCCTTGCCACGAACCACTTGCCGAGACCCGGCCGCAGGTAATCGACGCGCATGTCGATGGTGCCTATGCGGGCGAAGCGCTGCAGACGCTCCTCGATCGACTCATCACGCAGCTTGACCTGCAGGCCGAGGAACGCCGTCAGGCCGCCACAGACGTCGATCACCGAGGAAATGACGCCGCCGTGCAGGTTGCCGCGCAAGAAGTTGCCGACCAGCTCCGGTCGCATGACGAAGCGCAGCACCGGGCTTTCGCCGGTCAGCGAAACCACATCCAGGCCGAGCACCTTGTTGAAGGGGATCTTCTCGGCAAAGATGTCGTGGATGGAGGCCAGCAGTCTTTCCTCGGCGTCCTTGCTGTGGGCCATGCTTTTCCCTTAATGCCGGTCAGGCGTAGTTCAGGCCTATGGCCTCGCGCACGTCGCGCATGGTTTCGGAGGAAAGCTTTCTCGCCCGTTCGCAGCCGTCGGCGATGATGTTGCGCACCAGCGTCGGATCGTCGATATAGGTTTGTGCCCGCTCGTGCATGGGCTCCTGCTCCTTCAGCACGGCATCGATCACCGGATGCTTGCATTCGATGCAGCCGATGCCGGCGCTGCGACAGCCCTGCTGCACCCACTGCTTGGTGCTTTCGTCCGAGTACACCAGATGAAACTGCCACACTGGGCATTTGTCCGGGTCGCCTGGGTCGGTGCGACGCACGCGTGCCGGATCGGTCTGCATGGTGCGAATCTTCTTCGTCACCGAATCCGCACTCTCACGCAGGGAGATGGTGTTGTTGTAGGACTTGGACATCTTTTGCCCGTCCAGGCCGGGCATCTTCGCCGCCTCGGTCAGCAGCGCGTCCGGCTCGACCAGGATCATCTTGCTGCTGCCCTCGAGGAAACCGAACAGGCGCTCGCGATCGCCCATCGACAGGTTCTGCGCCTCTTCGAGCAGGGCATGGGCGCGTTCCAGCGCCTGGTGATCGCCCTCCTGCTGGAAGCGCGTGCGCAGTTGCTCGTACAGTTTGGCGCGCTTGGCGCCCAGTTTCTTCACTGCCTCGCGCGCCTTTTCCTCGAAGTCGGCCTCGCGGCCGTACAGGTGGTTGAAGCGACGTGCGATCTCGCGCGAAAACTCGATGTGCGGCACCTGGTCCTCGCCCACCGGCACGCGATTGGCGCGGTAAATGAGGATGTCGGCCGACTGCAGCAGCGGATAGCCGAGGAAACCGTAGGTGGACAGGTCCTTGTGCTCGAGCTTCTCCTGCTGATCCTTGTAGGTCGGTACGCGCTCGAGCCAACCGAGCGGCGTCATCATGGAGAGCAGCAAGTGCAGTTCTGCGTGCTCCGGCACGCGCGACTGTATGAACAGCGTCGCCAGCGACGGGTCGACCCCGGCCGCCAGCCAGTCGATCACCATTTCCCATGCGTTTTCCTCGATGGTGCCCGGTTCGTCATAGGTGGTGGTCAACGCATGCCAGTCGGCGACGAAGAACAGACAGGGATATTCATTCTGCAGCTTGACCCAATTTCTCAGGACGCCGTGGTAGTGGCCGAGGTGGAGGCGCCCGGTGGGGCGCATGCCGGAGAGGACTCTTTCTGCGTACATGGTATCTGTCTAGAATTGGAAAATTGCGGCCAGCAGATGGCGGAACGCCACCATCAGCGGCCAGAGGATGATGCCAAGTATATCGGTGAACAGCAGCACCAGCAGGATCGCCAGGCCGTAGGGCTCCAGCTTGGAGAACTGCCAGGCCAGCCGATGCGGCAGCAGGCTGACGGCGATGCGCCCGCCGTCGAGCGGCGGAATGGGCAGCAGATTGAGCAGCATCAGCACGGCGTTGATCTCGATGCCGGCCAGGGCCATCCGGGCCATCGGCACGGAATACAGGTTTTCAGGCATCGATCCGACGAATTTGAGCAGCGCCGCCCAGCCGATGGCCATCAGCAAGTTGGTGCCCGGGCCGGCCGCCGCCACCCACAGCATGTCCCGTTTCGGATTGCGCAGTCGCGAAAAGTCCACCGGTACGGGCTTGGCCCAGCCGAACAACATGGCGCTGCCGCCGAGCAGCTTGCTCGCCACCAGGATTGCACCGGGCACCAGGATCGTGCCGACCGGATCGACATGGCGCAGCGGATTCAGGCTGATGCGCCCTGCCAGGTAGGCCGTCGGATCGCCGAAATGCCGCGCCACATAGCCGTGGGCGGCTTCGTGCAGGGTAATGGCGAGAAGGACCGGAATGGCATAGATCGCCAGGGTCTGGATCAGATTTTCCATGTCGGAATGAATTGATTGGCTGGCAATTCTACCAGACCGGCCCACCGCACTAGCCGAGCCCGAGCGGCTCCAACGGGCCGAGACCGGCCCGCACGAGGTCCGGCGTCGATCCGGTAAGATCGACCACCGTGGTCATTTCCATGCCGCAGGCGCCCGCCTCGATGACCAGGTCGATGCGTTTTTCCAGACGGCTGCGAATTTCCTCCGGATCGTTCAGCGGCAAGTCTTCGTTGGGCAGCATCAGGGTCGAGGTCAGCATCGGCTCGTTCAATTCCACCAGCAGCGCGAGCGGCACGGGATGGGCCGGGACGCGCAGGCCGATCGACTTGCGCTTCGGATGCAGGATGCGGCGCGGCAACTCCTTGGTGCCTTCCAGAATGAAGGTGTAGCTGCCCGGCGTCGTGGCCTTGAGCAGTCGGAACTGGGCATTGTCCACCTTTGCATAGGTGGCGATCTCCGACAGGTCGCGGCACATCAGCGTGAAATGGTGGCGCTCGTCCACCTCGCGGATGGCGCGGATGCGCGCCACCGCCCCGGCATCGCCAACCTGGCAACCGAGGGAATACGCCGCGTCGGTCGGAAAGGCCACCACGCCGCCGGCACGAAGTATTTCGACTGCCTGACGGATCAGCCGTGGCTGCGGCTGCTCGGGGTGGAGGGAAAAGAACTGGGCCATGGCTTCAGATAAGACCATGCCAGATGGGCACGAGATCGTCCGGCAAAGGCGGCGCCTTGCCAAGTTCGGCATAGCTCTCGCCGGGGCCGTGGAAATCCGATGCGACCGAACCCTTCAGGCCGAAATGGCGCGCCAGGCGGGCGCATTCCTTGACCTCTTCGGCGGAATGCGCACCGCAGGCCACTTCAATGCCTTGGCCGCCCCGATCTTTGAACTCGCCGAGGAAGGCGCGCAACTCGTCGCGGCTGACGCGATAGCGCAAAGGGTGCGCCAGCACCGCCACGCCGCTTGCATTGCCGATCCAGCGCAGCGCTTCCTCCAACGATGCCCATTCGTGCGGCACATAGCCAGGCTTGCCCTTGGCCAGGTAATGGTCGAACACGCTCTTCACGTCGGGGGACATCTTCCCCTCGACGAGGAAGCGGGCGAAGTGTGCGCGGCTGATGATGGAAGCCTTCTCGGCGTAACGCGCCGCACCCTCGTAAGCACCATGGATGCCGATCTTATCCAGTTCTTCGGCAATACGATGGGCGCGACCATCACGGCCGTCGCGGATCGACTTCAGTCCGGCCAGCAGCGCCCCGTTGGCAGGATCGATGCCAAGGCCCACGACATGGAAACTGGCGTCGTCGCGCCAGGAAACGGAAATTTCACTGCCATCGAGAAATCGCAGGCCGCGCGCCTCGGCGACGGCACGCGCCTCGACCAGTCCGGCGACATCGTCATGGTCGGTCAGCGCCAGCAGCTCCACGCCATTGTCGGCGGCGCGGCGCGAGACCTCCGCTGGCGGCAGCAGTCCGTCGGAGACGTTGGAATGACAATGGAGGTCGACCTTCATGCCACGATCTTACCCGAGGAATTCATCCAGCACCGACGCCAGACGCTGCGGCTGGTCGTGGTGCAGCATATGGCCGCTGTCCGCCAGCAGCACTTCCCGCAGTTCGGGAAAACTGGCGAGGCGCGCCCGGTAGTCTTCTTCCCGGCCGACGAATTCCTTGTAGAGGCGTGAGTCCGCCGCCACCACCCACAGCACCGGCGCCGTCACCGCGCGCCAGCAGGCCTTGGCCTCCTCGAAGCGGTAGAGCACGGGATTGGTGACGCGGTGCCAGGGATCGGCGGCATAGCCGAAGCGGCCATCGGGGCGCTTCTGCGAGAAGTTGGCCGCGAGGAAATCCGCCTGTTCCCGCTTCAGACGCGAGTTGTCACGCATCAACCGTGCTGCAAACTCGCCGAGGTCGGCGTAGTCGCGCAGAGTCGCGCCGGCCTTGTCCTGCTCCAGCCACTTGGCGTAGCGTCCCGGCGCCAAGCTAGGATCGGTCGGATGCATGCCAAAGCCTTCCAGGATCGCCAGTTTCGCTACGCGCGCCGGGCGCACGCCGGCGTAGAGGCCGACGATATTGCCCCCCATGCTATGTCCGACCAGCCGCACCGCCTCGTCGGGCGAGTAATGCTCGAGCAGGCGCTCGAGGTCGGCGAGATAGTCGGGAAACCAGTACGAGCGGTTCAGCCACTCCGATTGGCCGAAGCCGCGCCAGTCTGGCGCGATGACGCGCCAGTCGCGCGCCAGGGCATCCACGAGAAACTGGAACGAAGCCGAGCAATCCATCCAGCCGTGTAGCAGGAACAGCTTTGGCGCATCCACAGGGCCCCACAGGCGCACATGGCTTGTCAGGCCGCGGATCGTATGGAATTCGGAAGTGCTTGATTTCATAAGACGCGAATTCTAACCGATGGCTTTGCCTTGCCTGCGCAATGGCTGCGGGTTATAGTCGCTGCGCTCGCGCGGGAGAGAGCGGCCATGGCAATCCGGGCCGCCGCCGAAGGCGCAACACCCGGAACCGCTCAGGCAAAAGGGCTGCGCGAGAGCACGAAAACTCTGGAGAGCGATGGCCAAATAACAATGGACCATCCACCGAAGGGGCACGCCGGAGCAGTTTCACGACTGCACGGCAATCTCTCAGGTACAAGGGACAGAGGGGTGAAACGAAAGAAACGTTTCGCCCCTTTTTTATTACGCGAAAGAACTCGAATAACGCAACCCAAGTACCTATGCCCAAACAAACTCCGCTATACGCAACCCACGTCCGCCTCGGCGGCAAACTGGTCGACTTCGCCGGCTGGGACATGCCGCTGCATTACGGTTCGCAGGTCGAGGAACACCACCAGGTGCGCCGCGATGCAGGCATGTTCGACGTCTCGCACATGCTCTCGGTCGATCTCGAGGGCGCTGGCGCCCACGACCTGCTGCACCGGCTCATCGCCAACAACGTCGACAAGTTGACCGTGCCCGGCCGCGCGCTCTACTCCTGCATGCTGAACCCGGCGGGCGGCGTCATCGACGACCTGATCGTCTATTTCTTCCGGCCGGACTTCTACCGCCTCGTTGTCAATGCCGGGACCGCCGACAAGGATCTCGCCTGGATCGCGCAGCACGCAGGGGCCGTCGCAGTGAAGCCGCGCCGCGACCTCGCCATGATCGCCGTGCAGGGGCCGAACGCCCGCGCCAAGACCTGGGCCGCCCTGCCCGGCGCGGAGGCCGCCAGCGCGGAACTGAAGCCCTTCCACGCCGCCTGGCTCGGCGACGCGCTGATCGCCCGCACCGGCTACACCGGCGAGGACGGCTTCGAACTGATGATTCCCGCCGAGCGCGCCGAAGCGACCTGGAATGCGCTTCTGGCCACCGGCGTGAAGCCGGCCGGACTCGGCGCGCGCGATACCCTGCGGCTGGAAGCCGGCATGGCGCTCTACGGCCAGGACATGGACGAACAGACCTCGCCGCTGGAAGCCGGGCTGGCGTGGACGGTCGATCTCGCCGCGCCGCGCGACTTCATCGGAAAGTCAGTCCTCGCAGGACGGCGACCGGACAGGCAGACCCTCGGCCTGCTGCTCATCGACAAGGGCGTGCTGCGTTCCCATCAAAAAGTATTCACCGCGCTGGGTGAAGGCGAAATCACCAGCGGCACATTCTCGCCGACCATGAGCCGCTCGATTGCGCTGGCGCGCCTGCCGACTGGCGTCGCCGCCGGCGACAGCGTCGAGGTGGAAATTCGCGACAAGCGATTGAAGGCGACGGTGGTCAAGCCACCCTTCGTGCGCAACGGAAAAGTTTTGATTCACGACAATTGATACCCAGGAGAAAAACATGAACATTCCCGCCGATCTCAAATACGCGCAGTCCCACGAGTGGGCACGCCTTGCCGACGACGGCCTCGTCACCATTGGCATCAGCGATCACGCCCAGGAAGCCCTCGGCGACATCGTCTTCCTCGAACTGCCGCAGGTCGGCCACAAGGTGAAGGCCGGCGAGGAATGCGCCGTGGTGGAGTCGGTGAAGGCCGCTTCCGACATCTACGCGCCCATCAGCGGGGAGGTCGCCGCCGTCAACCAGGCTGCTGCCGATGCGCCCGAATCGGTCAACCAGGACGCCTACGCCGCCTGGCTGTTCAAGATCAAGCCGGACAACGTCGCCGACCTCGACGGCCTGCTCGACGCCGCCGCCTACGCCAAGATCGCCGCCGAAAGCTGAGATGGCAAATCACGTCCCGCTTTCCGCGCTCGAACAGGGCGACGAGTTCATCGCCCGCCACATCGGCCCCGATGCGGCCGAAACCGCCGCCATGCTGTCTGCCGTCGGCGCTGCCAGCCTCGACGAGCTGATTTCGCAGACGGTGCCGGCCTCGATCCGCCTGGCGCAGCCGCTCGCCTCATTTGCCAACCTCGCCGGCCCGCTGCGCGAACACCAGGCGCTGGCGAAGCTGAAGTCCATCGCCGCGAAGAATGTCGTGAGGAAGTCGCTCATCGGCATGGGCTATTACGACACCCTGACGCCGAAGGTGATCCTGAGGAACCTGCTGGAGAATCCCGGCTGGTACACCGCCTACACGCCCTACCAGGCGGAGATCGCCCAGGGCCGCCTGGAGGCGCTGCTCAATTACCAGCAGATGGTGATCGACCTCACCGGCATGGAACTGGCCAACGCCTCGCTGCTCGACGAGGCCACCGCCGCCGCCGAGGCCATGACCATGGCACGGCGCGTCTCCAAATCGAAGTCCAACGCCTTCTTCGTCGATGCCGCCTGCTTCCCGCAGACCCTCGACGTGGTGAAGACGCGCGCCGGCCTCTTCGGCTTCGAACTGGTCGTCGGCCCGGCCGAGGAAGCTGCGAAGCAAGAGGCGTTCGGCGCCCTCCTGCAGTACCCGAACGCCAACGGTGAGTGCGTCGACCTGACCGATGTCATTGCCAAACTGAAAGTCAGCGGCTGCGTGACGGCGGTCGCGACCGACCTGATGGCGCTGGTGCTGCTCAAGTCGCCCCGTGCCATGGGTGCCGACATCGCGCTCGGCTCCTCGCAGCGCTTCGGCGTGCCGATGGGTTTCGGCGGGCCGCACGCTGCCTTCTTCGCCACGAAGGACGAGCACAAGCGTTCCGTGCCGGGGCGCATCATCGGCGTCTCCGTCGACGCGCGCGGCCACCGGGCGCTGCGCATGGCGCTGCAGACGCGCGAGCAGCACATCCGCCGCGAGAAGGCCAACTCCAACATCTGCACCTCGCAGGTGCTGCTCGCCAACATCGCCGGCATGTACGCCGTCTATCACGGCCCGCAGGGACTGAGAACCATCGCCAGTCGCATCCATCGCCTCGCCGGCATCCTCGCCGGCGGGATTGAAAGCGGCCGGCGTGAAGGTCCTGACGCAGCGGTGGTTCGACACGCTGCAGGTCGAGACCACCGCGGAAGTGCCCGGCTTCAACCTGCGCCGCGTCTCGGACACCGTGCGCGGCCTCTCGCTCGACGAGAAGACCACGCGCGAGGACGTCGCGACGCTCCTCAAGGCCATCACGGGAAAGCCTGTGGACATCGACGCCATAGACAAGCTCGATGCGCAGGCAGCCGCAAACGACCCGCTTGCCGGCCTGCTGCGCGCCGACGCCATCCTTGCCCACCCGGTGTTCAACACCCACCATACCGAACACGAGATGCTGCGCTATCTCAAGCGCCTGCAGAACAAGGATCTCGCCCTCGACCATTCGATGATCTCGCTAGGCTCCTGCACGATGAAACTGAATGCGGTGAGCGAGATGATCCCGGTCACATGGCCGGAGTTCGGCGACATACACCCTTTCGCGCCGCCCGACCAGGCAACCGGCTATCTGGAGATGATCCAGGGCCTTACGGACGCGCTGAAGGCCATCACCGGCTTCGACGCCATCTGCATGCAGCCCAACTCTGGCGCGCAGGGCGAGTACGCCGGCCTCGTCGCCATCCGCCGCTATCAGGCGGCGCAGGGCCAGGCCCACCGCAACGTCTGCCTCATCCCGAAATCGGCCCACGGCACCAACCCGGCCACGGCGCAGATGTGCGGCCTGCAGGTGGTGGTGGTCGACTGCGACGACAGTGGCAACATCGATGTCGCCGATCTCAAAGCGAAAGCGGAGCAGCACGCCGCCAACCTCTCCTGCCTGATGCTCACCTACCCGTCCACCCACGGCGTCTTCGAGGAGGCGGTGAAGGAAATCTGCGCGATCATTCACCAGCACGGCGGCCAGGTGTACATGGACGGCGCCAACCTCAACGCCCAGGTTGGCCTGACCTCGCCCGCCGCCATCGGCGCCGACGTCAGCCACATGAACCTGCACAAGACCTTCGCCATCCCGCACGGCGGCGGCGGCCCCGGCATGGGCCCGATCGGCCTCAAGGCGCATCTTGCGCCCCATGCGCCGGGGCATATTTTTGCCACGGCGCATCCAACATCTCCGCCCGGGCATCTGCTGGCAAGCAATCGGGTCGGCGCGGAGGGGGCGGTGAGTGCGGCGCCCTTCGGCTCGGCCTCAATACTGCCCATCTCCTGGATGTACATCGCCCTGCTCGGCGGCACGGGACTGACGCGCGCCACGCAGTTCGCCATCCTCAACGCCAACTACGTCGCCGCGCGCCTGAAGGAGCACTACCCGGTACTGTACGCGGGCAGGAACGGCCGCGTCGCCCACGAGTGCATCCTCGACATCCGCGCCATCAAGGCAACGACCGGCATCGCCGAGATCGACATCGCCAAGCGCCTGATGGACTACGGCTTCCACGCGCCGACGGTGAGCTTCCCGGTGGCCGGCACCATCATGGTCGAGCCGACCGAGTCGGAATCGAAGGCCGAGCTCGACCGCTTCGTCGCCGCGCTGATCTCCATCCGCGAGGAAATCCGCAAGGTCGAGCGCGGCGAGTGGCCGGCCGACGACAACCCGCTCAAGCGCGCGCCGCACACCCAGGCCGATATCGCCGACACCGAGTGGGCGCGACCCTACAGCCGGCAGGAGGCCGTCTTCCCGCTGCCCTGGGTGGCGGAGAACAAGTTCTGGCCCTCGGTGAATCGCATCGACGACGTATACGGCGACCGCAACCTGTTCTGCGCATGCCCTCCATTAGAGGAACAATGAGAACCTGGGGGGGCGGGCTGTCCCTGGGGGGCCCTGCGGAGGAACAAAATGCCCACTGACACCTTCCTCGTCCTCACCGTCATCGGCGACGACCGCCCCGGACTGGTCGGCGAACTCGCCGCCGCCATCGCCAGTCATCAGGGCAACTGGCTGGAATCCTCGATGTCGCACCTCGCCGGCAAGTTCGCCGGCATCGTCAAGGTAGCCGTGCCGGCGGCGCAGGCCGCAGCGCTGCAGGCCGCGCTCGGCCGACTTGCCACGCTCAAGGTGGTCGCCGAGGCCTCTGAGCCAAAGTCAGCCGCCACGGGACGGCGGCTGAAACTCGCGCTGGTCGGCCACGACCGCATCGGCATCGTTCGCGAGGTCTCGCAGGTGCTGGCACGCTTCGCCGTCAACGTCGAGAACCTGGAGACGCACACCGCCAGCGCGCCGATGTCGGCAGAAACGCTGTTCCATGCCCAGGCCGAGCTCTTCGCCGAAGGCGGGCTCGATGCACGCGCGCTGAAGACCGAGCTGGAGCGGCTTTCCGACGACCTGATGGTCGACATCACTCTCGACGAAACGATATAGGGAGGAACGGGCATGGCGCTCTACGCACTTGGAAATATCCGGCCGCAACTGCGCGGCGAAGCCTGGGTGGCGGACACCGCCGCCGTGATCGGCAACGTGCTGATCGAGGATGGCGCCAGCGTCTGGTTCAACGCCGTCATCCGTGGCGACAACGAACTCATCACTCTGGGTCCGCGCTGCAACGTGCAGGACGGCGCCGTGCTGCACACGGATCCGGGCTTCCCCCTCACCCTGACGCGGGACGTGCTGGTCGGCCACCAGGTCATGCTGCACGGCTGCGCCATCGGCGAAGGCTCGCTCATCGGCATCCAGGCCATCGTCCTCAACGGCGCAGTGATCGGCAAGGAATGCCTGATCGGCGCCGGCGCCCTGATCCCGGAGGGCAAGGTCATTCCCGACCGATCGCTGGTGCTGGGCTCGCCCGGCAAGGTGGTGCGCCAGCTGAGCGACCAGGAGGCCACCATGATCCGCCTCGGCTGCGCCCAGTATGCCGAACGCGCCCGTCGTTACAAGCAGGAGTTGCAGCGACTGCCCGAGAGTAAGCCACACTCGCGTCATGACGCCGGCAAGCCGAGTTGCATATCTTCTTCTAATGGCGCTGCTGGCAGCCAGGTCAGTATCGACCGCTGCGCAAACCCCCGCGCCGGCACAGCCGCCTGCGGCTGGCGCAACTGCCGACGCCAGGCAGCCCTCGCGGCTCTCGGCCTATCTCTACGGCAAGGAACAGATCGGCGAACTCTATGCAGCCGGCCGCCAGTGGGACAAGAAGCTCGGCCTGCAGCAGGACTGCAAGGGCCCCTACAACATCCAGCCGGCCGGCCTCTTCCTCCTCAAGGCCATCGATTTTCCCGAGAGCAAACCGCACCCCGTCGCCGGCGCCTGGCAGCATCGCTTCGTCTTCGAGCGCTGCGGCAAGCGCATGACCTACAACACCGTCTTCGTTGCCCGGCCGGGCGACAAGCCCGAAGTACGATCCCATGTGCCGGGCGACACCAATGCCTCGGCCCTGCTCCTCGCCGACACCCTGAAGGGCGCCACCACGGCGGCCCAGCTCAAGCTGGCAAAGCGGGCCAAAAACTGCAAGGCGGCCGAGCTCATCGACACCTCGCTCACCCACCCGCCGCGCACGGCCAACGAGGCCGACAAGCCGGCCGGCCACTGGGAGGAAACCTGGACTTTCCGCGGCTGCGGCCACGACGTCCACCTGACCATCGTCTTCACCCCGGACGGCAAGGGCGGCACGCACTACGCCATCAAGGGCGGGAACTGACCAGGAATGCGCGCCTGCGCATGAGGTGGGGATTCAGGGATTCTTCTGCGGCACCTGGACGAAGACCTCGTCCGGCTTGATGTAGCCCAACTCGTAGCGGGCGCGCTCCTCGATGGCCTCGTAGCCGCTCTTCAGGTCGCGCACCTCGGCGTCGAGGGCGGCGTTGCGGTTCTCGAGTTTCTGGTTCACCTCGCGCTGGGCCGTCAATTGGCGGTCGACATCCCACACCCTGAGCCAGCCGCCCTTGCCGAACCACAGCGGGTACTGCAGCAGGGCGATCAGGGCAAGCAGCACCAGCGTGGGCCAGCGCATCGCTAAGCGCTCATCACTCCCGCAAGGGCGGAAGTCCATTGAGGCAAGAAGACCCTGGATTCCCGCATACGCGGGAATGACGTGGTGGAATCCGTCGCAGGGCCTGTTCGTTGCACTATTTGCGCAGGTTGTAGAAGGCGCCGCGGCCGGGGTAGCTGGCCGTGTCGCCGAGGTCTTCCTCGATGCGCAGGAGCTGGTTGTACTTGGCGATGCGGTCGGAGCGGGAGAGCGAGCCGGTCTTGATCTGCAGGGCATTGAGGCCGACGGCGATGTCGGCGATGGTGGAATCCTCCGTCTCGCCCGAGCGGTGGGAGATGACCGAGGTGTAGCCGGAGCGCTTGGCCAGTTCGACGGCGGCGAAGGTCTCCGTCAGCGTGCCGATCTGGTTGATCTTGATGAGGATCGAGTTGGCCACACCTTGGGCGATGCCCTCGCGCAAGATCTTGGTGTTGGTGACGAAGAGGTCGTCACCGACGATCTGCACCGTCCTGCCCAGCCTGTCCGTGAGCAGCTTCCAGCCTTTCCAGTCGCTCTCCGCCATGCCGTCCTCGATGCTGACGATGGGAAACTTGTCGGCAAGCGTGGCGAGGTAGTCGGTGAACTGTCCGGCGCTGAGCGTGAGCTTCTCGCCGGCGAGCTGGTACATGCCGTCCTTGTAGAACTCCGAGGCGGCGCAGTCGAGCGCCAGCAGCACGTCCTGCCCAGGCTCGTAGCCGGCGTTGGACACCGCTTCGAGAATCAGGTTGAGCGCCTCGTCGGTGCCGGAGACATTGGGGGCGAAGCCGCCCTCGTCGCCGACCGAGGTCGGGAAGCCGCGCTTGTCGAGCAGCTTCTTCAGGGCGTGGAAGACTTCGGCGCCGCAGCGCAGCGCCTCGCGGAAGCTCTGCGCGCCGACCGGCATGATCATGCATTCCTGGATGTCCAGGCTGTTGTTGGCGTGCGCGCCGCCGTTGATGACGTTCATCATCGGCACCGGCATCTGCATCGGGCCCATGCCGCCGAAGTAGCGGTAGAGCGGCAGGCCGGCCTCCTCCGCCGCCGCCTTGGCCACCGCCATGGAGACGGCCAGCGTGGCGTTGGCGCCGAGGCGCGCCTTGTTGTCGCTGCCGTCGAGCTCGATGAGGGTCTTGTCGATGAAGGCCTGCTCCTCGGCATCGAGGCCGATGATGGCTTCCGAGATTTCGGTGTTCACGTTCTCGACGGCCTGCAGCACGCCCTTGCCGAGATAGCGGCCGGCGTCGCCGTCGCGCAGTTCGATGGCCTCGCGCGAGCCGGTCGAGGCGCCCGAGGGCACGGCGGCGCGTCCCATGATGCCCGATTCGAGGAGGACGTCGGCTTCGACGGTAGGATTGCCGCGCGAGTCCAGAATCTCACGGGCGACGACATCAACGATTGCGCTCATTGTTCTTGCTCCCTCTGAAAAGACCTTCAACTACCAACATGTTCATCTGCGCCGCGCCCAGGCGCTGCTGGCGCGCTGCCTGGTATTCCGGCGAATCGTAGAAGCACTTCGCCTGCTCCACGGATTCGAACTCGAGTATGACCAGGCGCGGCGGGGCCCAGTCGCCTTCGAGCAGTTGCGTGGCGCCGCCGCGCACGATGTACTTTCCGCCGTACTGCGCCACGGCGACACCGGCGAGGGCCTTGTAGCCCTCATATTGCGCGGGGTCGGTCACCGTGGCCTGGGCGATGATGTAGGCTTTGGACATTAGACCACCTTTCCCCCATCCCCCTTCCCGAGGAAGGGGGTGATGATTGTTCGCCGCTGTGCGGCTCCATGTGTTGACTGCGCCATCCTTGGGGCGGCCCGGCGGACGGCGCTCACGCCATCTCCTCGAATCCGCGTTTCTTGACCAGCGCATCGATGTCGCGCAGGGTTTCCAGCAGCGACTTCATCTTCGCCAGCGGCCAGGAGTTCGGCCCGTCGGAGAGCGCCTTCTCCGGATTCGGATGGGTTTCCATGAAGAGGCCGGCGATGCCGACCGCTACCGCCGCGCGCGCCAACACCGGCACGAACTCGCGCTGGCCGCCCGACGACGCCCCCTGCCCGCCCGGCAGCTGCACCGAGTGGGTGGCATCGTAAACCACCGGGCAGCCGGTCTCGCGCAGGATGGCGAGGCTGCGCATGTCGGAGACGAGGTTGTTGTAGCCGAAGGAGGCGCCGCGCTCGCACACCATGATGGTGTCCGCGCCGCCATTCGCTTCCTTCGCCTTGGCGACGACATGCTTCATGTCGTGCGGCGCGAGGAACTGGCCCTTCTTGATGTTGGCCGGCTTGCCCGAGGCGGCGACGGCCTGGATGAAGTCCGTCTGGCGGCAGAGGAAGGCCGGCGTCTGCAGCACATCGACCTCGGCAGCGACGGCAGCAATCTCGGACGGGTCATGCACGTCGGTCAGCACCGGCACGCCGAGCTGCGACCGCACATCGGCGAGGATCTCCAGGCCCTTCTCCATGCCCAGTCCGCGGTAGGACTTGCCCGAGCTGCGGTTGGCCTTGTCGTAGGACGATTTGAAAATGAAGGGGATGCCGAGCGCGAAACAGGTGTCCTTGAGCTCCCCGGCGACATCCAGCGCCAGCTGGCGCGATTCGATGACGCAGGGACCGGCAATCAGGAACAGCGGATGCTGAAGGCCGGCCTCGAAGCCGCAGAGTTTCATGCGGCTCTCCAAACTTCGCCGCAAAGTTTCACGAGGCCGCCTGCCGCATCGGCGTCACCGCTGCATCCTGGCCACTATCCTGATGGGCCAGCGCGGCGCGAACGAAGGCAATGAACAAGGGGTGCCCGGCGCGCGGCGTGGAGGTGAATTCGGGGTGGAACTGGCAGCCGATGAACCAGGGGTGATCGGGAATCTCGACCATCTCGCACAATCGGCCGTCTTCGGATCTGCCACTGACCTTGAGGCCGGCCTGCTGCAGCTTGTCCAGGTAGACGTTGTTCACCTCGTAGCGGTGGCGATGGCGCTCGACGATCCTGTCCGCGCCATACACCTTGCGCACCAGCGAATCGGCCGCCAGCGCGCAGGCCTGCCCGCCCAGCCGCATGGTGCCGCCCAGGTCGGCGTCGGCGCCGCGCGTCTCCACCCGCCCCTCGCGGTCGAGCCATTCAGTGATCAGCGCGATCACCGGATGCGGCGTCTCGGCATCGAACTCGGTGCTGTGGGCGCCAGCCAGGCCGGCCACGTCGCGGGCGAACTCGATCACGGCGAGCTGCATGCCCAGGCAGATGCCGAGGTAGGGCACCTTGTTCTCGCGGGCGTAGCGGATGGCGGCGATCTTGCCTTCGACGCCGCGCTTGCCGAAGCCGCCCGGCACGAGGATGGCGTCCATGCCGGCCAGCGCCGCGGTGCCCTCGCGCTCGATCGCCTCCGAGTCGATGTAGTGGATGGCGATCTTGCTGCGCGTATGGATGCCTGCGTGGATCAGCGCTTCCGACAGCGACTTGTAGGATTCCGTGAGGTCGACGTACTTTCCGACGAAGGCGATGTTCGCGCTGCGCTCGGGATGCTCCAGCGCATCGATCAGCTTGTTCCACACCGAGAGGTCGGCGGCGCGCGCGAGGATGTTCAGCTTGTGGCAGACGATCTCGTCAAGCATCTGGTCGTGCAGCATGGCCGGGATCTTGTAGATGCTGTCCGAATCCACCACCGAGATCACCGCCTCCGGCGCGACGTTGGTGAACAGGGCGATCTTGCGCCGTTCGTCGTCGGGCACCGGGCGGTCGGCGCGGCACAGCAGCACGTCGGGCTGGATGCCGATCTCGCGCAGTTCCTTGACGGAGTGCTGCGTCGGCTTGGTCTTCAGCTCGCCGGCGGTGGGAATGTAGGGCAGCAGCGTGAGGTGCATGAAGCAGGTGTTCTGGCGGCCTTCCTCGATGCCCATCTGGCGGATGGCCTCGAGGAAGGGCAGCGACTCGATGTCGCCCACCGTGCCGCCGATCTCGACGATGGCGACGTCGGCGCCCTGCGCACCGGCCTTGACGTAAATCTTGATCTCGTCAGTGATGTGCGGGATGACCTGCACTGTGCGGCCAAGGTAGTCGCCGCGGCGCTCCTTCTTGATCACCGACTCGTAGATCTGGCCCGTGGTGAAGTTGTTGCGCTTGCCCATCTTGGCCCGTGTGAAACGCTCGTAGTGGCCGAGGTCGAGGTCGGTCTCCGCGCCGTCCTCGGTGACGAACACTTCGCCGTGCTGGAACGGGCTCATCGTGCCCGGATCGACGTTGATGTACGGATCGAGCTTGAGGTGGGTAACCTTGATGCCGCGGGACTCGAGGATGGCGCCAAGCGAGGCGGCGGCGATGCCCTTGCCCAGAGAGGACACGACACCGCCTGTAACGAAGACGTACTTGGTCATTTGCACTACGTCTGCTGGAAAGCCAAATGATAGCGGAAAACGATCAGCCGCTCAACGGCGATCCGAACGCAAATAGGCAAAAACTAGCGCAAAAACTCCCGGCTGATCTCGCGGAAGGTGTCGGTACCGGCCTGCCTGAGCCACTCGAAGGCAACCATCTCGCGCGAGACGATCTGGACGCCGTGGCTGCGCATGCGCGCCAGGGCAAGTTCCTTGTCTGACGGCTTGCGCGAGCCGACGGCGTCGGCGACGACGAAGACCTCCTTCCCCTGCGCACGCAGGTCGAGCACGGTCTGCAGCACGCAGACATGCGATTCGGTGCCGGCCACCACCATCTGGGGCCGACCGCTGCCCGGAAGGCCGTCGAGGCACTTCGCCGCCACGCAGGAAAAATGCAGCTTCTCGGCGACGTTCTCCGGCAAAGTCAGCTCCCGCAGGACGGCGACCGTGTGGCCAATGCCCTTCGGATACTGCTCGGAGAGCATCACCGGCACGCCCAGGCGCTGTGCGACCTTCACCAGCCAGACGGCGTTGTCGAGCACCGCCTGTCCTTCGTGGATATGCGGCAGCAGGCGCTCCTGGATGTCCACCACCAGCAGCGCGGAACGCTCGCGTTCGATCAGCATGACAGCTCCGGGCGGTCACGGAAGTCGTCGAGCGCCTCCGGGTTGGCCAGCGCCTCGACGTTCTTCACCGCCTCGCCATGCACGATGTTGCGCACGGCCAGTTCGACGATCTTGTTGCTCTTGGTGCGCGGGATGTCGCCCACCTGCAGGATCTTCGCCGGCACGTGGCGCGGCGTGGTGTTCTCGCGGATGACGTCCTTGATGCGCCTGGCCAGCGCATCGTCGAGCCTGAGGCCCTCGCGCAGCTTGACGAAAAGAATCACCCGGGTGTCCTTCTCCCAGTCCTGGCCGATGACGAGGGACTCGAGCACCTCGTCGAGCTTCTCCACCTGGCGGTAGATCTCGGCGGTGCCGATGCGCACGCCGCCCGGGTTGAGGGTGGCGTCGGAGCGGCCATAGATGATGAAGCCGCCGTGATCTGTTTCCTCGATGAAGTCGCCATGGCACCAGATGTTCGGATACTTCTCGAAATAGGCGGCGCGGTACTTGCTCCCGTCCGGGTCGTTCCAGAAGCCGACCGGCATCGAGGGAAAGGGCCGGACGCAGGCCAACTCGCCCTTGGCGCGGCGCACGGGACGGGCCTCGTCGTCGAGCACCACGACATCCATGCCGAGGCCGCGGCACTGGATCTCGCCGCGCCACACCGGGCCGAGCGGATTGCCGAGCACGAAGCAGGAAATGATGTCGGTGCCGCCGGAGATCGAGGCGAGCTGCACATCGCGCTTGATGTTGGCGTAGACGTAGTCGAAAGCTTCCGGCACCAGCGGACTGCCGGTGGAGAAGATGGCGCGCAGCTTGCGCAGGTTGCGGGTCTTCAGCGGCGCGAGGTTGATCTTGGCAATGGCGTCGATGAACTTGGCGGAGGTGCCGAAGTGGGTCATGCCCTCCTTCTCGGCGTAGTCGAAGAGGATATTGCCGCGGCCGACAAAGGGGGAGCCGTCGTAGAGCAGCAGCGTCGCCCCCGAGGCGAGACCGGAGACGAGCCAGTTCCACATCATCCAGCCGCAGGTGGTGAAATAGAACAGGCGGTCGCCCGGCTTCACGTCGCTGTGCAATCGATGTTCCTTCAGATGCTGCAGCAGGGTCCCGCCGGCGCTGTGCACAATGCACTTGGGCACGCCGGTGGTACCGGAGGAATACATGATGTAGAGCGGATGATCGAAGGGCAGTTGCTCGAAGCGGATCTCCGTCACGGCAGTAAAAGGAGCAAGGAAATCGGCCAGCGTCACGCCGTGCTTCACCTCGGCGATACTGCCGCCGCCGGCATAGGACACGATGACGACGCGCTCGAGCGAATCCATGCGCGCGGCGATCTCGGCCACCTTGCCGAGACAGTCGATACGCTTGCCGTTGTACCAATAGCCGTCGCAGGTGAACAGCACCTTGGGTTCGATCTGACTGAAGCGATCGATCACGCCCTGCACGCCGAAGTCCGGCGAGGCGGAGGAGAAGATGGCGCCGATGGAAGCCGTGGCCAGCATCGCCACGATGCTGGCCGGCAGGTTGGGCAGGTAGGCGGCGACGCGGTCGCCCTCCTTCACGCCCATGGCGCGCAGGGCCGCCGCGGTCTGCGCCACGGCGCGGTACAGGTCGGCATGGCTGGCGCGTCCCCTGACCTTGTCCTCGCCCCAGAAGACCAGCGCATCGGCGTTTCCGGGCCGGTCGCCGCGCAGCAGGTTCTCGGCAAAGTTCAGGCGCGCATCGGGAAACCATTTCGCCCCCGGCATGCGGTTGGCGTCGAGCAGCACGCGCTCACCACGCTTTTCAGCCACCACGCCAGCGACATCCCACAGCGTGCTCCAGAACTGCTCCGGCTGCGCCACCGACCAGCGGTGCAGCGCTTCATAGTCGGCAAATTCCTCGCCCCAGCACAGCGTGGCCGAGCGCATGAAGGCGGTCAGGTTGGCGCTGGTCAGGCGTCGCTTCGAGGGCTTCCAGAGGGGTTTGTCTTCGCTCATGTCATGGCTCTTCGGCGAGGGTTCTCATGTTGTCGGGCAGGGCGATGGAGCGGCCGCTGGCGGGATCGATCCAGACCACCTTGGCGTCGCCCTGGGCGCAGAGCCTGTCGTCTCCCACGAGGCGCAATTCGTAATGCGTCGGCAGGCTGCTGCGCCCTGGGTGTCCGAGGTACATGCGTACTTCGATGTCACCCGGATACACCAAGGGCACGAGAAAAGTGCAGCTGGCATTGACGATGACCGGCCCTTCCCTGGCATTCTGTCCGGTGTTGTAGCCGAGCGACTCGAACCATTCGATGCGCGCCTGTTCCATGTAGCGGAAATAGACGGTGTTGTTGACGTGCCCCATGCCATCCATGTCGCCCCAGCGAATGGGCAGGATCGTGGTGAATATCAGCTTGCGCTTGTGTTCCATTTGCAGCGGGAGTGGCTGGATAAAACCGAATTATAATGCCCGGCAACAAGACCAGAATACAGAACACGAGGAAAACAGCATGCAACGCGAATCCATGGAGTTCGATGTCGTCATCGTCGGCGGCGGACCGGCCGGCCTCGCCGCGGCGATACGGCTGAAGCAGCTCAACGCGGACATCAACGTCTGTGTCATCGAGAAAGGCGCCGAAATCGGCGCGCACATCCTGTCCGGCGCGGTACTGGACCCGCGCGCGCTGAATGAACTCTTTCCGGACTGGAAGGAAAAAGGCGCCCCGCTCGACACCCCCGTCACGGAGGACCGTTTCATCATCTTCTCCGAGAAGGGCGGTTTCAAGGTGCCGAATGCCTTGCTGCCCGGCTGCTTCCTCAACCACGGCAACTACATCGTCAGCCTGGGCAATGTCTGCCGCTGGCTGGCGCAGCAGGCCGAGGCGCTCGGCGTGGAAATCTACCCGGGTTTTGCCGGCGCCGAGGTGCTCTACAACGAGGATGGTTCCGTCAGAGGCGTGGCGACCGGCGACATGGGCATCGGCCGCGATGGCCAGCCCACCTCTGCGCACCAGCCTGGCATGGAACTGCTGGCCAAATACACGCTCTTCGCCGAGGGCTGCCGCGGCCACCTCGGCAAGCAACTGGAAGAACAGTTCAAGTTGCGTACTGGCGCCGACCCGCAGGTCTACGGCATCGGCATCAAGGAACTCTGGGAGATCCAGCCCGAGAAACACGTCAAGGGCCTGGTCATGCATACCGGCGGCTGGCCCATGGCGTCAGACACCTACGGCGGCGGCTTCGTCTACCATCTGGAGGGAAATCTCGTCTCGATCGGCTACGTCGTGGGTCTGGCCTACAGCAACCCGTACCTTTCGCCCTTCGAGGAATTCCAGCGCTACAAGCTGCATCCGCTGGTGAAGCCCTTCCTCGAGGGCGGCAAGCGCATCGCCTACGGCGCGCGCGCCCTCACGGCAGGCGGCCTGCAGGCGCTGCCGAAGCTGATCTTCCCGGGCGGCGCCCTCATCGGCGACGATGCCGGCTTCCTCAACGCTGCGCGCATCAAGGGTTCGCACGCCGCGATGAAAACCGGCATGCTGGCGGCCGAAGCCCTGGCCGAGGCGCTTGGCGCCGGACGCAGCGGCGACGAACTGACCGATTACCCGCGCAGATTCCGCGAGTCCTGGCTCTACGAGGAACTCCATCGCACGCGCAACTTCAAGCCGTGGATGAGCAAGGGACTGTGGCTGGGTTCGCTGATGTTCGGCATCGATCAGCAGCTGTTCCGCGGCAAGGCGCCGTGGACGTTGCGCCTCACCGCCGATCACCTGAAGCTGAAGCAGGCGGCAAACTGCCAGCCGATCGACTACCCCAAGCCGGACGGCGTGACCACCTTCGACCGGCTCTCCTCGGTGTTCCTCTCCAACACCAACCACGAGGAAAACCAGCCCTGCCACCTGCAACTGAAGGACGAGAGCGTGCCCATCGGCACCAATCTCGCACTTTACGACGCGCCCGAGCAGCGCTACTGTCCAGCTGGTGTCTACGAGATCGTGCGCGATGCCGACGGCAACAACCCGCGTCTGCAGATCAACGCGCAGAACTGCGTGCACTGCAAGACCTGCGACATCAAGGACCCGACCCAGAACATCACCTGGGTCGTACCTCAGGGGGGAGAGGGGCCCGTCTACCCGAATATGTGATCAGGCGATCTGCAGGCTGTCGAGCACGCCATTCACGGCGCGATCGAAGAGGGGCTCGTCGGTGACGAGACAGGCCGTACCGATTCTGAACTGATAGGCCAGCGCCTCCCGGGAAATCGAAGTCGCCCGAGGCGAACGCGGATTGGTGAAAAGGTAGATGCCGCGTTGCGGACTGATCCAGGAAAGGCGTGCGCGTGACGATGCGCCTTCGCCCTGATTGAACTCCACCCAGTCGCCGCGGCCAAGGGCCGTCACCTGCTGCAGATGGATGTCCCCGGCCGTCAGGACTGCCGCGCTGGCGCCGACGAGCGCGACTTCGTCAATCTGCACATCGTTCTCGGTGATGCGCGTGATGAGCAGTTCCCCCTCCGGGTTGATGCTGTACTGGGCAACCGGCGCAGGCAGGGGTGAAGCCTCCACCTGCACCGGCACCTCCGCTCCCCCGAGACCCGCCTTGACCGCCGCAGAATGCAGAGCGACCAGCTCGTCGAAGAAGCGGCCGCGCTGCTCCTGCGCCAGGCTGATCACGTCGAGGCCGACATGCATGGCGCGCAACAGACCCGGCAGCGTGTTCACCAATTGCTTGCGCTCATCGCTGTTCGCCTTCGGCGCCACGCTCCAGAGCAGATCGTCCATCATGGCCAGTGCGCTCAGATAGGCGTGATGCTCCTCGCCATGGCGGATCAGGAGTTCCTTCAGCACATGCTGCCAATGATCGACCAGAAAACGCTGCACACCCTGCGGGACGCTCGACGACAGGCGACGCGTCACCGCTTCGCCGGCGACGATCCAGGCGATCTCCTCCGTTTCGCGTTTTCGCATGAGATCCGCCGAACGCTCAGCGATACCCTCGGCCATGGCGTCACGCTCGTCGACGAAGGCATTCAGCAGGTTGAGCGCATCGGTGAAGATCTGCACATCCCTGTCGAAATCGCTTTGGATGCACTGGGCGATGAAGGCCACTTCCTGGAAGAGCGGATCGTCCTGATCGACCGCATCGCCCCAGGCCACGGCGGCATGGGAAATGCCGTCCAGAAGACGGCGCGCCGGATGTGCCTTGCTCGAGAAGAAGGACTTGTCCAGCATCGCCACCTTGAGCACGGGAATCTGCAGCCGCCCCACCAGCGCCTTGATGGCATCGGGAATCTTCGCATCGTCGAAGATGAAATCGAACAGCATGGCGACGATGTCGATGGTTATCGCATCAAGCTGGCCGACGCCCTGCATCAGGCTGTTGGCCTTGACCTGGTGCAGGATGTTCATGGTGCCAAGCGCCTGGCCAAGATCGGGCAAGTCTGCAACGCGGCTCTTTTCGCCCATCAGCGTATCGAGGTGTTGCATTTCCGTCAGGGCATCAATGAAGCCGCCCTGGACCATGGCCGCCTGCGCCGCAGCGCCGCCGACAGACCCACCGCCAGAGATGGGCGTCAGCGCCGGCGCCTGTGCACCGGACAACATGCCGGCGAATCCGGACGTTCCTGCCGGATGAGCCTGCATCAGCTGCTGCAGGGCGGCGAACAGGTCGCCGCCACCCGGCTCGCGCTGAGTCGGTACGGCAGCAGGCGCCTGGGAGGCAGCCGGTGACCTGGCAGTCGACGGGTTGCTCACCGCCTTGCGATAGGCCGCGCGCAGGTCGGGCAGGACGTTCCAGCGCACCATCTCACTGTTGAGATCGGCGTAGACGGCGTGCAATGCGCTGGACACATGCTGTTCGATCTGCTTGAGCAGCACCAGCTTGAGCCTGACGCTGCCCTCGATCTCGTTGCAGGCAAGCTTCAGCGCGTCGCAGACGGCCTGCGGGCTGATGGGATTCTCCTCGTCCTTCAGCTCGTTCTTGCCGAGCAGCATGGCGACCCGCTCGCCGAGGAGCGAGAGTTCATCCTCGTTCTGCTCTCGCAGGCGCGCAGCAAGTTCCTGCATGGCGATGCTTTCGGCGAGGTCGTCCTCCTCGACCAGGCGCAGCTCCTGCGTCGAGGAGACCAGTGTTTTCATGGCGGAGTCCATCTCGCCGCGCGTCTTGTGGTTGAAGACGTCTATGAAATGGCGCGAGAAAGCAGCCTCGATCTTCGGCCATTTCTCCTTGGCCTTGCCGCGCACCTCGAGATAGAGATTCTGCATCTCGCGGTCGTAGCTGGCCTCGGCCATCTGGAACAGGTCTTCCTCGACATCGGCCAGCATCTCGCGCAGCGAGACGGACAGTCGCTTCATGGCCAGTTCGCGGCAATCGTTGAGCATGCGGCTGGATTCGGCCGCGCTCAACTGGCGCCGCTCGTTCAGGTTGACGACATTGCTTAATACGCTCGCAGCCATATTCGCCTCCATTCATTGCAATGCCGCGCAACGGCGCAGCAAGCAGCAATCATCGGGCCGATGCCGAAAGGGCAGCAGCCGAGGGACGAACCTCAGCGGGATGGAAGTGCAAGCAACGGGTCAGGCGGGAGCGGAGAGGACGCAACCTCCGGGCCATTTCGCCCGGCGATGCATTGACAGAAAGAAAGGCACAACGCATTGCGACCCCTATCTGGCGACTCCGCTGCCATAGAACTTCCCAGAGCCGGGAAATCCCTTAGACCGGTTGTTTTGCGCCCCCATCTTTCGATGGGTTTGCCCTTTTCAGATTCTTGGATCCACCTGCAACAACGACAGATGGGTCTCTTACTTGAGGTCTTCGATCCTGAAGCCCCCAGGAGCCACCGTGAAATATTTCACGGTCTTTGAATGATAAATAGCATGCTGCAACTCAATGCGCAACTGTCGCTGACTCCCGACAGCAAGGCACGGAAAGATGGATTTTCTTTTATGAATCAGCCGGATGACGAACAGAACTGGCAGGCCGCCAGGAGACCGACGGCAGGAATGAATTGAGGGGCGGCGACTGGCGTGCCGCCCCTCCCTCAATTACAGATGTTCTTCCGGCACCGCCAGCGCACCGGCACCGCCCTTGATCACCGTCTGCGCCAAGCCGGGGGCCTGCGACAGGATGTGGTCGGCATAGAAGCGGGCGGTGGCGATCTTGGTCGGGTAGTACGGATCCTTGTCGCCCGCGGCGATCTTCGCCTGCGCCACCAGCGCGGCACGCGCCAGTTGCCAACCGCCGCTAACGATGCCCATCAAGCGCAGGAAAGGCACGGCGCCGACATGCACGCCCTTGATGTCCTGGCTGAAATGCGTCGCGATGTAGGTGGCCGCCTCGGCCACCGCAGCAACGCCGCGCGAGAAGCCGGCATGGATGGCGGCGAAGTCCTCGCCGGACTGCTTGGCCAGCGCCGCATCCACCTGCTGCATGATGCCGACCACTGCCTTGATGGTGGCGCCGCCTTCGCGGGCGATCTTGCGCCCGATCAGGTCGTTGGCCTGGATGCCGGTGGTGCCCTCGTAAATGGTGGTGATGCGCGCGTCGCGCAGGTACTGCGCGGCGCCCGTCTCCTCGATGAAGCCCATGCCGCCGTGAATCTGCACGCCGAGCGAGGCGACCTCGATGCCGGTCTCGGTGCTCCAGCCCTTGACGACGGGAATCATCAGATCGACAAAAGCGTGGTTGCGCTTGCGCTCCTCCGGGTCGGGGTGGCGCGCCGCCGCATCATGTGCCGCCGCCACGACATAAGCCAGGGCACGCATCGCCTCGGTCTGCGATTTCATCAGCATGAGCATGCGGCGAATGTCGGGATGGCGGATGATCGGCACGGCGCCGCCGCCCTCGACGAGGTCGCGGCCCTGCACGCGCTCCCTGGCGTACTCGAGCGCCCGCTGGTAGGCGCGATCGGCTATGGCCACGCCTTCCAGACCGACGGCGAAGCGGGCGGCGTTCATCATGACGAACATGTACTTGAGGCCTTCGTTCTCCTTGCCGACGAGGTAACCTGTGGCGCCGCCGTTGTCGCCGTAGGCAAGCACGGCCGTCGGTGAGGCATGGATGCCCAGCTTGTGCTCTATCGAGACGCAGCGCACGTCGTTGCGCGTGCCGGGCGTACCGTCGGCATTCAGGAGGAACTTCGGCACGACGAAGAGCGAGATGCCCTTGACCCCTTCGGGCGCATCCGGCGTGCGCGCCAGTACGAGATGGACGATGTTGTCCGTCATGTCGTGTTCGCCGTAGGTGATGAAGATTTTCTGGCCGAAGACTTTGTAAGTGCCATCGCCCTGCGGCACGGCGCGCGAACGCACCAGCGCCAGATCGGAGCCGGCCTGCGGCTCGGTAAGGTTCATGGTGCCGGTCCAGCTGCCCTCGATCATTTTCGGCAGATAGGTTTTCTTCAATTCCGGCGAGCCGTTGAGGACGATCGCCTCTATGGCGCCGGTGGTGAGCAGCGGGCAGAGGGAGAACGCCATGTTGGAGGCCTTCCACATCTCCTGCACGGCGGCGACGACCACCTTGGGCATGCCCTGTCCGCCGAACTCCGGCTCGCAGCCGATGCCGTTCCAGCCGTTCTCGACAAACTGCCGGTAGGCTTCCTTGAAGCCCTGCGGCATGGTGACGGCGCTGTCTTTCCATTTCGCCCCTTCATGGTCGCCTGAACCGTTGATCGGCGACAGCATGCCGCTGGCGAACTTGCCGGCTTCCTCGAGAATGGCGTCGATGGTATCGGGCGTCGCTTCCTCGTAGCCGGGCAGCTTGCCGACCTGGTCGATGCCGGCCAGTTCGCGCAGGACGAAGTGCATGTCGCGCAGGGGGGCGGAATAGGTGCTCATCATCTCTCTCCTAATGTTGTCGCGCATGACCGGCGAACCGGTCGTCCAAGACATCTTCCAGCAGCAAGATCTCGGCCACGACCGAGACCGGAAAGCCCATGCGCCCGCCGTCGCGGTTGTCGACGAGCAAATGGCGCAGGTATTCCAGGCAGGCAGGTTCGGGCCATGTTGCCTGAATCCTCGCCAGAATGTGGGGAAGTTGCTCTAATCCGAGGATCTCGATGCCCTCCTCCTCGTCGAAGAAGGAGCGCAGCGGCACATCGGACACGCCTTCGTCCCAACCCGGCACCTTGACGTTGAAATGGCGGTGTACCGTCTCCGCGGCGCGATCGAAGTCCTCGCGCATTCCAGTCTGCCTATAGATATCCAGCAGTTTCAACCAGGGCCTGACGGAAACCGTCGGGTACTTGTTCAGGTAGTCCTTGAGGGCCTGCATGGCCCCCGTCGTGCGCCCGTAGCTCAGCATCACTTCGGCGAGATCGAGCGCGTGATCCATTTCCTCGCGGACGGGATCGGCATGTGTCGGTACCGCCTTCGATGCGGGAACGGTTTGCCGCTTCAGTCCGTCCGTGTCTTCCGTGGCCGGCGAGGACGCATCGGGCGCCGGCAGCATCACGCCAGGCGGAGTCGATGCCGGAATCATGAGCGCTGTGTCCGCCGCCCTGCCGGCGTGCGCTAAGGCTGCCGAAGGCGCAGAGGTTTTCGCGTTCTGCCGCCTCATGAAGAGCAAAGTCAGCATTCCCAGCACGGCGGCGGCCAGTGCGGCCCAGGTCATAATGCTTTGCGACGCGGCCACCTTGGGCGCCGACAACTGCGTGGGCATCGGCGAAGTAACCGGTGGAGCGGGTGCGACGGAGGCTGCATCAAGACCGAGCAACAGGGGAGATGAAAGCGCGCCTGCGGGCGCGCCTTCGATCATGCCGCGCATGGATCGAACGATGTCCGCCGTTTCATGTATGCGCGCATTCAGGCGGTCGAATCGGACCCAGAATTCGCTGGCTGCTTGGGTCAGCTTGTATTCGCGCCGCAGCAGATCGCGTTCCTCCTCCGTGGCGGCCGGCGAGGACAGCTGCAGGGTCATTTGCATCGCCTGCTCGAAGTCAATTGATGGAGCCGCCATCGCGGTTGGCGCGGCAAACAGCATGACCGTCGCCTGCCAGCCCGCCGCGGTACGCAGCCGGCCCATCTGCACTAGCCCAGTTCTGCCACCAGTTCGGGCACGGCCTGGAACAGGTCGGCCACCAGGCCGTAGTCGGCCACCTGGAAGATCGGCGCCTCGGGATCCTTGTTGATGGCGACGATCACCTTGCTGTCCTTCATGCCGGCCAGATGCTGGATGGCGCCCGAGATGCCGATGGCGATGTAGAGATCCGGCGCGACGATCTTCCCGGTCTGGCCGACCTGGTAGTCGTTCGGCACGAAGCCTGCATCAACCGCCGCACGCGAGGCGCCCAACGCTGCGCCCAGCTTGTCGGCCAGCGGCTCCAGCAGCTTGTGGTAGTTCTCGCCGTTGGCCAGCCCGCGGCCGCCCGACACGATGATCTTTGCGGCGCCCAGTTCGGGTCGCGCGCTCTTCGTCAGCTCGCGCCCAACCAGTTTCGACACACCGAGATCACTACCCGCCTCAATCGGCTCTACCGCGGCGGCGCCACCCGTTCCTGCCGCCTCGAACGCCGTACCGCGCACGGTAATGACCTTCACCGCATCGGCGCTCTGCACCGTCGCCAGGGCATTGCCGGCATAGATCGGCCGCACGAAGGTGTCGGCGGATTCGACGGCAACGATGTCGGAGATTTGCGCCACGTCCAGCAGCGCCGCCACGCGCGGCAGGACATTCTTGCCAAAGGTGGAGGCCGGCGCGAGGATGTGCGTGTAGCCACCCGCGTTGGCGACGACGAGCGCGGCGAAATTTTCCGGCAACTGCTCGGCGTAGGGCGCGCCGTCGGCGACGCGCACCTTGGCGACGCCGTCGAGCTGCGCGGCTGCCTGGGCGGCCGCGCCGCAGCCGCTGCCAGCCACCAGCACATGGATTTCGCCGCCGATCTTCTTCGCGGCGGAAAGCGTGTTGAGCGTCGCGGCCTTCAGCGACGCATTGTCGTGTTCCGCAATGACAAGGATGCTCATCAGATCACCTTCGCTTCGTTCTTGAGTTTGTCCACCAGCTGCTTGACGTCCGCCACCTTGGCACCGCCGGCGCGCTTGGGCGGCTCGGCGACCTTCAGCGTCGCCAGGCGCGGCGCGACGTCGACGCCGAGGTCGGCCGGCTTCAGGTTGTCCAGCGGTTTCTTCTTCGCCTTCATGATGTTGGGCAGCGTGGCGTAGCGCGGCTCGTTGAGGCGCAGGTCGGTGGTCACCACTGCCGGCAGCGTCATCTCGACGGTTTCCAGGCCACCATCGATCTCGCGCGTCACCGTGGCTTTGCCGTCTGCAACCGCCACCTTCGAGGCGAAGGTGGCTTGCGGCCAGCCCATCAGCGCGGCGAACATCTGGCCGGTCTGGTTGGCATCGTCGTCGATGGCTTGCTTGCCGAAGATGACCATCTGCGGCCCTTCCTTCTCCGCCACCGCCTTCATCAGCTTGGCCACCGCCAGCGGCTGCAGTTCGACGTCGGACTCGACCAGAATGGCACGGTCGGCGCCGATGGCCAGTGCCGTGCGCAGGGTTTCCTGGCAGACGGCAAGGCCGCAGGAAACCGCCACCACCTCGGTGGCGACGCCGGCTTCCCGCAGGCGCACCGCCTCCTCGACGGCAATCTCGTCGAAGGGGTTCATCGACATCTTGACGTTGGCGAGGTCCACACCGGAACCGTCGCCCTTGACGCGCACCTTGACGTTGTAATCAACGACGCGCTTGACCGGTACGAGGATCTTCAATCCCGTTCTCCTTTGCGTTATTGCGAACACCGCGCCGTGCGCGGCTGCCTCTCCTCCGGTGGATTATGGCACCGGGTCGAGGGATTTGACACGGCCAGCGGGCGCCGGCAGAATTCTTCCATACGCTACCGTATGGTTAAGCGTATCCTAGCGCAAGCCCGACAGGATTTCAAGACAGCCGACGGAAATGGCCAGAAACAAACCCGAATCATTGCGATCCCAGCTAGATCGCGACGCCTGGATCAAGGCATCGCTGGACGTCCTCGCCGAAAAAGGCCTCGACGGCATCCGCGTGGAAGTCCTGGCGAAACGCCTGAAGGTCACCAAGGGAAGCTTCTACTGGCACTTCAAGGACCGCCGCGACCTCTTCGACGCCATGCTGGAAACCTGGAAAACAGGCCGCATCAAGGACATCCAGAAGCAGACCCGCGCCGTGCCCGGCGAGGAGTTGCCGCGCGCCTACCATGTCATCGAGGTCTATAGCGCCAATCGCAACCGCAAAGGCATGCTGATCGAGTTCGCCATGCGAGACTGGGCGCGGCGCGATCCGGCCGCGGCGGCGGTGGTGGAAGAGGTGGATGCAAACCGTCTTGAATTCGGCCGCAAGGGCTTCGAAGCGCGCGGCATGTCGCCGCTGGAAGCCTCCAGCCGCAGTCTGCTCCTGTACGCCTATGTGTTCGGTCTGAGCCTGATGAGTTGCGGCAAATTCGATGCCGACATGGCCGAGATGAAGCGCTGGATCGCTGACCGGATCGCCCGTTAGCGGGCACCTGTCATTTTCTTGTAAAGCGCGCCCAACTCACCGACGATGCCGCGGCGGAAGGCCAGCACGCAGACGACGAAAATCGCACCCATGATGACGGTGACGAGCGAGCCGACCTTGTCGGCCAGCTCATTCTGCAGAGTGACGATTGTGGCAGCACCCACAACCGGGCCGAACACGGTGCCCATGCCGCCGAGCAACGTCATCAGCACCACTTCGCCCGAGGTGTGCCAGTGGGCGTCGGTCAGGGTGGCGAAGCGGAACACCAGCGTCTTGGTGGCGCCGGCCAGCCCCGCCAGCCCGGCGGAGAGCACGAAGGCCAGCAGCTTGTACTTCGCCACGTCGTAGCCGAGCGAAATGGCGCGCGCCTCGTTCTCGCGGATGGCCTTCAGCACCTGGCCGAAAGGCGAATGGATGGTGCGGTGGATCAGCCAGAAGCCGAAGACGAAAATCGCCAGGACGAAATAGTAGAGGTTGAAGTCGTCCGCGAGATCGATGAAGCCGAGCAGCTTGCCGCGCGGCACGCCCTGCAAACCGTCCTCGCCGCCGGTAAAAGGCACCTGCAGGAACACGAAATACATCATCTGCGCCAGCGCCAGGGTAATCATCGCGAAGTAAATCCCGGACCTGCGTATGGCCAGGCTACCGATCACCCAACCCAGTGCCGCTGCCGCCAGGGCCGCGCAAACAAGTCCCAGCTCCGGTGGAAAGCCCCACACCTTAATGCTGTGGCCGGCGACATAACCCGCCGTGCCGAGGAATACGGCATGGCCGAAGGAAAGCAGCCCGGTATAGCCGATCAGCAGGTTGAAAGCACAGGCGAACAGCGCAAAGCAAAGGACCTTCATCACCAGGACCGGGTAGACCACGGTCGGCGCCACCAGCATGAGCGCCAGCAGGATGCCGTAACCGATCCGACGCCGATTCATTTCTCTTTCCCGAACAGGCCGGCCGGCCGCACCAGCAACACGATGGCCATGATGACGAACACCACGGTGGACGAAGCTTCGGGGTAGAACACCTTGGTCAGCCCCTCGATCACGCCCAGTCCCAGCCCGGTGACGATGGAGCCGAGGATCGAGCCCATGCCACCCACCACCACCACGGCAAATACAACGATGATCAGGTTGGACCCCATCAACGGACTGATCTGCGTCGCCGGGGCGGCAAGCACGCCGGCAAATGCCGCGAGGCCGACACCGAAACCGTAGGTCAGCATCACCATCAGCGGCACATTGATGCCGAACGCCTGCGTCAGCTGGGGGTTTTCGGTAGCAGCGCGCAGATAAGCGCCCAGCCGCGTCTTCTCGATCATGAACCAGGTGACAAAGCAGACCGCCAATGAGGCCACGATAATCCAGGCGCGATACTTCGGCAGGAACATGAAGCCGAGATTGAACGCGCCCGACAGCATCTCGGGAATCGAATACGGCTGCCCCGCAACACCATAGAGGTCGCGGAACAGGCCTTCGATCATCAGGGCGAGGCCAAAAGTCAGCAACAGTCCATAGAGATGGTCGAGCTTGTACAGCCATTGCAGCATCAGCCGCTCGATGGCGATGCCGATCAGGCCCACGGCAATGGGCGCCAACACCAGCATCCACCAGTAGCCGATGCCCAGATACTCCAGGCCGACCCATGTCAGCATGGCGCCAGTCATGTACATGGCGCCGTGTGCGAAGTTGATGATGTTGAGCATGCCGAAGATTACGGCGAGACCGAGGCTCAGAACGGCATAGAAGGAGCCGTTGACCAGCCCCAGCATGAGCTGGCCGTACAGGGCCTGTATCGGTACGCCGAAAATCTCCGTCATGCGGACATCACTCCTGCCTTGTCAGTCGCAAGCTATTTCTTGACTGCGGCGCAGCGCGACAGGGCCATCGGCTGGAAGGCCTCGTCACCCGGGATGACCTGTTTCACGTTGTAGTAGTCCCACGGCTCCTTCGACTCGCTGGGCTTCTTGACCTCGACCAGGTACATGTCGTGCACCATGCGGCCATCCTCGCGGATCTTGCCGCCCTTGGCGAAGGGGTCATTGATCGGCGTCTCCTTCATCTTCTTCATGACCGTCGCCGTGTCGTCCGTCCCGGCCGCCTGCACGGCTTTCAGGTAATGCAGCACCGCCGAGTAAGTGCCTGCCGGCAGCATATTGGGCATCCCCTTGTGCTTGTCGAAGAAACGGCGACTCCAGTCGCGGGTTTCCTTGTTCAGGTTCCAGTAGAAACCCTCCGTAAACATCATGCCTTGCGTCGTCGGCAGGCCCAGGGCGTGGATATCGACGATGGTGGTCAGCAGGCCTACCACAGTCTGCGTCTTGGTAATGCCGAACTCGTTGGCCGCCTTGATCGAGTTGATGGTATCGCCGCCGGCATTGGCGAGGCCGATGACCTTGGCCTTCGAGGCCTGTGCCTGGAGCAGGAACGAGGAAAAATCCGAGGCATTCAACGGGTGGCGAACGGCGCCGAGCACCTTGCCGCCAGCGGCCTTCACCGCTTCGGTCGAATCCTTCTCCAGCGAATGGCCGAAGGCATAATCGGCGGTCAGAAAGAACCAGGTGTCCTTGCCCGCCTTGGTCACGGCCTTGCCCGGACCGTTGGCCAGGGCATAAGTGTCATAGACATAGTGCACCACATTGTTCGGCGCGCAATCCTCGTTGGTCAGACGCGTTGACGCTGCGCCCGTATTCAACATGATCTTGTTCTTCTCGGTGGTGACCTTGGCCACCGCGATGGCGACGCCGGAGTTCAGCACGTCGGTGACCATGTCGACGCCTTCCGTGTCGTACCATTCGCGAACCTTGTTGGAGCCCACGTCGGCCTTGTTCTGATGGTCGGCGGACACCAGTTCGATCTTGAACTTCGGCTTGAACTGCGCCTTGAAATCCTCGACGGCCATCTCGGCCGCAAGCACGGATCCCTTTCCGCCCAGGGCGGAGTACACACCGGACATGTCCGTCAGCACGGCGATCTTGACCACGTCGCCGGATATCTTGCCTGGGGCCTGCGCCAGAGTGGAACCCGCAGCCGGCAACAACAGGGTGGAAAGGGCCAATGCCAATGCCTTGCGTTTCATCATGATGTTCCTCCTTGGTGGAAATTGACGGGATCGGAACGGTCAGACCCCGAGGTACTCCTGCAGCAGGTGCTGCTTTTCATCGATTTCTTCTCGAGCGATCTCCGCGACCACCTGCCCGTGCTCGACAATGAACATGCGGTCTGCCAGAGGCGCGGCAAAACGGAAGTTCTGCTCAACCAGAATAATGGTGTAGTCGCGTTCCTTGAGCATCCGGATGACCTCGCCCAGTTTCTGCACGATCACCGGCGCCAGTCCTTCCGAGACTTCGTCCAGCAACAACAGCCTGGCCCCGGTGCGCAGTATGCGCGCCATGGCCAGCATCTGCTGCTCGCCCCCGGAGAGCCGCGAGCCCTGGCTCTTGCGGCGCTCCGCCAGATTGGGAAACATGTCGTAAATGGCCTCCAGGCTGAGGCCGCCGCTGCCGACTCGCGGCGGCAAGAGCAGGTTCTCTTCGCAGCTCAGGCTGGCGTAGATGCCCCGCTCTTCCGGGCAATAGCCGACACCCATCTGGGCGATCCGGTGCGGCGGCAGGCGGATCGCCTCGCGGCCGTTGAGCATGATGGAGCCGGTGCGCCTGCCGGTCAGGCCGAGGATGGCACGCAGCGTGGTCGTGCGTCCTGCCCCGTTGCGGCCGAGCAGCGAGATGCATTCCCCGCGCCGCACGGTGAAATCCATGCCGTGCAGCACATGCGATTCGCCGTAGAAGGCGTGGAGATCGGAGACCCTCAGGAATTCGCCGGTCGTCAAGTCAGTGTCCCGCCGGCGAAGCAAGTTCTTCCACTTCGGTTCCCATGTAGGCTTCGATCACCAGCGGGTTGACGGCGACCGCGTCATAGGCCCCCTCCGCCAGCACGGCACCGCGCGCCAGCACGGTAATCGTGTCCGAGATCCCCGCCACCACGCCCATGTTGTGCTCGACCATCAGTACGGTGCGATTGGCCGATACTTTCTTGATGAGGTCCCGCACCAAGGCGACGTCCTCGTGGCCCATGCCCTGGGTCGGCTCGTCGAGCAGCATCAGTTCGGGTTCCAGCGCCAGGGTGGTGGCAATCTCCAGCGCACGCTTGCGGCCATAGGGCAGTTCGACGGCCACCATGTCGGCAAAAGACTCCAGCCCAACCTGGGCCAGCAGTTCCAAGGCGCGCCCGTTGAGGGCATCCAGCGTGCGGTCGGAGCGCCAGAAATGAAAGGAGGTGTTTAGCATGCGCTGCAGCGCGATGCGCACGTTCTCCAGCACGCTCAGGTGCGGGAAAACGGCGGAAATCTGGAAGGAACGGACAATGCCGCGCCGGGCGATCTGCGCAGGATGAGCCGACGTGATGTCCTCATCGTTGAAATGGATGCTGCCCCGCGTCGGAGCGAGGAACTTGGTGAGCAGGTTGAAGACCGTCGTCTTGCCGGCTCCGTTCGGTCCGATCAGGGCGTGGATGTGCCCGCGTCTGACCTTCAGGTCGACGCCATTGACTGCCACGAATCCCTTGAATTCCTTGACGAGATTCCTCGTCTCAAGGATGAAGTCTTCGGCCATTTCCTCCCCAGCAGCCATAGGCCCGCAGCATTTCGCCCGCCTTCCCTGCGAGCCGATTATGGTTGATGCTTTAAGTTTCAGCAACCAACCGAGGGAAAACCCTTACGCCTGTAGTCCCCTCCAACCCGTATCCCGTTTCGATCATTACGGCGTCCTTGAAACCCGCTCCCTGAAATCGTCCCGAAGTTTTGTCTTCAAGAACTTCCCGGTCGTTGTGCGCGGCAAGGCCTCAACAAAGGCAAAGTCGTCCGGACACTGCCAACTTGGGAATTGCGCAGCGAGAAAGGCACGCAGTTCCTCCGGCGTCACCTCGTTTCCGGGCTTCCTCACCACCACGGCCAAGGGCCGCTCATCCCATTTCGGATGCTTGATCGCCACTACTGCGGCTTCAACCACGGACGGGTGTCCCATGATGGCATTCTCAAGGTCCACCGAACTGATCCATTCACCGCCGGACTTGATCAGGTCCTTGGTGCGGTCGGAAATGCGCATATAGCCTTCAGCATCGATGGTGGCGACATCGCCAGTGCGCAGCCAGCCGTCGTCCGTGATCTTGTCCGGATCGCGCGGGGTATTGTGGTAGCCGCCCGTGACCCAGGGACCGCGTGCCTGCAATTCTCCAGCGGACGTCCCGTCCCAGGGCTGAGGGCCGTTCTCGCCCATGATGCGCAATTCCACGAGCGGCAGGGCCATGCCCTGCCTGGCACGCACCAGATATTGCGATTCCTCCGGCAACGCAGCATGTTCCGGTTTCAGCCACGACAGCGTGCCGACCGGCGACAACTCGGTCATGCCCCATCCGTGCTTGATTGAAAGTCCGTGTTTTTCGAAGGCCGCAATCATTGCCTTGGGCACCGCAGACCCGCCGACCATCATGCGCATGCCGTCTTGCAGTTGCCAGCGTCCGGGCTGAGTGTCGAGCGCCTGCTGGATGGTCATCCAGATCGTCGGCACGCCGAGCGCCAGCGTCACCTTCTCCCGTTCCATCATATCCAGCAAATCCTCCGCAGCCAGATGCGGTCCGGGGAAAACCAGATTGGCACCCACCATGGTTGCTGCATACGGCACGCCCCAGGAATTGGCGTGGAACATCGGTGTCACGGCGAGCACGGCATCGTTGCAGGACAGGTCGAGGCAGTCCGGCAGCGAAATGGCAAGGGAATGCAGCACCGTGGAGCGGTGCGAATAGACGACGCCCTTGGGTCGCCCTGTCGTCCCGGATGTATAGCACATGCCGCAGGGGGCGTTTTCATCCAGTTCCGGATATCGAAAGTCGGTTGCATCGACATCGATGAAGGCTTCGTAATCCTGATAACCATCCGGTATGGTCGTGCCACCGGTGGGCGCCACGACAATGCGCTCCAGCCTGACATGCGGCTTCAGTTTTTCAACCAGCGGAAGCAATACGTCGTCCACGAGAAGGATGCGATCCCCGGCGTCGGCTATGATGTAGGCAAGGTCTTCCGGACCCAGCCTCAGGTTCAGCGTATGCAGCACGGCGCCGGCTGCCGGAATGCCGAAGTAGGCCTCCATATGCCATGCGTGGTTCCACATCAGCGTGGCCACGGGCTCTCCGGGTCTCGTTCCGGCGCGCAGGAGTGCCGCGGCCAACTGGCGCGCGCGTCGGTGCAATGCCCCGAAGGTCGTCCTGTGCAACGTCTTGTCCGGCAGGCGCGAAACGATCTCGCGGTTCCCGAAGAACTGCTTTCCCCGCTCCAGCAACTGGTTCGTGGACAGAGGAACGCTTTGCATGGTCGTCTGCATGCTCTCCTTCACGCTGACGCACCTCCCTGAGAAAAAGGGGCCGGGTCAGCACCCTTTCCACGGTGGCATCGGTTGCTTGGAAATGAAGGCGTCGATGCCACCCTGCGCATCCTCGGCCATCATGTTGCAGGCCATGGTTTCGGCGGCCAGCTGATAGGCACCCTCCAGTCCCATCTCGATCTGCTTGTAGAACGCCTGTTTGCCCATCGCCACTGCCTTCGGTGACTTGGAAAGAATCGAATCCGTCAGCTTCTTCACTTCGGCATCAATCTCCCCGGCCGGCGCGACGCGATTCACCAGCCCGCGCGCGAGGGCTGTGGTCGCATCCATGAAATCGCCGGTCACCAGCATCTCGAAGGCCTGCTTGCGCGGCAGGTTGCGCGACAGCGGCACGGCAGGCGTGCTGCAGAACAGGCCAAGGTTGACGCCGGAGACGGCGAACTTCACTTCGCTGGCGGCAACAGCCAGGTCGCACATGGCGACCAGCTGGCAGCCGGCCGCCACCGCCATGCCGTGCACCCGCGCGATTACCGGCTGCGGCAGCTCGACCAGCTTCATCATCATCCGGCCGCACTTCCTGAACAGTGCCTGCTGGTAGGCCTTGTCCGGGTGGGCGCGCATTTCCTTCAGGTCGTGGCCGGCACAAAAGGCTTTGCCGGCGCCGGCCAGCACGACAACGCGCACCGACGGGTCCGTTGCAATGGCCTCCAGCGACGACTGTAGCGCGTCGATCAGCGCATCCGAGAGGGAATTGAACTGGCTCGGCCGGTTCAGGGTGAGGGTTGCCACGCCGTTATCGTCATGACGCACCAGTACCGGCTCATTGGAGGATTGCATTACAGCGCTCATGTGTTTGCTCCTTACTCGATGGCGGAAGCGGACTTCGCCTGTTCCCGCAAAATGAACTTCTGTATCTTGCCGGTAGAGGTCTTCGGCAACGGCCCGAACACCACTCGCTTGGGCACCTTGAAACGCGCCATGCGCTCGCGGCAGAACGCGATGAACTCTGCCTCGGTCGCTTGCGCGCCTTCCTTCAGTTCGATGAAAGCGCAGGGCACCTCGCCCCACTTCGGGTCGGGGGCGGCCACCACCGCCACCGACAGCACCGCGGCGTGGCGGTAGAGCACGTCCTCGACTTCGACCGAGGAGATGTTCTCGCCGCCGGAGATGATGACGTCCTTGGAACGGTCCTTGATCTTGACGTAGCCGTCGGGGTGCATCACCGCGAGGTCCCCTGAATGGTACCAGCCGCCGCGGAAGGCCTCCTCGCTGGCCTGCGGGTTCTTCAGATAGCCCTTCATGGTGATGTTGCCGCGGAACATGATCTCGCCCATGGTCTCGCCGTCGCGCGGCACCGGCTGCATCGTTTCCGGATCCATCACCGTGACCCCCTCCTGCAAGTGGTAGCGCACGCCCTGGCGGCCATTCAGTCGCACCTGCTCCTCCAGCGGCAGCTTGCTCCACTCGGGATGCTTGGCGCACACCGCGGCTGGCCCGTAGGTCTCCGTCAGTCCGTAGACATGGGTGATGTCGAAACCGATGGTGTTCATGCCCTCGATCATCGAGGCCGGCGGCGGCGCCGCCGCCACCAGGGCGCTGACTTTGTGGTCGATGCCGGCGCGCCATTCCGCCGGCGCGTTGATCAGCATGGAATGCACAATGGGGGCGCCGCAGTAATGCGTCACCTTGTGTTCACGGATGGCGTCGAGGATGGCTTTCGCCTCGACGCGGCGCAGGCAGACGTTGGTGCCGGCATTGGCCGCCATGGTCCACGGAAAGCACCAGCCGTTGCAATGGAACATCGGCAGCGTCCACAGGTACACCGCATGCGGCGGCATGCCCCAGGAGACGATGTTCGAGGTGGCGTTGAGATAGGCGCCGCGATGATGGTAAACAACACCCTTCGGGTTGCCGGTGGTGCCCGAGGTGTAGTTGAGCGAAATGGCGTCCCATTCGTCGGCCGGCCCCTGCCAGGCGAAGTCCGGGTCACCTGTGGCGAGAACGGCTTCGTACTCGATGCTGCCGACACGATCGCCCGGCCCGGAATATTCCGGATCGTCGACATCGATCACCAGCAGCTCGCGCCCTGCCTGCGCCAGCGCAGCAGCGACGGTCGCCGAAAATTCGCGGTCCGTGATCAGGACCTTCGCCTCGCCATGGTTGAGCATGAAGGCAATGGCTTCGGCATCCAGGCGGGTATTCAGCGTGTTGAGCACGGCACCGGCCATGGGCACGCCGAAATGGCATTCGAGCATTTCCGGCGTGTTGGAGAGCATCGCCGCAACGGTGTCGCTCTTGCCGATGCCATTCGCCTGCAGCGCAGAGGCCAGTCGCCGGCTGCGGGCATAGGTCTCGGCCCAGGTGAAGCTGCGCGCGCCATGAATGGCGGAAATGCGCTGCGGATAGACAGTAGCCGTCCGCTCGATGAACGAAAGGGGCGACAGGGGCGTGTAGTTGGCCGTGTTCTTCTCGAGGCCGATCGAATAGGGATTTGCCGGCATATGCTCACTCCTGAGTATTCGGGCTGCCGGCCCGTAGGCAGGCGGTCTAGCTACGGCAGCGCTGAGCGATATTCAATCTCGATGCGGCAGCCCGGTCAAGTCCGCCCAGCCAGTCGTGTAATTCCGTGGAGAACGCTTCGACTGCTCCGGTCAGCGCTGCCGCGCCGCTGCCTGCATCCGCACTGGCGGCCGGACGGGACAGGCTGAAACTGCGCCGTGCCAGGATTTCGCTCCCGGTCGGCTCGACGAGTTGTACCCGCGCATCCAGCACGACACGACTGGTACTGGCGGAATCGAAGACCTGGGCGAACTCGTCCAGGTCGACGCGCAGGCGGCAGGCGCCGCCCGCCTCGCCGGACAGCATGCGCTTGCGCAGCGCATGACCTATCAGCTCCGCCGGGGGCGCCACCCAGCGGCTTTCGGCAAAGTTCTGCCGACGCTGGTTGGCCGCATACAGCAGGCGGTACTGCATTGCCGAGGAATCCAGCCAGGAAACCGCAAATACATCGATGCTGCGCAGGCTGGCGACGATGCGATTGTTCGGTGCCGGTTGCACCGCGCCCAGATCGTAGTAGGCGACGCTCGATAACGACTTCGATCCCGACCCGCAACCGGCAAGAAGCAGGGCGGCAAGCAGCAAGGTTTTTTTCATGTCGGAGCTCTTAGTTGGCGACGAAGCCGGCTTCACCCGGCCCGGGGCGACGCGCCTCGCGACCGAAAATCAGCATGTTGGGGGAATCCTCGATCTGGTCGAGCAGGCGCGACATCTGGCGGGAATTCACGGATAGCTCCTGCAGCAGCACATTCAGCCGCGGTAGCGTTGTCTGCGCCAGTTCGCCGCCCGCCTCCCCCGTCAGCGCATCGATCTTTTTTGCCACGCCCTGCAGGTTGGCGACCAGGGAACGCAAATCGGCAGCCAAAGGTGCGGCCTCGCCGCTGGCCTTCTCGAGGTTGGCCAGCGTTTTGCTGAGCCGCTTCATGTTCTCCTCGTTGAGCGCCTGCTTGAGCGAGGCCATCAGCTGCGGCAGGTCCTTCATGCTGCCGGACAGGCCGGACGACGCGCCCTCGAGATTGGCCAGCGTCTGGCTGATGCGCTTGACGTTCTGGTCGGATAACAGGACGTTTGCACGTTCCGCCACCTTGCCCATCTGCCCCATCAGGTCTGCCGCGTTGTCTCCAAGGTTGTCCATGAAATTCGGTTTGAGCTCAATACGCGGCGGTTCGCCGTCGGTACGCTTGAGTGGCTCGATGTTCTCGCCCTTGTCCTCAAGGAGAACGGAGGCGAGTCCGGTCACGCCCTGATAGTTGAGTTTTGCCGTGGTGCCCCTGGTCATCGGCAGATCGGCGGCCACGCTGATGGTGATGAGGATGTTGCGCGGATCCTTCGGGTCGAGATCGATGTCGAGCACCTTGCCGGCGCGCATGCCGCGGAAGCGCACCTGGGCCTGGGTATTGAGGCCGCTGACATTGCCCCGTGTCACCAGGATGTATTCGTTCGTCGCCTCCTGCCTGCCCGAAAGCCAGAACACGGCCAGTGCGCTGGCCAGTCCGAGCAACAGGGTAAAGATACCGGCGGCAATCGCGTGAGCCCGGCTTTCCATTTTTATAGGTTCTCCACGCTGATTCTGCTCTGCAACGCCCGCTGAGCCCGGTCGCAGCAGAAGAAATTGCGGATGAAGGGATGATCGACCTTCATGATCTCGTCAATTGTTCCGAGCGCGAGTATACGCTGTTCGGCCAGCACCGCAACGCGGGTGGCAAGTCCCGCCAGCGTATCGAGGTCGTGCGTCACCAGCACCACGGTCAGGCCGAGTTGCTGGTGCAGGCTGTGGATCAGGCGCACGAAGGATTCGCTGCGGTCCGGATCGAGGCCGGCGGTTGGTTCGTCGAGCAGCAGCAGCTCCGGTTCCATCGACAGGGCGCGCGCCAGCGCCACACGCTTGATCATGCCGCCGGAGAGTTCGGAAGGCATCAGCCATGCATGTCGCGGTAGCAGCTCCACCATCGACAGTTTGAGCATGACCAGGTCGTGGATCAGATCCTCGTCGACCACACCCAGTTCGCGCAGCGGAAAGGCGATGTTCTGGAAGACGTTGAAGGACGAATACAGCGCGCCGTACTGGAAGAGCATGCCGAAGCGGCGGCGCAGGTTGCGCTCCTGCTCGGGATTGCCGGTGAACAAGGGTTCTCCGAAGAGCCGGATCTGACCCTGGGTCGGGGACAGCAGGCCGATCATCTGCCGCAGCAGCGTCGTCTTGCCGCTGCCCGAGCCCCCCACCAGCGCCATCACCTCGCCTTTTTCGATGACGAGGTTCAAGTCGCGGTGCACCCAGGTCTCGCCGAAGCGCGTCGACAAATGCTCGATCTCGATGACGGTGGTCATATCGGCATCCCGATGCTGCGCGTGGCGATGGCGAACACGGCATCGACCAGGATCACGACGGTGATCGAACTCACCACCGAGGCGGTGGTGTTTGCCGACAGGCTCTCGGTATTCGGGCGCACGCGCAGGCCGAAATGGCAGGCCACCAGCGCCACCAGGATGCCGAAGACGACGCCCTTGGCCAGCGCGATGTAGAGGTTGGCCACCGGCACCACCTTGGGCAGGGTTTCGATGAAAAAGCCGTAGGAGATGTCGAGCTGGAACTGCGCCGAGACCATGCCGCCCATGAGGGCGATGGCGCTGGTCCACAGCACCAGCAAGGGCATGGCGATCGCCAGCGCCAGGACCTTCGGGAAAACCAGGCGCATGCTGCGCGACACCCCCATCGTCGCCAGCGCATCGATCTCCTCGGTGACGCGCATCACGCCGAGCTGCGCCGTCATCGCCGAGCCGGAGCGCCCCGCCACCAGCACCGCCACCAGCACCGGCCCCAGTTCGCGGATGATGCCCATGCCGAGGATGTTCACGATGAAGATGTCGGCGCCGAAATTCTTCAGCTGCAGCGCGGACAGGTAGGACAGCACGATGCCGATCAGAAAGCCGACCAGCGCGGTCACCGGCATGGCGCGCACGCCGCTCTTGTACAGGTTGGCCGAGCTCTCGCGCCAGGGGCCTTCCCGCGGCGCGCGGATGACCTGCCAGATGTCGAGAACGACCTGCCCGACCAGCCCGGCGAAATCCACCAGGTGCCGCCACAAGTGCAGGCTGAGACTACCGAGGGTGGCGACCCACTCCAGCGGCAGCACGGGCCCCGGCGCAGCCTCCTTCAGCTTGCTGGCGGCGTAGAGCCGCGCAAAAACTGGTTCCAGTTCGTCGCGCGTGGCGAGGTTGTCCGGGAAACGGTGCCCCCAGGCCCGCCACAACATCATGGCACCGACGGAATCGAGGGACTGGATGTCGCGGATATCCCAGCCGAGGCTGGAATCCGCCGCCTGCATCGTCAGCTCGGCATTCAGGCTCGCATAGCGCGTCGCCAGCACCATCAGGCGCCACTCGCCCGCCAGGCGCATCCAACGCCGGCCTTCGGCATCCGTTTCCAGCACCATGCTAGCGCCGCTCAAATCGTTCCCCCTGAGGTTCCTGTCCGCCAGGTCAGCTGGCGGCATGACGACGCATTATGCCGCAGCCTGCGACTTGCCGCGCCCGGACTTGATCTTGATCTCCATGCCCAGGCCCGACCACTGCCGGCCCTCCTCCTCCAGCGCCGCTGCGGTCAGCGGCGAGGCTTCCAGCCAGTGGGGATCGACGCCGATGCCGAAGCCCCGCTCGCCGCGCCGCACGGTGATGGCCGGCAGGGCAGCATCGTCGCGCGAACGATGCAGGAGCACGGCCAGGCGCAGGCTGAAGATCAGCAGCCAGTCGGGGCTGTCCGCCACGATCTCCTGCACCCGCTCCAGCTTGCCGCGGTGGGCCAGCACGATGCGCGACAGACGCGCCTGGTCCATTTTCGAGAAACCCGGCATGTCGGCATTGGCGAGGATGTAGGCGCTGTGCTTATGGTAGCTGGAGTGGGCCACGGAGATGCCGATCTCGTGCAGCAGCGCCGCCCAGTCGAGGACCTGCGCATCCGCCTGCTCCGTCGCGGCGGCCTTCTGCAGAAGCTGCTGCAGAAAACCGCGCGCCGTCGCCGCCACCCGTGCTGCCTGGCCGGCATCGACCTGGTAGCGGCGCATGAACTGCTGCACCGTGGCGTGGCGCAGGTCCTGATGATGGTAGCGGCCGAGCAGGTCGTAGAGCACGCCCAGGCGCAGCGCCCCGTCGGAGAAGGCCATCCGCTCGAGGCCGAATTCCTTGAACACCGCCGACATGATGGCCAGTCCGCCCGGCAGCACCGGGATGCGGTCCGGCCGCAGCCCCTGCAAAGTCAGCTTCCCCACATCGCCGGCCTGAAGCAGGACGCCGCGCAGGCGCTCCAGCCCGTCCCGCGTGATGCCCGCCTCGCCCGTCCCGGACAAGCCGTTCAGCTCGATGATGTCCACCAACGCCTTGGCCGTGCCGCTGGAACCCACCGCTTCCTCCCAGCCGGTCTTCCTGTACTGGCGCACGATGCCCTGCAGCTCCTTGCGCGCCGCCAGTTCCGCCGCCTTCATGCCTGACTTTTCGATGCGGCCGCGGGGGAAATACTTCAGGCTGAAGCCGACGCAGCCCATGTAGAGCGATTCCAGCTCGATCGGCTCGATGTCGCGCCCGATGATGAACTCCGTCGAACCGCCGCCGATGTCGACTACCAGCTGCTGCCGACTCGGATTCGGCAAGGTATGGACCACGCCGAGGTAGATCAGCCGCGCCTCTTCCCGTCCGGCGATGATCTCGATGGGGAAGCCGAGCGCTGCCTCGGCCTGGGCCAGGAACTGCGGCGCGTTCTTGGCCACGCGCAGGGCATTGGTCGCCACCACGCGCACCGCGCCGGCGTCGAAGCCGCGCAGACGCTCGCCGAAACGGCGCAGCGCCTCCAGCGCGCGCAACTGCGACGGGCCGTCGAGGACCTTCTGCGCGGTGAGGCCGGCCGCCAGGCGCACCGGCTCCTTGAGGGAATCGAGCGGATAGATCTGGTCGTCCACCACCCTGCCGACCTGCAGGCGGAAGCTGTTGGAGCCCAGATCGACGGCGGCGACGAGTTCATAAGACATTCGCGGATTTTACCTTGCACCTCCCATCATCAGGCCGTCATCTGGCCTTCACATGTCTGTCATACACTGCCGCTTGAACATATTAGGATTTCCTGATTCAATTGGACGCAATGAACAAGCCCATCAGCGCCAAACGCTTCCCCGCCGAGCATTTCCTCAACCGGGAACTTTCGCTGCTCGCCTTCAACCGTCGCGTCCTCGGCCAGACGGCCGATGCCGGCGTGCCGCTGCTCGAACGCCTGCGCTTCCTCTGCATCGTCTCGAGCAACCTCGACGAGTTCTTCGAGATCCGCGTCGCCGGCCTGAAGGAGCAGATCAAGCTCGGCGTCGTCGCCGCCAGCCACGATGGACGCACGCCGCATGAGGCCTTCCGCCTCGTCAGCGCCCAGGCGCATGATCTGGTCGCCGAGCAGTACGAACTGCTCAATCGCACCATCCTCCCGGCCCTGGACAAGCAGGGCATCCGCTTCCTGCGCCGCGACAGCTGGAACGAGGCGCAGGCCGCCTGGATCAAGGACTACTTCTTCCGCGAGGTCATGCCGGTGCTCACACCCATCGGCCTCGACCCGGCGCACCCCTTTCCGCGCGTGCTCAACAAGAGCCTCAACTTCGCCGTCGAACTCGAGGGCAAGGACGCCTTCGGCCGCAGCTCGGGCGCCGCCATCGTGCAGGCCCCGCGCGTTCTGCCGCGCGTCATCCACCTGCCCGACGCCATCTCCGGCGTGGCGCACGGCTTCGTCTTCCTCTCCTCCGTGCTGCACGCCCATGTCGGCGAACTGTTCTCCGGCATGAGCGTGCGCGGCTGCTACCAGTTCCGCGTCACGCGCAACAGCGACCTGTGGGTGGACGAGGAGGAGATCAAGAACCTGCGCCTGGCATTGCAGGGAGAACTGCCGCAACGCCACTTCGGCGACGCCGTACGCCTGGAGGTGGCCGACAACTGCTCCGACGCCATGGCCGACTTCCTGCTGCAGCAGTTCGCGCTGGGCTACGACGACCTTTACCGCGTGCACGGCATCGTCAACCTGGTGCGCCTGATGCAGGTGCCCGACCTGGTCGACCGCCCCGACCTGAAGTACCCGTCCTTCAAGCCCAGCCTGCCCAAGGCGCTGGCGAAGAACTACGACGTCTTCGCCAGCATCCGCAAGCAGGACATCCTGCTGCACCACCCCTTCCAGTCGTTCAGCCCGGTCATCGAGTTCCTCGAACAAGCGGTGGACGACCCCTCCGTCGTCGCCATCAAGATGACGGTCTATCGCACCGGCACCGACTCCGTCCTCATGGAACTGCTGCTGCGCGCCGCCCGCCTCGGCAAGGAAGTGACGGTGGTGGTCGAACTCATGGCGCGCTTCGACGAGGAGGCCAACATCAACTGGGCCGCCAAGCTCGAGGAAGGCGGCGCCCACGTCGTGTACGGCGTGTTCGGCTTCAAGACCCACGCCAAGATGCTCATGGTGGTGCGGCGCGAGGAAAGCGAGGGCGGCAAAAGCGGCAGCGCCCTGCGCCGCTACGCGCACCTGGGCACCGGCAACTACCATCCGCGCACGGCCAAGCTGTACACCGACTTCGGCCTGCTCAGCTGCAACGAGGCGCTGTGCGCCGACGTCAATGAAGTCTTCAAGCAGCTCACCGGCCTGGGCAAGGCGAGCAAGCTCAACCACCTGCTGCTGGCGCCCTTCACCCTGCACAACGCCATGCTCGTCGCCATCCGCAATGAAGCCGCCAACGCCCGCGCCGGCAAGCGCGTGCGCATCATCGCCAAGATGAATTCCCTGCTCGAACCGGAAATCATCGAGGCGCTCTATGACGCCTCGCAGGCCGGCGTCACCATCGACCTCATCGTGCGCGGCGTCTGCGGCTTGCGGCCGGGCATCGCCGGCCTGTCGGAGAACATCAGCGTGCGCTCGGTGGTCGGCCGCTTCCTCGAACACTCGCGCATCTTCTACTTCTACGCCGACGGCGCGCAGAAGATGTACCTGTCCAGCGCCGACTGGATGGACCGCAACTTCTTCCGCCGCATCGAGCTGTGCTTCCCCGTGCTCGAGCCCAAGCTGAAGCGGCGCATCCTCAAGGAGGGCCTGCTGCCCTACCTCGCCGACAACGCCCAGTCCTGGGTCATGAACGAGGACGGCGACTACCGCCGCAAGCGCTCGCGCAAGAAGGGCTGCCTCCTGGGGGGCGGGGGGGGGGGGGGGGGGGGGGGGGGGGGGGGGGGGGGGGGGGGGGGGGGGGGGGGGTGGGGGGGGGGGGGGGGGGGGGGTTGGGGGGGGGGGTTGGGGGGGGGGTTGGGGGGGGGGGGGGGGGGGGGGGGGGGGGGGGGGGTTTTCCGGGGGGGGGGGGGGGGGGGGGGGGGGGGGGGGGGGGGGGGGGGGGGGGGGGGGGGGGGGGGGGGGGGGGGGGGGGGGGGGGGGGGGGGGGGGGGGGGGGGGGGGGGGGGGGGGGGGGGGGGGGGGGGGGGGGGGGGGGGGGGGGGGGTTGGGGGGGGGGGGGGGGGGGGGGGGGGGGGGGGGGGGGGGGGGGGGGGGGGGGGGGGGGGGGGGGTGGGGGGGGGGGGGGGGGGGGGGGGGGGGGGGGGGGGGGGGGGGGGGGGGGGGGGGGGGGGGGGGGGGGGGGGGGGGGGGGGGGGGGGGGGGGGGGGGGGGGGGGGGGGGGGGGGGGGGGGGGGGGTGGGGGGTGGGGGGGGGGGGGGGGGGGGGGGGGGGGGGGGGGGGGGGGGGGGGGGGGGGGGGGGGGGGGGGGGGGGGGGGGGGGGGGGGGGGGGGGGGGGGTTGGGGGGGGGGGGGGGGGGGGGGGGGGGGGGGGGGGGGGGGGGGGGGGGGGGGGGGGGGGGGGGGGGGGGGGGGGGGGGGGGGGGGGGGGGGGGGCAAGAAAGGCTTCTCGGCGCAGGAGGCGTTGCTCGCCGAACTGTCCCCCGCCCTGCCGCCGGCGTAGGCGGCTTTGCCGCAACGAGGCCCACCTTGAATAAATTCATCGGGCTGCTGGCCGCCCTGCTCCTGCTGCAGGTGGCGCTCAGCGATCAGTACGGCGCCTGGCTGGTGGCCGCTTTCAGCCAGTACAACTACCGCCATGCCGCCCTGCTGCTGGGGGTGCTGCTCACTGCGCTGCTCGTGGAATTCCTCACGGTCGGCTGGCAGCGCTCGACGGCCAGGAAGTTCTTCCAGCCCACGCCGTCGTTCGTCAGGGACATCGCCTACTACGCCATGGACCTGTCGCTGTTCCTCTACAGCTTCGGGGTGATTCTCAGCTTTGGCGGCATCGCGGAGTTCTCCGCCTGGAGCCGACCCCTTGTCCGCGAACATCTGCTGCTCGATGCGGGTTTCGGATTTCTCGACCCATGGCTCGCCGCGACGCTCTCCACTCTGCTCGGCATACTCATCGTCGATTTCTGCTGGTATTGGGGGCATTGGCTGGAGCACAAGGTTCCTGCGCTGTGGGAACTGCACGCCTACCACCACTCCGCCACCGAGATGTCGATTCTGACGACCTTGCGCAAGCACCCGATCTCCGAGCCGCTGATCAGGGCGCTGATCGGCATCCCCATCGTCGCCCTGAATGTCTTCACCGCGCACGAATACATCCTCCTCGTCTTCGCCGAGAAGGTGCTGGGGCATCTCGCGCACTCGGAAATCCGCAGCGACTGGGGCATCGTCGGCAAGGTGCTGGTGTCGCCGCACTTCCACCGCGTGCACCACTCCGTGACCGAATGCCACCAGGACAAGAATTTCGGCATGCTGCTCAGCGTCTGGGACCGCCTGTTCGGCACCTGCTATCGCGGCGACGTACCGCCCACGCAACTGGGCGTAAAGGACGATTACTACAACCGCCACAACCTGCTGGCGGAAATGGTGTATGGCTATTTCAAGTGCTGCCGCACGCTGGCCGCACCGCTGCGGCGCTGGTTTGCCTGAGGGCACGGGCATTGGCGCGGCGCTGAAGTGGCGTGCTTCCTCGCCGACAACGCCCAGCCCAGATCAAGAACGCGGACTGCGGCAACAGCCGTGGCGAAAGTCAGTCGCCGGGATACGGCGGTCAATCAGCGCAATGCGTACTTTCGGCCAGAACCTGCCATTCGAACGCGCGCTACATTGCAGACATTAAGCCCATGAAAACCTCAGTGTAAAAAAGTTATCTGAATCATAATAGGACACCGGTCTACCGTATTTCACTTACAACACCTATTTGGTATTCATCCATGGATAAGCACGGAATCCTTCGAGCTACCACCTTCGGACATCGTGTAGCCGAAGAGGAAACTGATGTCCTAGGTACATACTTTGTCGAGACCGACCATTGAGTCTATCTTAAGCACGAACTCGTTAGGGCGCCAAGGGAGCCGGGAAGAGCGCGTTGTACACACTGCTCCTGTCAAAGAGCAGCGAGCTTTTTGATAGTCAAGTTCTTCTCGTCCCTGCTGAAAATCCTCGCGGTGCGCCTGCTTTTCGCGACTTGCTTCTTGACCCCCCTGCAACTGAGCGGGAGTTCAGAACCTTGAAGTTATACTTCGCGAGCCTGCTCCACGGCGTCTTAGTCGAATATGGCATTAAGGGGGATGCGACTAATAAGATTGAACGAGCGCTTCAGCGTGAAGGATTAGTTCGAGGAAGTCTATCGTTGGCAGGCGTTCTGAGCAGCGTCTTTACCTATGTGCGGCGTGCGCTGCGGCCACAAGCAGTTGAGGGCGGGATCAAACTAGATCCGATCACGCAACTTCCGGTTGGCTTCACGGGCAAGATAATATTTTCTGAACCCACCAAAGGAGGAGCGGATCCAGAGCTTCATTCTGTGGATCGTCTCCTAGAACTTGCCAATACCGCACTCGCCGAGGCAAAGTTCAAGACTTGGGTTCTCCTTGACCGTCTTGATGTTGCCTTCTCAGACAACGTTGAACTGGAGGCCAACGCGCTTCGAGCACTTTTTCGCGTCTACCTTGATCTCCTCGTTCATCCACAAATTCAACTCAAGATTTTTCTTCGATCCGATATTTGGGCACGTATAACGGTCGAGGGCTTTAGAGAGGCGAGCCACGTAACTCGCCACGTAACTATCGATTGGAATCGAAACTCACTGCTAAACCTAGTTGTGCGACGAGTCGCGCATAATTCGTCCATATGTCAGCCTTGGCGTTAGATGAACTCGGACGTGCTTCCAGGACGACAGGAGATCTTCTTTATGAATATTTCGGAAAGTTGATGTTGGTCCAAATAAGCCGACAACGCTTGATTGGCTGCTTTCCCGAACTCGCGACGGTACTAAGATCAATGCACCTCGTGAATTGATCCACCTCCTTAATTGCCTTCGCGACGTACAAGTGAAGAGGTTCGAACTAGGCGAAGAACCAATGCCGGAAAACGACGAATTATTTTACTTCGGTTCAGTTCCGAGGTATCGAAGTTCGACTTGAACGACCTCTACGCCGAGCACCCAATCTGAACCTGGCTAGAAAAGCTAAAAGGCGAGAGCAGCAAACGCCGGAAACACTTGCCAGGGTGTTCGACTGATTCCGCCCTTGACTTTGATCGGGGCTGAACGTAGTACCCCCGTTTTCCCTAGCCCTCCTTTGACTACCCGGCGCTTCGGGTCGCTACCTGACCTTTCCCAAATTTCGATTTGAAAGTCAGCGTCGGCGAGACGGCGTTGAAGGGCTGGCGAAAGCCGGGTAGCGCTCATGTTGCGGCATCGTGTTTATTATCCGCAAACGTCGCCAGTATCTTTCGGGCCTGATCCTGCATGGCCCGGTAGGATCGCTCCCACCCTCCTTCACTCGGCGTGGTGCGTGCCAATTGGCGAACCAAGGCCCCTAAAGCCTTCGACCGTTGGCGTTCCGTCTCTAGCGCGGCCAGCACTTCCTCGTACTCGAACGCGTACACGAATTCCACCCTGCGGTCCTGGCAGACGCCGACGCAGGTTTGCGGCGCCTCGATTTTGCCGCAGCCGATGCATTCCCATGCCTTCACGTGTACAACCATTTCACTCACCCATTCAAAGCGGAATCGAATCACTATGGTTCATGTGTTCATGTGTGTTTCGTGCGGGTCAACGCACGAAAGCCGGATGAATCATCATCGCGCCATCTGGCAGCACTTGTCACGTATTTCAGTAATTCTCAATAGAATGGTCAATCAGAAGATCCTGGAAAGCGGAGGTAAGTTTCCATGAATGAAATCTACGTCAGTACCGACGTCGAGACCGATGGTCCGGTGGCAGGAAGGCATTCCATGCTGAGCATTGGCTCGGCGGCGTATTCGGCCGACAAACAACTGCTATCGACCTTCTCCGCCAACCTGGAAACGCTGCCCGAATTCACCGCAGACCCCAAGACCGCCGCTTGGTGGGCAACGCAACCGGAGGCGAGGGCGGCGTGCAGGCGGGATCTCGAACACCCGCGTGTGGCCATGCCGCGTTATCTGGCGTGGCTCAAGGCCTTGCCGGGAAGGCTCGTCTTCGTCGCCTATCCGGCCGTCTTCGATTTTTCTTTCGTCTATTGGTATCTCACCCAATACGCGGGCGAGAACCCCTTCGGCTACTCGGCAATCGACGTCAAGACCTACGCCATGGCAATGATGCACAAGCCGTATCGCGCCTGCGGCAAGCAATCGATGCCGCCTGAATGGTTCGACCCCGTGGCCCATACCCACGTGGCGCTGGATGATGCGATCGAGCAGGGCAGCCTGTTCTGCAACATGCTGCGCGCCAACCTGGAAGCGGCGGGCATGTCTGCCACTGAGTAAGGCATGCCGTTGAATGGCCGCTTAGGCGGGAAACAAACCTTCCCGATTCCTCCGGGAAGCATCGGCCTTCATCGGTATCGCCTCAGATAGACGCCTTCGAACCCACGCTTGGCCCAGTGGAACAGGCGCGCGGACGGCAGGATGACGTTGTTCTGCGGCGTGCGCCAGATGAATGTGCCTTGGTTGATGGCGTCGACGATGCAGATCAGCTCGACCTTGAAGGTGGCCTTCGGCGTCTCGCCCCTCAGGCCTGAGAGCAAATTCTTTGCCGCTGCTTCAGCCTGCAGGTCGGCCATGTGGGCTTGCTTGGGCATCCAGTCCGGGCCGGGGAAACTGCCCGAGTCGCCGACGACATAAACGTGCTGTGTGCCCTCCACGCGGCACTGCGCATCCGCCTTGAGCAGGCCGCCGGGCGAGCGCGGCAGTTCGGTCTGGTCGAACCAGGCATTGCCGGTCATGCCGGGCATGAACAGAATCAGGTCGGCCTGGAACGACTCGCCTTCGGTGACCACGCGGTCCGCCTCGAAGCGCTGCATCTTGTGGCCGAGGACGGTGCGGATGTTTCGCCGCGCCATTTCCCCCAGCAGATGCCGTACGGCCTTGGGACCGAGGCGATTGCCGGGCTCCTTGGCCGGGCTGAAAAACACCATCTCGAAGCGGTCGCGCCGCCCTTCCCGCCTAAGTTGCTCATCGATGCCGAACAGGAATTCGAACATCGGCCCGCCGCGCATGGCGCTGGGTTCGTTGGGATTCCCGGCGAAGCCGATCGCAATCGTGCCGCCGCTCATGGCCTGCAGGCGATCACGGATTTTTTCGGCGGCAGCGATGCCTTCGCAGGGCGTGATGGCATGCTCGATGCCGGGCAGCTTCTTGATGAAGCGCCCGCCGCTGGCGATCACCAGCGCGTCGTTGCGGACCTCGCCTGTCGTCGTGTCGACCAGGCGGCCGTTCTCGCGCAGGCCCGTGACTTCGGCGGCGACGTGCCGCACGTTCATGCGCGCGAAAAAGTTGCCCAGGGGCACGATCAGCTGCTCGCGCGTGCGCAGGCCACTGGGAATCCAGATGATGCCGGGCAGGTAATGCAACTCGGCGCACGGTGCGATCAGCGTGATGTCGGCCTGCTTGTCGCGCTTGCGCAGTTCGCGCACGCTGGACAAGGCACCAAAACCGGAGCCGATGATGGTGATGCTCGATGGTGTGCTCATGGGATCCTCCCTATGAATTCCGGCCAGTGTTGCTTCAACTGCGCCGCGCCCCTTCCACGCCGCCGATCTCCTCGATCAGCTTCAGCGCCCGCTGCAACTGCGCCACGCCACTCACTTCGATGGTGAAGGACATGCGGGCGTTGCCCTGCTTCGACTGGGTGCGCACCGCCGTGACGTTGATCTTCTCGCGCGAGAGCACTTCGGAGATGTCGCGCAGCAGGCCCTGGCGGTCCTGCGCCTCGACCGCGATGTCCGCCGGGTAGAGCGCGTCGGCACCCTCGCCCCACTCCGCGCCGATGAGCCGCTGCGGGTTGCGCGCGCTGATGTTGCGGAAGTTGGTGCATTCCAGGCGGTGGATGGAGACGCCCTTGCCGCGCGTGACGAAGCCGGCGATGGCATCCGGCGGCGCCGGCTTGCAGCAGCGGCCGAGCTGGGTCATCAGCTTGTCCACGCCGACGATGAGCACGCGGTTACCCGAGGTACTGGCTTTGCTGCGCTTGGCCAGGATGGCGGGTTCGGCGGGCGCTTCCTCCGCCTCGCCGCGCAGCGCCGTCTGCAACTGGCGCTGGCCGAGGTCGTTGCGCGCCGCCGCGAGGAACAGGGCATCGGCATTGGCATAGCCGAGCTTGTGCGCCAGCTCGTCGAGGTTGGCGCCCGTCTTCCCCTCGCGCTGCATCTCGCGCGTGACGTGGGCGCGGCCCTGCGCCAGCGTCTCGGCTTCCTCGAGGCTGGTGAACCATTGCCGCACCTTGCTGCGCGCCCGCGAGGTGGCGAGGAAGCCCAGCTCGGCGTTGAGCCAGTCGCGCGACGGCCCGCCCTGCTTGACGGTGGTGATCTCCACCGTCTGGCCGTTCTGCAGCGGCGTATTGAGCGGCACCAGCGCGCCGTTGACCTTGGCGCCGCGGCAGCGGTGGCCGAGGTCGGTATGCAGGCGGTAGGCGAAGTCCACCGGCGTCGCGCCGCTCGCCAGGTCGAGGACGCGGCCCTGCGGCGTCATCACGTAGATGGTGTCGTCGAGCGCGGCGCGCTTGAACTGGCGCACCCACTCGGAGGAGTCGCTGATCTCGTCGCGCCAGGAGAGCAACTGACGCAGCCAGGCGATCTTGTCATCGTAGCGCGCATCCTGCCCGGCGCTCTCCTTGTAACGCCAGTGCGCGGCGACGCCGAGCTCGGCATGGCGATGCATTTCATGGGTGCGGATCTGCACTTCCAGCGCGCGCCCGCCCGGGCCGATCACGGCGGTATGCAGCGACTGGTAATTGTTGCCCTTGGGGTGCGAGATGTAGTCGTCGAACTCCTGCGGGATCGGCTGCCAGATGTGGTGCGCGATGCCCAGCGACGTGTAGCAGTCCTTCACGTCATCGACCAGCACGCGCAGGGCGCGCACGTCGTAGACCTCGGAGAACTCCAGGCGCTTCGCCCGCATCTTGCTGTAGATGCTGTAGATGTGCTTGGCCCGGCCGTAGACCTCGGCCTTGACGCCGGCGTCCGCCAGTTCGCCCTGCAGGCGGGCGATCGCCTCGTCGATGAACTGGCCGCGCTCGACGCGGCGCTCGTCGAGCATTCTGGCGATGCGCTTGTAGGTGTCCGGCTCGAGGAAGCGGAAGGACAGGTCCTCCAGCTCCCACTTCAATTGCCAGACGCCGATGCGGTTGGCGAGCGGCGCATAGATGTCGAGGCTCTCGCGTGCCACCGTGCCGCGTTCCGCCCCGGGCTGGTCCGCCAGGTGGCGCAGGGTCTGCGTGCGGCTGGCCAGGCGCAGCAGCACGACGCGAATGTCCTCCGACATGGACAGCAGCATCTTGCGCAGCACCTCCGCCTGCGCCTTGACGCTCTGCGCACTTTCATTCTTCCCCGTCACCAGCTGCAGGCCCTTGAGGCGGCGCAGGCCACCGACCAGGTCCGCCACCGGCGCGCCGAAACGGGCCGCCAGTTTTTCGCTGGCGTCCTCGAGGTAATCCGAGGCGGCGAAGAGCAGCGCCGCCTGTCGCGTATCGGGGTCCAGCTTGAGGGAGGCGGCCACCAGCGCCATGCCGACGGCGTGCTGCCAGGCGTCTTCGCCCGTGCCGAGCTGCTTGCCGGCATAGAGCGCCTTGGCGAAGTCGGCGGCCTGCGCGAGGCGCTCGCGCGCGTCGGGCGGCAGGCCCTCGGCGAGCAGGTCGAACTGCGCGGCTTCGGCGCCGGCCTGGGCGATGGAATGGGTGACGGAGACCACGTGGTGAGTGCGGGAACGGCCTGGCAACCAGGCCAATGGCGCAATTATCGCCGAAAAGCGCCCCTCACCCCAGCCCTCTCCCCGCGTGCGGGGAGGGGGGGCAGGTAGCGGGGAAAGTCAGTTCCTGCAGTACGGCGGAAAATTGTTCTCCCTCGCCCCGCTTGCGGGGAGAGGGTTGGGGTGAGGGGAAAATCAGCGCCGTGCGGCTTTGCGCGCCGGCTTGGCGACGACCTTGCCGGGCAGTTCGCCGCCGGCTTTTTCCACCAGACCGTCGAGGGCGTCGGCCAGGGTGGGCCGTTCCTCGCGGTAGTACAGGCCGAGCGACGGCAGCGCATCGTCCATGGCTTCGCGCATGGCGGCGAGGCGGTCGGTGGGGTCGTGGTCGGCGGGCAGGTCGCGCACCTGCATGCCGAGGTTGCCGTAGGTGCGGTGCGTCTTGTCGAAGGTGACGCAGGGCGAGAGGATGTGCAGGTAGGAGAAGCCGCGGTGTGCCATGGCCTGGGTGATCATCTTGTGCAGGTGATCCGGCCGACCGGCGTAAGCCTGCCCCACCCAGCTCGCACCGTAGGAAAGCAGCATGAGCAGCGGATTCAATGGCCGGTCGGGATTCTCGTAGGGACTGGTCGGCGTGCGAAAGCCGATCGCCGAGGTCGGCGAGGTCTGCCCCTTGGTCAGGCCGTAGATGCCGTTGTCGAAGAGCAAATAGGTGATGTCCACGTTGCGCCGCGCCGCGTGCGGAACGTGGCCGCCGCCGATGGCGAAGCCGTCGCCGTCGCCGCCCACCACCACCACCGTCAGCGCGTCGTTCGCCGTCTTGACGCCGGTGGCCACCGGCAGCGCCCGCCCGTGCAGGGTGTGCATGCCGTAGCTGTTCACGAAGAACGGGAAGCGCGAGGAGCAGCCGATGCCGGAGACCATCACGGCGTTCTCGTTCGGGACGTTCAGCTCGCACAGCGAGGCCGCCACCGCCTCGACGATGGAAAAGTAGCCGCAACCCGGGCACCAGGTCGGCAGCGTCTTCGAGCGGTAGTCGAGCCGCCCGCTGTCCTCGATTTCCTTGAGCTTTTCCTCGAGGTAGACCGGTTTGATTTCGCCCATTTTGATTTCCCTGTTGGTTTCCCTTATGCCGCTTTCTGCGCCGCCTTGCGCCCCGCCAGGCGGCGGATTTCCTCGAGGATGTCCTCGACCTTCATCGGTTCGCCCGGCACGCGGTTGAGCCGCGTCACCGGCCGCGCCACATGCGCCTGCAGCAGGTTGGCGAACTGTCCCTGGTAATTGAGCTCCGGCACCAGCACTTCCTTGCAGTCGGCGAGGAAGGCCGCCACCGCCTCCGTCGGGAAGGGCGAGAGCATCACCACCTTCATCGCCGCGCAGCGGATGCCCTCGCCGCGCGCCTTGAGCATCGCCTCCAGGCTTTCGCCGAAGTTCGAGCCCCAGGAAATCACGCCGACGTCGACCGCGCCCTCGTCGCCGAAACGCTTGCAGGTGGTCAAGTCGGGATGCTTCAGGGCTGCCTTCAGCTTCTCGTGGCGCTTGCGGCTCATCGCCTCATGCATCTCGGCCTGGTCGCTGGGCCGGCCCAGCTCGTTGTGCTCGAGGCCCGTCACCACGTGCATGGTGCCCTTCTCGCCCGGGATGGCGCGCGGGCTGATCGAATCGCCGCCAAGCGCGTAGCGCTTGTATTGCGCGCCGGCCGACTGCTTGCCCGGCCTGCGGTTCATGTCCGCCTCGAAGGGCGGCCGCGCCGGGAACACCACCGTCTCGTAGCGGTTGGAGAGATACAGGTCGACCAGCACGATCACCGGCGTCTGGTAGGCCTCGGCCAGTTCGAAGGCCTTGCCGGCGCAGCGATAGCAGCCATCGACGTTGGTCGGCGCGATGACGATGCGCGGCGCATCGCCGTGGCCGCCGAACACCGCCATGTGCAGGTCGGACTGCTCGGTCTTGGTCGGCAGGCCGGTGGAGGGGCCGCCGCGCTGCGAAACGAAAATGACAGCCGGCACCTCGCCGATCACCCCCATGCCGAGCATCTCGGCCATCAGCGACAGGCCCGGCCCGGAGGTCGAGGTCGCCGCGCGCGCGCCGGCGTACCCCGCGCCGATGACGGCAGAAATGGCCGAGATCTCGTCCTCCGTCTGCAACAGGCGGCCGCCGCGCTTGGGCATCTCGGCGGCGAGGCGTTCCATGATCGAGGTCGCCGGCGTGATCGGGTAACCGAAGAAGGTGTCGATGCCGGCATCCAGCGCGCCGCGCACGATGGCGGCATTGCCGCTGATCATCTCGACGGTCGCCCCCGCCACCACGGTGGACACCGGCGGGCCGAACACCACATCGTCCAGCTTGAAGGTCTGCGCCGCGAAATCGCGCCCGATGCGGTAGGCCGCCTCGCTGGCCGCGGCGGCTTCCGCCTTGCGCTTGAATTTTTTGGCGATGGCCTTGAGGAAGGCCTCGTCGGGCAGGTCGAGCAGTCCGGCGAGGAAGCCCAGCACGACGATGTTGCGCGAGCGGTTGGCGCCGGTGCTCTTCTCGGCCAGTTCGCGGACCGGCACCGGATAGGGCAACTGGCCCGGCCCGATATGGGCGCTGATGTGGCCGCCCTCCGGCAGCTGCACGATGGAGGCGCGCTCGTAGATCACGGCGCCGCACTCGCGCACTTCGCCGGCGTGCGGGATGGCATGGCTGTCGTCGAGCGAGATGAGCACATCCGACTTGTGCTTGAGCGAGTAGGCCTGCTCGGTGGTGATGCGCATGCGCGCGATGCACTTGCCGAAGCCGCGGATCTCGGGCGGATAGATGTCGAAGCTGATGATCTTGTAGCCCATGCCGGCGAGGGCGTTCTTGAGGATGTCGCCGGCGGCGATGGTGCCGTCGCCGGCCGAGCCGACAATGGAGATCTGGATGTCGGTGGCCATTATGCGTACTCCCAGAACGGCGACTGGATCTTGCCATCGCCGGATATGTGCAGCTTCTCGTCCTGCGCCGGCACCCAGGGGTCGCTGCTGCCGGTGATGTTGCGCGCGGCGAGGTCGCCCATGGCGCGCACGTTCTTCCAGCCGTAATAGAAACGGTAGCGCCGCTCGGCATCCGACCAGATCTGGCAGACGTCGCCGGCGGCATAAATGCCCTCGGTGGTGGTGCGCAGCGCCGGGTCGACCAGCAGGCCGCGCTCAATGTCGACGCCGGAGCCGAGCATGAACTCGACCGACGGCGACAGGCCGAAGAACGGCATCACCACGTCGCCGTACAGCTCGGTACCGTCGCGGAACACCACGCGCCGCGCCGACAGGCCGCGTGCGCCCTCTTCAATCGAGACGATGCCGCCGGCGTCGGCGCCTTCGAGCACTTCGATGCCCATCTTCTCCAGGGCAGCAATCAGGGCCGGGCGTTCATCGTCATCGACCTCGTGCGGCCAGAAGGTGTTCGGGCCGGCCACCAGGGTGACGCGGTGCCGGGTGTCGATCAGCGTGCGCGCCAGGTCGAGGCCGATCATGTCGCCGCCGAGCATGATGACGTGCCCCTTCTTCGGCACCTCGTTGGCGGCCGACATGGCCTCGGTGTAGCTGGAAAAGCCGTGCATCAGCGGGCGGAAGTCCGTCAGGTCCTCGGGGATGTAGCCGCGCCCGCCGGAAGCCACCAGCAGGGTGTCGAAGCGGATCTCCTCCTTGTGGTCGAGGGCGATGACGCGCCGGCGCGCATCGACGCCGGCGACGCGGCTGCAGCGCCGGACATTGATTTTCCAGTCGCGGTAGTACGCCGCGGGATAGACCAGGTACTCGCGCCAGTCGCGATGGCCGCGAAACACTTTCGGCAGGTCGTAGCGGTTGTAGAAGAGCAAGCTGGACAAGGTGAGGATGGTGATGCGCGCATCGGGCTCGCACTCGCGCAGGGTTTCCGCCGCCTGGCTGCCGGCCACGCCGCTGCCGACGATGATGTGGTGACGCGCCTTTTTGGCTGTATCTCCCATCTCAGATCTCCACCTCGGTCAGTTCGCAGCGCGAGATCGAGATGCATTGCACCGGGCAGGCGGTGTAGCACTGGCCGCAGCGGATGCACTCGTTGTTGTCGATCCAGATCGCGCCGACCTGGTTCCATTCCTTCGTTTCCAGCAGCTTGCCGTAGGCGCCGTCCTCGCCGATCTCGACGCCGCTCACCAGCTTGATGCAGTTGCGCGGCGCCACCTCGATGCAGGCGCGGCAGAAGATGCAGCGGTCGACGTCGATCTGGTAGCGCAGGTTGCACAGGTAGCAGCGCTTGGCCTCCTCGAAAGCCAGCTTCTCGTCGAGGCCGAGTTCCACCTCGTGCTTGCCGTCGCGCATGCGCTCGTCCATGTGCGCCGTCGGCATGTGCTGGCGGACAATGAAGTCGAAGGCCCGCTCGCGCAGCGGCTTCTCCACCGGCACGATGCGCACCACCTGCTTGCGCCGCTCGCGGCCCATCAGCCAGGCGTCGATGCGCTTCGCCACCTGGCGGCCGTGGCCGACAGCCTGCACCACTGTCGATGCACCGCTAACGTAGTCGCCGGCGGCGAACATCCCCTTGTGCGAGGTCATGCCGTCCACACCGATGCGCACGTTGCCCCAGCGGTCGAGTTCCAGTTTGGTGCCGAGATAATCGTTCGCGGTCTGCTGGCCGATGGCAATGATGATGGTGTCGCAGGGCTCATGGAACTCCGAACCCTCGATCGGGATGGCCTGGCGGCGGCCGTTGTTGCGCCAGCCGCCGAGGCGGTTCTGCACGAAATCGATGCCGGTCAGGCGGTTGCCCTCCGCGGTCAGGCCGACCGGGGTGCGCAGGCCCTTGATGCGCACGCCCTCGCGCTTCGCCTCGAAAATTTCTTCAGGGGTGACGGGGATGTATTCCTCCGCCGTGCGGATGTGGATGGTGACCTCCTGCGCACCCAGGCGCGCCGCCACGCGCGCGCAATCCAGCGCCGTGAAGCCGGCACCGACCACTGCCACGCGCTTGCCGACGGTCTTTTCCATGCCGCGGTGCATCTCCATGAGGAAATCCAGGCCGTACTCGACGCCCTCCATGCTGCGCAGTTCGCGCTTTTCCCATTCGCCCAGTAGCGGCAAGGGCGAAGCCGCCATGCAGCCGGTGGCGAGCAGCACCGCATCGAATTCCTGCTGCAGCCTGCTCATGGGCATCTGGCCGTCCTGGTTGCCGATCTCGACGCCGGTGCGCACCTGCACGCCGAGGCGCAGGGCATTGTGCAGTTCGATGTCCAGCGTGCTGCGCGGAAGGCGGAATTCCGGGATGCCGTAGCGCAGCATGCCGCCGGCGCGTTCCTCGCGTTCGAAGATCACCACGTCGTGGCCGAGCAGCGACAGGTCATGGGCCGCCGCCACGCCGGCCGGCCCCGCGCCAACGATGGCCACGCGCTTGCCGGTGGGCGAATACAGGCGCTCGGTGATGCGGTGGCCGGCGTCCTTGAGATCGGACGCGACGCGCTTCAGGTGGCAGATCGCCACCGGCTCGCCGTTGCCGGGCCAGCCGTGGCGGCACTGCGCCTCGCAGGGGCGCGAGCAGATGCGGCCGAGCACGCCGGGCAGGACGTTGGCTTCGCGGTTGGTTTCGTAGGAGCGGCCGAACTGGCGCTCGATGATTTCGCGGATGTAGACCGGGACGTTGGTGCCTGCCGGACAGGCCGTCTGGCAGGGAACATTCTGCTTGACCCAGCCAATGTCGCGCGGGTCGTCGGAGAGGTATTCACTCGGCTGGGCCGCGGGCGCGCCGGTCGCCTCCGGCGGCGGTTTGATTTCGCCCATTCCTTCCTCCTTCATGGTCGAGGCATCGGTATGCCCAACCGTTCATTCATGGGCATAATGCGGTCATAAATCCTGCTTCGGTTTGACCTCGATCAATTACCTGACGGTTAGAATCCTTCCCTCACAAACCGCCTGCCCACCGCCCAACTTGGACGCCCCTTCCCCCGCCCCTTCCCGGGCCTTCGCCTACCTGCTGCTGACCCTGACCGTGCTGTTCTGGTCGGCCAACTGGGTGGTCGGCCGCGGCATCCGCGACGACGTGCCGCCCCTCGCACTGTCCTTCTGGCGCTGGGTCATCGCCTTCGCCTGTCTGCTCCCGTGGGCCTGGCCGCATCTGCGCGCGCAATGGCGCGAGGTCATCGCGCACTGGAAGGTGCTGGCCCTGCTCGGTCTCTTCGGCGGCGCCTGCCACAACGCCCTGACCTACACCGGCGTCGCCCTCACCACCGCCACCAACGGCGTGCTGCTCGCCTCGGCCACGCCGATCATGATCATCGGCCTGTCCTGGGCGCTGCTCGGCAAGCGCCTGAGCCGGCTGGAATGGCTGGGCGTGATGGTGTCCTTCACCGGCGTCATGGCCATCATCGCCCAGGGGGAAATGGCGCGATTGCTGGACCTGCGACCGAATGCGGGGGACCTCTGGGTGCTGGCGGCGATGCTGTTCTGGGCGCTGTACACCGTGCTGCTGGTACACCGGCCTCCGACGCTGCACGCCCTGTCCTTTCTCGCCGCCATCACGCTGTGGGGGCTGGTCGGGTTGGCGCCCTTCTACTTGTGGGAGGCGGTCTCGGGGAAGCTCATCGTGCCGGGCGTGCCGGCCTTCGCCGCCATCGCCTACGCCGGCATCTTCCCGGCGGCGCTCGGCTTCATCTTCTGGAACCGTGCCGTGGCCGAAGTCGGCGGCAACCGCGCCGGCCAGTTCATGCACCTCATGCCGGCCTTCGGCACCCTGCTGGCAATGCTGTTTCTCGGCGAGCAGCCAGCGCTCTACCACTTAGCCGGCATTGCCCTCATCCTGGCCGGCATCTTCCTCACTACGCGGGTGCGGGCCTAATACTCTGGCTCGCAGCGCACCTCGCTCTTCACCGAGTTGGCGATGAAGCATTCCGCGTGCGCCGCGTGATGCAGGTCTTCGATGTCGATGCCCCGGCGCAGTGGGCGCGGGTGGAGGCCGGACTGCCGTTCCTGGACTACCTCGCTACGGCAGACCGGACGCGTCTGCGCGAAATGGCGCTGCAATTCATCGCGCAGAAGGAATGGAGCGGCGCGCAGGAACTGACCCTGACGCAGGACATCCAGCTCTCCATCGCCCTGCAGGCCTGTCTGCCGGTGCTCAATCTCGGCTTCGACTCCTATCGCGGCTGGGTCGGCGTGATCGTCTATCCGGGCGACTTCGTCATCCCGCGCCGCCTCATGTCGGAAGACGGTGTGGTGCACGAATTCGTGGACAGCGTGGCGGGCGAAGCCTGGGAGGGGGGGCCGGTGCTGATCTCCTGGTTCGACCAGCCGGAAGAGGCGGACGGCATGAACGTGGTGATCCACGAGTTCGCCCACAAGCTGGACATGCTCAACGGCCCGCCCGATGGCCTGCCGCCGCTGCACGAGGGCATGCGCCGGCAGGACTGGATCGACGCCTTCGAGCCGGCCTACGAGGATTTCTGCGCGCGCGTCGATGACGGCGAGGTGACGGCGATCGATCCCTATGCGGCCGAGCATCCCGCCGAGTTCTTCGCCGTGACGAGCGAGGTGTTCTTCGAGACGCCCGAATTACTGCGAGCCGAATATCCGGCGGTATACACACAGATGCGCCTGTTCTACCGGCAGGATCCGGCGGCGGGCCTGCCGACATGAAACGCCTGCTCATCGTCTACCACACCCAGGGCGGCCACACCGGCGCGATGGCCGAGGCCGTGCTGCGCGGCGCGCGGCGCGCCGCAGAAACCGAGACCGTGATGCTGCGCGCCGGCGATGCCACGCTTAAGAACCTGCTCGACTGCCAAGGCCTCATCATCGGCACGCCGGAGAACTTCGGCACCATGGCCGGCATGGTGAAGGACTTCTTCGACCGCACCTACTACCCCGCCGAGGGCAAGACCGTCGGTCTGCCCTACGCCCTGTTCGTCAGCGCCGGCAACGACGGCACCGGCGCGGTGACGCAGATCGACCGCATCGCGGCCGGCTATGGCTGGAAGCGCGTCGCCGAGCCGCACATCGCGCGCAACGAAGTCAACGCGGCCGACATTGCGGCTTGCGAGGAACTGGGCGAGGCGATGGCCAGCGGCGTGGCGCTGGGGATTTTCTGATCAAGCGCTACTGAACGTAGCCGCAACCCAGGCCGTCAGCGATATCGGCCAGGCGCTTGTCCCGAGTCCAGAGGCGCGCATTGGAAAGCGTGGCTGCCGCCAGCAGGCAGGCATCGACATAGCCGATGCCTCGCCCCATCAACTTGTGCCGCTCGATGAAAAACAGCACCTCATCGTGCGACGCCGCCTCGCACCGTGGCAGCAAGGAAAGCGATCCGAGCACCTCTTTGCGCCTCCTGAGGTTGCCGCAGGCGATTTCACCGATGACATGCTCGTGGCTCACAACGGCATCCCGTTCCAGCAATCCGGCAAGATGCACATCGCCCGCGCGCAGATGATCGATCCAGACCGAGGTATCAACCAGGATCACTCAAGCCGCTCCGCGCCGCCGGGCAATAGCCTTGAGTTGCGGTTCGGCGCCGCCCAGCCGGACGAGACGGCGGGCACTCTCCCGCTCGATCAGGGCACGCAAGGCCTCTCTCAGGAGAAGGCCGCGATCATTCAGGCCGCTGAGGCTTTGCGCCTGCGACAGGAGCGCGTCGTCGAGCGTAACGGTGGTTCGCATCATATTCTCCTTCATAATCCGCATCAATTGATGCAATTATAGATGCTCATGGTCTCCTCGTCGACAACATTTCATAATGAGCCCATGCCCTTCGCCTACTACGCCCGCCTCTCCGCCGCACGCAAGCGCATCTACGACCGCAGCGACGCCATCGAGCGCATCAGCCTGCCCGATGCCGCCGCGCTGCGCCCACTCGTCGCCCCGCTCGAGGCCGCGCTGAAGGCGGAGCAACTGGCTGAGGCCGGACGGCTGTGCCAGGCCATCGCCTCCGGTATCGTCGGCCAGCTCGGCGCGCCGCCGCTGCGCGTTGCCGTGCTGGCGGTGCGCCCGAGCCACGACTGGGGCGAGCTGCACGGGCTCTATCTGCCGGAGGACGAGGGCAAGCAGGCCGTCATCAAGCTGTGGATGCGCACGGCGAAGAACAAGCGCGTGGTGGCCTTCAAGAGCTTCCTGCGCACCCTGTTGCACGAGTTGTGCCACCACCTCGACTACGAGCTGTACAAAATGGAGGAGACCTTCCACACCGAGGGCTTCTACAAGCGCGAATCGAGCCTGTTCCACCAGCTCGTGCCGAAAGAGGACGTGTAAGGTTTGCGCCTTGCGTCCGGTCTTCTGCCATGAACACTCTAAAAAAGGAGAGACCATGACACTCACCCGACGCCGCTGGCTGGTTGCCCTTTCCGGTCTTGCCGCCGCCTCGGCGCTGCCCCTGCTTTCCCGGAGCAGTGCGGCCGCGCCCGCGCTGAACAAACCGAAAAGCGAATGGAAGCGCCTGCTGCCGGCCGACCGCTACGAAATCCTCTTCGAGGAAGGCACCGAGCCGCCCGGCAGCAGTCCGCTCGACCGCGAGAAGCGCGAAGGCACCTTCATCTGCGCGGCCTGCTCTCTGCCCCTCTTCGACAGTTCGCGAAAGTACGACAGCGGCACCGGCTGGCCCAGCTTCTGGGAACCCCTGCCCGCCGCCGTGGGAACCCGAACCGACTACAAGCTGATATTCCCGCGCACCGAATACCACTGCGCGCGCTGCGGCGGCCATCAGGGCCATGTCTTCAAGGACGGACCGAAACCGACGGGACTTCGCTACTGCAACAACGGACTGGCACTGCAGTTCGTCGCGCGGGGCGACAAGCTGCCGGAGCTGCGCGTTTGAGCGCCGCGGTCCGTGCGCTGGCCTGGCTGGCATGGCTGGCCACGGCCCTGCTGGCCGCGCCCGCCCTGTCGCAGGGGCCCGCTTCAACAACGCCACCAGCGCAGACGGCGACTGCCATTTTCGCCGGCGGCTGCTTCTGGTGCGTCGAAGCGGATTTCGACAAGCTGCCGGGCGTGATCGACACGGAATCGGGCTATACCGGCGGCACGGTGGCCAACCCCACCTACGAGCTGGTCAGCGCCGAGGTCACCGGCCATGCGGAGGCGGTGCGGGTCACCTACGATCCGGCCCGTGTGAGCTATGACAAATTGCTCGACCATTTCTGGCGCCACATCGACCCCGCGGTGAAGGACAAGCAGTTCTGCGACACCGGCACGCCGTATCGCAGCGCCATCTTCACCCTGGACGAAGCGCAGCACCTAGCGGCCGAAGCCAGCCGGGAAGCACTGCTGGCAAGCGGCAAGTTCAGCCGCATCCACACGGAGATCGCGGCCGCCGGCGCGTTCTGGCCGGCCGAGGAACTCCACCAGAACTACGCCCGGAAGAACCCGCTCAGATACTATTTGTATCGCAGCCTGTGCGGGCGGGATGCCCGGGTCAAGGAAGTGTGGGAAGGCAGGCCCTAGCCGACCGTCAAGTCGCGCTCAGTGGTATCAGGACGCCAGCACCAGCGCCAGCGCAATGGCGCCGGGCAACGCCTGCACCCAGAGGATCATCCGGCTGACGGTGAACGCGCCGAAAACGCCGGCGACGATCACGCAGCCGAGAAAGAAGACTTTCACCGGCCCGCCGGCCGCGCCCAGCAGCAAGCCCCACGCCAGTCCGGCAACGAGAAAGCCGTTGTACAGCCCCTGGTTCGCCGCGAGGTTTTTCGAGGCTTTGGCAAACTCCGGCTTCAGCCCGAAGATGCGCCTGCCGAGCGGCTTGTCCCAGTAGAACATCTCCAGCACGAGGAAATTCAGGTGCAGCAGCGCGACCAGCGCGACGGCGATGTTGGCGACGGTTGTCATGTTTTTTCCTTTCTCGATTCGTGCGCATTCCGCCCGACGAAGGCATCCATGCTTTTGGTGATGCCGAAAAAGTCCATCACCGCATCATGCTTCAGTTCCAGGCGCAGGGCCTCGTCGAAGGCAATGGCGGCGGCCTTGCTGGCGGAGTAGTCGGCCAGGCGCGGCACGGCGGCGATGCCCGAAGCCGAGGCGATGGTGACGATGTGCCCCGCGCCCTTCTCCAGCATGCCGGGCAGGAAAGCGCGTGCGGTGCGGAACAGCGCCAGCGTGTTCACCGCAAAGGTGCGCTCGATCTCGGCATCGGTGGCCTCGATCAGGCGCTTGCCATCCACGATGCCGGCGTTGTTGATCAGGACATCGACCGCGCCGTGATCCTGCAGAGTGCGCGCCGCGGCGGCCTCGATGGAGGCGCGCTCGGCAAGGTTGCAGGCGTACACCGACGCCTGCCCGCCGGCGGCAGCGATCTCCCCCGCCACGGCCGCCAGATGCGCCTCGTCCACGTCCCACAAAATCAGCCGCCCGCCCTTCGCCGCGATGCGCAGCGCCATCAGCCGGCCGATGCCGCTGGCGGCGCCGGTGATCAGCACGTTACGGTTCTTGAAGTCGGTCATGTCGCTCTCTCAGCTGGAACTACTGGTTGCACGATCAATGTACAGTACGTACAATGACATGTACAGTACCGATGGAGCATGTCATGCAAAAACTTACGATTACCCCGAACGAGGGGGAGGCGCGCGCGCCGTTTGCTGGCTGCGTTGCTCGGCCGCGGGCGTCTTTTTGTTTCGCCGATCGTCGACGGAGCTGCATTTGACGAAATCGGCCGCACCGACAGGCCGTCACACAGCCTGCGCTGAAATCGCCTCTGTCGATGACAACCCGCCCCGCGGCCGGCCCTGGACGCGCGACCTTTGACCGCCTCTCCACGCCCTGTGGAGGGCTGCCCAAGGCTTCCAATCAAGGACTGGAGCCTGCCCGTCCAGGAGATTGATGTTTTTCTAGCCGATCCGCTCGATGAGTCCGGCTATCGCCTCGAGAAAGGCCTTGCACTATCAATTATTACAAGCGCATACTATTCGCAGGAGGCACAGCAGGGAGGCCGTTAGTCCCACGCGTCCTAGTCGGATCAGCCGGGCGCGCGGAGCTTCGTTTTCAGTGGTGAGCACCGAAATGACGCGCCACAATTCGTAGCGGTGAGCGACGATGCCGTTATCGGCTGGTGCGACATCTTGGTCAAACCTCGACCCGCTCAGCGACATAGTGGCGTGCTCGGTGTTGGTGTACAGCGACTACCGCAGTCAAGGCATCGGGAGGGCTTTGCTTGAAGCAACGATTGACGCTGCAAAAAGCAAAGGCCTCACTCGCATCGAGTTGTATGTGCGAACCGACAACGAGAACGCTCGAAGGCTCTATGAACAACTCGGTTTCGGTGTGGAAGGTCAGCTTGACTCCTCTGGCATATGGACAGCCATTATGCCGATAATGGAAAGGCCCAACCACGCCGGCACAGAACTTAGCCACCAGCCACGAACCAGCCAGCACTACCGGTTCGCCTCGCCGGAAGACTCAGAACAGCTCGCCCAAATGAACCTTCGTCTAATCGTGGATGAAGGTCACCGGAATCTGATGGACATCCCGCAGCTCTCCGAAAGAATGGCCAGTTGGCTGAAGGGCGAATATCAGGCGGTTCTCTTCGAGGAAGACAAGACCCCGGTTGGCTATGCGCTCTTCAGACATGAACCGAAGTACGTGTATCTCAGGCAATTGTTCGTGGTACCGGAGCGTCGGCGCCAAGGTGTCGCCAGCAACGCGCTCTACTGGCTTTGGGAAAATGCATGGCAGCCCGCGCCTCGCCTCCGCATCGACGTACTCGTCGGCAACGACGCGGGTAGGGCGTTCTGGCGTTCGGCAGGCTTCACAGAGTACTGCATCACCATGGAAGCTTCTGCTCCCGTGACAAGTTGAAATGAAATTCGATATCTACGGCCGGTTCCAGCTCGAAGTGCTTCAAGAAAACGACACGTGGACTGTCTATCGGCTCGGAGCCGGAACACGACTGCCCGCCAAAGAGGTTGTGATTCCAAACGAGGTCATGGCAAGCGAACTTGCGACCTTTCTGGACGATCTGTTCCACGAGCTCGATGTGGACAACCACGGCATTCGCGAACTCTAACAAGTCTCGATTGACAAGGATTCGCCGTCTTCTGGCGGCTGACTTTTAGGATATCCGCTCGATGAACCCCGCCATCGCGGCGAGCGTGGCCTGGGGCTGGTCCTTGTGCGGGGAATGGCGGCAGTCGGCGAGCATCAGCACTTCGACTTCGCCGGCCGCCTGGCGGCGGATGGCGTCGGCCTGCGCCGGCGTGCCGTATTCGTCGTCCTCGCCCTGGAGGGCGAGGACCGGGCAGGTCACCTGCGGCAGGACTTCCTCGATGTTCCAGGCACGGAAGTCCGGATGCAGCCAGATGTCGTTCCAGCCCCAGAAGGTTTTCGCGGAATCGCTGTGATACTTGCCGAGCTTCTGCGCGAGGTCGGTGGTCTCGAAGGTGACCTTGGCCTGGGCGATGCTGGCGATGGAGAGGTCCTCGACGAAGACGTGCGGCGCCATGAGGATGAGGCCGGCCACTTCGCGCCCGGCGCCGCCGGCATGGATGAGCGCGATGGAACCGCCATCGGAATGGCCGACCAGCACCGGCTTGTCGATCTGCAGGCAATCGAGGAGTTCCGGCAGTGCAATCAGCGCCTCGTCGTGCATGTAGCGCACGCTGAAGGATTCAGTCAGAACATCGGACTGGCCGTAACCGTAGCGCGAATACACCAGCGTGCGGCAGCCAGTGGCGGCGGCCACCTTCGCCGGAAAATCGCGCCACATCGCCACCGAGCCCAAGCCCTCGTGCAGGAACACCAGGGTCGGGCGATTCAATTGGTGGGCGGGAATGAGCTGGTATTCGAGATTATGGCCGGCGGCCTGGATGAATCCGGTTTGCATGTTGATGGTTCCTTACCCTCACCCCCGCCCTCTCCCTGGCAGGGAGAGGGGGTTGAAGTGTGGCCCCCTCCCCGAGGTTAAACGCCGAGGAAGCGGTGCATCAGCTCTTCGTTGTCTGACAGTTTTTCAGACGCACCGGCGAAGACGACGCGGCCCTTGACCAGCACCACGCTGCGGTCGGCCAGCGCCATCACCGCACCGTAGTTCTTGTCCACGATCACCGTGGCGATACCGGAGGCGCGAATGGTGCGGATGATGTTCCAGATTTCCCGGGCGATGAGCGGCGCGAGGCCCTCGGTCGCCTCGTCGAGTATGAGGAGATCGGGGTTGGTCATCAGCGCCCGGCCGATGGTGAGCATCTGCTGCTCGCCGCCGGAGAGCTGCGCGCCGCCGTTGTTGATGCGCTCGGACAGGCGCGGGAAGGTTTCCATGACGCGGTCGAAGACCCATTCGCGGCGGCCGTCCACGCCGGCGCGCGCCGCCATGACGAGGTTCTCGCGCACCGTCAGGTTGGGGAAGATGCCGCGCCCTTCCGGCACGTAGGCGATGCCGGCGCGGGCGATGGCGTGGGTCGCGGCCTGGGTCATGTCCTGGCCGCGCACCTTGACGCTGCCCTCCTTCGGCCGCACCAGGCCGAGCATGGATTTGATCAGCGTCGTCTTGCCCATGCCGTTGCGGCCCATCAGGCCGATGGTCTCGCCGCGCGACACGGAGAAATTCACGCCATGCAGGATGTGGCTGACGCCGTAGAAGCTGTGCAGGCCGTGCGCCTCCAACAATAGTTCAGCCATGGAGGTTGTCCTCCCCGCCGAGGTAGGCGAGCTGCACGGCCGGGCTCGAACGCACCGCCTCCGGCGTGCCGGACTCGATCACCTCGCCGTTCACCATGACAGTCAGCTTGTGCGCCACGGCGAAGACGGCATCCATGTCGTGCTCGATGAGCATGATGGCGTGGTTGCCGGCCAGCTTCTTGATGAGTTCCACCATGCGATGCGATTCATGCGGCCCCATGCCCGCCAGCGGCTCGTCGAGCAGCAGCAGGCGTGGCTTCGTCGCCAGGCACATGGCGATCTCGAGCTGGCGCTGCTCGCCGTGGGAGAGCGTGGCGGCGACGCGGTCGCGCCGGTGCGCGAGGCCGGCCGCTTCCATGGCCTCATTGGCCAGGCGATTGACGTCGCCGAAGACGCCCGCGCCCTTCCAGACACGCCAGGCGCGCGGCGTGCGCGACTGCGCCGCCAGGCGGCAGTTCTCGAACACGGTAAAGGGCAGGAAGATATTGGTCTTCTGGTAGCTGCGACCGACGCCCAGGCGCGAGATGGTGTCTGACTTCAGCCCGGCGATGTCGCGCCCCTCGAACTGCACCGTGCCGGAAGTCGGCGGCAGGTCGCCGGAGAGCAGGTTGGTCAGCGTGGATTTCCCCGCGCCGTTCGGTCCGATCACGGCATGCACCTCGCCGACATGCAGCTCGACCGACACCTTGTCGACGGCCACCAGTCCGCCGAAGCGCTTGGTCAGCTCAGTCGTGCGCAGGATAGGGCCGGTCATGATTTGTTCTCCGGCACATCCTCGACTTGTTCTTCGTCCGCCTCGACGATTTCATCCTTGCGACCGAGGCCCTGCAGCAGTCCGGCCAGGCCTTGCGGCAGGTACATCGCCACCAGGATGATGAAAATGCCCATGGCCAGCTGCCAGTACTTGGCCCAGTCACCAAAGTAGGCCTGATTCGAAAACGCTTCCTGCAGCAGCACGAAGGCGAACGCGCCGATCACCGGCCCGAACAGCGTGCCCATGCCGCCGAGGATGACCATCATCATCACCTGCCCCGACTTGTGCCAGGAAAGGATCTCGGGGTTCACGAAGCCGAACTGCACCGCCGCGAGATAGCCGGCCAGGCCGCCCAGCGTGCCGGCCAAAACGAAACTTGCAAGCTTGTAGCGAAAGACCGGGTAGCCAAGCGCCTGCATGCGATGCTCGTTCACCTTGATGCCGACCAGCGCGCGGCCGAAGTTCGAACCGAGCACCGTGCGCAGCAGCAGGTACACCGCGACCATCAGGATCAGCACGAGGTAGTAGAAATCCTCGACCTTGTCCAAGTTGGCCAGGGCGAAGTCGCCGATCTTGAGTTCCGGCTTGTTGTAGATGTAGATGCCGTCGGAGCCGCCACCGAACTTGCTGTCGTGGAAGACGAAGAACAGCATCTGGGAAAAGGCGAGCGTCACCATGATGAAGAAGATGCCGCGCGTGCGCAGCACCAGCAGGCCGGTGACGAGCGCGAACAGGGCGCACACGCCCATTGCCGCCGGCAGCGACCACCACAGGCTGGCCGCCTCGTATTGCGGCCCCATCAGGGCGAGCGCGTAGCCGGCCAGGCCGAAATAGGCGGCATGGCCGAAGCTCACCAGCCCGGTGTAGCCGATGAGCAGGTCCAGGCTCATGGCGAAGATGGCCAGGATCATCACCTTGGCGACGAGCTGGATGTAGAAGGTACCGCCGACAAAGGGGAACAGCGCCAGCAGCAGCGCAGCGGCAAGCAGGGCTATCTGCGATTTGCGGAACTCAGCATCTCAGGCTTTCCCGAACAGCCCGGCCGGGCGCCAAACCAGCACGGCGGCCATCAGCACATAAACGATCATGCCGGCCACTTCCGGCAGGAACACCTGGCCGAAAGTATCGGCCAGGCCGATCATGAGGGAAGCCGCCATGGCGCCCTTCACCGAGCCGATGCCGCCGATCACCACCACGACGAAGCAGACGATCAGCACCTGCCCGCCCATGTTGGGAAACACCGAGGACAGCGGCGCGTTGATCATGCCGGCGAACCCGGCCAGCGCCACGCCCATGGCAAAGATCAGCGTGTAGATCAGCTTGATGTTGATGCCGAGCGACTGCACCATGTCGCGGTTCGAACTGCCGGCGCGGATCATCATGCCGAGCCGCGTGCGCTGGATCAGCAGGTAGAGCCCCAACGCCAGCAGCAGGCAGACGCCCGAGATGAACAGGCGATAGACCGGATAGGACAGCGTGTCGGTGAGCGGGATCGAGTAGCTGAGCAGTTCCGGCACTGGCACGCCATGCACGTCGTCGCCCCAGATGATGCTGCGCATCTCTTCAAAGACCAGGATCAGGCCGTAGGTGAGCAGCACCTGGTAGAGGTGGTCGCGCTCGTAGAAGCGGCGGATCAGCAGCCATTCCAACGCCATGCCAAGCACGACGGTGAGGGGAATGCCGATGAGGATTGCCGTCAGCAGGTTCCCGGTCAGGCTGGCCAGCGACCAGGCGATGTAGGCCCCGACCATGTAGAAGCTGCCATGGGCGAGGTTGATGATGCCCATGATGCCGAAGATCAGCGTCAGCCCGCTGGCGACGAGAAACAGCAGCAGGCCATACTGCAGGCCGTTCAGGAACTGAATGAGGAGAAAGGCGAAATCCATCGGACGGACGCAAAAACGGCGGCAGGCTCCTGCCGCCGTTCGGGCTGAAAAAGCTTACATTTTGCAGCCGCGTGCCGGGTCAGCGAGCGCCTTCCAGGCCACGCCCTGCACCTTGTTCTCCTTGCCGACCACCTTGCGCAGATACATGTCCTGCACCGGGTTGTGGGCCTTGGAGAGGGTAAAGGGGCCGCGCGGGCTGTCGATCTTGGCCGTTTCCATGGCCTTGATCATGGCTGCCTTCTTCGACACGTCGCCCTTCACTGCCTCGAGGCCGGCTGCCAGCAACTGGCCGGCATCATAGCCCTGCACGGCATACACATCGGGCTGCAGCTTGTAGGTCTTGGCATAGGCCAGGCGGAAGGCCTTGTCCTTCTTGGTGTCCAGGCCGTCTGCGTAATGCAGCGTCGTCTCCACACCCTCGCCCGCATCGCCCACGGCATCCAGCACGCCGTCAGTGACGAAACCCGAACCGTAGAGCGGGATCTTGCCCTTGAGGCCGGCGGCCTGATAGTCCTGAGGAACTTGGCTGCGCCGCCGCCGGCGAAGAAGGCCACGACTGCATCAGGCTTGATGCTGGCGATCTCGGTCAGCAGCGCCTGGAACTCCACCTGCGGGAACGGCACGTACAGTTCCTTGGTCAGCTTGCCGCCTTCCTTCTCGAAGCCTTCCTTGAAGCCTTCCATCATCTCCTCGCCGGCAGCGTACTTCCAGGTGATGAAGACCGCAGTCTTGTGGCCCTTGGCCTTGAGGACCTTGCCCAGGGCATGGGTGGTCTGCCAGTTGGAGAAGGACGTGCGGAAAATGTTCGGCGCGCACAGCGGGCCGGTTACGGCACCGGCACCGGCGTTCGGGTTGATCCACAGGGTGCCCGACTCGCGTATGACCTTGGCCATGCCCATCGCCACGCCGGAATGCACGGTGCCGATGATGACATCGACCTTGTCGCGCTGAACCAGCTTGTTGGCATTCTCCGGCGCCTTGGCCGGATTGGATTCGTCGTCGACCACGAAGTATTCGATCTCACGCCCGCCCAGTTTGCCGCCGCGCTCCTCGACCGCCAGCTTGAAGCCGTTGGTGATGGCATTGCCGAGCGCGGTGAAGGTGCCGGTGTACGGCAGCATCAGGCCGACCTTGATCTTGTCGGCAGCTTGCGCCAGGTTGAAAGGCGCCAGGGTGCCGATGGCCGCAGCAACGGCAACAGCCGCCGAGCTCTTGATGAATCCACGGCGCACGGAACCTTGTTTTTGGTTTTCGCTCATCTCACTCCTCCTAATTTATGAATGTGCAGATCTCAGCGTCTTTCACTTCTTGATCCGGATTGATCACTGAGCGCATGGTCTTGCATGACATCACGTCCTTCTGCCTGCGTCAAGGCTGAGCAGGGACCGAATCAGTCTAAGGGAGCCGCGTCAAATCAAGGTCATGGGTTTGTCAAATCTTCGTCAAATCAGGCGTCGAGCGCGAGAAATACCCGCGTGCCGCCCTCCTCGCGCCGTTCGATGCCGACCTGCCAGCCGGCCTGCTCGCAGATCCGCTTGACGATGGCCAGGCCCAGGCCGAAACCATCGCCCCCGCGCGCGTCGCCGCGTTGAAAGCGACGGAACAGCTCGGGAATCCTGTCTGGCGCAACGCCGGGCCCGGTATCGGTGATCTCGACCTTCGTGCCTTGTGCGCTCACCTGCACCGTGCCGGCCTCCGTATAGCTGACGGCATTGGCCAACAGGTTGGAGAGCACGACATGGAGCGCCCGTTTCGGCACGCGCAAGGACAGGTTCTCGGGCATGTTTATCCTCAAAGTCAGCCCCTTCGCCTCGGCGCGCTCACGGACGCTTTCCACTGCTTCCTCGATGCACTCCCGTAGATCCACCTCGCTGCTGATGCCATCGGCCTCTTCACGGGCCATGAGCAGGAAAGCGTTCACCAGTTCGCCCAGGCGCATCGCGGCAGCGGAAATCTTCTCCACGCGCGCGCGCGATCTGGGCGTCAGGCTCGCGTCCTCCAGCATCAGTTCGCAACTGGTCTGCAGCGCGGTGAGCGGCGTGCGCAACTCATGGCTGACATCGGCGGTAAACGCGCGCTCACGCTCCAGCAGGCTGGCGGTGCGTTCGTGGTAGCCATCGAAGGCCGCCGCCAGTTCGGCCACCTCCCGTTCAGGGTAATGCCGCTCGAGCACCTCGTCCTCGGCCGATCCGTCGAACTGCCTGACCCGCCTGGCCAGGTCTTCGATCTGGTGCGTCAGCCTGCCCGAAAGCCAGAACCCGATGAGCACGGTGGCAAGGACGGTCAGCGCGGCGCTCAATGCCAGTACCAGGGTGAAGTGGCGCCCCCTTTCCTGATGCAGCGTCACGGAATAGGCAACATAGAAACGCGTGTGGCCGATTTCCCGCACTTCTACGCGATAGAGGTCTCGATCCGCCCCGCTGAAAACGTCATGGAACCCCGGCGAAAGATCACGTAATTCCCCAGGCAGTGCGTACTGCTCCAGAAGTTCACGTGCGACATAGGTGTGGATCAGCCAGCTCGCACGAAACCATTTGCGCAAGGCAAGCGCCTCGGTATCCGGCCTGACCTCGTAACGCTGAAGTTTTCGGTAAGGCGGGCCGTCAAAGGAAAAGCTCCGCTCGTACTGCTGCAGCAAAATCTCCATCTCGTCGGAAACGATCTGGTCGATCAGTTGCGATTCCTGATGGCGGCTCAGCTGATGGATCACCAAAGCATGAAGCAGCACCAGCACCACACCCGCCAGTGCGAAGGTGACGGCGAACTTGAGGCGCAGGCTATGCCGGACGGGAATCGGCATCGGCGGCGGCAAAACGGTAGCCGATGCCGTGGACCGTCTCGATCGGCGAGCCGCCGCGAGAATCGGTCAGGGCACGCCGCAGCAGGTGCATGTGGCTGCGCAAGGAATCGCTCTGCGGATGCTCGTCGCCCCACAGTTCCTGCTCGAGCTCGTCACGGGTGTAGACGCGGTTCGGCGCTGAAATCAGCAATTCGAGCAGACGCAGGCATTTCCTGGAGAGATGCACCGGGCGTCCCTCCACGGTAACGACAAGATTGATCGGGTCGAACTCGATGGTGTCATGAGCCAGCTTGCGGCTAATCGTGCGTCCGTGCCGACGGGAGACGAGCGCGTTCAGCCGCGCCTCGACTTCACGCAAGGCAAAAGGCTTGACGAGATAATCGTCGGCGCCACAATCGAATGCGGCCAGCTTGTCCTCGAGCACATCGCGCGCGGTGAGGATCAGGATGGGCACGTCGCGCCGCGCTTCCTGGCGCAGCTTGCGGCACAGGCACAGGCCGTCCATGCCCGGCAGCCCGAGATCGAGGACGATCGCATCGAACTCGCTGGATACCGCCAGATGCATGCCGCTGACGCCGTCGCGCGCCAAATCGGCGACGTTTCCCTTGCTTTCGAGGAACTCGTAGAGATTCGTCGCGATGTCGAGATCGTCTTCGATGATCAGGACACGCATGTCGGCTCCCCGGCGCTCAGCGCAGCTTGAAGCGCTGGATCTTGCCGGTGGCCGTCTTCGGCAGTTCGCCGACGAAATCCAGCCAGCGCGGATACTTGTAGGGCGCCAGTTTGTCCTTGACGTGCTGCTTGAGCTGGTCCGCCAGCGCATCCGAGGCTTCGATGCCGGGCTTAAGCACCACGTAGGCCTTGGGCTTGATCAACTCATCGGTGTCGGCATGCGCCACCACCGCAGCCTCAAGCACGGCTTCGTGCGTCATCAGCGCGCCCTCGACCTCGAAGGGCGAGACGTAGATGCCGGAGACCTTGAGCATGTCGTCGGAGCGGCCGCAGTAGTGGTAGTAGCCGTCCTCGGTCTCGATGTACTTGTCGCCGCTGCGCGTCCACTCGCCCATGAAGGTGTGGCGCGACTTCTCGCGGTTGTTCCAGTAGAGGATGGCGGACGTCGGCCCGTTGATCTGCAGTTCGCCGATTTCGCCCTTCGTCACCGGCTGACCGGCCTCGCCGATAAGGCGGATCGCATAGCCGGGCACCGCCTTGCCGGTGGTGCCGTAGCGCACCTCGCCCGGGCGGTTGGAAAGAAAAATATGCAGCATCTCGGTAGAGCCGATGCCGTCGAGGATCTCGGTGCCGAAATGCTCGGTCCAGCGCTTGCCGATGTCCGCCGGCAGCGCCTCGCCGGCCGAGGTGGCCACGCGCATGCGCAGGTCCTCGCGCTTGGGCAGCTCGGGACTGGCGAGCAGCGCGGCATACAGCGTCGGCACGCCGTAGAAGATGGTGGGCTTGTGATCGCGCAAGCGCTTGAACACCGACTGCGGCGTCGGACGCTCGGCCATCAGCACCGCCGTGGCGCCCACCGCCATCGGGAAGGTCATGCCGTTGCCGAGGCCATAGGCGAAGAACAGCTTGGCCGCGGAGAACACCAAATCGTCCTCGCGGATGCCGAGCACGCCGCGCGCATACAGCTCGGCCGTCTGGATCAGGTGCGAATGCAGGTGCACCGTGCCCTTCGGCGTGCCAGTGGAGCCGGAGGAATACAGCCAGAAACACATGTCGTCGGCGGTGGTCGGCGCCGGCTCGAACTGGGCGGACGCCTTCGCCATCAGGTCCGCGAAGCGCAGCTTGCCCTTGGCGTCGCTGCCGGAGACGATGACGTGCTTGAGGTGCTTGTGCTTGCCGACGATGCCCTCGAACTGCGGCCACAACGCTTCGGAGACGATCAGCGCACTGGCGCGCGAGTCGCCGAGCATGAAGTCGTAGTCGCCGGCGGTAAGCAGCGTGTTGGCGGCGATCGGCACGATGCCGGCCTGGATGCTGCCGAGGAAGGCAGTCGGAAAGTCGATGGTGTCGAGCAGGCACAGCATGACGCGCGCCTCCTGCTCGAGCCCGAGGCCGGTCAGGACGTTGCCGAAGCGGTTCACGCGCTCGGCCAGTTCGCCGTAGGTGTACTGGCCTGCGTCGTCGATGAAGGCGGTCTTGCCGGCGCGCCCGGCCTGCAGGTTGCGCTGGATCAGGTCATGGGCGGCGTTGTAGTCGCGCGGCACCATGACGCGCGGTGGCGAAACGCTGTGGTCGGCCGTGGATAGCTGCGGCATGTTCTTCTCCTCCATTTTTTCCAGGTCGGGCTGAAGCCCGGCCTACTTCGTGAATTCTATTGCTCCGTCCGGCAGCAGGTAGAGCACGATGGCCTTGCCGCCCGTCACGGTCGGTGAGTGTGAATGGTCGGCCGGATAGACCAGCCAGCCCTTGCCGCGGCCGTCGAACTTCGCGCCGGCGTCGAGCGGCATGATCATGTCGATCTCGCCTTTCGGGTGCCGGTGGTGCGGCCCCTTGCAAGCGTCCATCTCGACGACATCGACGCTGAAGCCGTGGATCGCCTCGCCGGGCTTGATGACGCGGCCGAACTTGATGCCGCCCGCCTCGCGGTTGCACATCCAGCCGGCGGCGATGGCGGCCTTGCAGGCTTCGAAGACGCGGTCGAACTCGGCGCCTTCCGCCGGGAATTCCGCATTCAGGCGGGACTCCAGCTGGTCATCCAGGGGCTGGCCGGCAATACGCCCGGTGATGCCGGCGATCAGTGCGGTAAATTCTTCGACTGTGTTATTTCCCATTTCAGGTTAACCCCTATCTACAGTTTGCAGTATAGTTCCTGAGAGGCAGCTGAAAGCTGGTGCTGCTGTCTTGTTGCCAGTTCATTTGGGGTGATCGTAACGCGATTAACCCTGTATGAAAGCACAGTATAATGCACGATAATGATATGGCAAGTGCTATAGTGCATTACCGCATGCTTATATGCGTAAGCTTGGCAAACCAATATAGCAAAGGGGAAGCGCAATGATGGCCGAATCCTCCAAGATGCCCGACGAGTCGTCGCAAGACGAGCAAGCCTATCTGCTGCAACTCGGCGCCCGCGTGCGGGATGCCCGCACGCGCCTGGGCCTGTCACGCAAGGCACTGGCCGGAAAATCAGGCGTGTCCGAGCGCTACCTGGCCCAACTGGAAAGCGGCCAGGGGAACATCTCCATCCTCCTGCTGCGCCAGGTGTCGGCCGCGCTGGATTGCCCCCTGACGGAACTGATCAGCGAACGGGACGGTCACCCCATCGAACTGACCCTGCTGATCCAATACCTCGAGAAGCTTTCGCCGAAGAAGCTGCTACAGGCCAGGGCCATCCTCTCCAGCGCCTTCGGCGAGCCTGATCCGCAATCCCGCCGCAACCGCATTGCCCTCATCGGTTTGCGCGGCGCCGGCAAATCCACCCTTGGTCGTCGCCTGGCCGACAGCCTCGGCGTACCCTTCGTCGAACTCGACGACGAGATCGAGCGCGAATCCGGCATCCCCTCCTCGGAAATCTTCTCCCTGTATGGCCAGCAGGCCTACCGGCGCTTCGAGAAGCGCTGCCTGGAGCGCATCATCGAGCATCACGAGCAGGTGGTGATTGCCGCCGGCGGCGGCCTCGTCACCGAGACGCCCACCTATGAACTGCTGCGTTCCGCCTGCTATACGGTATGGATCAAGGCCAGCGCCGAAGAGCACATGCAGCGCGTCATCGCCCAGGGCGACCTGCGCCCCATCACCGGGCGCGAAGAGGCCATGGCCGACCTGCGCCGCATCCTGGCAGAGCGCAACGATCTGTACGGCTTGGCCGATGCCGTCATTGACACCTCAAACAAAACAGTTGACGCAAGTCAAGAAGAGTTGCAGAATATGTACAATATTTCGACATAAAGCTTCTGTCTGCACTTTAATGCATCACGTGCTGACAGGGGCGGCAACCCACGGAGGCACTTGATGATCACGTACGACACCGATCCTTCCCGCTATGCGCACTGGCGACTGGCCTTCGACGGCCCCGTTGCCACCCTCACCCTGGACATCCAGGAAGACCGCGGCATCCTGCCCGGCTACAAGCTCAAGCTGAACTCCTACGACCTTGGCGTCGACATGGAGCTGCACGATGCCGTGCAGCGCATCCGCTTCGAACATCCCGAGGTGAAATGCGTCGTCATCACCAGCGGCAAGGCGCGCATGTTCTGCTCCGGCGCCAACATCTACATGCTGGGCTTGTCGACCCATGCCTGGAAGGTGAACTTCTGCAAATTCACCAACGAAACGCGCAACGGCCTGGAAGACACCAGCGAGCACTCGGGGCTCAAGTTCCTCGCCGCGCTCAATGGCGCCACCGCCGGCGGCGGCTACGAGATGGCGCTGGCCTGTGACGAGATCGCCATGATCGACGACCGCTCCACCGCCGTCAGCCTGCCCGAGGTGCCGCTGCTCGGCGTGCTGCCCGGCACCGGCGGCCTCACCCGCCTGGTCGACAAGCGCAAGATGCGCCGCGACCTGGCCGACGTGTTCTGCACCACGTCGGAGGGCGTGCGCGCCGAGCGTGCGCTGGAATGGAAGCTGGTCGACCACATCGCCAAGCCGCAGCAGTTCGAGGAACTGGTGAAGACGCGCGCCGCCGAACTGGCGAAGCAGTCCGACCGCCCCGGCGGCCAGGGCATTGCGCTCACCCCGCTCAAGCGCAACGATGATGCCAAGGGCTACCACTACACCCATGTCGACGTCGGCATCGACCGCGACACCCGCGTCGCCACGCTCACCGTGTCGGCGCCGATGGGCCGCCAACCGGATGAACTGGAGGAAATCCTCACCCAGGGCGCGCGCTGGTGGCCGCTGGCCATGGCGCGCGAACTGGACGACGCCATCCTCATGCTGCGCACCAATGACCTCGACATCGGCCTGTGGCAGATCAAGACGCGCGGCGATCTCGCCGCCGTGCTGGAAGCCGATGCGACCCTGCAGAAGTTCAAGGACAACTGGTTCGTGCGCGAAACCATCGGCATGCTGCGCCGCGCCCTGCGCCGCCTCGACGTCTCCTCGCGCTCGATGTTCGCCGTGCTCGACGAAGGCTCCTGCTTCGGCGGGCTGTTCCTCGAACTGGCGCTGGCCGCCGACCGCAGCTTCATGCTGAAGCTCGAGGACGACTTCGCCCGTGCGCCGAAGGTCGCCCTGTCCGAAGCCAACTTCGGCCTCTATCCGATGAACAACGGCCTCTCCCGCATTGCCACCCGCTTCGCCGACGAGGCCGCGCCCGTGGCCGCCGCCCGCGCTGCCATCGGCAAGACTCTGGAGGCGGACCAGGTGGCGGAACTCGGCCTCGTCACCTTCACGCCGGATGACTTGGACTGGGACGAGGAACTGCGCATCGCCTTCGAGGAGCGCACGGCCCTCTCGCCGGATGCGCTGACCGGCATGGAAGCCAGCCTGCGTTTCGCCGGCAGCGAGACCATGGACACGCGCATCTTCGGCCGCCTCACCGCCTGGCAGAACTGGATCTTCAATCGTCCCAACGCCGTCGGCGAGACCGGGGCGCTGAAAGTTTACGGCACTGGCGCCAAGGCGAAATTCAACTGGGAACGCGTTTAAAACCCCTCACACAGAGGACACAGAGAAGTCCGGAGCACACAGACCAGCTTGAAGTTGTTTTCTGTGGGGTCCGGGTGGCCGCGGGGGTTGAAAATTTTCCAGGAGACAAGACATGAGCATCGATTACAGCCAGAAGATTCCCAACAACGTCGACCTCGCGTCGAACAAGACCCTGCAGCGCGCCCTTGAGCACTGGCAGCCGGGTTTCCTCAACTGGTGGGGCGAGATGGGCCCGGACAACACCTCCCAGGCCGAGGTCTACCTGCGCACCGCCATCAGCGTCGACCCGAAGGGCTGGGCGCATTTCGACTACGTGAAAATGCCCGATTACCGCTGGGGCATCTTCCTCGCCCCGCAGGAAGCCGAGCGCAAGGTGAACTTCGGCGAGCACATCGGCCAGCCGGCCTGGCAGGAAGTACCGGGCGAGTACCGCTCGACCCTGCGCCGCATCATCGTCACGCAGGGCGACACCGAACCGGCCTCGGTCGAGCAGCAGCGCCACCTCGGCATGACCTGCCCCTCGCTCTACGACATGCGCAACCTGTTCCAGGTGAACGTCGAGGAAGGCCGCCACCTGTGGGCCATGGTCTACCTGCTGCACGCCCACTTCGGCCGCGACGGCCGCGAGGAAGGCGAGGCCCTGCTCGAGCGCCGCTCGGGCGACGCCGACAATCCGCGCATCCTCACCGCCTTCAACGAGAAGACGCCGGACTGGCTGTCCTTCTTCATGTTCACCTTCATCACCGACCGCGACGGCAAGTTCCAGCTCGCCGCGCTGGCCGAGTCCGGCTTCGACCCGCTGGCGCGCACCTGCAAGTTCATGCTCACCGAGGAGGCGCACCATCTCTTCGTCGGCGAGTCCGGCATCAGCCGCATCATCCAGCGCACCTGCGAGATGATGGTGCAGCACAAGACCGACGACCCGGCCAAGCTGCGCGCCATGGGCGTCATCGACCTGCCGACGCTGCAGAAGTACCTCAACTTCCATTACAGCGTCACCAGCGACCTCTACGGCGCGGAGATCTCCTCCAACGCCGCCTCCTTCTACACCAACGGCCTGAAGGGGCGCTACGAGGAGACCAAGCTCGGCGAAGACCACCGCCTCGACACCGCCGAGTACCCGGTGATGGAAGTGGTCGGCGACAAGATCATTGTGAAACAGGTGCCGGCGCTCACCGCGCTCAACGAGCGCCTGCGCGACGACTGGGTAAAGGACGTGCAGGGCGGCATCGACCGCTGGAACCGCGTGCCGGAGAAGCTCGGCATCCCCTTCCGCTTCGCACTGCCGCACAAGGGCTTCCATCGCAAGATCGGCATCTTCGGCGAACTGCACCTCAGCCCGGATGGCCGTGTGATTTCCGAAGCCGAGTGGACGCACAAGCACCGCGACTGGATGCCCACCGCGGAAGACCGCGCCTTCGTGCAGTCGCTCATGGGACGCGTCGCCGAGCCGGGCAAGTTCGCCAACTGGATCAGCCCGCCCGCCCGCGGCATCAACAACCAGCCGGTGGATTTCGAGTACGTGCGCTTCAACTGAGGAGATAGAAATCCTGAACCACACGTGTCGAAACCAAAGTATGTTTTCCGCCTCTCTGGGTCTGTGCTCTCTGTGGTTAATGCTTTTCGGTTCTGGAGTTTCCCATGACCACCGCCGACCCTACCAAACAGCACCTCATCGACCCGGGCATCTGCATTCGCTGCAACACCTGCGAGGAGACCTGCCCGGTCAACGCCATCACGCACGATTCACGCAACTATGTCGTGATGGCGGAAGTCTGTGAAGATTGCCGCGCCTGCGTGCCGCCCTGCCCCACCGGCGCCATCGACAACTGGTTCCCGATCGCGCCGGGCAAGGCCTACACCCTGGAGGAGCAGTATTCCTGGGACGAATTGCCGGCGCCCGACGCGCAGCCAGTTGCAACCACCGCAGCCGAGCCGGAGGACGTGGCACGCCTCACCTCTGAGGCCACCGCCGGCCAGGGCGGCCCGGTCGCCGCACCTTGGTCTGCGGAGAAGCCCGTCGTCAATCTCTACAACGAGAAGAATCCGATCAGCGCCACCGTGGCCGGCAACTTCCGCCTCACCGGCGACAAGGCCAGCGCCGACATCCGCCACATCGTCCTCGATTTCGGCGGCGTGAATTTCCCCCTGCTGGAAGGCCAGAACATCGGCGTCATCCCGCCCGGTACCGACGAAGCCGGCCGGCCGCACCACGTGCGCCTCTACTCGGTCGCCAGCCCGCGCGACGGCGAACGCCCCGGCTATCACAACTGCGCCATCACCGTGAAGCGCGTCACCGCCGACCACGAGGGCAAGCCGGTCAAGGGCGTCGGCTCCAACTATCTGTGCGACCTGAAGAAGGGCGACAAGGTGCAGGTGATCGGCCCCTTCGGCGCCGCTTTCCTCATGCCCAACCATGCCGGCAGTTCGCTCATGATGATCTGCACCGGCACCGGCTCGGCGCCGATGCGGGCAATGACCGAGCGCCGCCGCCGCAAGGCACAGCCAAAGGAGGACGGCAAACTGATGCTGTTCTTCGGCGCCCGCACCCCGGACGAATTGCCCTACTTCGGCCCGCTCATGAAGCTGCCGAAGGAATTCATCGACATCAACTTCGCCTTCTCGCGCGTGCCCGGCCAGCCCAAGCAGTACGTGCAGGACCGCATCCGCGAGCGCCACGACGACGTCTGGCGCCAGTTGAACGACGAGAACTGCTACATCTACCTGTGCGGCCTGAAGGGCATGGAGAAAGGCGTCGACGAAGCCTTCCGCGACATCTGCCGCCAGCACGGCGGCGACTGGGACACGCTGCTGCCGCAGCTACGGGAAAAGAGCCGGTATCACGTCGAGACGTACTGAGCGGCGCTCGTCATTCCCGCGCAAGCGGGAATCCAGAAAGACGGAAAACCACTGGATCCCCGCGTTCGCGGCCAGGGCCAACTGCATCACGGAAAGTCAGTCTCCACAATACGGCGAGGAATTCACTGCACGCGCATCAACCGGCGGGCTTGACCTCCACCACCACCTTGCCGGTGGCGTGGCCGGCTTCGCTGTAGGCCAGCGCCTCGCGCACCTGCGCCAGCGGGAACACCTTGTCGATGATCGGCTTGACGCTGCCCGCCGTGAGCAGGCGGCCGATCTGGTCCAGCTGCTCACCGCTCGGGTGCATGAAGAGGTATTCGTAGCGCACGCCGTGGCGCTTGGCCAGGCGCAGGGTCTTGCGGCTGAGGAAATCGAGCAGCAGGCCGAGGAGCGGGTTCAGCCCCCACGCGCGCGCCAGGCGGCCGTCCGGCTTGCCGGCGATGCTCACCAGCACGCCGCCGCGCTTGAGCACGGCGAAGGAACGGTACTGGATGTCGCCGGCCTGCGTGTCGAACACCATGTCGCAGTCGCTGACGAGGTCTTCGAAGCGCTGCGCTTTGTAATCGATGACGGTGTCGGCGCCGAGGCTGCGCGCCAGCTCGGCATTGCGCGCGCCGACGGTGGTGGCGACCGTCAGGCCGGCATGGTGGGCGAACTGGATGGCAAAGCTGCCAACGCCACCCGAGCCGCCGTGGATGAGCACCTTCTGTCCTGCTTTCAAACCGCCGATCTCGAACAGCGCCTGCCAGGCCGTCAGGCCCGCCAGCGGCACCGCCGCCGCCTCGATGTGGGAGAGGTTCGCCGGTTTCAGGGCGGCATCCGCCTCGGCCACCAGGGCGAACTCGGCGAAGGCGCCGATGCGTTGCTTGTCCATGCGGGCGAACACCGCATCGCCGGGCCTGAAGCGCGTCACGCCGGCACCGACCGCCTTCACCACGCCGGAGAAGTCGTTGCCGAGAATGAGGGGAAACTTGAAAGGGACCATCATCTTCAGCATGCCGTCGCGGATCTTGAAATCGACCGGGTTCACGCTGGCGGCATGCACTTCGACCAGCAGTTCACCCGGCCCCGCCTGCGGCGCGGGTTGCTCGCCCAGCTCGACGACGTCGTTGCCGCCGTAACGGCGGATGAAGGCGGCTTTCATTTGGATGGCAGGCAGTTCCTGGTCGCTCATGGCAAGTCTCCTTGTGTTGTTGCTCCGACATCGATTGGCCGAAAGTCAGCCCCCGCAACACGGCGAGAACAAACGGTGCAGTGCAACCGTGCGCTCAGGAAAGCGCACGGACGTCACTGAGGCAAGGCCTTCAAGACATTCGCAACAAATCCGCAGCCGTCGAACTGTTCCTTCTTGAAGGTCCAGCCCAGACGTACGATCACGGCCTCACGCGACGGCACGATGGCCACCAGCTGGCCCCAGTGGCCGCGCATGGCAATCGTGTCTGCGGGCAGTCCCCGGCCCTTGCAATCGCCTTCGTCCGGATCGCCGATGCGCCAGGTCTGCGCGCCGTAGCCACGACCGGCGCCTTGCGTTGCGGCCGGGGTCGAGGCGCGCTCGAGCCAGCCCGGCGGCAGCACCTGCGTGTCGCCCCAGCGGCCGTCATTGAGCATCAGCAGCCCCAGCCGCGCCCAGTCGCCGGTACTGGCCCAGAGATAGGAGGAGCCGACCCAGTTGCCCGCCGTGTCGGTTTCCAGCACGGCCGTGGTGGCGCCGATGGGTTCGAACAGCGCTTTGGCCGGGTAGGCCCAGTACTCCGCGTCGCTGGCAAAGCGGCCCCTCACCACGGCAGAGAGCAGGTTGGCACTGGCGCTCAGGTAACGCCAGCGAGTGCCTGCTGCGGCTTCTGCAGGCGATGCCGCGGAAAAATCGGCCACGTCCGGCGTCCCCCACAGCATACGCGGCACTTCTCCGCCGGGCTTGTAGCTCTCGATGTTGGCAAGGCCGTCGCGCATGTACAGCAGATCCGCCACTGCGATCTGCTTCCTCGCGTCTTCTCGCCAGCCGGCCACCCAGGACGGCTCGCGCGCCTTGGGAAACGCATTCACCACGGGCGTATCAAACGACAGATCCGTCTCGGCGGCACGCTTGTCGGCGAGCATGGCCGCCACGGTCTTGGTCATCGACCAGCCGTGCAAGGGCGTAGCGGCGGCAAAGCCGGGCGCGGTGCGCAGCATGAGCAGACGCCCGCGATGGATCACTGCGACGCCGCGCGCGTTGGCGGCGGCAGGATTGCCGGCGCCGATGAAGGCATCCTCGACCGCGCGCTGCAAGGCGGCCGCGTCGATGGCGTTTCCCCACTCGGCCGGCGGCAGCGGCGCCTCCCCCTGTGGCCAGGGTTGACCGGCATTCGGCGCATCACGCCTGCTCAGCATGGCAGGCTCGGTTGAAGGCGGAAGATCCAGCACGCAGCCGCGCTGCGGCAACAGCACAGCGCGCCGGGAAAACAGGCCGGCAAAGCGCGCCGTAACGCTGCGGCTGGCCTCATCGACCGACACGCTGATCAGCTGCAAAACGGGACTGGCCGGAAGAACCTCGTCGGCCAGCAGGGTCTGCGGTGGGCGCCCCGCCACAAACGCCGCCGAACAGATGCCCTTGGCGGCCATCCCGGCCGCACCGCGCGGGATGTCCATGGCCATCAATGCCGCGATGGCCATGAGCGCGGCGCCGAGCAGCAGTGCGCCAGCAATATAAAAGCCGCGCCTGATCCAGCCTTGTCCAGCCATCAGAAGAACCCGGGCAGCGCTAAGCTGCGAGGAGGAATTCGCGCACGACTGCCACCTGTGCCTCATCGAGGAACATCGGCGCATGTCCCACGCCGGGGATCTCGGCAATCATGGCCTTGGGGCCGCGCGCGCCCATTTCGAGGCAGATCTCGTGCGAAAGGAGATCGGATTGCGCACCGCGCACCACCTGCGTCGGGCAGCGGATGGCGTCGTAGAGCGGCCACAGGCTGACATCCTCGTCGCCCATGGCCTTGCGGAAGGGCTCGGCGATGCCGGGATCGTAGACCAGCTCGAAGCCGCCGTCGGCCTTCTGTCGCGTGACATGCTCGGTGAGGTGCTTCCATTGCGCGTCGGTGAGCTTGCCGAAGGGGGCACTGACGAGGCGGATGTACTGCTCGGCATCCTTGAAGCTGGCGAACTCGGGCATCTGGCCGACGTATTCGCCGATGCGCTTGACAGCCGCCGCAGAGATGACCGGGCCGACGTCGTTGAGCACCAGACGGGTGATGGGTGTATCCGCCTGCGCGGCGAGCGCCATGCCGATGAGTCCGCCCATCGAGGTGCCGACCCAGTGCACCTCATCCACGTTCAGGCGGGCGATCAGCGTCACCATGTCGGCGGCGTACTGCTGCAGCTGGTAGTGGTCCTTGATGCGCAGCCAGTTGCTGCGGCCGCGGCCGACCACGTCGGGGCAGACTACGCGATAGTGCTGCGACAGGGATTTCGCAAGGAAATCGAAGTCGCGCGCGTTGCGTGTGAGGCCATGCACGCAGACCAGCACGCGCGGGTTCTCCGCATCGCCCCACTCGACATAGGCCATGCGGTGAAGCCCGCCGGGGCTGAGGCATTGCACGGTGTGTTGGCGCATTTCGCTCATGGATATCTCCTTGGATCGAAAGTGTAGCAGACGCTTTCCCTCTCCCCCGGCCCCTCTCCCGCTAGCGGGAGAGGGGGGATTCTCGGCTAAACTTGAGCGGATGACGTTCCCACGCCGCCGCTTTCTTGCCGCCGCGCTCGCAGCCTGCGCCGCCCCTCTGTTTGCACAGCAGGCGCCTGCGCTCCTGCCGGCCGCAAGAGGCCGCCGCGTTGTCGTGGTCGGCGGCGGCTGGGGCGGACTGTCGGCAGCGCGCCATCTGCGCGATCTGGCGCCGGAACTGGAGGTCGTGCTGATCGAGCGGAACGCCGCCTTCTTCTCCATGCCGCTGTCCAATCAGTGGCTGGACGGGCGCATCGACGGCGCGTTGCTCACGCACGATTTCGCTGCCGCCGCGAAGGCCTACGGCTATACCTTCATCCGGGCAGAGGTCAGCGGCATCGACCGCGAGCGCCGCCGCATCCACACCGCGGGCGGCACGCTGGACTACGACTGGCTGGTGCTGGCGGCAGGCATCCGCCACGATTACGGCGCCTGGCTCGGCGACGACGCGCGCGCCATCGCCCATGTGCGCGAGCACTTTTTCTGCGCATGGACGCCGGGCGGCGAGTTCGCGGCGCTGAAGGTGAAACTGGAAGGTTTCGGCGGCGGTGATCTGGTCATGACGATTCCGCCGCCGCCCTATCGCTGCCAGCCGGCGCCGTACGAACGCGCCTTGGTGATCGGCCGCATGATCAAGCGCCGCGGCCTGCGCGCCCGCTTGCACGTGCTCGATCCGGGCACCCTGTCGCCGCGCTTTGCCGAGGCCTTCGAGGACGACTACAAGGATCAGATCACGCATTACTCGCATGCGAAGGTGAAGGCGCTCGACCCCTTCGGCAAGACCATCGCCACGGAGTTCGACGACCTGCGTTTCGACGACGCCCTCCTCATGCCGCCGCAGCAGGCCGCTGATCTCGCCTGGCAGGCCGGGCTGATCGGCCGCGACGCCGAGGGCAAGCCCACCGGCTGGGCCGCGCAGGATCCCATTCATCTGCATGCGATAGGGGACGATCGGGTGTTTCTCGTTGGCGACATGATCGACCGTGCGTCGCTGCTGTTCGGCCATTACCCGAAGAGCGGCCACCTGGCGAGCCGCCTGGGCCGCATCGCCGCGGCCGAGATCGCAGCCCGGTCGCGCGGCACGGCACCCGAACCCGAGTTGCCGGAAAGCAGCTGCTTCGTCGCAACGCGGCTGGAGCCGCAGGAAGTGACCCGCATCGACAACCAGTATCGCCTGCGCGGCGACGGCCTCATCGTGCAGACGACGCGCCAGCACTACGATCCCAACCCGCGCGGAGAGGATGTCGCCTGGGCGAAGGGGATGTTCGGGGAAATGCTGGCTTACAAATAACCCCTCACCCTGCCCTCTCCCCGGCGGGGAGAGGGGTTGCTCCAGGGCTCAGTGCCGCGCCCAAATGCTGGTGTCGCCCTTCGGCCCCACCAGCAGGGTGTTGAAGAATTCCCGCCGCGGAATGCGTTCACCGCTGTTGGGATCGAAGATGGTGCAGCCGCTCTCGCAGCTGCCGTCCGCGCCGGTCGCCTCGTAGCCCGGCGCGCCCATCGGCAGCCCCGGCACGGCGAGGCCGCGTGCCTTCGGCTTCTCCTTGAGCAGTTGCTTGATGTCCTCGGCGGGCACGTGGCCCTCGATGAAATACCCCGCGACCCGCGCGGTCATGCGCGATGCAACGTCAGCCGGCACCTTGAAGCGGCGCTTCACCGCGGCCATGTCGTCGGCCTCCTTCAGCGTCACCTTGAAGCCGTTCTGCCGCAGGTGCTCGGCCCACTCGATGCAGGACAGGCAGGGCCTGGGCACGAACACTTCCACCGGCGGCAGGGTTTCCGCCAACGCAGGCATGGCCGCCGCGAGCACGCTGACAAGGATGAGTTTCATGCGCATGGCCGTATTGTCGCCCGATCTCATTGGCCATGCCAGTAGCGGCGGCGCACGTCGCGCTCGAAAGTCAGCCTCCGGGACACGCCGCCGAAGTTCACCGTGACGGCGCCATCATGGTCGGTGCGCCGCACTTCGGCGCCCATCGCCTCGTAACGACCGAGGACGTCGGCGTTCGGATGGCGGAAGCGATTACGGTAGCCGACCGGAAGGATCACCGTGCCTGCGCCCACCGCCGAGAGGAACGCCGGCGTCGAGGAGGTCCGACTGCCGTGATGCGGCGCCAGCAGGACGTCCGCGCGCAGCCGCTCGCCATGCCGCATCACCAGGGCGGCTTCTGAAGCGGCTTCGATGTCGCCGGTGAGCAGCACGCCGCCCTGTGCCGTCGTCACCTTGAGCACGCAACTCATGTCGTTGCTGCGGCGCCTTGCCTTGTCGTAATCGGGTGGCGCCGGGTGCAGCATCTCGAAGCGCACGCCGTCCCACTCCCAGGTCTGGCCGTCGGCGCAGGGGCGGTGCCCGGGCGCCTCGCGGAAGGGATGGTCCGCAGGGAGCGAACTCGCCGTCCAGTCCACCGGCAGGCCGTCGAGCAGGGACAGCGCGCCGCCCGCGTGGTCCTTGTCCTCATGCGTCAGGATCAGGCCGTCGAGGCGCTGCACGCCCATCGCGCGCAGATAAGGCAACAGGATGCGGTTGCCGCTGTTGGCATCCGCCGAGAATTGCGGCCCGGTGTCGTAGAGCAGGTCGTGGCCGGCCGTCTGCGCATGCACCGCCAGGCCCTGGCCGACGTCGAGCACCGTCAGTTTCAGTTCGCCTTGCGCCGGCCGATGCGGCGGCAACATCACCAGTGGCAGCATGAGGAATACGCCAACCCAGCGCGCAGGAAAACCGCGCGGCAGCAACAGCCAGGCGCAGCCCAGCGCCGCCAGTAACACCGTCCAGGTCGGCTGGGCCGGCTGCTGCCACACCGCCAGCGGAAGGTTGGCCAGCCATTCGATGAAAACCATCAGCCAGGCGAGCAATTGATGCGCCAGCACCAGCAGCAGGTCGAAGGGCAGCAGCGCCGCGGCCAGCGTTAGCGGCGTGATGAGCAAACCCACGATGGGGATGGCGACGGCGTTGGCCAGCGGCGAGACGAGGGAGAACTGCTGGAACAGCGCCAGCAGCGCCGGGATCAGCCCGATCGTCACCGCCCATTGCGCCCTGCTCCATTCCGCCAGCCAATGGCGCGGCGCCACGCGCCCTGCCGCGATGTAGAAGAGCAGCGCCACCGCGCCGAAGGACAGCCAGAAACCGGCCGAGAGCACCGCCCACGGATCGACCAGCAGCACCAGCAGCAGGGCCAGCGCCAGCACCCGGCTGCCCGAGGCTGCGCGCCCCAGCCACAGGGCGAGCGCCACGACCGACAGCATGTAGAGCGTGCGCTGCGCCGGCACGCCGAAACCGGCCAGCAGGCAGTAGCCAAGCGCCGTCGCCCAGCCGGCTGCAGCGGCGGCCTTCTGCGCGGGCAGGCGCAGCATGAGCGCCGGCCTGCGCCGCCAGAAGAAGGACATCAGCCAGGCACCGAGTCCGGCGACCATGGTGACGTGCAGCCCGGAGATGCTCATCAGGTGACTGATGCCGGTGCGCGCGAACACCTGCCAGAGTCCGCTGTCGATGGCGCGCTGGTCGCCCACCGCCAGCGCCACCAGCACGCCGGCGTAATCGTGTTCGGACAGGGAACGAAAGAAGCGCTCGCGGATCAGTTCGCGCAAGCGCTCGACGGCATGGCCCGGCTGCGCCACGAAGTCGTCCAGGCGCCGGTTGTCGTCGGCCGCGCGCACATAGCCGGTGGCGCGCACACCACGCTCGAACAGCCAGGCTTCGTAGTCGAAGCCATGCGGGTTGAGATTGCCATGTGGGCGCTTGAGCCGCACGGTGAGCTGCCAGCGCTCGCCGGCATGCAACTGCGGCGCGGCATGCCGATCATCGTCTTCCTCGGCACGCCAGCCGCGATACCAGGCCAGCGAAAGGCGGGATGGCACAACCGCCTCGGCGTTCTCCACCTCGAACTCGAAGCGCACGCCGTTTTCGTAGGCCTGAGGAAGGCCGGCGATGACACCGGTGACGCGAATGTTGCGGCCCTCGTTCTGCGCCGGCAGGTGGTCGGCCAGGCGTATCTGCCCAAAGGCCGCGGCCCAGGCAAAGCCCGCGAGGAATGCGCCCAGAAAACACGCCGCCCGCGACAAAGTCGGCCAGCGCCGACGCATGGTCCATGCCATTGCAACGCAACCCAGCATCCCGGTAACAAGGCCGCCGAGCACCAGCCACTCCGGCAACATGACCTGGCGCTGCAGCCACCACACGCCCAGGGCAAAACCGAGAATCGACATGCGCATGGGATGAATTGTACGGTCGGACCTGCGCCGGCGGGGTTTCAGCCTGCCGATTCGCTACAATTGGCCCCGTACACCATGCGCAAGCATCTACGCAAATACCTTCCCAATCACGAAGCCGTCCGCGGCAGCCGCTGGCTGCGGCCGTTCGAGAACACCCTGCTGCACCCGCGCCTGTGGCACCTGAACCGGCGCTCCGCGGCGGGCGGCCTTGCCGTGGGCCTGTACTGCGGCCTGATTCCCGGCCCGCTGCAGATGCTCGGCGCGGCGATTTTCTCGGTCGCCTTCCGCGTCAACCTGCCGCTCGCCCTGTTCACCACCCTCTACACGAACCCGTTCACCATCGTTCCGCTCTACCTTGTCGCCTACCGCCTGGGCCGTTTCGCGCTGGGCGGCGCAGGCGGAAAGTTCGTCGCGCCGCCGGAATACAGCGCCACCAACCTCTTCGAATGGACCCACGCGATGGGAGAGTGGATGATCGGGCTGGGGGCGCCGCTAGCGGTCGGCGTCGTGATGCTGGCGAACATTCTTGCCCTGGCCGGCTACGTCACCGTGCGCCTGGGCTGGCGCATCTACCTCATCCGCTCCTGGCGCAAGCGCCAGGCGGCACGACGCCGCTAGCGCAGCATGCCCATCCTCGAGGTGCCAGCGTGCGCTGCGCCTTGGCGGCGAGATGCAGATCGTGGGTGACGATGATAAAGCTGGTGTGATGGGTTTTGTTCAGCGCCAGCATGAGGTCGAAAACGCTTTCCGCAGTATGGCGGTCCAGGTTGCCCGTCGGCTCGTCAGCCAGCACACAGGCCGGCCGCGTCACCAATGCACGGGCCACGGCTGCACGTTGGCGCTCGCCGCCGGAAAGCTCGCCAGGGGTGTGTTCCAGCCGATGGCCCAGCCCGACTTCCTTCAGCATGTCTGCCGCCCGCCCCTCGGCTTCGGCACGCGGCAGGCGCCGGATCAGCAGCGGCATGGCGACGTTCTCCAGCGCGGAGAACTCCGGCAGCAGGTGGTGGAACTGGTAGATGAAGCCGAGCGATTCGTTGCGCAAGCGGCCTCGCTCGGCCTCGCTCACCTGCGTCAGGTCGCGCCCGAGCAGGCTGACGCTGCCCGCCGTCGGCGCGTCGAGGCCACCGAGGAGATGCAGCAGCGTGCTCTTGCCCGAGCCCGAGGCGCCGACGATGGACACGCGTTCGCCGCGCGCAATGTCCAGGTCGACGCCGAGCAGCACCGGCACCTCGACCTTGCCCTGGATGTAGGTCTTCTGCAGGCCGCGGCAGGAAAGTATGACCTCACTCATAGCGAAGTGCCTCGGCGGGATTGACGCGCGAAGCACGCCAGCTCGGGTACAGCGTCGCCAGCAAAGTCAGCACGAAGGACACGGCGGCAATCACGCCGACGTCGCGCCATTGCAGGTCGGAGGGCAGCTCGGAGATGTAATAAACCTCCTTGGCGAGGAACTGGGTATTGAACAGGCGCTCGATGGCCGGCACCACCACGTCGATGTTGAGCGCCAGGGCGATGCCGCCGACGAGGCCGAGGGCCAGGCCGATGACGCCGATCAGCGCTCCCTGCACGATGAACACCTGCATGATGCTGCCCGGGCTCGCCCCGAGGGTGCGCAGGATGGCGATGTCGGACTCCTTGTCTGTCACCGCCATCACCAGCGTGGACACGATGTTGAAGGCGGCCACCGCGACGATCAGCAGCAGGATGATGAACATGACGTTCTTTTCGATCTGCACGGCGCGGAAGAAGTTGGCGTGGCTGCGCGTCCAGTCGGCGATGCGCACGTCGCCCTCGACGCGGCTCAGCAGTTCGCGCGCCACGCGCGGCGCGGCGAACAGGTCGTCGAGCTTCAGGCGCACGCCCGAGACACGATCCTCCATGCGGTAGAGCGCCTGCGCGTCGGCCAGATGCACCAGCGCCAGGCCCGAGTCGTATTCGTACATGCCGGCCTCGAACAGGCCGACCACCTTGAACTGCTTCAGGCGCGGCAGGATCGCCGCCGGCGTCACCAGCCCCTGCGGCGCGATCAGCGTCACCTTGTCGCCGATGAAGACCTGCAGGGCGCGCGCCAGCTCGGCGCCGAGCACGATGCCGAACTCGCCCGGCTTGAGCACCTGCATCGAACTGCCGCGCATGTACTGGTTGAAGTCGGCGACCTGCTCCTCCGCGTCCGGCAACACACCGCGCACCAGCACGCCGCGCACGGTCTGGTCGAAGGACAGCATGCCCTGGGCGGCGACATAGGGCGCGGCCGCCCGCACCTCGGGATGCTTCGCCGCCTGGTCGGCCACCTGCTGCCAGGCGCCCAGCTCGCCGCCCGGGCCGGAGATCTGCACGTGCGAGGCGACGCCGAGGATGCGCGTGCGCAGTTCCTTCTGGAAACCGTTCATCACCGAGAGCACGACGATCAATGCCGCCACGCCCAGGGCGATGCCGCACATCGAGATCAGCGAAATGAAGGAGATGAAGTGGTTGCGCCGCTTGGCGCGCGTGTAGCGCAGGCCGATGAAGAGTTCATACTGCATAGGGTCGCTATGTTAACATCTTAAGGATGCAGCTTCACATCGTCGTCCCCGGGCTGCTCTGGCCCAAGGATTCCATCAACGACATCACACGCGGTCTTGACCTGCCCGCGCTGGCCACCCTGCTCGGCCGCGGCCGCCTCGAACGCCACCCCGCCCTCCCGTTGGAGCATTGGCTGGGAAAGACCTTCGGCGTCCACGACGCTGAAACGCCCTTCGGCGCGCTGCGCCTGCTCGGCGAAGGCCTTGATCCGGGCAAAGCCGACTGGCTGTGCGCCGACCCGGTGCACCTGCGCTTCTCGCGCGACACCCTGGTCGTCGGCGGCGCGGCGGAACTGGACCTCACCCAGCACGAGGCTGAGCAGCTGGCTGCCGAACTGAACACGCATCTCGCCGACTACGGCGAATTCATCGTCCCACACCCGCGGCGCTGGTATCTGCGGCTGCAGCACACCGCGCGCATCACCACGAGTGTGCTGTCCACCGTGACCGGCAGGACGATCGAGCCTTTCCTGCCGCAGGGCGACGATGCCCGTGAATGGCGCCGCTTCATCAACGAGGCCCAGGTGCTGCTGCACAACCATCCGCTCAACGCGGCACGCGAAGCCGAGGGGCGCTCGATGGCGAACAGCCTGTGGCCTTGGGGCAGTGGCGCCTTGCCCTTGGGCGCCGCGGCCCCGGCCGCCCACGTTCATGCCAACCATCCTCTTGCACGCGGCGTGACCAAGCTTGCCGGCGTGAGCGCCAGTCGGGTGCCGGCGCGGCTTGATGACGCCGTATTCCAGAGCCTGACTTTGCTGGATGGCCTGGGCGAAGCGGCCCAGAGCCTGGATGCGCCGGCCTGGCGCGCCGGCCTGGCGGAACTGGAAGCGAACTGGTTCGCGCCCCTGCTCGCCGCGCTGAAGTCACGTCGCCTGCAGCACCTTCGCCTCACGGCGCTCGGCGACGCTGCCACCATCGATGTCACAATCAACGCCGGCGACCTGTGGAAACTCTGGCGCCGGCCGAAACCACTGTCCGACATCTTGCAATGACGCTTATTGTCACCCGTCGCACACCCCTTGCCGCGCAGCAACGCCTTGAATACGAAGGCGTGCATCCGCTGCTGGCGCGCCTGTACGCAGCGCGCGGCATCGCACGGGCGGCCGACCTCGACACGACCCTGCCGGCCCTGCTCGACCCCGCCCTGCTGAAGGGCGCAGCTGAGGCGTCGAGTCTGCTGGCCGATGCCATCGCCGACGGCAAGCATCTGCTCATCGTCGCCGACTACGACTGCGACGGCGCCACCGCCTGCGCCGTCGGCGTGCGCGCCCTGCGCGCCCTTGTCGAAACCTGCGGCTTTGGTGCGAACGTCTCCTACCTGGTGCCCAACCGCTTCGATTTCGGCTATGGCCTGACGCCGGAAGTCGTTCGGCTGGCGGCAGAACAGAAACCCGACGTGATCATCACGGTGGACAACGGCATCGCCAGCGTCGAGGGCGTCGCTGAGGCGAAGCAGCTCGGCATCGCCACGCTCATCACCGACCACCACCTGCCCGGCGACGAACTGCCGGCGGCAGACTGCATCGTCAACCCCAACCAGCCCGGCTGCGCCTTCCCGAGCAAATCCATCGCCGGCGTCGGCGTCATGTTCTACGTCATGCTCGCGCTGCGGGCGGAACTGAGGAAGCGCGGCGCCTTCGCGTCCGGCAGTGAACCTAACCTCGCCGCCCTGCTCGACCTCGTCGCCCTCGGTACGGTGGCCGACGTGGTGAAGCTCGACCGCAACAACCGCATCCTCGTCGCCCAGGGCCTGCAGCGCATCCGCCAGGGCAAGATGCAGCCCGGCCTGCGCGCCCTGTTCCGCGTCGCCGGGCGCGAAGCGGCGCGCGCCAGCACCTTCGACCTCGGTTTCGCATTGGGGCCGCGCCTGAATGCCGCCGGCCGCCTGGCCGACATGGCGCTCGGCATCGAGTGCCTCATCACCGACGACCTCGGCCGCGCGCTGAACATCGCGCAGCAGCTCGACCAGCTCAACCGCGAACGGCGCAGCATCGAAACGGACATGCAGGACCAGGCGCTGGCCCTGCTCGAGTCCATCGAGGCCGGCGAGCGCGCCAGCCTCTCGCTCTACGATCCCGGCTGGCACCAGGGCGTCATCGGCATCCTCGCCTCGCGCGTGAAGGACCGGCTGCACCGCCCGGTGATCGCCTTCGCCAAGGGGAATGACGGCGAGCTGAAAGGCTCCGGCCGCTCCATTCGCGGCCTGCACCTGCGCGACGCCCTCGACCGGGTGTCCAAGCAGGCGCCCGGGCTGCTGCTGCGCTTCGGTGGCCACGCCGCTGCGGCGGGACTGACTTTGCGCGAGGAAAACCTGGCCCGTTTCGAGGAGCTGTTCGAGCAGACCGTGCGCGAACTGATCGACCCGGCCGACCTCACCCGCGCGATCGAAACAGATGGTCCCCTGGAAGCCGGCCGCATGTCGCTCGAATCGGCCCGCCTGCTGGAAGGCGAGATCTGGGGCCAGGGCTTTCCCGCGCCGGTCTTCAGCGATGAGTTCGCCGTGGATAACCAGCGCATACTGAAAGACCGCCACCTCAAGCTCACCCTGCGCAAGGGCGCTGCGCGCTTCGACGCCATCCGCTTCAATTTCGCCGAGGGAGCGCCCGACAAGGTACGCGCCGCCTATCGACTGGCGGTCAATGAATTCAACGGCGTCAGCAGCGTGCAGCTGGTGCTGGAACACCTGGAACCGGCCTGAATGCGCACCGGCCTGACCGACGCATGAACCGCAGAGGATAACCTTATGGAAGCACTCGTCCTGGTCGCCCTGATCCTGCTCAATGGCGCCTTCGCCATGTCGGAGATCGCCCTGCTCAGCGCCCGGCGCAGCCGGCTGGCGCGCCTTTCCGCCGGCGGCGACGGCGCGGCGGCGTGGCGATGCGGCTCGGCGAGGAGCCGACCCGCTTCCTCTCCACCGTCCAGATCGGCATCACCGCGATCAGCATCCTCAACGGCATCGTCGGCGAGTCGGTCCTCGCTGCCCCCTTCGCGACCTGGTTGCAGACATTCGGCATCGAACAGCAGGCGAGCGAGGCCGGAGCAACGGCGCTGGTGGTCGTGGTGATCACCTATCTCACCATCGTCGTCGGCGAACTGGTGCCCAAGCGCATCGCCCAGATCAATGCGGAGGGCATTGCCCGGCTCGTCGCACGGCCGATTCAGGCCCTAGCCGTGGTGTCGCGCCCCTTCGTTCGTTTGCTGACCTTTTCGACGGAAACACTCCTGCGGCTGATGGGAAAGCATGGGGCTGGCGGCGCGGCGGTCACCGAGGAGGACATCCACGCCCTGCTGGAGGAGGGCTCCGAGGCGGGCATCATCGAGAAACAGGAGCACGACATGGTCCGCAACGTCTTCCGCCTGGACGACCGGCAGATCGGCTCTCTCATGATTCCGCGTGCCGACATCGTTTACCTCGACATCGAACAGCCGCTGGAGGCCAATCTGGATCGCGTCGCCGAGTCGGAGCACTCGCGCTTCCCGGTCTGCCGCGGCGGCCTGCATGACATCGAGGGGATCATCGCCACCAAGCAGCTTTTCAACCAGTTGCACCGGAACAGGCAGCCCGACCTCACCGCCCAGTTGCAGCCTTGCGTGTATGTTCCGGAATCCCTGACCGGCATGGAACTCCTCGAGCAGTTCCGCGCGTCGGCCACCCACATGGTGTTCGTCATCGATGAGTACGGCGAGATCCAGGGACTGGTGACGCTGCAGGACGTGCTGGAATCGGTCACCGGCGAGTTCCAGCCGCGCAACGCCGAGGATGCCTGGGCAGTACAGCGCGAAGACGGGTCCTGGTTGCTCGACGGTCTGATCCCGCTGCCCGAACTGAAGGACCGCCTCGACCTCCGCGCCGCACCGGAGGAAGACCGGGGCCGCTACCATACGCTCAGCGGCATGATGATGTGGCTGCTCGGCCGTCTGCCCCACACCGGCGACAAGGCGCAATGGGAACGCTGGCAGTTCGAAGTGGTCGACCTGGACGGCAAGCGGGTCGACAAGGTGCTGGCCAGCCTGCTACCTGAACCCTCCGGTGATAGTGATGGCGCAGAGGCAAGCTCGCCACCGGATCAGGCTGATTGATGAATAAGGAATACGCATGAGATATGGCTACAAACCGCCTGAAGGAACGGAACCCAGCCTGCTTGGCAGGGTGGTGGGCGTCGCCGCGGGCGCAGTGCTTCTCATAGCTGCGCTGATGTTCTCCGTCGTGATATTCGCCTTCGCGCTGGCAGCCGGGCTGCTGGCCTGGGGCTTCTTGTGGTGGAAGACGCGGGAACTGCGTCGCCAGATGCGCGAACAAATGGAGGCGCAACAGATGGGGCAAGGCAGCGAACCGTATGGAAGCGCGCCCCCGCAGGGCGGACGGATCATCGAGGGCGAAGTGATCCACGACGAAGGGAATGGCGATCGCCATCGCTGAGACGGGTCCGGACTGCTCCCTGCTGTATAATTTACCGTTTTGGATTTGCCCCGACATGGAAGCCGAACGCATCAACAGCCTCTCCAATCGCCTCACGGACCTGCACGCGCGCGAGCAGGATCTGCGGAGGTATCTTTGACTTCGATGCCAAGCAATCCAAGCTGAACGAAGTCGCCCGGGCCCTCGAAGACCCGGCCGTCTGGAATGACGCGGCCCGCGCCCAGGAGCTTGGCCGCGAAAAGAAATCCCTCGAAGGCGTCGTCGTCGCGCTGAGCGGCATCGACCAGGGCCTGCGCGACTCGCGCGAACTGTTCGAGATGGCGCGCGGCGAGAACGACGACGAGACGCTGATCGCCGTCGAGTCCGATGCAGCCAAGCTCGACAAGCAGGTCGCGGCGCTCGAGTTCCGCCGCATGTTCTCCAACCCGGCGGATCCCAACAACTGCTTCCTGGACATCCAGGCCGGCGCCGGCGGCACCGAGGCGCAGGACTGGGCCTCCATGCTGCTGCGCATGTACCTGCGCTACACCGAGCGCAAGGGCTTCCAGGTCGAAGTGCTGGAGGAATCCGAGGGCGAGGTCGCCGGCATCAAGACCGCCACGCTGAAGGTCTCCGGCGAATACGCCTACGGCCACCTGCGCACCGAAACCGGCATCCACCGCCTGGTGCGCAAGTCGCCCTACGATTCCAATGCGCGGCGCCACACCTCGTTCGCCAGCGTCTTCGTCTATCCCGAGGTGGACGACTCGATCGACATCGAGATCAACCCGGCCGACCTGCGCATCGACACCTTCCGCGCCTCAGGCGCCGGCGGCCAGCACGTGAACAAGACCGAGTCGGCCATCCGCATCACGCACGCCCCGTCCGGCATCGTCGTGCAGTGCCAGAACGACCGCTCGCAGCACCGCAACAAGGCCGAGGCGATGGCCATGCTGAAGTCCCGCATGTACGAAGCCGAGCTGCGCAAGCGCCAGGCCGCGGCGCAGCAGGTGGAGGATGCCAAGACCGACATCGGCTGGGGCCACCAGATCCGCTCCTACGTGCTCGACCAGTCGCGCATCAAGGACCTGCGCACCAACGTGGAATTCGGCAATACCCAGGCCGTGCTCGACGGCGACCTCGACGATTTCATCGAAGCCAGTTTGAAACAGGGCGTCTAAGGAAAACAACCATGAGCGAACAAACTCCGCTGCCCCAGGACGAAAACCAGATCATCGCCGAGCGACGCGAGAAGCTGGCGAAGCTGCGCGCCGAAGGTGTCGCCTTTCCCAACGACTTCCTGCGCGAGAACACCGCCGAGAAACTTGACGAGTTGTACGGCGAGAAAACACGCGAGGAGCTGGAAGCCCAACCGGTGGATGTCTGCGTCGCCGGCCGCATCATGCTGAAGCGCGTCATGGGCAAGGCCTCCTTCGCCACCATCCAGGACCTCTCCGGCCGCATCCAGCTCTACGTCAGCAACGACGGCACGGGCGAAGCGGTGCACGGCGCCTTCAAGCACTGGGACATCGGCGACATCGTCGGCGCGCGCGGCACGCTGTTCAAGACCAAGACCGGCGAGCTGACCATCAATGTCGGCGAACTGCGTCTGCTCACCAAGTCGCTGCGCCCGCTGCCGGAGAAATTCCATGGCCTCACCGACACCGAGCAGAAGGTGCGCCAGCGCCACCTCGACCTCATCACCAACGAGCGCTCGCGCTGGGTTTTCGCCGCGCGCTCGCGCCTGGTGCAGTCGATCCGCGGCTACATGACCGGACACGGCTTCCTCGAGGTGGAAACGCCGATGATGCACGCCATCCCCGGCGGCGCCTCGGCCAAGCCCTTCAAGACGCATCACAACGCGCTGGACATGGAACTGTTCCTGCGCATCGCGCCGGAGCTGTATCTGAAGCGCCTGGTGGTGGGCGGTTTCGAGAAGGTGTTCGAGATCAACCGCAACTTCCGCAACGAAGGCATCTCGACGCGCCACAACCCCGAGTTCACCATGATGGAGTTCTACGAGGCCTACTCGGACTACAAGCTGCTCATGAACTTCACCGAGGGCCTGCTGCGCCATGCCGCGCGCGAAGCGTTCGGCAGCGAGACTTTCGAGTACCAGGGGCGCGCGCTCGACTTCGCCAAGCCCTTCGCCAGGATGACGCTCGCCGAGGCGGTGCACAAGCACCACCCGGGCTATTCGATGGAACAGCTCAACGACACGGCCTGGCTGCGCGAGCGGCTCGGCGGAATGCATGTCGAGGCGGCGCCCCATCTGGGGCTCGGCGCCCTGCAACTGCTGATGTTCGAGGAAACCACCGAAGCGGAGTTGTGGGACCCGACCTACATCATCGACTATCCGGCCGAAGTCTCACCGCTGGCGCGCCGCTCGGACGCCAACCCCGAGATCGCCGAGCGTTTCGAACTGTTCATCGTCGGTCGCGAGATCGCCAACGGCTTCTCGGAGTTGAACGATCCGGAAGACCAGGCCGCGCGCTTCCTCGAGCAGGTCAAGGCCAAGGAAGCCGGCGACGAGGAGGCCATGTTCTACGATGCCGACTACATCCGCGCGCTGGAGTACGGCCTGCCGCCGACGGCCGGCTGCGGCGTCGGCATCGACCGGCTCATCATGCTGCTGACGGATTGCCCGAACATTCGCGACGTCATCCTGTTTCCGCAGATGCGGCGTGAGATGTAAGGAATTGTTTCTTCCGTCAGCCGATGCCCCCTTGATGCGTTATTTCCACTGAAGTCCCAACCAGGAGAACAGTATGGAAACCCCTGCAAACGGCAACAGACTACATCCCCTTATCTGGGTCGCGGCCATCGCCGTGATCCTGCTCTCGGCCGCCGGCATCGGCGCCATTTTCGGTGTGATCCCAACGGCTGAGAGCACCTCCAGGCCAGCCGAACCGGTCGCTGTAGCCGCTCCGGCGCCTGCTGCTGCCCCCGCCGCGCCTGCGGTTGCCGCGGCACCGGCCGTCGCGCCCAAGGCCGAGCCACAGGCCGCCCCGGCACCTAAGCCCGCACCCAAGCCTAAAGCCGTCGCCAAGGCACCCGAACCGAAGCCGGAGCCGGCCCCGCAAGCGGCACCGGTCGCCACCCCGCCCGCGCCCCCCCCCGCGCCGGCAATCTGCTTGAACTGCGGCACCATCGATTCGGTGCGAGAGATCGAGCAGAAGGGTGAAGGCACAGGCATCGGCGCCGTCGGCGGCGCCGTCGTCGGTGGCCTGCTCGGCAACCAGATCGGCAAGGGCACCGGCAAGACGGTGGCCACCGTGGTCGGCGCGGCGGGCGGCGGCTATGCCGGCCACCAGGTCGAGAAGCATGTCCGCTCCACGAAAAAATATGAAGTTCTCGTCCGCTTCGAAGACGGCGCCTCGCGCACGTTCATGTTCGACTCCCAGCCGTCCTGGCGCATTGGCGACCGGGTGAAGGTCGACAACAACGTCATCATGGCGCGTTGATCCGTCCCATCCAACCTGCCGCGCCAGCCTTCCGGGACGGCGCGGCCTTCAGCGAAAGCTACAACGACCCCTACTGGTCGCTGGATGGCGGGCTCGACGAGACCCGCCATGTTTTTCTCTCCGGCAACGATCTCCCCGCGCGCTGGCAATCGCGCGAACGCTTCACGATCCTCGAAACCGGCTTCGGCTCTGGCCTGAATTTCCTCTGCGCATGGCAACACTTTCGCGAGACGGCTCGGCCCGAAGCGCGCCTGCATTACCTCTCGGTCGACAAGCATCCATTCCGCCGTGAGAACCTCGAAAGCCTGTACCGCAGTTGGCCGGAACTCGAGCGCCTAGGCCACGCCCTGCTTGAACGCTATCCCCCGCTCATCCCCGGCTTCCACCGCCTGCATCTCGACGGCGGCCGCGTCAGCCTGACCTTGTTGTGGGGCGAAGCGACGGAAATGCTGGCGCAGCTCGAGGCGCAAGTCGATGCCTTCTTCCTCGACGGCTTCGCCCCGTCACGCAACCCAGACATGTGGAGCGAGGCATTGTTCGCGCAACTCGCGCGGCTGGCTGCGCCGGGCGCCACCTTCGCCACCTACACCGCCGCGGGGAAAGTCAGCCGCTGCATGACGGCGGCCGGGTTCGCCGTGGGCAAACAGCCGGGCTTCGGCCGCAAGCGCGAGATGCTCGCGGGCCGTTTTGCCGGCACGGAACATGCGGAACCTGCGAAAGAACGGCGTGCCATCGTGATCGGCGGCGGCATCGCCGGCACGCTGGTGGCCGAGCGACTCGCCGCGCGCGGCTGGACCATCGATCTCATCGAGCGGCGCGACGGCCTGGCGCGCGAGACTTCGGGCAACCCGGCCGGCGTGCTGCAGCCGGTGCCCTCTGCAGACTGGAACCGCCTGTCGCGCCTGACGCTCGCCGGCTTCCATTACGCACTGCGCCGACTGCAGGATTACTCGACTGATCCCGCTCTCACCTGGCAACCATGCGGCGTACTGCGCCTGGCTCGCGACGAGAAGCAGGTCGAGCGACAGCAGCGCATCGCCGAGTCCGGCTTGTTCCCGCCGGAGGTGCTGCGCTGGGTTGATGCCGAAGAAGCCTCGGCCTTGGCCGGCTGGCGCGTGCCAGCGCCGGGGTGGTGGTTTCCTCAGGGCGGATGGGTGCATCCGCCGAGCCTGTGCGACGCCGCCCTGCACACTGCAGGCAACGCCGTGCGCCTGCATGCGCAACGCGAGGTCGCCGATCTCGCGCGCACAGATGGCGGCTGGCGCGCCCTGGACGGCTCAGGCCAGGTCATCGCCGAGGCGCCCGTGGCAATCCTCGCCAACGGATATCTGGCGTGTCGCTTCAAGGTATCGGCCGCGCTGCCGCTGCGCCCGGTGCGCGGCCAGGTCACCTGCATCCCGGCCGGGCCGGGCCGCGCCATCAACGTAGTGGTGTCGCGAGAAGGCTATGTCACGCCAGCAACATCCTTCGGCGTGCACGTCGTTGGCGCCACTTACGAGGAAGGCTCGACGGATACGCTGGCACGGGAAGAAGACCACCGCGCCAATTTGGAGCGATTGAATAAACTGCTGCCTGATTTCGCTGCTACGGTGGATCCGGCGCGGGTGGCGGGGCGCGCTGGCATCCGCACGGTGGGCCCGGATCGCCTGCCGCTGGTCGGTGCCATTCCAGGAAAAGAGGGATTGTTCGGCCTGCTCGGCCTGGGCTCGCGCGGCCTCGTCTATGCACCGCTGGCGGCGGAACTACTTGCCAGCGCCATCGAAGGCGAACCGCTGCCGATCGAACGTGATCTGGCGACGGGTCTCACGCCGGCTGCTCGGCTAAATATGTCTTGAAAGCCGCGCCAGCACGACGTCGCGACCGAAGGCCCCCAGCACGGCGTCAATGGCCGGCGTCTGCGTCTGGCCGATGAGCACCACGCGCAAGGGAATCGCCAGTTGCGGAAATCTCATGCCACGTGCGGCGACGACATCCTTCAACGCCTGGCTGATCTGCGCTTTTTCCCACACCGCCGTCTCCAGCCGGGTATGCAGGTCGCGCAGTGCACCGCACGCCGCCTCGGTGACATGCTGTGCCAGCAGCTCGGCGCCGGGATAGACCTCGACGTAGAACGGCTCGACGGCATCGGCCAGCTCGTTCAGCGTGGACACGCGATCCTTGTATAACGTGACCACCCCGGCCAGATCCGGGCCGGCGGCGACCCCGATGCCGCGCGCAGACAACCGCGGCGCCACCGCCTCAGCCAGCAAGCGGTCATCACGCACCTTGAGGTATTGCTGATTGAGCCAGGCCAGCTTCTCCGGGTTGAACTGCGCCGGCGAGCGGCTGATGTGCTCGAGGTCGAACCAGTCGACGAACTGCTCGAGCGAAAACACCTCATCGTTGCCGTGCGACCAGCCCAGCCGCGCCAGGTAGTTGAGCAGCGCCTCTGGCAGGAAGCCGTCTTCGGCATACTGCATCACCGACACCGCGCCGTGGCGCTTGGAGAGGCGCTCGCCGTCGGCGCCGAGGATCATCGGCACGTGGGCGAAGAAGGGAATCGGCGCGCCCAGCGCGCGGTAGATGTTGATCTGGCGCGGCGTGTTGTTCACGTGGTCGTCGCCGCGGATGCAATGCGTGATGGCCATGTCGAGATCGTCCACCACCACGCCGAAATTGTAGGTCGGCACGCCATCGGCGCGCAGCAGGACAAGGTCGTCCAGCTCGGCGTTGGCGATCTCGATGCGGCCCTTGACGAGATCATCCCATGCCACCACGCCTTCGTCGGGGTTGCGGAAGCGCAGGATCGGCTTGACGTCGGCCGGCGGCGTCTTGCCCTTGGCGTTCTCCGGCCGCCAGCGGCCGTCGTAGCGCGGCTTCTCGCCGCGGGCGCGCTGCGCCTCGCGCAGGGCGTCGAGCTCCTCCTTGCTGGCATAGCACCAGTAGGCATGGCCCGCCTTGACCAGTTGCTGTGCCACTTCTGCGTAGCGCGCCAGGCGCTGCATCTGGTAGAACGGCCCCTCGTCCAGGTCGAGGCCCAGCCAGCGCATGCCGTCGAGGATGGCGTCGATGGAGGCCTGCGTCGAGCGCTCGATGTCGGTGTCCTCGATGCGCAGGATGAAGCTGCCGCCATGCTTGCGCGCATAGGCCCATGAATACAGCGCCGTGCGGGCGCCGCCGACGTGGAGGTAGCCGGTCGGGCTGGGGGCGAATCGGGTACGGACGGTCATGCTGCAGGCACCAGCGGGAAAAGGCGACATTTTAAGCGATACGCCAGCCAAGCCCGGTGTAAATTGACCGAAACCGCCCCCTGTGGGAAAATGCGCGCCTTCTATCGGGCGGCTAGCTCAGCGGTAGAGCACTGCCTTCACACGGCAGGGGTCACAGGTTCGAACCCTGTGCCGCCCACCAATTCAGAACGGGCCTGCGACTTCGCAGGCCTTTTTTGCTTTCAGGAAAGTTTCTGTAGCGGAAAGAACAGCGGCAGCAGCACCGAATAGGCCGCCCACATGATGAGCAGGAGCGGCACGCCACCCTTGAGGAAGTCGGAGAAGCGGTAACCCGCGGCGCTCATCACCAGCAGGTTGGTCTGGTAGCCCATCGGCGTGGCGTAGGAGAAATTGGCGCCGAACAGCACGGCGAGCACGAAGGGTTCGGGCGAGACGCCCATCTGCGCGGCGATGCTGGCAGCGATCGGCGTGCCGACGGCGGCAGCGGCGTTGTTCGAGACGAAGTTGGTGAATAGCGCGACCAGCAGCATCAATGACGAGAGCACGACGGTTGGCGACATACCGCCGACCAGCGACAGGTAGCCCTTTGCCAGCAGGTCAGTGCCGCCGGTGGCGGTGAGCGCGCTGCCGAGCGCCAGGCTGCTGACGACGATCAACACCACTTTGGAACTGAGCGCGCGGCCGACCTCGCGCCAGTCCAGGCAGCGCGTCGCCAGCATGAGCAGGACACCGGCGAGGGCGCTCACCGCGATCGGTACGAGCTTCGTCATGGCGGAGAGAACAACCAGCGCCATGATGGACAGCGCCAGCGGCGCACGCTCGCTGCGCGGTAGCGCCAGGCTGCCGTCAAGCACAAGGATGTCGGCCTGCTTGACCTGCTGCAGTGACTCTGCGGTGCCCTGCACCAGCAGCATGTCGCCCTGACGCAGGCGGATCTCAGCGATGTCCTCAGCCTTGCTCAGTTCCGATTGACCAGCCCTTTGCAGGCCGAGCACGATCAGTCCGAAGCGCTCGGCAAAGCGCTGGTTACGCAGCGTGCTGCCAAACAGTGGTGAAGATTCGGTGACGACGATTTCCGCCAGCTGCTGCTCCGCATGCTTCGCTTCCCCAACCTTGTCCTCTTCCTTGCCCTCCTCCTTGTCCTCGTCGAGGTCGTGCAGGCTGAAGCCGAGCACCGACTCGAATTCCTTCAGATTGGCGGGCGTATCGCGCACCAGCAGGCGATCGCCCGGCTTGAGCTTGAGGGTCGGCAGTCGAGTCAGGCGCAAATCGTCGCCGCGCCGCACTTCCAGCACCGTCATGTTTCGGCCCGTCTTGGCGATGACCTCGGACAGGCTGGTTCCCTCCTTTAAAGCCTCTTCGTCGACATGTAGCCAAGCCTCGAAAATGCGCGGCTTGGTGTCCTGCATGAGCGAGCCGTGATCGGGCAGCAGGTGCGGCAGCACCAGCCAGAGGTAGAGCACGCCGAAGATCGCTGCGATGGCCGCGACATGGATGAAATCCAGCATCTCGAAACGGCGCAGGCCCAGGTCCGCCGCGATGGAGACGACCAGCAGGTTGGTCGAGGTACCGATGGTGGTGCCCATGCCGCCGACCAGCACAGCGTAGTTCATGGGCATGAGCAGGCGCGAAGGCGACTCGCCCGTGCGCAGCGCAATGCCGATGAGGATGGGCAGCATCACCACGACGATAGGCGTGTCGTTGACGAAGCCGCTCGCCATGGCGCAGCCGCACAGCATCAGCAGCATCGACAGGCGCGGGCGCTTCGACCACAGCGCCGCCATGCGCCGCGCCACCGGTTCCAGCGCGCCGGTCACCAGCAGGCCGCGACCCATGATCATCAGGCTGCAGATGGCCACCAGCGCCTCATGGCCGAAGCCGTGGAAGGCCTGCACCGGTTTGAAGGACGGGTGCGGAAACAGCGTGAAGCCGACCACCAGCGCCACCAGCACGAACAGCGCCGTCGATTCGATGGAGACCTTTTCGGAAGCGAACAGGACGAAGGCCACCAAAGTCAGCAGCATCACCGCCAGGGTATGGGGGTCAATTCCGCTCATCGGTCATCATCCGAATGGGATTGCAGGGCATGTCCAGCCTATCCGCTTCAAATTACGCGCCGCACCCTCATTGCGCAAGCCCCTTGCGCAACAGGTCCGCCACGACCTGGCCCAGGTCCTCGCCGCGATCCACGGCCCGCTGACGGATTTGCTCCACCAGCTCACCATCGAGCTTGACGGCAAACGGCACCAGGCCGAGCGCCCGCTCCCGCTCTCGCTGCTCACGCCGATTGGTAGGTACGGCGGCCTCCGTGCCGAAGCGGCCCGGCGTGCCGGAATGCTTCATCCGGCTGTCTATTTTCAGTCCCTTGTGCTTTTCCAATTCGGCTTTTTTCATGTTTAGTATCCATCCGCTTTCAAGACCCGCATTGTAGGCCCATTGCACGCCGCAAGTGCTGCATTCTGCATATAAGTAGATGACTATTTGAGGTTTTTCAGGCAAAATAGACAGCTTACAAACGGTTCACATCAGGTGGTTTCAGGCATGGCTGACGACGGCATCACCCCCCCGCACTACGAATTTTCCGATAAATACGATCCCGAGCACGCGCGGAAGTATTTCCACAAGCACAACACCGGCTTCTGGCGCCGGCTGTCGACCTGGCGCGAGGTCGGCATGGCACGCAAGGCGCTGCAACTGGCCGGGCAACCCCGCTCGGTGCTCGACCTGCCCTGCGGCACCGGCCGCTTCTGGTCCATGCTGGCCGAGGAGCCGGACCGCAGGATCTACGTCGCCGACAACAGCCAGTCCATGATCGACGCCGGCTTGGAACTGCGCCCGAAGGAGGTCGCCGCGCGCATCGAGAAATCCTTCTGCTGCTCGGCCTTCGACACCGGGCTGCCGGACGACTTCGTCGAGTGCGTCTTCAGCATCCGCCTGCTGCACCACATCGAGAAGAGCGCGGACCGCGTCCTCATGCTGAAGGAGTTCGCGCGCATCAGTTCCGGCACGGTGATCGTTTCCCTGTGGGTGGACGGCAACTTCCGCGCCTGGCGGCACGAGATCAACGAAGCGCGCAAGGAGCGCACCCGCGGCAAAGAGCGCCCGCGCGACCGCTTCGTCTTCAAGCGCAGCGAGATCGAGCGCGACTTCGCCGCCGCCGGGCTGGAGATGATCGGCCACGCCGACTTCATCCGGCACTGGGACAAGTGGCGCGCCTATGTCCTGCGCGTGAAGAAATAGATGAAGGATTTCATCAGCGATCGCTGGCGGCCGATCCTCGCGCACAACGGCCTGTCGGCCTTCGATGCGCTGTGGAAACTGGAAGCGCCCTGGTTCGAAGAGCCCAACCATCGCCGCGGCGGCTGGAGCGGCGTGTCACGCTGCGAACTGGCGCTGCCCGGCGACGGCAGCACCGGCATTTTCCTCAAGCGCCAGGAAAACCACCGCGCGCGCCTGTGGACCCACCCGGTGCGCGGCGCGCCGACCTTCCTGCGCGAGTTCCGCCACATCATGCACTACCGCGCCTGCGGCATCCCAACGCTGGAGCCGGTGTACTTCGCCATGCGCAAGGTCGGCAAGGACGAGCGCGCCATCCTCGTCACCGAGGAGCTGGCCGGCTTCGTCTCGATGGAGGACCGCGTCCGGCGCTGGCTGGAATCCGGCGCGCCGCCGCGCGCAATGCGCCTGCGCATGCTCGCAGCGATCGCCGCCCTGCTGCGCGACATGCACGCCCACGGCATCCAGCACAACTGCTTCTTCCCCAAGCACGTCTTCGCCCGCGTCGATCCGGATGGCGGCGTCGAGGCGCGCGTCATCGACCTGGAGAAGTCGCGCTGGCGCCCGTCCAAGGTCGTCTGCGCCATCCGCGACCTGTACACGCTCAACTATCACTCGCAATGCTGGAGCCGCAGCGACCGCCTGTGGTTCTTCAAGTCCTACCTGCGGATCGAGCGGCTGACGCCCTTCGCCAAGTGGCTATGGCGCACCATCGCCGCCCGTTCCGGTCGCAAGAAGCGCATCCAGGCGCCCACGCGCATGCTCGCCGCCCGCGCCGGCGTGACCGAATAGGCCGCGCCCGCGCCATGCAGCTGGCGTTCATCCTCTTCAAGTATTTTCCCTACGGCGGCCTGCAGCGCGACTTCCTGCGCATCGCCCTCGCCTGCCAGGCGCGCGGCCATGCCATCCGCGTCTACACCCTGCAGTGGCAGGGCGAAGTTCCGCCCGGCTTCGAACTGGTGAAGGTGCCGGTCAAGGCGCTGTCGAACCCTCGCCGCTACGAGAAATTCGTCGACTGGGTGGGCCGCGACCTGCAGGCGCGCGGCGCCGACCGCGTTGTCGGCTTCAACAAGATGCCCGGCCTCGACGCCTATTTCTGCGCCGACCCCTGCTTCGAGGACAAGGCGCGCACCTTGCGCGGCCCACTCTATCGCCTCTCCGGCCGCTACCGCCACTTCGCCGCCTACGAACGGGCGGTGTTCGCGGCGGACAGCCGCACGGAAATCCTCATGATCTCCGCCGTGCAGCAGGCGCTCTATGAAAAACACTACGGCACGCCGTCCGCGCGGCTGCACCAGCTGCCGCCGGGCATTTCCGCGGATCGCCGTGCGCCGCCCGATGCGGCGGAAATCCGCGCGGATTTCCGCCGCGAGTTCGGCCTCGCCGAGGGCAACCTGCTCCTGCTGCAGATCGGCTCCGGCTTCAGGACCAAGGGGCTGGACCGCAGCCTGCGCGGCCTCGCCGCCTTGCCGCCGGCGCTGAAGGCGCGCAGCCGCCTCATCGCCATCGGCCAGGACAACCCGAAGCCCTTCCTCTCGCTCGCCCGGACGCTCGGCCTGGCCGAGAAGGTGAACATCCTCAGCGGGCGCGATGACATCCCGCGCTTCCTGCAGGGCGCCGACCTGCTGGTCCATCCCGCCTACAACGAGAACACCGGCACGGTGCTGCTGGAGGCGGTGGTCGCCGGCCTGCCGGTGCTGACGACGGCCGCCTGCGGCTATGCCCACTACATCGACGAAGCCGCCGCCGGGCGCGTCGCGCCGCTGCCCTTCGACCAGGACGCCTTCAACCGCACGCTGGCGGACATGCTCGACGACGATGCGGCACGCCGTCAGTGGCGCGCCAACGGCCTCGACTGGGCCGGGCAGGCCGACATCTACAGCCAGTCCGAGCGCGCGGCGGATATCATTCTGCAAATGAGGGCCCAATGAGCCAGGGAGCGGGCGAAGCCCGCGAACACCCGTCACCCCCGCCCGCGGGGCGGGGGTCGGGGGGTGGGCCCATTCTCTTCCTCGACGAACCCTTCCGCACCCTGTGGGCGGGGCAGGATCCCTTCCGCGCCGCCGCCGCCCTGCAGGGCCGGGTGCTGCGCGAACTGGAAGGCCGCCGCACCCTGCGCACCGAAATCGACGGGCGCGGCTACTACGTCAAGCTGCATCGCGGCGTCGGCTGGGGCGAGATCTTCAAGAACCTCGTCACGGCGCGCCTGCCGGTGCTCGGCGCCGAGCAGGAATGGCTCGCCCTGCGCCGCCTCACCGAACTCGGCGTCGACACCATGAAGGCCGTCGCCTTCGGCCGGCGCGGCGACAACCCCGCGCGGCTCGAATCCTTCATCGTCACCGAGGAGCTGGCCCCGACGGTGAGCCTCGAGGATTACTGCCGTGACTGGCCGGTGCAGCCGCCGGCGCCGGCGCTCAAGCGCGCGCTGATCGCGCGCGTGGCGGAGATGGCGCGGCGCATGCACGCGGGCGGCGTGAACCACCGCGACTGCTACATCTGTCACTTCCTTCTGCACACAACGCCGGCGCCAACGCCGGATGCGCTGCACCTGTCGCTGATCGACCTGCACCGCGCCCAGGTGCGCAGCCGCACGCCGCGCCGCTGGCGCGACAAGGATCTCGCCGCCCTGCATTTCTCCTCGCTGGAGATCGGCCTCACCGTGCGCGACCGGCTGCGCTTCCTTCGCGCCTACTTTGACCGCCCGCTGCGCGAGGTGCTCCAGGAGGAGGCGCCGCTCCTCGCCTACCTCGGACGGGAAGGTGATCGCCTCATGGAACGCTTCCAGCGGAAGTTCGCTCCAGGGGAAAGTGCATGAGCGAATGGCGGATCCTTCCCGGGGTCGACGCTACCGCCGCCGCGCGCTTCGCCGACCTGGATGCCGTCTTCGCCCTCGAAGGCGAGATCGTCGCCAAGGATTCCATCACCCGCACCGTGCGCGTCGACATCGGCGGGCGCCGCTATTTCATCAAGCGCTACCACGGCCTCGGCAAGAAACCGCTGCGGCGCTGGTTCGGCACGCCGCGCGTGCAGCTGGAATGGGAGAACCTGCAGCGCTTCGCCGACTGGGGCATTGCCACCGCGCGACTGGTGGCTTACGGCCTCGAACGCCAGGGCGGCCTGTTCGCGCGCGGCGCGCTGATCACCGAAGAAATCCCGAATACCACGGATCTCGCCCAACTCGCCCGCGCGCATGACCCCAGGCTTGAAAGTCAGTCCTGGTGGCACGGCGTCTCGGCGCAGGTCGCCGACATCGCCCGCCGCATGCACGGCCGCCGCTTCGTGCATGGCGACCTCAAGTGGCGCAACCTGCTGGTGGATGCGGCCGGCAAGGTCTTCCTCATCGACTGCCCGGGCGGCGGCTTCTGGTGGCCGCCCTTCCTGCAATACCGCATCGTCAAGGACCTCGCCTGCCTCGACAAGGTGGCCAAGCGCCACCTCTCCCGCACGCGGCGCCTGCGTTTCTACCTTGACTACGCGCAGAAGAAAAAACTCGACGACGCCGACAAGCGGCGCATCCGCCAGATCGTCGGCTTCTTCTCGGGGCGCGACGAAGCGCAGGAATCCGCCGTATCGCTGCGCGCTGGCGGCCGGCGAGTACTCGTGCCCAGCACCATTACGCTCGAAGGCGGCAGCGAACTGGTGATCGAGCGCTGGCTGCGCATCCTGCCCGGCAAACGCCTCACCGGCATCGGCCGCTGGAACGGGCAGACCGTGCTCGCCAAGCTCTTCATCGCTGCGCGCGGCAGCGAGCGCCACTGGCAGCGCGAATGCCGCGGCATCGACAGCCTGAAGGCCCACGACCTGCCGACTCCAAACCTGCTGGCGAGCGGCCGTCTTGAAGAGGCTGGTTATTACGTACTGACCGAATACCTCGAGGGAGCACAACGTCCGGGTGTCGAGGCGCCCGACGAACTCGTCCAGGTGTTCGAGACCGTCGGCCGCATGCACGCCCGCGGCATCCTGCAGGCGGACGTCCATCTCGGCAATTTCCTGCTCAAAGATGGACGCCTGTACGTCATCGACGGCGATGCCATCCGGCCGGCACGCTCGGACCGCGAGCGCCTCGATAACCTCGCCCTGCTGTTTGCCCAACTGCCGCCGCAAGCACGCCCCGGCATGCAGGCTGGCCTGCTGGCGGCCTATCGAAAAAGCAATCATGATCTTGTCGTCGATGCGGCGCAGCTTGAAGCGTCCATCGTCCGCGCCCGCGAGGCGCGCCTCGCCGACATCCTCGACAAATGCCTGCGCGACTGCAGCCTCTTCAAGGTCGCGAAGCGCGCCGACCGTTTCTTTTCCCTGGTGCGCGACGAAGCCGATTTCCTCGCGCCCCTGATCGCGGACCCGGACGCCTGGCTGGAACAGGGCACCCCGCTCAAGCGCGGCCGGACCGCCACGCTGGCGCGCGTCGAACTCGAAGGCCGCAAGCTCGTCATCAAGCGCTACAACATCAAGAGCGCCGGCCACGCCCTCTCGCGCGCCTGGCGGCCGAGCCGCGCCTGGCATTCCTGGATCGAGGCGCATCGGCTGCGCTTCCTCGGCATCGCCACGCCGCGCCCGCTGGCGCTCATCGAGCGCCGCCTCGGCCCGCTGCGCGGCCGCGCCTGGCTCGTCACGGAATATTGCGAGGGACCGAACCTGCAGGAAACCCTGGCCGACCACACGGACGGCGGCGCACCTTCAGGCATGATGGAAGCCGTGCGCCGCCTGTTCGCGGACCTCGCCGCCGAGCGCATCAGCCACGGCGACCTGAAGGCCACCAATTTCCTCTACCACGAGGATGAACTCTGCGTGCTCGACCTCGACGCCCTGCAACGTCACGATAGCGAAGCATCCTTCCGCCAAGCCTGGCACAAGGACCGCGCCCGCTTCCTGCGCAACTGGCCGGAAGGCAGTGTCCTGCAGCGGGAATTCGACGCGATCTTGCCGAAGGCCTGAGGTCTCGCCTGGCGGCGAAGCGCAGTTGCAAGGCAATCCTGGCTTGAGGGATGGTGAGGAAGCAACCCGGATGAAACCTTGGTGAGTGTCGCAGGCAAAGGGCATGCGCCAGCGCCCCAATAGTCATTGTTATTGAACGGGCACCCGGGAGACGAATATCTTGCGAATCAAGCAAATACAATGGCATTGTGGCGTCCAGTTCAATAATGTTTACCCTGACGCCTGCATCCGTTTACTAGCTGTTCGGCACCAATGAGATATCACCTCTTCATTATCGCGCTTTGCCTATGTGCCCCTGTATCAGCCGAGACAATTAAGTTTCCAAGTGAAGTCGCCAATTTCATAGAGCGTCGAGGATCTTGCGACCATTGGCGTGGTGAGTATGGCAGCGATCCGGAACGACAGGCCGACATCGAATGGGCTGTTTGCCAATCTTGTCGGGGCACAGATGCTGAACTCGCCCGGCTCAAAAGGAAATACAGCTCCAACCCGAAAGTAGTTGCAATACTCGATGACTTCGAACCAAAGATCGAGCCAGACAACAAATTAAAAGCTGAGCGTTTTTGCAAGAGCACTAGGAAGCCGAAATGGCACAAGTAACTGTGGCGCCGAACCTGCCGGTCGACCCCGTTCCCTTCGGTCACTGGACGCTGCGCGATGTAGCCGCGCAGCGCCGGTCACCTGCACCTTGGGCCTCTCAAGTCGCGCTGTGGACATCTATACTCCTCCGGCGTATAGTGGCGCCATGCTCACGGTAGTCGAAACTTCGCTCTTTCAGCGCCAGTGGCCGCACTACTGGAGCGAAGAGGAACGCGGCGAGTTCGCGGCCTACATTGCTGAGCACCCAACCGCTGGAGATGTCGTGCCCGGGTCTGGCGGCATTCGGAAGGTCCGTTGGGGAAGAGCCGGCTTGGGTAAGTCGGGTGGTATACGGGTGATCTACTTCACTCGCAACGCTGAAGGTGAAGTCGTCTTGCTCACGTTGTATGCGAAGGCGAAAACCGACAATCTCACAGGCCCACAGTTGAAGGAGATTCGCCGTGTCCTCGAAGAGTAAACCTATGGCCAAGTCCGAGTTGGCCGCGTATGAGGCCAAGCGCAACCTCGCTGTGGACCTTTTGCAGTCCGTACGCGAAATGAAGGCTGGGCAGGTTCATGTTGTCTCGTCTCCCGTCATTGAGGCGCGCCGCAAGACCGGCCTGTCCCAATCCCAGTTTGCCGCACTCATCGGGGTGTCCGTCCGCACTCTGCAAGGTTGGGAACAAGGCCGCAAACAACCCAGTGGTGCCGCCCGCACTTTGCTGGCCATCGCCAGCACCAACCCGAAAGCTGTTCTGGCAGTTGCCGGCAAGTAGGGCGTCGTGCGCTGACCGGTCGGGGAGATAGGTAACAGACTTTCTGCTCGCCGTATCCCAGCGGCTGACTTTCACTGGCAGCTCAACGCCGTTCGGCACGAAGCCGCCTGTCGGTATTACGTGTGGACGGTTTCGTCGTCCGATTCGCGGAACTGCAGGGCGTGCAGCTTGGCGTAGTGGCCGTTGAGGGCGAGCAATTCGGCGTGGCTGCCGCGCTCGACGATGCGGCCCTGGTCCATGACCATGATGGTGTCGGCCTTCTCGATGGTGGACAGGCGGTGGGCGATGACCAGCGTGGTTCGCCCGCGCATGACGCGGTCGAGGGCGGCCTGGATGTGGCGCTCGGATTCGGTATCGAGCGCGGAAGTGGCTTCGTCGAGGATGAGGATCGGCGCGTCCTTCAACAGCGCGCGGGCGATGGCCAGGCGCTGGCGCTGGCCGCCGGAGAGCAGCACGCCGTTCTCGCCGACGAGGGTGTCGAAGCCTTCCGGCAGCTGGTCGATGAACTCGCGCGCGAAGGCCGCCTCGGCGGCGCGCTGGACATCGGCGCGCGGCGCACCGGCGAGGTCACCGTAGGCGATGTTGTTGGCCACCGTGTCGTTGAACAGCGTCACCTGCTGGGTGACGACGGCGACGTGGCGGCGCAGGTTGCGCAGGGTGTACTGCTCGACGTCGGTGCCGTCGATGAGGATCTGCCCGGCCTCGTGATGATAAAAGCGCGGGATGAGGTTGGCGAGCGTGGACTTGCCGCTACCCGAGCGGCCGACCAGCGCCACCATCTGCCCCGGCTCGATGGTGAAACCGATGCCGTCGAGGACGGGCCGCTCGCCGCCCGGATAACGGAAGGTGAGGTCGCGCACCTCGAGCCGGCCGCTGACGCGCTCGCGGCTGACCGTACCGGTGTCGGTCTCGGGCGGCGTATCGAGTTGCTCGAAAATGCTCTCGGCCGCCGCCACGCCCTTCTGGATGGTCGAGCTGACCTCGGAGAGCTGGCGGATCGGCTTGGGCAGCAGCCCGGCCGCGGTGATGTAGGCCACCAGTTCGCCGGGCGAGGCCTCGCCGCGCAGCCACAGCACGAGGAAGAACAGCACGCCCATGGCGCTGAAGATCAGCAGCTGGAGCGTGGGCGTGTAGACCGCGCCGGTGCGCACCATGCGCAGGTGCTTGTTCATGTTGTTGCTGCTCGCCTCGCCGAAGCGGCGCTGTTCGTAGGGTTCGCCGCCGAAGCTGCGCACGACGCGATGGCCCTGGATGGTCTCGGAGGCGACGTGCGTGACGTCGCCCATCGCCACCTGGATCTTCTTCGCCTGTTTGCGGAACTTGCGGCTGGCGCTCACCACCAGCAGCGCGATGAACGGCAGCAGGGCCACCATCACCAGCGTCAGGCGCCAGTTCATCCACAGCAGGTAGGCGAAGAGGAAGACCACCGTGAGCCCCTCGCGGATGACGACCTTGATGGCGTCGGTGGCCGCGCCCGTCACCATGGTGACGTTGAAGGTGATGCGCGAGATGAGGTGGCCGGAGTTGTGCATGTCGAAATAGCGGTCCGGCAGCGTCAGCAGGCTGTTGAACAGCGCCACGCGCAGGTCGTGCACCACGCCCATCGAAACGCGGGCGAGGAAGTAGTTGCCGAGGTAGGAGCCGACGCCCTGCCAGGCGGCGATGAGGACGATGAGCAGCGGCACGGCATGCATCATCGGCAGCGCGCCGATCAGCGGCACGCCGGCAAACACCGCGGATGCCGGATCGGCCAGGCCGTCGACGAAATACTTCATCACCGAGGCCATCATGGGCTGGGCCGAGGCGAAGACGATGAAACCGAGGATGCTCACCGCGAACCAGCCGACGTACGGCCTGACATAGCCCAGCAGGCGGAAATACAGGCTCAGGCTGGAGGTGACGCTGGTAGGGACGTGCGAATCAGAAGGTGGCATGAGGCGGTTGCATGGGGCGCCGCACGGCGGAAAGGATGGCGGAAGTTTAGCACGGGCGGATTACCGTATCCGGCTGGTAAAATGCCGCCAGACTTGCACAACAGCCGGCCCGCCGACGGTACGTCCCCTTGCACCCCTTGCAGACCCTGAAACACGACGACTACCTCACGCTGCGCACCGGCGCCCACGTGATCGAGCGCGACCGCCACGGCGACAAGGTGCTGCGGCTGGCCGACGGCAGCTACCTCAAGCTGTTCCGCCGCAAGCGCCTGATTTCCTCCACCGCCTGGTATCCCTATGCGAAGCGCTTCGCCGACAACGCGCAGGCGCTGGCCGAGCGGAACATTCCCTGCCCCCGCGTGATCGGCCTCTACCGCATTCCGGGCGCGAGCCGGGACGCCGTGCATTACCATCCGCTGGCAGGCGGGACGCTGCGCGAGCTGATCCGTGCGAACGCGAATATCGTGGATATCGCGGGCTTGCGCGAGCAGCTCGGCCGCTTTGTCGCCGGCCTGCATGAGGCCGGCATCTACTTCCGCTCGCTGCATCTGGGCAACATCGTGCTGACGCCGGAAGGAGAACTGGGGTTGATCGACATCGCCGACCTGCGCGCAGGGCGGGGCCCGCTGCCGCAGCATCGCCGGCGGCGCAACCTGCAGCATCTCCTGCGCGACGAGTCGGACCGCGCCTGGCTGCATGCCGGCGGTGACACGGCGTTCGACGCCGCCTACCGGCAGCAGACCCTGGAGCGCGCGCAGCGATGAGGCCGGACGCCGCCGATTTCCGCGCCGACATCAACGGCCTGCGCGCTGTCGCCGTAATCGCCGTCGTGCTGTTCCATTTCGGCGTGGCCGGCTTTTCCGGCGGCTTCGTCGGGGTGGATGTGTTCTTCGTCATCTCCGGCTACCTGATGACGCGCATCATCCTCGGGCCGCTCGCCGAGGGCCGCTTCTCGGTGCTGCGCTTCTACCTGGCGCGGGCGCGCCGCATCTTCCCCGCCCTGACCGTGTTGTGCGTGCTGATGCTGGCCTACGGCTGGTTCACGCTCTCGCCGATCGACTACAAGCTGCTGAGCAAGCATGCCGGCACCAGCCTGCTGTTCCTCTCCAACCAGGTGTACTGGAAGGAGTCGGGCTACTTCGACGCGGATGCCCACGAGAAATGGCTGCTGCACACCTGGTCGCTTTCCGTCGAATGGCAGTTCTACCTGCTCTACCCGTTGATGATCCTCGCCGCGGCGCGCCTGTTCAGACGGCAGGCGGGCATGGCCGGTTTCCTCTGGGCAGTCTTCTTCGCCTCGCTCGCGTGGTCGGGCTGGCTGGCCTTGGCCAATCCGTCGAAGGCCTTCTTCCTGCTGCCGACGCGCGCCTGGGAAATGCTCGCCGGCGGCCTGATTTACCTTCACCAGGATGCCTGCGCGCGCCACACGCGGGGGCGACGTTGGGTCGAAGGACTCGGCATCGCCGTCATCGTGCTGTCCAGCCTGCTGTTCAGCCCGAACAGCGCCTGGCCCGGCCTCAATGCGCTGTTCCCGGTCGTCGGCACCATGCTGGTCCTCGCCAACGGTGCCGGCAATGCCTCCTTTCTCGGCAACGCCGCCCTGCAAGGCATCGGGCGCTGGTCGTACTCGATCTACCTTTGGCACTGGCCCATCGTCGTATGGCTCTCCCAAAGTCAGTCCCGGCGGGACGGCGCCTGGATCGCCGCCGGCATGGCGGCTTCGATCGCCCTGGGCTGGCTCTCCTTCCGCCTGGTGGAGAACCCGGCACGCAGCCTCGTCAGCCGCCTGAAGCTCGCGCCAGCCCTGGCCACTTGCGCGGCGATGGTGCTGCTGCCCTTCGCCGTGGCGGCCGTCCTCCACTTCAATAACGACCAGCTGATGACGCTGCGATTCAAGGATCATCCACGCCTGGTCGACGTCAGGGCGCTGGGGGTCTTTCAGGCGCGCTATTTCGGCGAACTCTACAAGCCGCTCTACCGCGAGGGGACCTGCTTCCTGACACCGGAGAAATCGCATGGCGCCTTCGCGCCGGAATGCGCCGGCCGGCAGGGCGGCATCGTGCTCTGGGGCGATTCCCACGCGGCGCACCTGTGGCCGGGGCTGAAGGCTGCGGCGGAAACGGGCAGCGCGACGCAATGGACGTCCTCGGGCTGCCCGCCCTTGCTGAACGAGGAATTCGCCAAGCGTCCGCATTGCCGCGCCATCAACGACTGGGTGCTTCGCCAGGTGATGGAGACACACCCGAAAGTCGTTCTCCTTGCCGGCGCCTGGATCAAGCACGATGAAGCGACCATCCGCCGCGGGCTGACGCAAACCCTGGCCCGACTCAATGCCGACCCGGCCTGGCGCCCGCGCATCGTACTGGTCGGCAGCGTGCCGGCCTGGCGCAGGCCGCTGCCTCGGCTGCTGGCCAGCGATTTCCTGGCCGACTACGAACAGATGCGCTCGCGCAAGGATATGGATCCCGATGCATTCCGCCGCGATGCCCTCATCCGGCAACTGGCTGGCACGCAGGGGGAATTCTTCTCGCCGATCTCCGTCGCCTGCAACGACGAGGGCTGCCTGCGCTATTTCGAGAAGGACGGTGCCCGCCTCCCCTTTGCCTTCGACTATGGCCACCTGATCGAGGAAAGCTCGGTGCTCGTCATGTCGGCGCTGTTCCGGCAGTTGCAGGCGGACAAGCCATGAGCGCCCCGCACGGCCGTCCGAAGGGGCGCCAGCCAATAACCGGAGCCGCGCAGCGGCAAACGCCCGTCACCCCCTCCTCCGGGGAGGGGGTTGGGGGGAGGGTAGTCCAGTGAGCACCCGCCTGCTGTTCGTCTCCAAGGGGGAGGACGCTTCGTCGACGCGCTACCGCGCCCTGCAGTTCTTCCCGCTGTGGCAGGCGGCCGGTTTCGAACCAGCGCACGTCACGGCTTCCGGCGGCCTGGGCGCCACGCTCGAGATGCTGCGACAGGCGTCCCGCGCCGACATCGTGATCGTGCTGCGCAAGACTTTTCCTGCGCTGCTCCTGTGGCTGTTGCGGCGCACGTCGCGCCGGCTGGTGTTCGATTTCGACGACGCCATCTTCTGCAACACGGATGGCACGCCCTCGCGCACGCGCCTGGCGCGCTTCGCCGCGATGGCGCGCTGCTGCGACCATGTCCTCGCCGGCAACGCCTTCCTCGCCGATCAAGCCGCCGCATTCAACCCGGCGGTGACCCTCATTCCGACCTGCATCGATGCCGCGCGCTATGACGTCGTGGCGGACAAGCCGGAGGATACGCTGGACCTGGTATGGATCGGCAGCCATTCGACGCGCAAGTACCTGGCGGAGGCGATGCCGTGGCTGAAGGCGGCGGCGGAAACGGTGCCTGGGCTGCGCCTGAAGATCGTCGCCGATTTCGACCTGCCCGGCAGCGGCGTGGCGACGCTGCCCGTCGCCTGGCACGCCGAGACGGAAGCGCGCGAGCTGGCCGCATCGCACATCGGCATCGCGCCGATGCGCGACGACGACTGGAGCCGCGGCAAGTGCGCCCTCAAGGTGCTGCAGTACATGGCGGCCGGCCTGCCGGTCGTCTCCTCGAAGGCCGGCGCCAACGCCGAGGCGATTCGCGATGGGGAAGACGGCTATCTGGTGTCGTCGCCCGGGGAGTGGGCAGCGCGCATCGAAATGCTGGCGGGTGATGCCGACCTGCGCCGGCGCCTGGGCGAGGCGGGGCGCCGTCGCGCGGCGGCTGACTATTCCGTCGAGGCGGTGTTCGCCCGGCTGCGCCCGCTGGTCGCCGGGCTCGGCTGAACCTGCGCCGGCACGGCGACGATGACGGCGTCGCCGGCCTTGTTGGCGAAGCGCCGCTCGACCTGCAGCCGATTCTCCGCCAGCCACTTCTCCGCGTCGGCATCCTTGCGCGATACTTCGATGGCAACCCGGTCCACGCGCTGCCCCGCCAGGGCTTTGGTCAGGGCCGTGCGATCCAGGATGACCGAACCGGATGTCCGCCATCCGGCGTAATGGGCAATGCGCGCATTGTCCACGCCGACGCGCGACGGATCGGCCGCATTGGCGCCCAGCCAGCGCCCCGCCTCGACGATGTGCGCCTTGCCTGGGGAAAGGGACACGACGTTCGCCGCCATGGTCAGCAGCGCCAGCACCAGCATCGGCGCCTTCCAGCGCGGAAAGCGCTGCATCAGCAAGGCCAGTCCGCTCGCCACCAGCGGCACCGCCAGAAGATTGAGCAGACTGACATAGCGCCCGACGAGGAAGAACTGGTGCGTGACGAAGGCCACCAGCACCAGCACATAAGCGAGGAAGGCCCAGGGCAGCGGTTGCCAGGGTGACAGCACGTTGCGTCCCGGAGAAACCGCGCACCGGTAAGCCAGCGGGACGACAAACACGCCGGTCATCTTGAGAAATTTCATCGGGATGACTGAGAGCAAGCCAAAGAAAAGGATGTAGCCGGCCTCTTCGCGCGAATACTTGTACTTGAACACGGCCTCCGACATCCTGCCGGCCGCTTCGTGGATGATCTGCAGTGCGCGCAGCGGATTCGCGGCTTCGAGGTAATAGGCCATCCGGTTCGGCAAGTCGATCCATCCGCTGCCGAAGAGCGCGGCGGCCAGCATCGCACCCGCCAGGGGCAGGCTGCCGATCAGGAGCGCGCGCCGCATCCTGTGCCCGGCCGGCGCGCCGAATGCCTGCCACAGCATCAGCGCCGGATAGAAGGCGATTGCCTCGAGACGGAACAGCGCCGCTACGGCCAACGCGGCCTGGCAGAGAACCGCTTCCCGCCATCGTTGCGTGTCGCTCCAGCGCATCGCCAGCCAGAAACCCAGCAGGCTGAAGAACCAGAAGCCGTATTCGCGCAGGATCTCGTTGCGGTACTGGTTGTAGGCCGGCATGGCGAGGACGACGAGACAGGCCAGCCAGGCGGCTTCCGGCAGGCGGCGTCGCGTGATGCCGGTCAGCAACGCGCAGGTGCCCGCCAGAAAGAGCGCATTGAGCATCTGCGCCGTGGTCTCCAGGCTGACTTTCGTGACGAAAGACAGTGCCGTAATCAGCATGGGCAGGAAAGGCCATTCGCCGGCCTTCCATCCGGCAAGCCAACCGTCTTCGAGGAACGCGCGCGCCGTCTCCAGGTAGTAGATGCCGTCGCGGTTGACGAGATGTCCCTGCGCGGCGACGAAGGAGAGCAGCAGGCTGGCGAGGAAAGCCGTACGCACGGGGCCGAATGCTTGCGCCCAGGCCGCCATTCTCGCCATCATGGTTCCCTCCCTTCTGATCTCATCCCGCCCCCAGTCCCCTGCCCCGCGGCATTGGCAAAAACGCTCACCGCCGGCTTGTCGCCCGTCGCGGGCCAGCGGAAGACCTCCCGCAATGGCGGCCCGTCCGCACCGAACAGCCTGGGAAAATCCTTGGGCGACTCCACGGCCAGCAGAACCGGCGCCTCGCCGCCGGCCAGGCGCAAGGCTTCCGCCTCGACGATCCAGGTCCGAAAGGTTCCCAGTTCCAGCTGCAGCGTGGCGGGCGTATCCAGGTGGTGCATCTGTTTCACATCGAGGCCGCTTGCCGCCAACGCACGGGCGGCTCGTACAGCCGTCATGGTGTAGCGCACCTCCTCGCTCTGCTGCTCGGCCTTGAGATAATAGGTCCATCCGGCCGCGCCGAGGAAGACTAATGATAGTCCGGTGAGGACGGCAACCGTCCATCGTCCCCCGATGCGGCTGCTCACGGCCGCCATCTCGCGCCCGGCCAGCAGCGCCGCCGCCGGCCACAGCGGCAGCAGCAGGTCGCCGCGATGGTGCGAGGCGAGCGAGAACAGGACGATGCCGCCGACGATCCAGCAGAAGAGGAAGCGTTCGAAGCGGCGTTCAGCCGCGTCCGCTGCCGGCCGGCGAACCACCCGCCACAGGGCGTAGGCGGCAAACAGGCTGAATGGCAAAAAGCGCAGGATGAAATACAGGGTCGGCTTGTGCAGGTTCTGCCCCGGGTAGCCGCTCTTGCCCATGCCGGTGGCTTGCCCGACGAGTTCCTGGAAGAACAGCTTGTCGACGAGCGGCTGGCCGGCCGAGAGAAGGGCCGGCACGAGCCAGCCCAGCACGAGGAGCAGGAAGAGCGCGATGCCGGCCCAATGGCTGCCATGCAACGGTGGCGCAGTCGGATCGCTGCGGCGCTCCCAGACCCAGGCTAGCAGCCCCATGCCGGCGAGCGCCAGGCCGAGCGGCCCCTTGATCAGGGTCGCCGCACCGGCGGCCAACCAGAACGGCACCCAGCCGCCGCCCCGCTCCCAGGCGCGATGCGCCGCAAGGCCGGCCAGCGCGACCGCCAGCGCGAAGAGGGCGTCCGTGCGCACCAGGGCGACATGCTTGGACATCATCGGTGCCAGCACGACGGCGAATCCCGCCAACCCGCCCGCGAGAATACCGAAGCGCCGCCGGCCGACGTGGAAGACGAGCAAGGCCATCGCCAGCACGGCGAGCATGGAAGGGAGCGTAAGGGTCAGGCGGTTGATGCCGCCGATCTCGGCGAAAGCCGCCGTGATCCAGGTGTGCAGCGGCGGCTTGGACATGATGCGCCCGCGGATGTCCTGCTGCACCAGCCAGTGGCCATCCCGGACCACGTCCATGACGTAGCCGACGTTGCGGTCCTGCGCGTCGGCTTCGAGGTTCGATGGGCCGGCGAGGCGCACGGCATAGAACGCCAGCACCAGCACCGTAAACAGGGCGCCCCAGACAAGCGGCCGTTTCCAGACGCCCCCATCAGCGCTCCTGCGCGTTGCCGCCCTGCCTGCGCCAGCGCCACAGCAGGAAGGCGCCGATCGTCAGCACGAGGCCGGCTGCGACCAGCTTGCCGAGGCCTTCCGTCGCCCCTTCGTCGACCACGCCGCTGCCGATCAGCGCCGCGATCACGCCCTGCGGCAGATAGCCGATGAAGGTGCCCAGCACGAACACGCGCGCCCTCACCTTGCTCAGGGCCAGGCCGCTGTTGATCATGACGCTGGTCAGCGGCAGCTGGCGGATCAGCACGACCGCCTTCACCGAAGAGCGTACGCGGAAGGTCTTGCCGAAGAGGCGATGGCTGCCGAAGCGGCGCTCCAGCCAGCCGCGCCCGCCGTGGCGCACCGCCCAGAAGGTCAGGTAGGAGCCGATGACGGCGCCGACCTGTGCCAGCAGCAGGCCCTGCCAGAAGCCGAAGGCGAGGCCGCCGAGGACATAGAAGATCAGCCGCGGCGTGCCCAGCGCCACCAGTCCCGTCACCAGGGCGGTGTAGGTGGCCTCGGCCCAGAAATCGTCGCCCGCAAGGATGGTGCGCAGCTTCTGGATGTCGCGGGTGATTTCGCCGATCGGCGTGAAGTAGAAGAGGATGAAGATTGCCGCCGCTACGCCGAGCAGGACCAGCAGGCGGCGCAGCTCCTTGGAAAAACCGGGCGCCACCGACGCCAGTTCGATGTCGTCCTCGGGGCCTTCGGGAAGCGCGCCGTCCTGCCCGGCGGGATCCCCGGCCGGCGGGTTCATTGCACCGGTCCCTTGCCGCCGTCTTCCAGCCGGTCGCCCGGCACGGCGCGGGCGGCGAACCAGCGCACGCCGAAGCAGTCGCGGATGCCACGCCAGAGCCGGTTATGCACCCCGTACTTCGACACGCCGCGCAGGCGCGGCCGATGGTTAACCGGATACTCGGCAACGCGGTAGCCCTTCTGCCGCAACAAGGTGGGCATGAAGCGGTGCAGGCCGTTGAAGACCGGCAGGTCGGCCACGCAGGGGCGGCGCACGACGCGCACGCCGCAGCCGCTGTCGCTGACGCGGTCGCCGGTGATCGCGTCGCGGAAGCGGTTGGCGACGCGCGAGGAGAAGCGGCGGATGAAGTTGTCCTGCCGCTTGGCGCGCACGCCCGTGACGCAGTCGACGCCGAGTTTGCGCGCTTCGTCGAGCATGTGCGGCAGGTCGGCCGGATCGTTCTGGCCGTCTCCGTCCAGCGTGCCGATCCATTCGCCTCGCGCGGCGCCGAAGCCGCTGGCCACCGCCGCGCTCTGGCCGAAATTGCGCCGGTGCCGCAGGCTGCGCACGACGCCGGTCTCCAAAGTCAGTCGCTGCAGCACGGCGGGACTGTCGTCGGTGCTGGCATCGTCGACGAAAATCACCTCGTAGCCTTCAGTCCGGCCCTGGAAGGCGGCCTGGATCTCCCGCAGCATAGGCTCGATGTTCTCCGCCTCGTTGTAGACGGGGATGACAATGGAAAAAAACGGGGAATTCTGCATGGCCTGCGGGGCAAAAAGGCGAATGATACCGTAAGCGCCCGTCCCAAGCCTTCCCTAGGCCGCCGCGCGGTCCAGCAGGCTGCCGAAACGACGATAGTCTTCGGGCTGCGGCGTGCTGAGATGGCTCTTGAGCCAGGCGCCCATGATGGCCGGGAGCAGCCAGGGCTGCTTGCCGCGCATGCGTCGCCAGAACCGCTTGAGGTTTCGGCGGAAATGCCTGCGGACGTCTGGCTCGGCAATCAGGCCGGGGTGCTCGGCGAGGAATTTGCCGAAGGTATTGAACTGCGCGCCGAGCATGCGAACACGCCGTCGCAAAGTATTGCCGGGATGCTTGCGGTAGCTGGCCAGCACCTCCGGCACGCGCGCGATGGCATGGCGGGCCGCCAGCCGCAGCCAGCAATCAATGTCCTCCAGCGCCAGGTTGCGGTCGAAGCCTCCGACGGCAAGAAACGCTTCCCCCCGCAACGCCACGGTGGGATTGACGATGAAGTTGTCACCGAGGAAAAGCACGCGCCAGGCCTCGCGGTCCGGCCCCGGCGCGGGGCGCTGCGGGCGCCGGTTGCGCATGATCGTCTGGCCGTGCTGGTCGATGAAATCCGCATCGGCATGCACCAGCGCCAGGTCGGCGCAATTCCAGTCCGCGATGGCCTGCTGGATGCGCTCGACCTTGTTCGGATGGAGCACGTCGTCCGAGCCGAGCAGATGCACCCATTCCCCCCGGCAGGCGGCGATGGCGGCATTCGAGGCGGCGCTCACGCCCTGGTTCTCCTGTCGCTCCAGGACGATGCGGCGGAAGCGCTCGCGGCGCGGTTCGAGGAAACGGCGGGCGACTTCCAGCGTATCGTCCTTCGAGCCGTCGTCGATCAGCACCAGTTCCAGTTCAGGGTAGGTCTGCCCGCACACCGAGCTTAGGCAAGCCTCGATGTAGGCCGCGTGGTTGTAGGCCGGTATGGCGACGCTGACTAATGGCAGGGTCATAGTTTCTCTGCCAGCAGCATCGTCTGCACCGCGACGAAAGGCTCGAGCAGGCGCGTCGGCATGTACCAGCGGCGGTAGCGCCCCTTCATGTGGCTGCCCAGAGTACCCACTGTCCAGCCGCACGCGCGCACGGTCTCCACCAGGCTGCCGCGCGTGAAGAAATGCAGGTGGGTGCGGTCCATGATGCCGTCGTCCTCGTAGCGGAATTCACCGCGGAACAGCAGCGGCAGCGACACCTTGTAGTGGCGCACGTTGGGCACCGAGAGCAGCAGCCTGCAGCCGGGCGCGCTGCGCGCATGCAGCAGGCGCAGGGCGGACCAGGGATCGGCGAGGTGTTCGAGCACGTCGGCGAGGATCAGCAGGTCGTAGTGTTGCCAGGGAATTTCCGCCGCGGCGGATTCGAGGGAGCCCATCCACACCCGGCGCAAACGGCTTTCCGCGTGGCGCGCCGCCTCGAAGTTCAGCTCGACGCCGTCGCAGGCACCGACGATGCCCTCACGCAGCAGGCCGGCGCCGAGCATGCCGGCGGCGCAGCCGATGTCGAGCGTCGTTCCGAAGGGGCCGTGCGGCCGCAGGAAGGCCAGCAGTTCAGGCCGCTCGGCGGCAAAGTAGTCGGCGATCTCGCTGGAGTTCATGGCCGGCGGCTGGTCACTTCACGACCAGCACGTCCTCCATCACCAGGTACTGCAGGTCCGAGCCGAAGAACATGTTCAGCGCGTCGGTCGGCGAGCAGATCATCGGCTCGCCGCGGCGGTTGAGCGAGGTGTTGAGCACGACGCCGTTGCCGGTGAGCTTCTCCATCTCCAGCATCAGGTCGTAGTAGCGCGGGTTGAACTCGCGCCGCAGCACCTGCGCGCGCGAGGTGCCGTCCTCGTGCACCACCTCCGGCACGCGCGCCTTCCACTCCGGCGCCACCGCGAAGGTGAAGGTCATGAACGGCGCCGGATGGTGCGAGCCGAGCATCTGCGGGCCGACGCTGTCCAGCATGGAGGGGCAGAACGGCCGCCAGCGCTCGCGGAACTTGATCTGCTCGTTGATGCGGTCGGCCACGCCGGGGGCACTCGGGCAGCCGAGGATGGAGCGGCCGCCGAGCGCGCGCGGGCCGAACTCCATGCGCCCCTGGAACCAGGCCACCGGATGGCCGTCGGCGAGCAGCCGCGCGATGCGCTGCGGCACCGCGTCGATCTTCTGCCAGGCCGGCCTTGACGCATGCTGCTCGCAGGCGGCAATGACGTCTTCGTTGCTGTAGGCCGGGCCAAGGAAGACATGCTCCATCTTCTCCACCGGCACGCCGCGCGCCACCGAGACGTAGGAGGCCGCACCGATGGCCGTGCCGGAATCGCCCGAGGCCGGCTGCACGAAGAGCTCCTTCAATTCGGGCCGGGCGATGATCTTCTGGTTGAGCTTGACGTTCAAAGCCCCGCCGCCGGCAAAGGCCAAGCGTCCGGTCTCGCGCAGGATGTCGCCGAGATAATGGTCGATCATCTGCAGGGCGATGTCCTCGAACAGCTTCTGCATGCTCGCCGCGTAGTGGATGTAGGGGTCGTCGGCGATGTCGCCGGCGCGCTTCGGCCCCAGCCAGTCGATCAGCTTGGGCGAGAAGTAGTAACCCCTGCTTTTGCCATTTTCGGCCTCCTTGTAGCGGCGCAGGCCGATCACGTTGGCGTAGTCGGTGTTGACGACCAGTTCGCCGTTCTCGAATTTCGCCAGACGCGAGAAATCGTATTTGTTCGGATCGCCGTAGGGCGCCATGCCCATGACCTTGTACTCGCCGTCGAGCATCTCGAAGCCGAGGTACTCGGTGATCGCGCCATAGAGGCCGCCGAGCGAATCGGGATCGTAGAATTCCTTGATCTTGTGGATGCGGCCGTTCTCGCCGTAACCGAAGAAGGTCGTCGCGTACTCGCCCTTGCCGTCGATGCCGAGGATGGCCGTCTTTTCGCTGAAGCCGGAGCAGTGGTAGGCGCTGGAGGCGTGCGTCAGGTGGTGCTCGACCGGGACGAGATCCACCTTGTCCGGATCGAAACCGAGCTGCTTGAGGCACTCGAGGATCTTGCCGCGGTAGCGGCGGAAGCGGCGGTTGCCATTGAAGAGCGCATCGAGCGCCCGGTCCGGCGCGTACCAGTAGCGCTTCGCGTAGTGCCAGCGCGCCGGCTCGGCGAGGCTGATCGGCGCGAAGGGAATCGCCACCGCATCGACGTCGGCCGGCTGGATGCCGGCGAAATCGAGGCAGAACTTCGCTGACTCGAAGGGCATGCGGCCCTTGGCGTGCTTGTCGCGGATGAAGCGCTCTTCCTCCGCGGCAGCCACCAGTTTGCCGCCGATGTAGAGCGCGGCGGACGGGTCGTGCGAGAGTGAGCCGGACAGGCCGAGGATGGTCAGCGGCTTCATGCCTTTCATGTCTCTTTCATGCCTTTTTACTGCCCGACTCATCCCAGGCGGCGAGGAAGGCCTGCCAGTGCGGCTGCTTGAGCTTTTCCAGTTCGTCGCGCACCACCGCGAGTTCAGCGGCGTGGGCTTTCGCCGTCAGCACGCCGCGCATCTGCTGGAAGCGCAGATAGACGAGATAGGTGTTGACCACGTCGGTCTCGCAGTAGTCGCGGATCTCGTCGATGCGGCCCTCCTGCCAGGCGCCCCACACGGCCGAGCCATCCATGCCGAGCTTGCCGGGCAGCCCCATCAGCTTGGCCAGGTCGTCGAGCGGCGCACTGGCGCGCGGCTGGTACATCGCCAGCAAGTCCATCAGGTCGAGGTGGCGGGAATGGTAGCGGCTGATGTAGTTGTTCCACTTGAAGTCCCGACTGTCCTTGTAATCCCCCTCGCCCATGTCCCAGTAGCGCGGCGCGGCGACGCCGTGGATGAGGCCGCGGTAATGCAGCACCGGCAAGTCGAAGCCGCCGCCGTTCCAGGAAACGATCTGCGGCGTGAACTTCTCGATGCCGTCGTAGAAACGCTGGATGATCTCGCCCTCGCCGATCTTCGGCTCGGCCAGCGACCAGACCGTGAAGCGGTCGCCTTCGCGCAGGGCGCACCCGGGTACTTCTTCGGACGGGGCGCTCCCCGTCCTCAGGGCGCAGGAAATGACGACGATGCGCTGCAAATGCAACTGCAGGAAGTCGTTGCCGCTGGCCGCGCGCCGCTTCTGGAAGGCGAACTCGGCCACCTCGGAGTCCGACAAATCCTCGGGCAGATCGTGAAGCTTGCGGATGCCCGCCACGTCGGGAATCGTCTCGATGTCGAAGGCGAGGACGGGCGTCATTTTGCCGCTCCGGCAGGTGCGGCCGCAGCGTCGCCCCCGGCGGCCTTGTCGGGCGCAGCCTCGGGGAAATGCACATGCAGGTTGACGCAGCCGGCAAGGAAAAGCACAGCGGTCAGCAGGAGGAGTATTTTCTTCATTCGATGACGGCGCCGGGTTTGCCCGCGAGCACTTCGCGGAAGCGTGCCACCAGCGCCTCCCAGTCGATATGCCGATTGTAGCCGATGATGCTCACCGACGGAATGCCGCTGCCGCGCATGAGCACGACGCCTTCGCCCTCGCGCGCCACGCCGTCGAGCAGGCAGATGCCGTTTCTCAGCGCGCAACTGAGGCCGATGCGGTCATAGCCGAAGCTGAAGCCGGAACGCTCCGGCACGCGCTCGAGCGCCTTCGGCCCGCCGGTCTCGCCCAAGGCCGTGATGTCCTTCAGCGCGCCGATGCTGAGGCTGCGCGGATACTCCCCCTCGCTGCTGGCGATGCGCGCATCGAAGCGCAGCGGCTTCCAGTTCTGCATCTCCAGGTCGTGCAGGTCGGCGTCGAAGCGGCCCTCGATGCTGCCGAAGGCGAAGGTGCGCGTGAGCATGCCCAAGTCGAGGTTGCGCGCCGTCACCTCGGCGAGGAAGCGGCGCTCCTTGCCGAACGGATCCAGCAGGCGCAGCTGGTGCACGATGATGCCCCCGTCGAACACCTCGATGCTGAGCGCACCGTCGAGGCGCAGCACGTCGCCCTCGTAGGCGATGCGCGGCACGCGCGCCGTCAGGCTGCCTGCCATGACCGGCAGCTTGAGGGCCTGTGACAGCTTGGGCATGGAGACGCCCTCGATGCCGCCCTCGAACTCGCCGTGCCAGCCGGACTGACTTTTAGTTTCGGCGTAACGCCCGCTGTCGCGGGCATTAGCCTGCACTGAAACTTCGCTTTGCTTCGTTTTGGCCAGGCGCAGCAGGTCGATGACGAAATGCCCGTCCAGCATGGGCGCGGTGAGGCCCTTGACCGTCGCCTCCCTGCCCTCGAGGCGCAGCGGCAGCGCAAAGCCGCCCAGCGGCAGGTCGCCGAGCCGCCCGGCGGCGACGCTGATCGAAGCCTCCGTCGGCGTCGCCTCCTCCCAGGGAATCTGCGCGTTCACGCCGCCCAGTTCCACATAGCCGGTGCTGTCGGCCACCTGCGCGCCGTCCAGCCCGGCATAGAAGCGGCGCAGGCCGCCCGCCTTCCATTCGGCGGAAAAGCGGGCATGGCCCGCGGCATGCCACTTGGGGAAACCGAGACTGCCGAGCCAGGGTTGCAGCCACTCGTCCATGGCCGACGCCAGGTCGATCTCGTCGGTGATGAAGCCCCAATCCGTCGCCTCGCCGCGCGCCCGGTCCCAGTTCAGGCTGGCAGTGACGCCCCCCGCCCCTGCCACGTTAAGCTGGGCGAGGCTGACTTCCAGCACCTCGGGTGTGAGCTTGCCCTCGGCCTCCATGGTGACGCCGGCCGCGCGACGCCAGGGGGCGCGGAACAGTTCGCCCTGCGGCCAGTCGAGCCGCGCGTTCCAGTGCCAGGCGCCGTCGCGACGCTCGGCACCCGCGGCCAGGGTCAGCAGAATCGCCTTACCGGACACATCCCCTTCCTTGCTGGCAAACGCGAGGTCGCGCAGCGCCAGACCGAGCCAGGCTCGGTCGCCCTCGATGGTGACGCCAAAATCGATCTTGCCCTTGGGCTGCCAGCTGCGCAGGCGCTTGACGAGCGGCGAGAAGGCAACGGCGTCGACATCGTTCATGGAGAAGGAGAGGTATCCCTCCCTCGCCCGCCAGGCGAAGGAAAACGGCAGCGCCGGTCGTTCGCGTCCGCGTGCATCTTCGCGGCGCACGGTGCCCTCGGGGCAGTCGAGTTGCCGTCCGTCGAAGAGGAAACCTGCGCAATGGATCCTCAGGCTGCGGTACTCCTCGCCGGCGACGCGCAAGCGGCCGAGCCGGATTTCGGCCGTGCCGCGCTTGACCGTGTCGAAGAGAACGGTGACGCCCTCGGCCTCGAAAGCCGGGTGCTGGATCGATCCGAGGGAGAGGGTGACCTGCGCCGCCTGGCCCGGCAGGGCCGCCAGGCACAGGATGAGCAGGACGCAAAGCCTAAGCCGGAAAGACACCGGTCGATAGATAGCGGTCACCACGATCGCAGATGATGGTGACGATGACGGCATTGCGCACCTGTTCCGCCACGCGCAGCGCGACCGCCATGGCGCCGCCGGAGGAAATGCCGGCGAAGAGTCCCTCTTCGCGCGCCATGCGCCGCGTCATTTCCTCGGCATCGGCCTGGTTGACGTATTCGAGGCGGTCGACACGGCCCTTGTCGTAGATCTTCGGCAGGTACTCCTCGGGCCACTTGCGGATGCCGGGGATCTGCGAACCCTCCTCGGGCTGGCAGCCGACGATCTCGATCTTCGGGTTCTTCTCCTTGAAGAAGCGCGAGCAGCCCATGATGGTGCCGGTGGTGCCCATGCTGGAGACGAAATGGGTGATCTTCCCCTGCGTGTCGCGCCAGATCTCCGGCCCGGTACCCTCGTAGTGGGCGAGCGGGTTGTCCGGGTTGGCGAACTGGTCGAGCATGATGCCCTTGCCCTCGGCCACCATCTTGTCGGCGACGTCGCGTGCCATCTCCATGCCGCCCTTCTGCGGGACGAGCACGATGTCGGCGCCGAAGGCGCGCATGGTCTGGCGCCGCTCGATGGAGAGGTGCTCGGGCATGATCAGCACCATCCTGTAGCCGCGCATGGTCGCCGCCATCGCCAGGGCAATGCCGGTGTTGCCGCTGGTGGCCTCGATGAGGGTGTCGCCCGGCTTGATGTCGCCGCGCTTCTCGGCGCGCAGGATCATCGAGAGCGCCGGCCTGTCCTTGACGGAGCCGGCCGGGTTGTTGCCTTCCAGTTTGGCGAGAATGACATTGCCGCGCTTGTCGTTGCCGGCGCCCGGCAAGCGCTTCAAGTGCACCAGGGGCGTGTTGCCGACGAAGTCTTCAAGTACCTGCATCATTCCTTCAGCCTGTCTTTCACGTATGCTGCGACACCATCCTCGACGCCGGCGAACGGTGCTTCGTAGCCCGCCTCGCGCAACAGCCCGATGTCGGCCTCGGTGTAGCTCTGGTACTTGCCCTTGAGGGCCTCGGGGAAGGCAATGTATTCGATCATGCCGCGGCCGCGCAGTTCCGCCAGCGACAGCGCTGCCTCGCCCTGCGCGGCGCGGCAGGCATTCACGGTGGCCACCGCAACGTCGTTGAAGGACTGCGCTCGCCCCGTGCCGAGGTTGAAGATGCCTGAAGCGCCCTGGTCGAGGAAATGCAGGTTGACCTTGACGACGTCGTCGATGAAGACGAAGTCGCGTCGCTGCTCGCCGTTGCCGTAGCCGTCGCAGCCCTCGAACAGCTTCACCTTGCCCTCCGCCTGGTACTGGTTGAAGAAATGGAAGGCCACCGAGGCCATGCGGCCCTTGTGCTGCTCGCGCGGGCCGTAGACGTTGAAGTAGCGGAAGCCGGCCACCTGCGCGTGAAAGTCAGTTTCTGCAAGACGGCGGCGCACGACCTGGTCGAAAAGGAACTTCGAATAGCCATAGACGTTGAGGGGCGCCTCGAACTCGCGCGACTCCTGGAACACCCGTCCGCCGCCATACACCGAGGCCGAGGAGGCGTAGAGGAAGGGCACTTCCTGATCAAGGCAGAAGTCGAGCAGTTCGAGGGAATAGCGATAGTTGTTGGCCATCATGTACTGGCCGTTGTGCTCCATGGTGTCGGAGCAGGCGCCCTGGTGTAGCACCGCGTCCACCGCGCCGTCGAACTCGCCTGCGGCGACCGCATCGATGAACTCGTTCTTGTCGAGATAATCGGCGATTTCACAATCGACCAGATTGCGGTACTTGTCCGCCTTGGTGAGGTTGTCGACGGCAATGATGTCGCTGACACCGCGTTCGTTGAGCGCCTTGACCAGATTCGAGCCGATGAATCCGGCAGCACCGGTAACTATGGTGTACATGTCGGTCTTTCTTTGATCAGAGTGCGGCGCGCAACTCGTCGAGCTGCACGACCGCCGTGCCAAGTTTGCCGACGACGATACCGGCCGTGCGGTTGGCGATGCGCATCGCGGTGTGCAGGTCGGCCCCGCTCGCCAGCATGACGGCCATCGAGGCGATGACCGTGTCGCCGGCCCCGCTCACATCATAAACCTCCCGCGCCTGGGCCGGCTCGTGCAGCGCCTCCTCTTTGCCCTTCTCGCCACGGAATAGCGTCATGCCTTCCTCACTGCGCGTCACCAGCAATGCCTCCAGCCCCAGTTCCTCGCGCAGCCGCGTCACCTTCGCCTGGAGGCTGGCCTCGGAAGTCCAGCCGCCGATCACCTGGCGCAGTTCGGCGCGGTTGGGCGTGAGCAGCGTGGCGCCGGCGTAGCGGTCGTAGTCCTCGCCCTTGGGGTCGACCAGCACCGGCTTGCCGGCTGCGCGCGCCAACCGGATCATCTCGCCGATGTGCGCCAGTCCGCCCTTGCCATAATCGGACAGGATGACGAGATCGCAGCGCGGCAACTGGCGCTCGAAGTCCGCCAGCTTGGCGCGCAGCACCTCGTGCGTCGGGCTGTTCTCGAAATCGATGCGCAGCAGCTGCTGCTGGCGGCCGACGACGCGCAACTTGATGGTCGTCGACAGCTCCGCGTCCTCGTGCAGGCTGGTCTCGATGCCCTCGCCTTCCATCAGGCGCGCCAGCGAACGGCCGGCCTCGTCCGCACCGACGACGGAAAGCAGGGAAACCTTCGCGCCGAGCGCCGCGCAGTTGCGCGCCACGTTGGCGGCGCCGCCGGGGCGCTCCTCGGTGCGCTCGACCTTGACCACCGGCACCGGCGCCTCGGGCGAGATGCGGCTGACCTCGCCGAACCAGTAGCGGTCGAGCATGACGTCGCCCACCACCAGAATGCGTGCGACCGATGTGTCGGGCAGGACAAGCGTGTCCATCATGGTCTTCCGATAGCGAAATAATCGATGCCGGCGGCGCGCATCGCCGCCGGATCGTAGAGGTTGCGCCCGTCGAAGACAAGCGGGGCCTTGAGGCGCCGCTTCATCTCGTCGAAATCGGGGCTGCGGAATTCCTTCCACTCCGTCACGATCACCAGCGCATCCGCGCCCTGGAGCGCGTCTGCGGGCGACTCGGCATAGTCGATGCGGGGCTCCGCACCGAAGATGCGTCGGGCCTCGTCCATGGCCACAGGGTCGTAGACGCTGACATTGGCGCCGCGCGCCAGCAGATCGGCGATGACGCGACGGCTGGGCGCTTCGCGCATGTCGTCGGTATTTGGCTTGAAGGCCAGGCCCCAGATGGCGAAGCGACGGCCAGAAAGGGTCTCGCCGAACTGCCCGACGATCTTGTGCCCGAGCACGCCCTTCTGGAACTCATTAGCCGCCTCCACTGCGTTGAGCACGCGCAAATCGCCACCCGCATCGCGCGCCGTACGATTGAGGGCCTGCACGTCCTTGGGGAAGCAGGAGCCGCCGTAGCCGCAGCCGGGATAGAGGAACTGGTAGCCGATGCGCGGATCCGAGCCGATTCCCTGGCGCACCAGCTCGATGTCGGCGCCCAGCTTCTCGGCCAGATTGGCCAGTTCGTTCATGAACGAGATGCGCGTCGCCAGCATGGCATTGGCGGCGTACTTGGTCAGCTCGGCCGAACGCACATCCATGACGATGAGGCGTTCATGGCTGCGCTGGAAGGGCGCGTAGAGCTGGCGCATAAGATCGATGGCCTGCGCATCCTCGGCGCCGACGATGATGCGATCGGGGCGCATGAAGTCCTCCACCGCCGCGCCTTCCTTCAGGAACTCCGGGTTGGAAACGGTACTGAACTCGGTTTTCAGTCCGCGCGCCGCCAGTTCCTCGGCCACGGCGCTGCGCACCCTGTCCGCCGTGCCGACCGGCACGGTCGACTTGTCGACGATGGCGCGGTAGCCGTCCATGTGGCGGCCGATGGAACGGGCCGCCGCAATGACGTACTGCAGGTCGGCCGAGCCGTCCTCGTCCGGCGGCGTGCCCACCGCGATGAACTGCAGCAACCCGTGCGCGACCGCTTCCGCCACGTCCGTGGTGAAGCGCAGGCGGCCGGCTGTGCGGTTGCGCGAAACCATGTCGAGCAGGCCCGGCTCGTGGATCGGCATGCCGCCGCTATTGAGGATGCGGATCTTCTCCGCATCGAGGTCCAGGCAGAACACATCGTTGCCGACCTCGGCGAGGCAGGTGCCCGAGACCAGGCCGACATAACCGGTGCCGATGACGGTAATTTTCAAGACTGTTTCCTCAGGGTGTCAGATCGAATTCTTCGGTCCGCTTCGGCGGATAGCTCTCCCACGCGCCGCAGCCCGGGCAGCGCCAGTAGAACTGCCGCGCCTTGAAGCCGCAGTCGTCGCAGCGGTAGCGTGCCACCTTGCGGGTATGGTTGTGGATCAGGTTCTTCACCAGTTCCAGTTCGGCACGCCGTTCGGGCGGCGCCACCAGGATCTGCGCCTCGAGCAGCTTGTCCAGTCCGAGCAGGGTCGGGTTGCGCCGCAGTTCGTCGCGCACCAGCTGATGGGCCGCCTCCGGGCCGTCATCAACCAGCGTCCATTGGAATGCCGCATCGAGGAGGTCGAGCGACGGATGCTCCGCCAGATAGCTGCGCAGGAGCTGCAGCCCCTGTTCGCTGCGACCCAGCTTGCGGTAGGCCTCCATCAACTTGGCTGCGACCAGTGGCAGGTATACCGGGTTCTGCTGCTCGATGCGCTTCCAGGCCTCGATGGCAGACTCGGCGTCGCCTGCGGCGGCAAGCAGATCGCCCAGCAGGATGGTCGCCCGCACCGACTTGCGGTGCGTGGCCAGCGCCTCATCGAGCAGCTTGCGCGCCTCCGTGCGCCGGGAATTGTTGATCTCGATGGCAGCCAGCTCGCAATAGAAATTGGCGATTTCCTTCTGCCACAGGTGGTCGGTGTGATCGGGCAGCTGGCGGGCGATGTCGATGGCCTTGCGCCATTCCTTCTCCTGCTGGTAGATCTCCAGCAGGAAGTTCATGGCGTCCTCATTCTGGCTGGTATCGCGCAGGCCGACGAAGATATCCTCGGCGCGATCCAGCAGGCCGGCCTTGAGGTAGTCGTGTCCCAGCTCTTTCAGGGCATGCAGGCGCTGCTCATCGCTCAGGCCCTCGCGATCGACCAGGTTCTGGTGCATGCGGATGGCCCGTTCGGTCTCGCCGCGGCGGCGGAACAGGTTTCCCAGGGCAAAATGCAGCTCGGCCGTTTCCGAGTCGACCTTGGCTGCCTCCAGGAAGGCGTCGATAGCCTTGTCGGGCTGCTCGTTGAGGAGAAAGTTGAGCCCCTTGAAATAGGACTTCGGCAGTGTCCGGGATTCGCGCACGACATGCCGGATATCCACTCGCGCCGCCATCCATCCCAGGGCGAAAAACAGCGGGATCGCCAACAGCCACCACAGTTCGAATTCCATCATTTCCGACTTGTTCTCTGTTGTTGCCAGCCAGCGGCGCCCCTATGGCAGGCCCGGGCCGGCATCGATCGCCTTTTTCAGGCGGGCGATTTCCCGGCGCTGCCGCAGGAAGGTACCCAATGCCACAGACAGCCCGGCAAGCGCACCGGCCGCAAAGAAAATCAGCAGGACAACCACCAGAGGCAGCGTCCATGCGGCATCAAGGAAAAAACGCAATGTCACCATGCCGTTGTTCTTCACTGCGAAACCGAGCAGGACGACGAACAGACCAATCCTAAGCAGCCAGACGAAGTATTTCATGGCGATCCAGTGTGCGCACGGCAGGGCACGCAAAACGCAGATTCAGGGAGGCAATCCGGCTGTTTCGTCGTCTGGCCCGCGCCGCAAACAAAAAAGGGGCGGCATCACCCGACGCCGCCCGATTTTTTCAAACATGCGACTCAGCTGCAGCCGGTCAATCGAGCTGATCCACGCGCTCGCGCAGTTCCTTGCCGGCCTTGAAATGCGGCACCCTCTTCTCCGGCACCTGCACCTTCTCGCCCGATTTCGGGTTGCGTCCGACACGCGGCGGCCTGTAATTCAGCGCAAAGCTGCCGAAGCCGCGAATCTCGATGCGATCGCCGCGGGTGAGCGCGGAGGTCATGGCATCGAGAATCATCTTGACCGCATAATCGGCATCCTTGGCGACCAACTGCGGGAAACGTCCCGCCAGTTTCGCAATGAGCTCCGACTTCGTCATGTTCGCCTGGTAAGGTTATTGCTGCGTGTTGCCGAGCTTGGCCTTGAGCAGGGCGCCCAGATTGGTCGTGCCGCTGGAAGCGGACGATTCGTTCTGCAGCTTCTGCATGGCTTCGTTCTGCTCGGCCTGGTCCTTGGCCTTGATCGACAGGTTGATCGAGCGCGACTTGCGGTCCACGTTGATGATCATGGTGTCGAGGATGTCGCCTTCCTTGATCAGCGTGCGCAGGTCCTCGACGCGCTCGCGGGCGGCCTCCGAGGCGCGCAGGTAGCCCTCGACCTCGTCGGACAGCTGCACCACCGCGCCACGGGCGTCAACGCTCTTCACCGTGCCCTTGACGACGCTGTTCTTGTCGTGGGTGGCGATGAAGTTGGTGAAGGGGTCGCCCTCCATCTGCTTGATGCCGAGCGAGATGCGCTCGCGCTCGACGTCGATGGCCAGCACCACCGCCTCGATCTCGTCGCCCTTCTTGAAGTTGCGCACCGCCTCCTCGCCCGCCGCCGACCAGGACAGGTCGGACAGGTGCACCAGGCCGTCGATGTTGCCCGCCAGGCCGATGAAGATGCCGAAGTCGGTGATCGACTTGATCTGACCGCGGACCTTGTCACCCTTCTTCTGGTTGATGGCGAAATCGTCCCACGGGTTCGGCAGACACTGTTTCATACCGAGCGAGATGCGGCGGCGATCCTCGTCTATCTCGAGAATCATCACCTCGACCTCGTCGCCCAGCTGGACGACTTTCGAGGGATGCACGTTCTTGTTGGTCCAGTCCATCTCGGAGACGTGCACCAGGCCCTCGATGCCCTGCTCGACTTCGACGAAGGCGCCATAGTCCGTGAGGTTGGTCACCTTGCCGAAGAGACGGGTGGTCTGCGGGTAACGGCGCGAAATGCCGACCCACGGATCCTCGCCGAGCTGCTTGAGGCCGAGCGAAACGCGGTTCTTTTCCTGGTCGAACTTGAGCACCTTGGCCTGCACCTCGTCGCCGACGTTGAGCACTTCCGAGGGATGGCGCACGCGGCGCCAGGCCAGATCGGTGATGTGCAGCAGGCCGTCGATGCCACCGAGGTCTACGAAAGCACCGTAATCGGTGATGTTCTTGACGATGCCCTTGACGACCGTGCCTTCCTTCAGGTTGGCCAGCAGCGCCTCGCGCTCTTCACCCGCGGAGGCTTCCAGCACGGCGCGGCGCGATACGACGACGTTGTTGCGCTTGCGGTCGAGCTTGATGACCTTGAACTCGAACTCCTTGTTCTCGTACGGCGTCGTGTCCTTGACGGGGCGAACATCCACCAGTGACCCGGGGAGGAAGGCGCGAATACCGTTGGTCATGACGGTCAGGCCGCCCTTGACCTTGCCGTTGATGACGCCCTTCACGAGGGCGCCCTCGTTGAGTGCCTTCTCCAAGTCGTTCCAGGCCGAGATACGCTTGGCCTTTTCGCGCGACAGGCGGGTTTCGCCGTAGCCGTCCTCGAGCATCTCGATGGCGACGCTGACGTAGTCGCCCGGCTTGACCTCGACTTCGCCGCGATCGCTGCGGAACTCGTCCAAGGAGATGAAGCTTTCGGACTTGAGTCCGGCGTTGACGACGACGAAGTTCTGGTCGATGCGGACGACTTCCGCGGTGATCACTTCACCTGCGCGCATCTCCTGGCGGGTCAGGCTTTCTTCGAAGAGGGAGGCGAAACTTTCCTGGCTGGAGGCAGGGGTAGCGGTTGCAATGGACATGAGTTAATAAACCTAACGCCGACCGAAAGGGACGGCTCTTGTAAGTAAGTTGGACATCGCCACAAAAAAAACCGGTCACTGCGGCAGGATGACCCTGCATCAACCATTCCATCAGTCGATTGGCCTGCCCGGGGCGGGACCCGCTGCACCGGCGTCTTTGCGACACCTTCGCCTGCGGCGCATCCAATCTCAGGAGCGCGCCGCAGCTTGCGGCAAACGTTGCCTCACCCTTTCGATCAACCCAGGTGACGGCCTCATCGACCGTCATTGCCGTGGTATCGAGCAGCTCGGCATCCGCACATTTCTGCAGGGGTGCGACCGCGCGCGCACTGTCGCGTGCATCGCGTTCGCGAAGGTCCTGCAAAAGAATATCAATGCTAGCAGACATTCCTTTGTCGATCAACTGTTTATAGCGCCGCTCGGCACGCGCCTCGGCTGTCGCAGTAAGGAAGACCTTGAGCGGCGCCTCGGGAAAAACCACGGATCCCATGTCACGCCCCTCGGCGACCAGGCCCGGCGCCTGCCGATAGGCGCGCTGGCGCTCCAGCAGGGCGGCACGCACGACCGGGAAAGCCGCCACTTTAGAGGCGCCGGCCGAGCATTCCTCGCTGCGGATGGCCGTCCCGGCATCCTCGCCGTCGAGCAGGATGCGCCCCCCCTCGAAGCTAGCCGGCAGGCTCCCGGCAATTCGCGCCAGTCCCTCGCCGTCGTCCAGCGCTACCCCGTGCCTGAGGGCAGCCAGCGCCACCAGCCGGTAGAGGGCGCCGCTGTCGAGGTAGTGGAGTCCCAGTTTTTCCGCTACCAGGGCGGCGACCGTACCCTTGCCCGAAGCCGAAGGACCGTCGATGGCGATCACCGGTGCGACCAGGCTGGCAAAACGCTCGAAATACTCCGGAAAGGTTTTATTCACGCACCGCGGGTCGTTGATGCGCACCGGCACGCCGCCCAGGCAGGCCAATGAGAAGCACATCGCCATGCGGTGGTCGTCGTAGGTGTCGATGGCGGCGTTCGGGACAAAAGTCAGCCCCCCGGACACGGCGATGGAATCGGTCCCCTCCTCTACCGCCGCGCCCAGCTTGCGCAGTTCGGTAGCCATGGCGACGATGCGGTCGGTTTCCTTGACCCGCCAGCTGGCGATGTTTCGCAGCCGCGTCGTGCCCTCGGCGAACAGCGCCGCCACGGCCAGGGTCATGGCGGCATCCGGGATGTGGTTGCAGTCCAGCTCGATGGCCTGCAGCCGGCCGCTTTCCGGCGCCCGCGCCTCGATCCAGTTCGGCCCCATCTCGATGCGCGCGCCCATCGCGGCGAGCGCCTCGGCGAAGCGAACGTCGCCCTGGATGCTGTTCCGCCCCACGCCTTCGACACGCACCGGCCCGCCGGCGATGGCGCCGGCCGCCAGAAAGTAAGAGGCGGATGAAGCGTCGCCCTCGACGAACACCATGCCGGGGCTGCGGTAGCGCGCCCCGGCCGGGATGCGGAATTCCCGCCAGCCGTCGCGCTCGACCGTCACGCCGAAGCGCGCCATCAGGTTCAGGGTGATGTCGATGTAGGGCCTGGAGATGAGTTCGCCGGCTACGTCCACCACCGCGCCGGCGCCGGTCAGCGGCAGCGCCATCAGGAGTGCGGTGAGGAACTGGCTGGAGGCCTCGCCGCGCACCGTCACCCGGCCGCCGGCGCGGATCGTCGCCGGCCGGATTTCCAGCGGCGGATAGCCCTCGCCGCCGAGGTAGCGGATGTCGGCGCCGAGCTGGCGCAGGGCGTCCACCAGGTCGCCGATCGGCCGTTCGTGCATGCGCGCCACGCCGGAGAGGCGGTAATGGCCTTTCGAGAGCGCCAGCGCCGCCGTCAGCGGACGGAAGGCCGTGCCGGCATTGCCGAGGAAGAGTTCGGCCTGCTTGACCGGAAAGGCACCGCCGGCCCCGCGCACGCGGAAGTCGTTGCCTTCCCCACGTTGCCAGTCGATGCCGAGCGCTCTCAGCGCCTCGAGCATGCGCTCGACGTCGTCTGACAGCAGCAGATCGCGGATGGCGGTCTCGCCCCCGGCCAGGGCGGCGAGCAGCAGGAAACGGTTGGAAATGCTTTTCGAGCCGGGCAGGCGCACGCTGCCCGAAGCATGACTCGCCGGGGCGAGGTCCAGGTGCTCCATCAGGAGAGCTTGCCCTCGGCCCAGGCGCGCCGCATGGTGCGCGCCTCGGCAAATACGGCCTCGAGGGCGGCGGCGTCTCCGGCCAGCAGTGCTTGGCGCAGTTCCTCCAACTGGCGCTGGTATTGTTCGAGTTCGCCGAGCAGGGCGGTCTTGTTGGCGATGCAGATGTCGCGCCACATTTCCGGATGGCTGGCGGCAATGCGCGTGAAGTCGCGGAAGCCGCTGGCGGCGAAGCGGAAGAACTCCTCGCGATTTTCGCGCTGGGCTGAGATCGTGCACCAGGGCGAAGGACAGCAGGTGCGGCAGGTGGCTGACCGCTGCGAACACCTGGTCGTGGCGCGCCGGCGCCATTTCGTGCACCGTGGCGCCGCAGGCCGCCCAGGCGGCGCGCACGCGTTCGACCGCTTCGGGTACATTCTCTGGGAGCGGCGTCAGCACCACCTTGCGCTCGACATAGAGATCGGCCCTGGCGGCGGCGGCGGCACCGCTGTTTTCCGCGCCGGCGATGGGGTGGGCCGGAACCACATGGGCAAGCTGTCCCGGCAGGTGCTGGTACACCGCGGCGACCACGTCGCTCTTGGTGCTGCCGCCGTCGGTGATCGCCGTCTGCGGTCCAAGATGCGGCGCCATCGCGCGCATCAGCGCCGGCATCTGGCCGACCGGAGTGGCAAGCAGGACAAGATCGGCATTCCCCAGGGTGGCGGCATCGCAGGCGCCGATGCAGTCGATCAGCCCCAGCCGCAACGCCTCGTCGAGCGTAGCCCGGCTGCGGCCGATGCCGACCACCTGACCGACGACGCCGGCCTCCTTCAGGGCCAGGGCGAACGAGCCGCCGATCAGGCCGACGCCAAAGACGACGATCTTGTCGAGGCGGAAACCCACAAAATTACCCGGCTAGCGCCTTTTCCAGGGCCTCGAGGAAACGCGCATTCTCGCTCTCCAGGCCGATGGTGACGCGCAGGTGCTCGGGCAGGGCATAGCCGGCGATCGGCCGCACGATGACGCCCTGCTTGAGCAGTGCCTGGTTGACCTTTGCTGCCTCGCCTGCCTTGAAGGTGACGAAGTTGCCATGCGAAGGAATGTGCTCCAGCCCGAGACGCTTCAGGCCGGCGACGATCTGTTCCATGCCGCGCCGGTTGTTGTCGAAGCTCGCGGCGATGAAGGCGTGGTCGTCGAGGGCGGCAATGGCGCCGGCCAGGGCCAGGTTGTTCACGTTGAAGGGCTGGCGCACGCGGTGCATCAGGTCGGCGATCTCGGCCGTCGTGACGCCATAGCCGACGCGCAGGCCGGCAAGGCCGTGGATCTTCGAGAAGGTGCGCGTGACGACCAGGTTGGAAAATTCGTTCACCCAGGCCAGTGTGTCCACGCGGTCTGCCGGCGGCAGATACTCGTTGTAGGCTTCGTCGAGCACCACGATGACGTCCTTCGGCACCGCCTGCAGGAAGGCCTTCACCTGGGCGCCGGGAAGGTAGTTGCCGGTCGGGTTGTTCGGGTTGGCAATCCAGATCAGCCGGGTGTCCGGGCGGATGGCCGAGCGCATGGCGTCGAGGTCGTGGCCGTAGTGCTTCGCCGGCACGACGATGCACTCGCCGCCGGCCGACATGGTCGCCAGCGGATAGACGGCGAAGGCGTGCCGGGAGAACACCGAGGAGCGGCCCGGCGCAAGGAAGACGCGCGCAACCAGATCGAGCACATCGTTGGAGCCGTTGCCGAGCACGATCTGCTCCATGCCGACGCCGAACCGCTCGGACAGCGCCGCGGTCAGGTCGAACTGGTCCGGGTAGCGCTCGATGCCGTCCATGGCCGCCTGCGTCGCGGCGCGGGCGCGCGGGCTCATGCCGAGCGGGTTCTCATTGGAAGCCAGCTTGACGATCTTGTCGACGGGAATGCCCATCTCGCGCGCCAGCTGGGTAATCGGCTTGCCAGGTTGATAGGGCGAAATGGCGCGGATGTAGGCCGGGGCCAACTCGGCGATGCTCATTTGATCCTCCTCAGGCGGCGGCACTTGGGTAGGAGCCCAGCACCTTGACGAAAGCAGCGCGGTCACGCAATTCGGCGAAGGCCTTGCTCACCCGCTCCTCGCTCTGGTGGCCCTCGACGTCCCGTAGAAAACATATTCCCACAGGCCGGCACGCGAGGGGCGCGATTCGAACTTGCTCATCGATACGCCGTGCCGTGCCAGGGGTTCGAGCAGCGCATACATCGCCCCCGCCTTGTTCTGCGAGGCGCAGACGATGGAGGTCTTGTCGCGTCCGGAGGGCCCGGCATCGTGCTTGCCAATGACGAGGAAGCGCGTCGTGTTGTTCGGGTCGTCTTCGATGTCGCGCGCCAGCTGGATCAGGCCGTAGCGCCCGGCAGCCGCCTCGCCGGCAATGGCGCAGGACTCGGCATCCTCGGCGGCCATGCGCGCCGCTTCGGCATTGCTCGCTACCGGCACGCGCGGCAGGCTGGGCAGGTTGCGGTTGAGCCATTCGTGGCATTGCGCCAGCGATTGGCTGTGCGAATAGAGGCGCTTGACGTCATCCAGCCGCTCCGTCCTGGAGAGCAGCTGCTGGTGGATGCGCAGCATGACCTCGCCGCAGATCTTGATGGGCATCTGCAGCAGGAGGTCGAGCGTGCGGCCGACGGCGCCCTCGGTAGAGTTCTCCACCGGCACCACGCCATAATCGGCATGTCCCGCCTCGACGGCACGGAACACCTCGTCGATGGTGGCTGTCGCCGAGAAGAGCGGTGCCGAGCCGAAGTGCTTCTTCGCCGCGCTCTCGGTAAACGTGCCTTCCGGGCCGAAATAAACGATGCGCAGCGGTTGCTCCAGCGCCAGGCAGGCGGACATGATTTCACGAAAGATCCGCCCGATGGTGGCGTCGGCCAGCGGGCCGGGATTCAGGCTGGTGATGCGACGCAGCACCTGCGCCTCGCGCTCGGGCCGGTAGATCACCGCTCCGCCCTTGACGCGACCGATCTCGTGGGCAATCTCGGCGCGGCGCGACAGGCGCGCCAGCACCTCCTCGTCGAGGCGATCTATCTCAGCACGCAGCCGCTGCAGATCGTCGCTCATCGTTTATGCCGGCAAGTAGCGCACCGTCAGCACGCCCTCGATGCCGGCAATCGAGTCGATCGCCGCCGGCGGCACGGCGCTATCCACGTCCACCAGCGTGTAGGCCATGTCGCCGCGCGACTTGTTCATCATGTTGTGGATGTTGAGGTTGGCCTTGGCCATTGCCGTGGAAATCTGCCCGACCATGTTCGGCACGTTGGCGTTGGCGATGGCGATGCGGAAGCTCGACTCGCGCGGCATGGTGATGCTGGGGAAGTTCACCGCATTCTGCACGTTGCCATCTTCGAGATAGTCGCGCACCTGGTCGGCGACCATCGCCGCGCAGTTGTCCTCTGCCTCGCGCGTGGAGGCCCCCAGGTGCGGCAGGGCGATGACGTGCGGATGCCCGTTCACATGTGGGCTGGGAAAGTCGCACACGTAGCAGGCAAGCTTCTTCGCGTCCAGCGCGGCCAGCACGGCAGCATCGTCGACCACACCCTCACGCGAGAAATTCAGCAGCACGGCACCATGGCGCACATGTTCCAGCGACTGTCCGTTGACCATCTTGCGCGTGGCATCCGCCGGGGGCACGTGCAGGCTGACGAAATTCGCGTTCTTCAGCACCTCGGTCACGCTGTTCGCCTTCTTCACTTGCGAGGGCAGGCTCCAGGCGGCATCCACCGTGATTTCCGGATCGTAGCCCATGACGTGCATGCCGAGCTTGATGGCGGCGTCCGCCACCAGGCAGCCGATCTTGCCGAGGCCGATGACGCCGAGGGTATGGCCGGCCAGTTCATAGCCGGCGAAATTCTTCTTGCCGTCCTCGACCTTCTTCTCCATCTCCGGATCCTCGGGATCGAGAGCGGTGACGAAGCGCATGGCGCCGGTCAGGTTGCGCGCCGACAGCAGCATGCCGGCAATCACCAGTTCCTTGACTGCGTTGGCGTTGGCGCCAGGCGCGTTGAACACGGGAACACCACGGGCACTCATGGCCTTGACCGGAATGTTGTTGGTGCCGGCGCCGGCGCGGCCGATGGCGCGCACCGTGGCCGGGATGTCGATCTTGTGCATGTCCGCCGAGCGCACCAGGATGGCATCCGGCGCGGCGATGTCCTTGCCGACGGTGTGCTCGGCCTGTGAAATCTTGGTTGAGCACCAGGATCTGGAAGCTCCTAGCCATGCTTCGCCTCGAATTCCTTCATGTAGTCGACCAGCGTCTTGACGCCCTCGACCGGCATCGCGTTGTAGATCGAGGCACGCATGCCGCCGACGGAACGATGGCCCTTGAGCTGGATCATGCCGCGCGATTTGGCGCCCTTGAGGAATTCCTCGTCGAGTTCCGCCTTCTTCAGCGTAAACGGCACGTTCTCAGGAAGGCGGTCGGCCTTGGCGACCGGGCTGACGAAGAATTTGCTCTGGTCGAGAGGCGTAGAGCAGCGCCTTCTCGCGATTGCGCTTCTCCATGGCCGCCAGGCCGCCGTTCTGCTTGATCCACTGGAACACCAGGCCGGCGATGTAGATGCCATAAGTCGGCGGGGTGTTGTACATCGACTCGTTTTCGGCATGCGTCTTGTAGTCGAGCATGACCGGAGTCTCGGTCAGGCCGGCCGGGCCGATGTTCTTTTGCGCTCCGGCGTAGATGAGCCCGTATTTGGAAACATCGACCGGCTTGGAAAGAATGTTCGAGGACATGTCGCACACCAGCGGCACGTCGCCGGTCTGCGGCGCCCAGTGGAATTCCACGCCGCCGATGGTCTCGTTGGCGGTGTAGTGCACGTAGGCGGCGTCCCTGGAGAGCTTCCAGTCGGCCTGGGCCGAGGGCGTAGGTGAAGTCTTGTCCTCGCTGGAGGCGACGATGTTGACCTAGCGGCAGTGATGCTTGTGGCTTCCTTGATCGCCTTCTTGGCACACTCACCGGTGTTGACATAGTCGGCGCTGGCCTTGCCGCGCAGCAGGTTGGCAGGCGGGATCATGGCGAACTGCGGAAGGCCGGCACCGCCCTGCAGAACAACACCTTGTAGTTGGCGGGAATCCGCCATCAATTCCCTGCAGTCGGCCTCGGCCTGGGCGGCGATGCTCATGAACCCCCTTGCCGCGGTGGCTCATCTCCATGACGGACTGGCCGCTGCCGTGCCAGTCGAGCATCTCTTCCGCAGCCTGCCTGAGCACGGACTCCGGCAGGGTCGCCGGTCCGGCGCTGAAATTGATTACACGTGCCATTT
>JADJBM010000012.1 GCA_016703785.1 Betaproteobacteria bacterium
CCTTGTTCCACCAGCTGGTGGCCAAGCTGATCCAGGATCACGGCTTCACATCAGTGCCGTGGCGCAGTAGCGTCAGCGTCCCGCCTGCGCCCTGGGCATGCGAAGAGTCGCGACACGTTGCCGCCCGCAGGTTCAATTCCTCCGGAAAAACTGCCTTCGCGCCGTATCCAGCGCTTTGACGGCGCGGGTTCCGTTTCGCCGACGCCCGCTCTCGCGAGCATGGGCCTTCGCTCTCGCCTGGTTTCGCCGACCGACCGCAAAACAACCCCGCCGGGTTGGCGAATTCGATTCGGCTCGAAACAAAGGTTTCGGCCAGTGCCGCTGCTACGCCACTGGTCAGGCTGGCGCGGGTAATGTGCCGCCCCCACGCGGACGCGGTAGGGGATGTCGTAGGCCGGTGAATGCCGATGAACACATCTTCGTGCCGGCTACAGCGCCTGCCCCAATTCGTCCACGGCCTACCGGCATCGTGAAAAGCCCGGATAGGCCGGAAAGCCAGGCCGGAGCCGGCCTTCCGGAGAATCGTCAGGACGCGACTTGCTGACCCGGTCGTGTTGCCTCTTTGTTTTGCCATTCTGATCTCTTATCCGGTTTGCCAAATTATGTTTGCTCTTCCGTTGCAATCGACATGCCAGATGAAGCTATCGCCATAACCAATTCAGTAAGTAAATATAAAGCTACATAAGCCCGGCACTTTCCCTACGATGAGCGCCAGAATCCGATAAATTACGGCACATGGTCCCTCGGGAGGAGATCCCCGTGCTAGGCGGGAAAGGCGCTTCACACGCAAAAGCGCCGTGCCGCACGGGTCGCCTGCACGTCTGACCTGATAACCCCGGGCCTCTGCCGCGACCTATCGCACGATGACTTAGCTCTCGCCGGTTCCAGGCACCTTCCGAGGTCCGTTTCGGCCGCCGCGAAGGCTGACAGCGATCAGACGCTTTCTGTTTCCGGCGTGTTCTTGCCCTCGGTCATTCCTCCGGAAGAAGCTGCTGCGGCCGGAGACATTGAGCGACTCTCCACCGATGGTCAGTGGCCGGGCGCGATGCATTGAACGGCGACGGCGGTCACCTCGCGGCGCTTGCCGAGCATTTCCACGGTAAGGTCGGTCATGCGTTCAGCAATTTCCGCTACCTTTTCCGGCAGGCGGGGCGCCGTCAGGCGGAAGTGTCCAGGAATGGAGTATCGGCACCTCAGCGCAGCATCGTCGCGGGGATGGCCGCCAGGCCCCCGAGATGCCGCCAGCGCAGCAATTGCCTCAGGACCGACTCGGCCTGTTCGCCGAAGACCGGATGCAGGGGCACGCGACCCGCGCTGTTACCATCGGTCGTGACGAGCAGAGAAGCCTGCAGCGCCGACACCACGACCGACGCATTGCCGATCACCTGTCCAGCGCTCGCCGGGACCGAGAATGATGTCCTCCTGCATGCCGTCGACCGCTGATCCCACAACTGTCCCGAGCGACGGACCAGATCACGGCTCCCTCGGACACACCCAGGGCCAGCAGTTCGTTCCTTGCCAGTTCGATGCGGGTCTCTTGCACAATGTTCGCCATGATCCTATCCTCCATGCGTTGCAGCATCTGAAAATATCCTGCATGTGCGCCGAGAATAGACTCATGCCCTGCGTACCGCAAACGAGAAAAGCGATCAATGCATGAGGAAAACACACGCGAATAACGATCTGCACCGCCTCCTCCGCCCTCGACCAGCTGAAAGGCTTCGATGCCGCCGCGCTCATCTCAACCACCAAGGCCGCCGAGGAACTGCGGCCTCACCCCAGTCGGCGATCAGCCGGCAAATCAGAACGCGAGGAGCAGCTCGGCGTCAAGCTGTTCACGCCGCGAGGCGAGACGCCTCAGCCAGACGCCGGAGGGCGAAGTGCTGCAGCGCGCGGTGGCCGAAACGCTTTCGCCCGCCTCGCCGACGTTTACTTGCGCCGGCCTGGGGGCGCTCGCGGCGGCGTCCCCGCGTCAATGTGTCGGCGGCCGTCGGCCTCGCCTCGCTCTGGCTGGTGCGGCGGCCAGCCGCCTTTCAGGAAATCGAGCCCGATGTCGACGTGCGGCTCTCGGCCGACAACCGCATGGTGGATCTGGCGCGCGAGGACATCGATCTCGCCCTGCGCTACATCACCCCGACACCGCGCCGCCCGGCGCCGCCTGTTCTTCGAGGAGGAGGTCTTTCCGGTGGCCCGCACCGAAGCTTGCCGATAAAGGCGCCCGCCGTGCTGCGGCCGGAAGACCTGTCGAAACTCACGCTGCTGGCCTTCGACAACGGCCACAAGGCGCCCTGGTTCTCGGTGGAACCCTGGCTCGTCGGCCTCGGCCTCGCCACGCCGGGCCCAAGGCCGTGCTCGAGTTCAACCAGTACGACCAGCTCATCCGCGCCGCCGAGGAACGGCCGCGGCATCGCCCAAGGCGCGGCCCGCTGGTGGGGCAACTGATTGCCGAGGAAAACTCAGGCCGCTGGGCAAGTCGCGCCAGCCCGTCGCTGCCCTGACTACTTCCTCGTGCGTGCCCCCGGCCTCGCGCGGCCGGGCGGAACGCTTCGCGGTATGGCTGCTGACGGAGGCGAACAAGACGGTGCGGGAAGCGGAGAAGTGAGAAACCAAACTGCGGCGCCGTGTTGCGGGGACTGACTTTCCCCGCGTGGCCGCTCTCAGCCGCCCCGGCCGTCCTCCATCGCCTTCTTCCGCCACACCCAGACGTAGTGCGCGCCGAAACAAACACTGAAGTGAAGAGCAGGATGAACAGCGGCATCAGCCAGGCCTGGGCGCGACCAGCTGCGCCGCCTGCGCCATGACCAGCGAAATGACGCCGAACTCGAGGAAGGTATTGGCCTTCGACAACCGCGTCGGCGCCATCTCGATGCGGCCGACGACGAAGCGGTAGGCCACCGCGCCGGCGACGATGATGGCGTCGCGCATGACGATCACCACCGCCAGCCAGATCGGCAGCATGCCCTGCGCCGCCATGAGGATGGCGACGATCATCATGGTCATCTTGTCGGCGACCGGATCGAGCACGGCGCCGAGCTGCGACATCTGGTTCAGGCGCCGCGCGAGGAAGCCGTCCACCCAGTCGCCGATGGCGGCGACTACGAAGACGGCAAAGGCCAGCGTGTAGTCGTGGTCGAGCAGCAGGAAAGCCACCACCGGGATGAGCAGCACCCGGCCGATGGTGATGAGGTTGGGCAAGGTAAACATGGCGTGGGAAATGATGCCCTGAGACGCGCCGCGGGGCAAGATTGCCCCTCTCCCCCGCCCCTCTCCCCGCGCACAGGCAACGGTGATAGCATTGCCGCTTCTATCGGAGACCCGCAATGAGTGACGCCCTCCCCCGCCTGCGCCTCGGCATCCCCAAGGGCGGCGCCTGCAGGACACCACGCAGAAACTCTTCCAGCGCGCCGGCTACGACCTGCGCATTTCCGGCCGCTCGTATTACCCCGACATCGACGACGCGGAGATCCAGTGCATCCTCATCCGCCCGCAGGAGATGGCGCGCTACGTCCGAACAGGGCGTGCTCGACTGCGCCATCACCGGCCTCGACTGGATGCTGGAGACCGGCGCCGACGTCGCGGAACTCGCCGACTTGCGCGCGCCCTGGCCCAACTACGGCACGGTGCGCTGGGTGATGGCCTCCAAGGAGGGCTCGCCCTTCAACACGGTCAAGGACCTGGAGGGCCGCCACATCGCCACCGAGGCCGTCGGCATGACCCAGCGCTTCCTCGCCGAGCACGGCATCACTGCCAGTGTGGAATTTTCCTGGGGCGCGACCGAGGTCAAGCCGCCGATCCTCGCCGACGCGATCGTCGATGTCTCGGAGACGGGCTCGAGCCTGCGCGCCAACGGCCTGCACCCGATCCACGTGGTGCTGGAGAGCACGCCGCGCTTCATCGGCAACCGCGACGCCGTGAAGGATGCCTGGAAGCGCGCCAAGATCGATCGCATGCTGATGCTGCTGAAGGGCGCCATCGCCGCCGCCACGCGCGTGCTGCTGGCGATGAACGTGCCGAAGGAACAGGTCGACGCGGTGCTGAAGATCCTGCCGGCGCTGGCCACGCCGACGGTGTCCACCCTCTCCGATCCCGAGTGGGTCGACCTGAGCACGGTGGTGGAGGAAAAGCAGGTGCGCGAATTGATCCCGCGCCTCTACGCCGCCGGCGCGCGCGGCATCATCGAGCTGCCGATCAACAAGATCATCGAGTAAACATGAGCCCCCACGCTCACATTCGTTCGCTGCCCCCCGAGGGGGCGTATGCCGCCTTCGGGGCGGCCCTTCAGGGGGCATGACCATGGCCGAGGAACGCGCCTTCGGGCCCGTGCGCCTGATCCCCGCCGCCAACCAGGGCCGCTATCCGCATTCCAATTCGGTGTATGTCGATGGCGCCGGCATTCTCATCGACACCGGCGCCGACGAAGCCCGCTACCGCGCATTGCTCGCCGGCCCCGGTGTGAAGGAAGTGTGGCTCAGCCACTGGCACGAAGACCACCTGAAGTACCTCGACCTCTTCGACGGCCTGCCGCTGCGCATGATGGCCGACGACGCCGAGCCGCTCACCGGCATCGAGGCCTTTCTCGACTGCTACGGCATGCCACAGGAGGAATACCGCGAATACTGGCGCCGTGTCCTGCCGGCTGACTTTCAATTCAGGCCGCGGCGGCCGACGCGCTACTTCGCGCCGGGCGAGACCATCGACCTGGGGACCTGCACCGTCGACGTCATCCACGCGCCGGGCCACACGCCCGGCTTCACCGCCTTCTTCTTCCACGAGCCGGCGGTGCTGTTCATGGGCGACTACGACCTCACCCGCTTCGGCCCCTGGTACGGCGACCGCGACGGCTCCATCGACGAGACCATCGCCTCGGTGCGGCGCCTGCAGCGACTGCCGGCGAAGGTGTGGCTGACCAGCCACGAGAGCGGTTGCTTCGAGGGGGATGTCTCGGGTCTTCGACGACTACCTCGCCGTCATCGACGAGCGCGAGGCCAAGCTGCTGGATTTCCTCGCCGCGCCACGCGCTGGCGGAGATCGTCGCGAAGTGCATCGTCCGCAAGCCGCGGGGCCGCGCGCCTTCTTCGAATGGGGCGAAGGCGCCATCATGGGCAACACCTGGAACGGCTGGTGAAGAACGGCGCTGTCGTACTGAAGGACGAACGCTACCAGCGTGTCTGACCGTCATTCCCGCCTCAAACCTTGTCCGACACCTGCTGGCCCGCCGAATTGTCGGCCGTAGTGGTGCTCGTGCCTGGACGACGCCGAAGGCCTGCATCAGTCGCACCACCATCAGCATCATCTCCACGTTGCGGCTGTCCCGCGGCGGCCGTCTGCATCTGCGCCGCGCCACCGGCGGCCTGGCCGAAGTCCCGCGCCTCCTTCAGGCTGACACGTCCGTTGCCATCGGCATCCGCCTTGTTGAAGTTGTTGGCGATGCCCGATACCAGGCCACCCAGATCCTCCTGGGTGAAGCCCGCACCGCCGACCGAAGCCGGCATGCCGCCCTCGCCGTGCAGGCGAACGCGCTGGTAATGCTGGTCGAGCTGATCCGCGAGCTGATTCACCGAGCTTGAGAACTCGCTTCGCGTGAGCCTGCCATCGCCATCGCTGTCGAGTTTCGAAAAAGCTTGTCGGCGCTGTCCGTTGCGCTCGACTTGATCTTCTCGAAAGCCGTCTGCAGGTCGCTTCCCTGGATGGCGCCCTGCCCCAGGCGATCAAGCTGCGAGAACAGCTTGTCCGCCATTTGTGAAGGCGGCGGCTCAGGCGGGCTGAAGGCCCGCACCGCCTGTACCACCGAAGAGATGATTCCGATTATTGCGCCTATGCCCATGATCCGATCTCCTGCATGCCGGTTCAGCGCCACGAACTGGCGCACGCTTACTGCATAGCAAGATCCCGGCCAAGGGCGAAAGCGGTGGATTCTTCAGGGGAAACGGGTGATGCGACGCGTCACCCTGCAACGTTGCCGGAAAAAAAGGAAAGCGGGCGGCAGGAATTGCCGCCCGCTTCAGAGTTCAGGCGTACTCGACCAGCAGATCCTTGGCAGTCACCGCTTTGCCCGCCTGAATTATTGGACTAATATCCACGTCATAGATAGATGGCGCGCGGTAAAGCAGCGCCACAGGTGTATTACGCCCCAATTGCATTTCATGGAACCGGAGAACCCATGAAGGACATGCGGGGCAATGTCACTGAACAATTCGACGTCCATGCAGTTGCATTTCTGCGACTGGCAACAACCTTTCTGATATTCGGCTCCGTCGCTTTTGCGATTGTCCTGTTGATCGGCGCGCCCGAGCAGCGTTTGCGCCTGATCGGCCCGACCGTGGTGCACTGGTTGCGGCAACGGCGAAGTACTGCCATTCTCGCGGCCGCAACCGCGCCGCGATTCAGGTGCTTGTCTTCGGCATCTGGGGAGAAGTCGCCGGCACGTCCCTGATCGCCGGCGGCCTGCATGCGCCGGCAGTCTTTCTCTACCTGCCCATCATAATCCTGGCCGGCTGGCTGCTCGGCACGCGCATCGCCTACGCCGTGGCCCTCTTGTCGGTGGCGGTGACGCTAGGCCTGGCCCTGGCCGAATCGCGGCATGCACTCCCGCTTCCCCATTCCCCGCCGGGATTGATGTTGATCATCCAGGTCGGGGTCTTCCTGTTCTCGGCCATCATGATCGGCCGCATCGTCCGCAGCTACCAGACGCGCCTCAGGGAGGTGGAAGCCCTCGGCAGCGAACTCGACGAGCGGGTCAAGGCGCTCGCCGCCAGCGAGGCCAGCTATCGCGGACTGTTCGACAGTGTGAACGAGGCCATCTACATCCAGGACCCGCAGGGACATTTCCTTGATGTCAACGACGGTGCAGTGCGCATGTACGGCCATCCGCGCGAGCGCTTCATCGGCCAGACGCCGGAGTTCGTGTCCGCGCCCGGCATGAACGATCTCGCCGCGGTCGGCGCCATGGTGGGGCGCGCGTTCGCAGGTACGCCGCAACGTTTTGAGTTCTGGGGCCTGCGCGCGAACGGCGAGGCCTTCCCCAAGGATGTCCGCCTGGTGAAGGGAATGTGGTTCGGGCAGGACGTCGTGATCGCCACGGCGGAGGACATCACGGAGCGCAAGCGCGCCGAGGCGGAATTGCGCCGCTCCGAGGAAATGTTCTCCAAGGTCTTCCACGCCAGTCCGATCGCCATCGTCCTCACGAATCTCTCGGACGGGCGCTTTCTCGACGTGAACGACGCCTTCTTTCGCCTGTTCGGCTGGACGCGCGAGGAAGCGGTCGGCCGGACTTCGGTGGAACTGGGCAACTGGATCAACTGCGAGGATCGACAGGCCTGGGCAGACGAACTGAAGCGACGCAGCCGGGTATCGGATTATGAGATCCGGCTCCGCAACAAGCGCGGCAACATATTGATGACCAACTTGTCTGCCGAAATCATCAGCCTGCGCGGCGAACCCTGCGCGCTGGTGCTGGTCATCGACGAGACGGCACGCAAGCAGGCGGAGATTGCGCTGCGGGACAGCCGGGAAAGCCTCGCCGAGGCCCAGCGCATCGGCCATGTCGGCAACTGGACCCTGGACATCGTCAACAAGCGCATGACCTGGTCCGACGAAATCTACCGGATCTACGAGCGCCCGCCGGACAGCTTCGGCGGCGCCTTTTCCGACTTGCTGGCGCTGGTGCCGCCCGAGGAGGTTCCCGGCATGGTTGAGGCCTACCGCAACGTCACCAGTACCGATCGTCTCCACGAACACAAGCATCGCATCCTGACGCCGGACGGGCGCATCAAGTCGATCCACGCGCGCTGGGAGGTGTTATGCGACGCCGACGGGAAACCGGTGCGCGCGCTGGGCACGGCGCAGGACATCACCGAACAGGAAGAGGCCAGTGCGGAGATCCGGCGGCTGAACGCCGGACTGGAGCAAAGAGTGCAGGAGCGCACGGCCGAACTGACGGCCGCCAACCGCGAGCTCGAATCCTTCGCCTATTCCATTCCCACGACCTGCGCGCGCCCTTGCGCGGCATCGACGGCTTCAGCCACCTCCTTGCCGAGGAGTACGGCGACAAGCTCGACGACCAGGGCCGCGGCTACCTCGATCGCGTGCGCCGCGCGGCCCAGCGCATGGGCTCGCTCATCGACGACATCCTCGAGCTGTCGCGCGTCACGCGCCAGGAAATGCGCCGCGTCGACGTCGACCTGGGCCAGATTGCAACGGAACTGTTCGAGGATCATTCCCGCGTCAGGCCCGAGCCCCGCGTCGAGATCAGTCTGGCGACCGATTGCAAGGTTCACGGCGATCCGCAGCTCCTGCGCGTGATGATGCAGAACCTCATGGAAAATGCCCTGAAGTATTCAGGCAAGAAAGCATCGCCGAAGATCGAGTTCGGTCACGAGTGGCGCGATGGGGAACGGGTGTATTTCTTGCGGGACAACGGCGTCGGCTTCGACATGAAGTATGCCGGCCGCCTCTTCGCCCCCTTTCAGCGCCTGCACAAGCCCGAGGAGTTCGAGGGCACCGGCATCGGCCTGGCCACCGTGGCCCGCATCGTGCACCGTCATGGCGGGCGCGTCTGGGCGGAATCCACACCCGACGTGCACACCACCATCCGCTTCACGCTGCCCTGAGCCGGAAGCGCAGCTACCGTCTCAGGCGTACTCGACCAGCAGGTCCTTGGCGTTCACCGCCTCGCCCGGACGAGCGTGGATGGCGGCGACGACGGCATCGCGCTCGGCGGTGAGCATGGTCTCCATCTTCATCGCCTCGATGGACAGCAGCGGATCGCCCTTGGCGACCTTCTGCCCCGCCTTGACGGCGATGGTGACCACCGAGCCCGGCATGGGCGCGCCGACGTGCTTCGGGTTGCCCTCCTCGGCGCGCGGCTTTTCCTTCGCCGCGTCCATGCCGGCCTTGGCGATTTTCAGGGTACGCGACTGGCCATTGAGTTCGAACGTCGCCCGCACGTGGCCATCCAGGTCCGGTCCCGCCGTACCCTGCAGACTGACTATCAGCGTCTTGCCGCGGTCGATCTCGACAGCGATCTCCTCGCGCTGGGCAGGCCGTAGAAGAAAAGGCCGGCGTCGGCAATTTGCGAGACATCGCCGTAGTGGCTGCGGTGCGCGGCATAGTCCCTGAAGACCTTCCGGATACATCAGGTAGGAAGCGAGATCGGTGTCGCCGACCTTGCGCCCCACCGCCGCTTCGGCCTCGACGCGCTTGACCTCGAGATCGACGTCGGGCATGGAATCGCCGGCGCGCCCGGGAAGGGGGTATCGCCGCCTTCAGTACCTTCTTCTGCAATGCCTCGGGGAAACCATCGGGCGGGTAGCCCAGCTCGCCCTTCATGAGCGAGATCACCGATCCGGGAAAGGATTCCGCGCGCCGGGTCGCGCACCTGCTCCGGCTGAGGTCGTTACCACCATGAACAAGGCCATGTCGCCCACCGCACCCTGAGGTCGGCGTCACCTTGACGATGTCACGAACAGCAGAACCACCTCGGCGTAGGCCTTCGACACCTCGGCCCAGCGATGCTCGAGGCCCATGGCGCATGCCTGCTCGGCGCAGGTTGGTATGTGCCCGCCCGGCATCTCGTGGCGGTAGACGTCGGCAGTGCCGGAGCGGATGTCGGCCTCGAAGGGGGTGTAGAAGCGACGCACGCCTTCCCAATACTGCGACAGTGCCTGCATCGCGTCGAGGTCCACCGCCGGAAACGCGGGGCGGAGCCGGCGGGGCAGTGGCGATGCGAGCCGAGGTTGGGCGCGAAGTGTCCGCTCATGGCATCCAGCGCGCGCCGTCGGAGCTCGGCGCCGGCCTCGACCGCCGCCAACGCTGGCCGCGGCGATGCCCGCTGGTGTCGAGGTGGTGGAAGTGGATGGGCAGGCCAACCTCCCTCGCCCGAAGCGCGGGCCCGGTCGGCAGCGGCGCCGCTGCCGGCAACTACGCCAGCCATGTCCTTGATGCCGAGAATGTGCGCGCCGGCCTTCTCCAGCTGTTTCGCCAGGTCGACGTAGTACTTGAGGTTGTATTTCGGCCGCTTCGCGTCGAAATTAAGATATCGCCGGTGTAGCAGATGGGAGCCTCGCACAGGGCGCCTCCGCGCGCACGGCGTCCACCTCGCCACGCGCATGTTGTCCACCCAGTTGCAGGCGAACCAAAGACGCGGAAAAGATCGCCGACGCCCTCCTTCTGCCGCCTGGTTTTTGAAATAGCGCACGACGTTGTCGGCATAGTTGGTGTAGCCCACCGCATTGGAGGCGCGCAGCAGCATCTGCAGCAGTACGTTGGGAACGGCCTCGCGCAGGCGCGCCAGGCGCTCCCAGGGATCCTCCTTGAGGAAGCGCAGCGCCACGTCGAAGGTTGCGCCGCCCCAGCATTCGAGCGAGAAGAGGGCGGGCAGCATGCGCGCGTAGTGCGGCGCGATCTCCAGCATGTCGTGGCTGCGCATGCGCGTGGCGAACAGCGACTGGTGCGCGTCGCGCAGCGTGGTGTCGGTGAGCAGCACGCGCCTTTCGGCCTTCATCCACTCGGCGAACTTATCGGCGCCGAGTTCCTTCAGCCGGTCGCGCGTGCCGCTGGGCGGCGCGGCGGTGAGGTGTCGCAGCGCGGCCTGAGGTTCAGACAGCGGCGGCGCCGGCACGGCGCGCCCTTCATCTCCGGATTGCCGTTGACCGCCCGTCGCCGAGGAACTCCAGCAGCCGGGTGGCGCGGTCGCGGCGGGCGCTGGAATGGAACAGCTCCGGCGTCTCGTCGATGAAGCGCGTGGTGCATTCGCCCGAGCGGAACAGCGGATGGTCGATGACGTTCTCGAGGAACTGCAGGTTGGTGGCGACGCCGCGGATGCGGAACTCGCGCAGCGCGCGGTCCATGCGTGCGCCGGCCTCGTCGGGCGTGTGGCCTGAGGCCGTCACCTTCACCAGCAGCGAATCGTAGTACGGCGTGATGACCGCGCCGGCATAGGCCGTGCCGCCGTCGAGGCGGATGCCGAAGCCGGCCGCACTGCGATAGGCGGTAAGGCGGCCGTAGTCCGGCGTGAAGCCGTTCTCCGGATCTTCCGTGGTCACGCGGCACTGCACGGCATGGCCGTTCAGGCGGATGTCTTCCTGGCGCGGCACGTAACTGTCCTCGTCGCCGATGCGCCGCCCTCTCGGAGAGGCGGATCTGCGCCTTGACGATGTCCACGCCCGTGACTTGCTCGGTCACGGTGTGCTCGACCTGGATGCGCGGGTTCACCTCGATGAAGTAGAACGCGTCGGTATCGGCGTCCATGAGGAACTCCACCGTGCCGGCGTGCGTGGTTGGCGGCGCGGCCAGCTTGAGGCCGCGTCGCACAAGCTCGGCGCGGCGTTCGTCGCGAAGATAGGGCGCCGGCGCGCGCTCGACGACCTTCTGGTTGCGCGCCGCACCGAGCAGTCGCGCCTCCGAAGGCATGCACCAGGTTGCCGTGCGGGTCGCCGAGCACCTGCACTTCGACGTGGCGCGCGCGGCGCACCAGCTTCTCCAGGTACACCTCGTCATTGCCGAAGGCGGCGGCCGCTTCGCAGCTTCGCCGCTCGATTGCCGGCAGCCGGTCGGCCCTCGTTCTCGACCACGCGCATGCCGCGCCCGCCGCCCCAGCTCGCCTTGGCATGAGCGGATAGCCGACCCCTTGGCAGCCTGCTTCCTGGCTTCGGCTGGATCAGCCGCAATGCGCCGGTCGCCGGCTTCCACCGGCACGCCGGCCTTCTGTGCCAGTTCACGCGCCGACACCTTGTTGCCCAGTGTGCGCATGACGCCAGCCTCGGCCCGATGAAAACGATGCCTGCCGCGGCGCAGGCCTCGGCGAAATCGGGTTCTCGGAGAGGAAAGCCGTAACCACGGATGGATAGCGTCGACCTTGGCCTCCTTCGCCACGCGGATAATGTCCTCGATGTCGAGATAGGCCGGGATGGGCTTCTTTCCTGCGCCGGCGGGTAGGACTCATCGGCTTGAAGCGGTGCAGTGCGAAGCGGTCCTCGTAGCGGAATAGATAGCCACCGTGCGGATGTCCAGTTCGGAAGCGGCACGCATCACGCGGATGGAGATCTCGCTGCGGTTGGCGACGAGGAGCTGCGGATACTAGCCATGGCTAAAGTAAGCGGACGGACAAGAAAAACGGGCCGGCGGCCATGCCGCCCAAGTTTAGCCAGCAAGGCGCAGTGCAGCA
>JADJBM010000013.1 GCA_016703785.1 Betaproteobacteria bacterium
CAAGGTGGCTCGGCTGGATCCGCTCTGGCTGGACATCCAGCTGCCAATCGCCAGGCAGGGCATGGTGGCGGAAGGCGATCGGGTCAGGCTGCCGCTCCAGCAGGCGGCAGGCAAGGTGCTGTCCGTCGGCCACGGCGTGAGCAGCAACCAGACGGTGCTGGTGCGCGCCGAGATCTCCAGCGGCACGGAACGCCTGTATCCCGGCCAGTTCGTCGAGGCGACCGTCGTCAGCATCGCGCGGGGTGATCGGGCGCCCAGGCTCTGGAGCGTGCCCAACGGCGCGCTGGCGCGGCTGCACGATCGCGTAGTGGTCTTCGTGCAGACCGCTGCCGGCTTTCGCGCCCAGCCGGTCGTCGTGATTGCCGAGGGCGCGCAGGCCAGCACGGTGCGCGGCGACCTGAAGGGAGACGAGCGTATTGCGGTGCGCGGCGTGTCGGCGCTGAAGGCAGCGCTGATGGGCATCGGGGGCGAGTGATGCTCGAGCGGCTGGTGGAGTTCTGCCTGACGCAGCGGCTGCTGGTCATCATCGCCACGCTTGCCCTGATTGGCGGCGGCGTGGCGGCCTTCAGCAGCCTGCCGATCGACGCATTCCCGGACGTTTCCTCGACCCAGGTGAAGATCATCATGAAGGCGCCCGGCATGACGCCGGAGGAGGTCGAGGCGCGCATCACCACGCCGATCGAACTGGAGATGCTCGGCATCCCGAACAAGAAGATCCTGCGCTCGGTGTCGAAATACGCCCTGGCCGACATTACTATCGACTTCCAAGACGGAACCGACATCTACTGGGCACGCAGCCAGGTGACCGAGCGTCTCAATGGCATCGACCTGCCGGCCGGCGCCAGCGGCGGACTGGCGCCGATCACCACGCCGCTCGGCGAGATGTTCATGTTCACCATCGAGGGCGGCGACCTGACGCTGCAGGAGCGCCGCAGCCTGCTCGACTGGGTAATCCGGCCGGCGCTGCGTACACTGCCCGGCGTGGCCGAGGTGAACGCGCTCGGCGGCGAGGTGCGCAGCTTCGAGGTGGTGCCCGACAACGCCGCGCTCGCCGCCCGCGGCGTGACGCTGGAGGCGCTGCAGCTGGCGCTGGAATCGAACAACCGCAATGACGGCGCGGGCCGCTTGGGCGACGGCGAGGAGGCCCTGGTGGTGCGTGCGGAGGGGGCCATCCGCGGCCTGGACGACGTGCGCGCCGTGGTGGTGTCCAGCCGTGACGGCAACCCGGTACGCGTGGGCGATGTCGCCACGGTACGCATCGGCTATCTCACTCGCTACGGCGCGGTGACGCAGAGCGGCCAGGGCGAGGCAGTGCAGGGCCTGGTGCTCGGCCTGCGCGGTGCCAATGCGCAGCAGGTGGTGGAGGGCGTGCGCACCCGGCTCGCCGAACTGGCGCCGACATTGCCGGAGGGCGTGACGACGCAGGTCTTTTACGATCGCGGCAGCCTGGTCGGACGGGCTGTTGGCACGGTCTCGCGTGCATTGCTCGAAGCCATCGTGCTGGTGGTCGTGCTGCTCGTACTGTTCCTCGGCAACTTGCGTGCTGCGCTGGCGGTGGCACTCACCCTGCCGCTGGCGGCGCTGGCGACGTTCATCCTGATGCAGCAGTTCGGTATGTCGGCCAACCTGATGAGCCTGGGGGGACTGGCCATCGCCATCGGCATGCTGGTCGACGCGGCCGTGGTGGTGGTCGAGAACATCGTCACGCATCTGGCGCACGAGACCGGCAAGGAGGCTGGCCGCCTGCCGCGCCTGCACGTCATCTACCGCGCCGTGCGGGAAGTGACGCTGCCGGTGGCCTCCGGCATCATGATCATCGTCATCGTCTTCCTGCCGCTGGTGACGCTGCAGGGGCTGGAGGGAAAGCTCTTCATCCCGGTGGCGCTGTCCATCATCTTTGCGCTGTCCGGCTCGCTCGTTCTTTCTCTCACCGTGATCCCGGTGCTCGCGTCGTTCCTCATCCAGCAGGCCAGCCATGGCGAGCCCTGGCTGGTGCGTCAGGCGCTGCGCCTGTACATGCCGGCGCTCGACTGGTCGCTGCGGCATACGCGTCAGGTGACGATCGGCGCCATCGCGGCGCTGGCGGTCACCGCGCTCATCTACACGCAGATCGGCAAGACCTTCATGCCGACGATGGACGAGGGCGACCTGATCATTGGCCTGGAAAAGCTGCCTTCGATCAATCTGGAGGCGAGCACGGAAATCGACCTGCGCATCCAGCGGGCAATCCTCGAGCGTGTGCCGGAAGTGAAGCGGATCGTCGCGCGCACCGGCTCCGACGAGTTGGGGTTGGACCCGATGGGTCTCAACCAGACCGACACCTTCCTCGTGCTCCGGCCGAAGGCCGAATGGCGCGAGCCGCACAAGGCCTGGCTGACGGACGAGCTGCGCAAGGTGCTGGCGGATTTTCCCGGCGTGGCATACAGCTTCACGCAGCCGATCGAGATGCGTGTCTCCGAAATGATCGTCGGCGTGCGCGGCGACGTGGCGATCAAGATATTCGGCCCTGACCTCGCAGTACTCAACCAGCAGGCGCAGCGGATGGTCGAGATCCTCAAGTCGATCCCCGGCGCCGAAGACGCGCAGACGACGAAGAACGAAGGCGTGCAGTACTACCGCATCGAAATCGATCGCCTGGCCGCCGGGCGGCTTGGCTTCAGCATCGACGCCGTGCAGAACGCGCTGCGCACCCAGGTTGAAGGCCGGGTGCTGGGCATAGTGCAGGAGGGCAACCGGCGTACGCCGCTGCTGCTTCGCGGCGGCGATCGCGAGCGCATGTCTCCCGCCCTGTTCAGCAGCCTCAGCCTGACCCTGCCCGGTGGCGGCAGCGTGCCATTGACGGCACTGGCGAGGCTCGCCCGCATCGACGGCCCGGTCAAGGTGGACCACGAGAATGCGGCTCGTATGGTCGTCGTCTCGTCCAACGTGCGCGGCCGCGACCTGGTCGGCTTTGTCGACGAGGCGAAACGCGCCGTGGCGGAGAAGCTGACTTTTGCCAGTGGCTACAGCATGACCTGGGGCGGCCAGTTCGAGAACCAGCAGCGCGCCGCGGCGCGCCTCTCCGTGGTGGTGCCGGTGGCGCTGGCGCTTATCTTCCTGCTGCTCTTCGCCACCTTCGGCTCGTTGCGCCAGGCCGCGCTGGTCATCTGCAACATCCCGTTTGCCATGATCGGCGGCGTGCTGGCCATGTGGCTGACGGGCGAATACCTGTCGGTGCCGGCCTCGGTGGGCTTCATCGCGCTGCTGGGTATCGCGGTCCTCAACGGCGTGGTCATGGTCACGTATTTCAACCAGTTGCATGCGCAGGGCATGCCGATCGGACAGATCGTCGTCGAGGGCGCCCGGCGGCGCTTGCGCCCAGTCTTGATGACGGCGAGTATTGCCGCCTTCGGACTGGTTCCGCTACTGTTCGCCAGCGGGCCCGGCTCGGAGATCCAGAAACCGCTGGCCATCGTCGTCATCGGCGGACTGGTCAGCGCAACCCTGCTGACGCTGGTCATCCTGCCGATTCTTTATCGACGCTTCGGCCTTGCCCCGCAGGAGAATCCGGCATGAAACAACGCGATTGCGTGCTGACCCTAGTCTTCCCGGTATCGATCGAGGAGGATCTGGTCGACCATCTGCTCGAGCATCCCGAGTGGGTGACGGGCTTTACCAATTCCAGAGTCGAGGGACAGGGGCAGGCCGTGCGCCTGCATGGCTCAGCCGAGCAGGTGCGCGGACGCTCGCGCCGCGTTCAGGTGCAGTTGGTCATGAACCGAGAGGATGCGCAGGCGCTGGTCGGCCACCTCAGGGAAACCCTGCCCAATCCCGAGATTGCCTATTGGATGATCCCATTGCTGGAATTCGGGAGGTTCGCATGAATATACGCTGGCTTGCCGTTCCGCTGTTGTTGCCCCTGCTCGTGGCGGCTGCGCAGCCCGAGGCGCACCCCGATCTGCCGCCGGTTGCCGCAGTGGCCGCCATGCTGGCGAATCACCCCGACGTGCTGGCGTCGAAATCAGGCATACGCTACGAGGAATCCAACCGCTTGCGCCTCGAGGCGGGCAGCCACGAATTCAACCTGCAGGTGGGCGCGGCGCGACGCCGCAACGATCAGTCGCGCCATCTCAACGAATGGGATGTCGCCATCGAGCGCCCGCTGCGTCTGCCGGGTAAGGCGCGTCTGGACGGGGAACTCGGACGCCAGGGTGTCGAGCAGGCACGGCTCTCGCTGGGGGATGCCATGCACGAGACGGCGCGCGGCCTGCTCCGATCCTGGTTCGCTTGGCTGAAGGCAAGGGTTCAGGCCGATGAATGGGGTAAGCAGGTGAACTTGCTGCGGCGGCAAAGCGAGGTGGCTGCTCGGCGCGTGCGTGCTGGCGATGCGCCGCGGCTCGAGCAGACGCTGGCCGAAGCTTCGATGGCCCAGGCCGAGGCGGCGGCCGTGCAAGGTCGCCTACGCGAGTCAGTCGCCACGGCCGAACTGAAGCAAAACTATCCCGGCATACCCATGCCCGGGAAGCCGATCCTCGCTGCGCCGGTGCCGGTGGATCAGCCGTATGACTACTGGCGCGAGCGCATTCTTCAACATAACCACGAACTGGCCGTCGCGCGGACCGAGGTGCAGCGACGGCAAACCCTCATCGCCCGCAGCCAGGCGGACGAGCTGCCCGATCCGACGGTAGGTATCCGGCATGCCTCAGAAGCCGGCGGCAGCGATAAGATCACGGGGCTCTACCTGAGCATTCCCCTTCCCGGCCAGGCGCGCACCGCCTCGACGGAGGGCGCGCGGGCGCAGATGGACATGGCGACGGGCAGGGAGGCGGCCTTGCTGCGCAGGCTGAATGCCGAGATATCCGCGCTCCATGCCGGCGCTGCGGCCGCCTACGAGGGCTGGCAGAAGGCGCAGGTAGCGGCGCAGGCCATGGAGCGCAATGCCGAATTGATCGCGCGCGCCTACGCACTGGGCGAGGCCGGCCTCACCGATACGCTAAACGCGCGTCGCCTCGCGGTCGACGGCAAGCTGGCGGCAGCGATGGCGCAACTGGATGCCCTCGAGTCGCGCTACCGCCTGATGCTGGACGCTCACCAGCTCTGGTTGCTGGACGACGAACTCGTCCGCAGTGACGGAATGAATTGAACGGGTGCACGGCATCGAGCCTATGACAGCATGCGCCGACGGGAAAGCATGGCAAATTGTGCGGTATTTACTGGGCGCTCATTCCGATGCCCCGCCAACGTAGGTCATCCTGAGCCGCGTCGTTCTCATTCTCATCATGCATGCAATCCGAGAGTTGGCACGTACCATTGACCGTGCAGCAGTCGTCTTTCTGACGGCAGGCTTCGCCTTGCCGGCTGTAGCCGCCCACCCGCTGCTCACCGAGGACACCGGTACCCAGGGACTCGGCAATTACCAGTTCGAACTGATGGCGGACAAGACGCGCGACCACCCGTCCGGGGCCAAGGTGAGGGAACTCCTGACGACGGCCGTGCTGAGCTACGGCGCCCTGGAGAACGCCGATCTGCAGTTCGGCTTGCCGTACACGCGCCAGCACACGCATGACGCGGCCGGTCGCCATGTCAGCCAGGGGCCTCTCGATGCCTCGGTGGATTTCAAGTGGCGTTTCTTCGAGCACGAGGCCCTGAGCCTCGGCCTCAAACCGGGCCTGACCCTGCCGACCGGCGACAAGGGGCGCGGCTTTGGCGCGGGACGCGCAACCTGGGGCGCCCTGGGGATCCTTTCCTATGAACCGGGCCCGCTGTCGTTTCATTCCCACATCGGCTACCGCCGCAACAACAACGATGTGGATCAGCGCACTTCCCTCAGGCACGTCTCTGCCGCAGTCACCTACAAGGCCACGGAGCAGCTGAAGCTGGTGGCCGACATCAGTGCCGACACCAATCCCGACAGGGCCGACAGCGGTTCCGTGCGCTATCGCATTCTGGGCTTCATCTATTCGCCGACGAGCTGGCTGGATCTCGATGTGGGATGGAAGCATGGCCACGGACGTGGGGCTACGGACCGCGCCTTCCTCATCGGGACGGCCTTGCGCTGGTGAGCGTTCCTTGTCTTCTGCGGCAAGGCAGGCCTGTCTCGCTCAGGTCGAACGCTCATGCCGGATCCGATGCCATCGTGGTGTGTGCACGGTCTGCGCAGGTCGAGGTGAGCCCTTATGGATTCAGCAAATAATCTGATATGGAGTAAAGCAGAAAAACACTATATTGATATGGATTAAAAATCTTATATAACCGACCCCGCCGTCTTCGTCGTTATTCTCGTCAGTGCAATTGCCGTATTCATAAAGGAGGAAACATGCAAGCAAACCGCGTCATCCGCAAATTCATTCCCCTGCTCGCCGCCCTCGCCGTCGCCCCCGCCTTTGCCGACGACGCCAACATGCTCGAAGAGGCCCGCAGCGTGTCTTCCGCCATTCCGCCCAAGCTGCTGAGCGTGCTGGACGAGGAAATCAAGAAGAGCGGGCCGGAAGGCGCCATCGGCGTCTGCCGCGAGAAGGCGCCGGCCATGGCCAAGGCCGCCTCGGAAAAGTCAGGCTGGGCGATACGCCGCGTCAGCCTGAAGAACCGCAACCCGAAGGCCGTGCCCGATGCCTGGGAAGAGGCCGTGCTGAAGGAGTTCGACAAGCGCGCCGCCGCCGGCGAGAAGCCGACCGGGCTGGAAAAGGGCGAGGTCGTGATGGATGGCGACAAGAAGATGTATCGCTACATGAAGGCCCTGCCGACCCAGGATCTTTGCCTGGGTTGCCACGGCACATCGGATCGCATCAGCCCGGCGGTGCAGGCCAAGCTGAAGGAACTCTACCCGGCGGACCAGGCGGTGGGCTATCACGCCGCCGAAATCCGCGGCGCCATCACCCTCAAGAAGCCGCTTTGATGCCTGAACCCCGCCGCGTTTCACGCGGCGGGGTTGCGCGCCCCGGCCTCCAGCCCCGGCGCTTTCTCCCGGGCAGGTCAGTCCTCGCCCAATACCTTTCGCCACAGTTCCCGCACGCATTCGATTTCCTTCGCCAGCGCCGCGTGTTCGATGCGCGCGTAGTGCGCGTCGTTCAGGCGCAGGCTGTGCTGCAGCTTGCGAAAGCTGCGGTAGGCGCCATGCACCCGGTCGGCCAGATCGGCGGGGATGAGGCCGAGGCCAGCGGCGATTTTCAGCAGCGCCAGGTTGCCGAGATTGCCGGTGAGTTCGGCGTGCTGATGGGCATGGCCCAGCACCAAAAACTGCACGATGAACTCGACGTCGATGAGGCCGCCGCGGTCGTGCTTGATGTCGAACAGGTCGCTCTTGTTGGCGTGGGCGTCGGCCATCTTTCCGCGCATGGCGATGACTTCGCGCCTGAGCTCGGCCAGGTCGCGCGGCTTGCGCAGCACCTCGATGCGGATGGCCTCGAACTGGCGGCCGATGCCGGCGTCGCCCGCCGAGAAGCGGGCGCGCGTGAGCGCCTGGTGCTCCCACACCCAGGCGGACTCCATCTGGTACTTGCGGAAGGCCGCGACGGAACTCACCAGCAGGCCGGATTCGCCGTTCGGCCGCAGGCGCAGGTCGGTCTGGAAGAGGATGCCGGCCGGCGTCGTGCTGGAGATCCAGGTGTTGATGCGCTGGGCCAGGCGGGCGTAGATCTCCGGCGCTTCCGAGGCCTCGTCCTCGAAGAGGAAGATGATGTCGAGGTCGGAGGCGTAGCCGAGCTCCTTGCCGCCCAGCTTGCCGTAGGCGATGACGGCGAAGGCCGGCGTTTCGCGGTGGCGCTTGAGCAGCTTGCGCCAGGTCAGCCGCAGGGCGAGGTCGAGCATGATGTCGGCCAGCTCGGAAAGATGGTCGGAGAGCCTTTCCAGCGGCAGCAGGCCGGCCAGGTCCTGCGCCAGCAGGCGGAACACCTGCGACTGGTGCGCCTCGCGCATCATGTCCATCTGCTGTTCGGTGTCCGGTTCGCGCTCCTCCAGCTCCTGCGCGAGCTGGGCGCGGAAGGCGGCCCAGTCGGGCGCGGCTTCCAGCTGGCGCGCATCGAGCAGTTCGTCGAGCAGCACCGGGTGGCGCGTCAGGTAGGTCGCCGCCCAGCTGGAGGCGCCCACCAGCTGTGCCACTTTCTGCAGGGCCTGGGGATACTGCTGCAGCAGTGCGAGGTAGGCGCCGCGCCGGCTGATGGCCTCGAGCAGATCGAGCCCACGCGCCAGCGTGGCATCGGGGTTGGGCGTTTCCGCCGCCGCTTCGATCAGGCGCGGCACCAGGGCGTCGAAGCGCTCGCGGCTGCGCGGCGTCAGCTGCTGGTAGCGGGCACCGTTGCGGATGCCGGCCATGCGTTGCGCGCTGTCCGCGGCCTCTGCGTAGCCGAGGCGTTCGAGTTCCTCCGCGGCCGACTGTGCGTTCTCGGTGCCGTCGCAGCCTTGCCAGACGGCCGTCAGTTCGTGCCCCTTGCTGCTGGGGTCGGCGAAGACGGCCTCGAAGTGGCGGCTGACGCTGGCGCGATGGTCGTCGAGTTCCGCCAGCAGCGCGGCGTATTCCGAGAAGCCCATGCCACGTGCGATCAGCGCCTGGTCCTCGGGCTTGCCGGGCAGGGAGTGGGTTTGGGCGTCGTCGAGATATTGCAGGCGATGCTCCAGGTTGCGCAGGAAACGGTAGGCCGCGCCGAGTTCGCGCACGGCAGCCTCGTCCAGGATGCCGCGCTCGGCCAGCAGGGCGAGCACGCGCAGCGTCGGGCGGACCTGCAGGGCCTTGTCGCGCCCGCCGCGGATGAGCTGGAAGACCTGGGCGATGAATTCGATCTCGCGGATGCCGCCCGGGCCGAGCTTGATGTTGTCGGCCATGTCGCGCCGCGCCACCTCGCGGCGGATCTGCGCGTGCAGTTCGCGCATGGCGTTGATGGCGCCGTAGTCGAGGTACTTGCGGAAGATGAACGGGCGCGCCAGGGCGGTCAGGGCATCGTCGCTCCCTCCGCACAGCGGACGCGCCTTGATCCAGGCATAGCGCTCCCACTCGCGGCCCTGGGTGATGAAGTAGTTCTCCAGCATGTCGAAGCTCGCCACCAGCGGGCCGGAGTCGCCGTTCGGCCGCAGGCGCATGTCCACGCGGAAGACCTGTCCGTCGCCCGTGACCTCGGCCAGCGCGCCGATCAGCTGGCGGCCCAGCCGCGTGAAGAAGTCGAAGTTCGACAGGCGTGCGCCTTCGCCGTCGGTTTCGCCGTCCTCGGGATAGGCGAAGATGAGGTCGATATCCGAGGAGACGTTCAATTCCCGTCCGCCCAGCTTGCCCATGCCGATGACGATCAGCGCCTGCGCCTCGCCCGCGTCCGAGCGCGGCATGCCGTGGCGGGCGACGAGGACGGTGGAGAGCACGGCGACGGCATGCGCGACGGTTGCGTCGGCCATACTCGTCATGGTTTCGGTCACCTCGGCCAGGTCCGCCAGGCCGGCCAGGTCGCGCGCGACGATGCGTGCCATCACCCGCGCGCGCAACCGGCGCAGCCCGGTGCGCAGCGCGGCCTCGTCCGGCGCCTCGGCGGCGAGGAAGTCGCGCATGGCCTGCGCGGTCAACGGGGTCTGCAGACCGGCGTGGAGTTCCTCGCCGATGTCCGGCCGGCTGTCGATGAGCCGCGTCAGAAAACGGCTCTGGGGAAGGATTTCTTCAAGCGTGGCCTGGGTCATGTCTGCCGCGGGATGATACGGGTTTAAGGGTAAAATCAAACAAGTAGCGTTTCGGAGGCATTGTACTGGCTGGCATCCGGGCGCACCCAACCCATTGATGGAGAGGACCGCAATCGATTCGCCGATCCCGCGCAAACAGTTTCTCGCGCGTCTTCTCCGCCTTCCCCGGCTGCTTCCTCTCTGGTTGCGCAGAACGCTGACCGGGTTGTTCCTGCTGGGCTATTTCGGCTTCGCCCTGCTTGTCCTGGCGCTGCGCTACTGGGTGCTGCCGAACATCGAGAACTATCGCGGCGACATCGAACGCGGCATCTCCGCGGCCGTCGGCCTCAATGTCACGATTTCCCGCATCGACACCGACTGGAGCGGCCTGCGGCCGCATCTGTCCCTGCACGGCTTCAAGCTGCACGATACCGCCGACCGCCCGGTGCTGACTTTCGATACGGTGGAGACGGACCTGGGCTGGTCCTCCGTCCTGCACAGGCAGCTGAGATTGCACCGCCTCGAGGTCCATGCGCCCGAGCTGACCATCCGGCGCGACAGGAACGGGCGCATCTTCATCGCTGGTTTGCAGATCAACACCGAGGCGAGTGGCACCGATTTCTCAGACTGGCTGCTGGCGCAGAAGAACGTCGCCGTGCGCGATGCCACCATCCGCTGGGAGGATGAACAGCGCGGCGCGCCGCCGCTGGCGCTGCGTCAGCTGAATTTCGTCCTGCGCAACGACGGCAGCCGCCATCGCTTCGGCCTGACGGCCTTGCCGCCGGCCGAGCTGGCGGCGCGCATCGACATCCGTGGCGATTTCCGCGGCCGTGACATCGATCGGCCGGAGCTGTGGAAGGGCGAGGTGTATGCCGAGCTCGATTACGCCGACCTGGCCGTCTGGCGCGCCTGGGTGGACTATCCGCTCGACTTGCCGCAGGGCGCGGGCGGCATGCGGCTGTGGCTCGGCTTCGACGACAAGAAACTGCGTACCCTGACGGCCGACATCGCCCTGCGTGACGTCAAGCTTCGGCTGGCGCGCAACCTCGAGATGCTGGAGCTCGCGCACTTCAACGGTCGCATCGCCGGGCGCCTGCCCGATGACGGTTTCGAGGTCTCGACGAAAAAGCTGACCCTGGCGACGAAGGGCGGCATCAGCCTGTCGCCGACCGACTTCTCCTTGCGCTGGACTCCGGCGCAGGGGAAGCAGCCCGCCAACGGTGCGGCGACGGCGAACGGCCTCGATCTCGATGTGCTGGCCAAGCTGGCCAGTTACCTGCCGCTCGATGCCGGAACGCGCGCAACCCTCGAAGCCTACGCGCCGCGGGGACGGGTGTTCGACCTCAAGCTGGGCTGGAAGGGGGATGCGGAGACGCTGACCGCCTTCAATGTCAGCGCCCGCTTCGAGGCACTGGGACGGCGCGCGCATGGCTACTATCCCGGCTTCGACGGCCTGACCGGCCGCATCGACGGCAACGAGAAGGGTGGCAGGGTGGAGGTGAGCGGGCGCAACGCCAGCGTCGAACTGCCGACGGTGTTTGCCGATCCCCGCCTGGAACTGGACGAGATGAAGGCGCAGGCCTCCTGGACGGCGAAGGACGGCCGTTTCGACGTCCAGTTGCAGAACTTCACCTTCAACAACCCCGATGCGAATGGCAGCGCCAGCGGCCGCTACCTCAGCGATCCGCAAGGGCCGGGTGAAATCGACATCACGGCCAACCTGTCGCGCGCCGATGGCGCCGCCGTGTGGCGCTACATGCCGCTGGGGGTCAACCGCGACGTGCGCGACTGGCTGCGCGAGGCCATTCGCGGCGGGCGGGCGGACGATGCGAAATTGCGACTGCAGGGAAACCTGAAGGATTTTCCCTTTGCCGAGGGCAAGAATGGCATCTTCAAGGTGACGGCGAAAATCTCCGGAACCAACCTGCGTTACGCGCCCGACTGGCCCGGCATCGAAAACATCGCCGGCGACCTGTTGTTCGAAGGCAGGCGCATGTCGATCAAGGCCCGTCAGGGCAGGATTTTCGGCGTTTCCCTCTCGGGTGTCAGCGCTGAAATAGACGATCTCGAGGCGCCCGAGGAAATTCTTAATGTCTCCGGGCGCGCCGCCGGCCCGACCGCGGATTTCCTGCACTTTGTCTCGACCAGTCCGGTGGCCGAGAAGATCGACCGCTTTACCGATGGCATGAAGGCGGAGGGCCATGGCACGCTGGCGCTCAAGCTGACCCTGCCCCTGCGCCGGCTGGAGCAGTCGAAGATCGATGGCGAGTATCAGTTCCTGCGCAACGCGCTGGTGCTCGACCCGGACCTGCCGCCGCTCACGGAAGTGAACGGGCGGCTCAACTTCACCGCAGACGGCATCGCCATCAAGGACATTCGCGGGCAGCTGCTGGGCTCGCCGCTGACCATCAAGGCGGCCACGCGCAAGGACGGCACCGTCGCCATCGACGCCCAGAGCAGCCTGAACGTCGCCGGGCTGCGCAAATTCCAGGATCACCGCATCTTCAACCACCTCTCCGGCAGCGCGCCGTTGCAGGGCACGGTGCTGGTGAAGGGCCGCAGCACGGAGGTGGTGCTCGAATCGAGCCTGCAGGGCATCGCTTCCAGCCTGCCCGCACCCTTCAACAAGAGCGCCACGGACGTCATGCCGTTCCGCTTTGAGCGGACAAGCGTGTCGACCGGACGCGACCAGATCGTCGCCAGCCTGGGAAAAGCGCTCAGCGCCCAACTGATACGCCGGGCCGACCAGGAAAAGAAAATCATCGAGCGCGGCGCGGTTGGCCTTGGCGAGGCCCGCCCCGCACTGCCGGAGAAAGACATCCTGATCGCGGCCAGCGTGGACGAGTTCGACGTGGATTTCTGGCGCGGCCTCTTTGCCGGCGATGGTGGTAATGGGGGCAATGTTGGCGTTGGGCTGCCGCTGGGCGGAATCAATCTGCGCGCCGAGAGGATGCAGCTCTTCGACCGGCCCTTCAACGCGGTGACGCTGCGCGCGAGCCAGCAGCGCGGCAGCTGGCAGGGCCAGGTGTCAAGCCGCGAGGTGGCCGGCGAGTTCGCCTGGGATGGCGGTGAACAGGGACGCCTGCGTGCGCGCCTCAAGCAACTGACGCTGGCCGAAACCCGGCCGGGCAAGACGGTCATTGCCGAGGAACCGCTGCGCGAACTGCCCGGCCTCGACATCGTCGCCGACAGCTTCATGCTGCATGGCATGAAGCTTGGCAAGCTCGAGTTGAATGCGACCAACGCCGACAAGGCCTGGCGGATGGACAAGCTGGCGATCAGCAGCCCCGATGGCACGCTGAATTCGAGCGGCCTGTGGCATGACGGCGGCACCCAGCTCAACTTCAAGCTGGACGTGGCCGACATCGGCAAGATGCTGGACCGGCTGGGCTATGTCGACGCCGTGCGGCGCGGCACCGCCAAGCTGGAAGGCAAGGTCTCCTGGGCCGGGCCGCCGACGCGCATCGACCACCCCAGCCTCGGCGGGACGATGGTCGTCGAGGCAGCCCGCGGCCAGTTCAACAAGCTCGATCCCGGCGTGGGGCGGCTGCTCGGCATCCTCAGCCTGCAATCGCTGCCGCGCCGCATCACCCTCGATTTCCGCGACATCTTCAGCGAAGGCTTCGCCTTCGATTCGATCGAGGGCACTTCGAAAATCGACCGGGGCGTGATGGGCACGAAGGACCTGCTCATCCAGGGACCCTCTGCAAAGATCGCCATGAAGGGCGAGATCAACATTCCGGCGGAAACGCAGAACCTGCGCGTGCGCGTCGAGCCGGCGCTGGGCGACACGCTGGCCGTCGGTGCCATGATCGCCAATCCGGCCATCGGCGCGGCTGCCTGGCTGGCACAGAAAATTCTCAAAGACCCGTTCGGGCAGATGTTCGCCTTCGAATACGCCATTACCGGCAGCTGGAGCGATCCCAAGGTGGAGAAACTGCAACAGCAGGCGACGGCGAAGCCGGAGGGAACAACCCAATGAAGCCTTCCCGCATTGCCGCCGTGCAGATGGTGTCCGGGCCGGACATCGCGCAGAACCTGCGCGATGCCGACCGCCTGGTGGCCGAGGCAGCCGCGCGCGGCGCGCAACTGGTGGCGCTGCCGGAATACTTCCCCCTGATTTCGGGCGACGACATGGACAAGGTGCGCGCCCGCGAGCAGGAGGGCGCCGGCCCCTTGCAGGACTTCCTGCGCGAGACGGCGCTGCGCCACAAGGTCTGGCTGGTCGGCGGTTCCATCCCCCTGGTGGCCTCGGTGCCGGACAAGGTGCGCAACAGCTGCCTGGTGTTCGACGACGCCGGCCGGCGCGTGGCGCGCTACGACAAGATCCACCTGTTCGGCTTCCGGCGCGGAACCGAACACTACAATGAAAGTCAGACCATAGAACCCGGCGATGCCGTCGTCGCCTTCGATTCACCGGTCGGGCGGGTCGGTGTGTCGATCTGCTATGACCTGCGCTTTCCCGAGCTTTATCGCGCGATGGGCCCGGTAGACTTGCTGGTGGTGCCGGCAGCCTTTACCCACACCACGGGCCAGGCGCACTGGGAGTTGCTGTTGCGCGCGCGGGCGGTTGAAAACCTCTGCTATGTGCTGGCCGCGGCCCAGGGCGGCACGCACCCGAGCGGCCGGCAGACCTGGGGCGACAGCATGGCGGTCGATCCCTGGGGCGGCGTGCTCGATCGGTTGGCGAAAGGTCCAGGCGTCGTCACGGCCGAGATGGACACCGCCCGCATCGCCGACCTGCGCGCCAGCCTGCCGGCCCTGCAGCATCGCGTTCTTTGAATATGGATTGCATACAATGGACATGAGCACACACTTCGCTATCGCCGAATCCCGCCTGCTGGCGCCCTTCGACCTTTCCGCGCGCCAACTCGAAACGGTGTTCGGCGATCTCTACCGGCATAGGCTGGACTATGCCGATCTGTACTTCCAGTACAGCCGCTCCGAGGGCTGGAGCCTGGAGGAGGGCATCGTCAAGTCGGGCAGCTTCAACATCGAGAGTGGCGTCGGCGTGCGCGCCATCTCAGGCGAGAAGACTGCCTTTGCCTACTCCGACGAAATCTCCCTGCCGGCCCTGAAGTCGGCGGCGCGAGCCACCCGTGCCATCGCCGCGCAGGGGGCACAGCAACGCATACCCTTGCTCACCGGCAGAACGGTGCCGGCGCTCTACGGCGCGGCCGACCCGCTGGCCTCGCTGCCCGACACCGAGAAGGTGAAGCTGCTCGAGCGGCTGGAGGGCTTTGCCCGCGCCGCGGATACCCGTGTCGTCGAAGTCATGGCGCACATCGCCGGCGAATTCGAAGTGGTGCTGGTTGCCCGCGCCGACGGGCATCTCGCCGCCGACGTGCGGCCGCTGGTGCGCGTGTCCGTCACGGTCATCATGCTGGAGGCGGGGCGGCGCGAGCAGGGTTCGGCGGGCGGCGGCGGCCGCTTCGACTACGCTTATTTCAGCGATGACGTGCTGCGCGACTACGCGAAGCAGGCGGTGCACCAGGCCAGCGTGAACCTCGCCGCCCGCCCCGCGCCGGCGGGTGAGATGACGGTGGTCCTCGGCAACGGCTGGCCGGGCATCCTGCTGCACGAGGCGATCGGCCATGGCCTCGAGGGGGATTTCAACCGCAAGGGCAGTTCGGCCTTCGCCGGGCGCATCGGCCAGCGCGTCGCCGCGGCGGGCGTCACGGTGATCGACGACGGCACGATTCCCGACCGGCGCGGCTCGCTGTCCATCGACGACGAAGGCAACCCGACGCAGCGCACCGTGCTGATCGAGGACGGCATCCTCACCGGCTACCTGCAGGACAGCCTCAATGCGCGCCTGATGGGCGTGCCGGTCACCGGCAACGGCCGCCGCGAGTCCTTCGCCCACCTGCCGCTGCCGCGCATGACCAACACCTGCATGCTCAACGGCAACCGTGATCCGCAGGAGATCATCGCCTCGGTGAAGAAGGGGCTGTTTGCGGCCAACTTCGGCGGCGGCCAGGTGGACATCACCAGCGGCAAGTTCGTCTTCTCCGCCGCCGAGGCCTACCTGATCGAGAACGGCAGGATCACCCAGCCGGTGCGGGGGGCGACACTGATCGGCAACGGTCCGGACGTGCTCACGCGCGTCTCCATGATCGGCAACGACCTGGCGCTCGACCCGGGCGTGGGCACCTGCGGCAAGGAGGGTCAGAGCGTGCCCGTCGGAGTGGGGCAGCCGACATTGCGCATCGACGGACTGACGGTGGGCGGGACCGGATGAGCGGCTCGACAGATTGATGTTTGTCAATCTGCCGTCCGCGGTGTCTGGCTAGAATGCAGCCTTTCCAAGGACCATGACCCTGTCCTTCCGGAGTGGGTTGCGGCCGTGAAAGGATGGCGCCGTGAAAAAAATTCTCTCCCTGCTTGCCCTTGCCGTGGCGGTTTTCGGCATCGATGCCGCTGGCAATCCCGCCCAGGCACAGATCAGCGACATCAACGCCGCCATCAACAAGGCAGGCCGCCAGCGCATGCTCTCGCAGCGCATGGCCAAGGCCTATCTGCAGGTCGGCCAGGCCGTCGATACGGAGCGCTCGAAGAAAGTCCTCGATGCCTCGATCGCGCTCTTCGACCGCCAGCTCGTCGAGCTGAAGAACTTCTCGCCGACGCCCGAGATCAAGAACACCTATCTCAACCTCGAGCGCGCCTGGCTGGCCTACAAGGATGCCCTGGTCGGCGCGGCGCCGTCGCAGGGCGGGGCGAAGAAGGTGATGGAGATCAACGAGGAGGTGCTCAGCCTGGCGCACCAGGGCACGGTGCAGCTGGAAAAGCATTCCGGCACCAGCGAGGGCCGCCTGATCAACATCGCCGGCAGGCAGCGCATGCTCTCGCAGCGCATGGCGAAGTTTTACCAGGCGCTCAACTGGAATGTGGCGCCCGCCAATGGCAATACGGAACTGGAAAAGGCACGCCAGGAATTCGTCGCCGCCCTGCGGGAGCTGACTTCCGCACCTGAAAACACGGCCGCCATCAAGGACGAACTGGCGCTGGGCCAGCAGCAATGGCTGTTCTTCGAGAACGCCCTGACCCAGCGCGGCGGCGACAGGAAGACGGCCGCCCTCAACGTGGCGACGACCAGCGAGCGCCTGCTGGAAGTCATGAACACCGTGACGGGCCTGTACGAAAAGCTGCAAGGCAAAAAGTGAACTGAGCGATCGGGGCGTGTAGCGTGCCGGCCGGCCTTTGCCCGGCCTTTTGCGTTAGAATGCAAGGCCTTAGCCATTCGTCGCAGCGCCCGAGCATCCTGCATGAACGCCCCGATCAAATCGAACAAACCGAACATCGCCTCCGTCGCCCCCGGCCCCAAGGGCGGGCTCGCCTATCCGCGCGCCATCACGGACGACGTGCGCATCCGCGACATCCATGAGGTTGCGCCGCCTTCCCACCTGTTGCGCGAGTTTCCGCCGACGCCTCGTGCGGTCGAGACCACCTTCGCCGCGCGCCAGGCCATCCATCGCATCCTGCACGGCGCCGACGACCGCCTGCTGGTCGTCATCGGCCCCTGCTCGGTGCACGATTTCGATGCCGCCATCGAATACGCTTCCCGCCTGAAGGCCGAAGCCGACCGATTGGCGGATGACCTGCTGGTGGTGATGCGCGTCTATTTCGAGAAGCCGCGCACGACGGTGGGCTGGAAGGGCCTGATCAACGACCCGCGCATGGACGGCAGCTTCAAGATCAACGAGGGCCTGCGCATTGCCCGCCACCTGCTGGTGGACCTCAACGAGATGGGCCTGCCGGCGGCGACCGAGTTCCTCGACATGATCACGCCGCAGTACATCGCCGACCTGGTGAGCTGGGGCGCCATCGGCGCGCGCACGACCGAATCGCAGGTGCACCGCGAGCTGGCCTCCGGCATGTCCTGTCCGATGGGCTTCAAGAACGGCACCGACGGCAACATCAGGATCGCCATCGATGCCATCCGCACCTCGCAGCATCCGCACCATTTCCTCTCGGTGACCAAGTCCGGCCACTCGGCCATCGTCTCCACCAACGGCAACGAGGACTGCCACGTCATTCTGCGCGGCGGCAAGGAGCCGAACTTCGATGTCGCCAGCGTGGACCAGGCCTGCAAGGAACTCGGCGCCGCCGGCCTCGCCGCGCGCCTGATGGTCGACTTCTCGCACGGCAACAGCCGCAAGGACTTCAAGCGTCAGACGGAGGCCGCGCGCGACGTCGCTGCCCAGCTGGCCGCGGGCGAGTACCGCGTATTCGGCGTCATGGTCGAGTCGCACCTGAAGGAGGGGCGCCAGGACCTGGTGCCGGGCAAGCCGCTCGAACACGGCAAGAGCATCACCGACGCCTGCCTCGGCTGGGAGGATTCGGTCGAGTTGCTCGACCTCCTTGCCCAGGCGGTGCGCGATCGCCGCATCGCTCTGCTCGGCAAAGAGTGAGCCGCCGACTACCTGGGCTGGTGCATCTCGGCGACGCGACATCCTTTGTCGATCGTCTCCTGGAAGTCATCGAACACATCCGGTTGTTCGAGGACTTCGAGCGCGGCGAGATCGAAGTACTGGCGGCGCACCTGCGCTGCTATCGCGCACCGGCCGGCGCCACCCTGATCCGCGAGGGCGACCGCGGCGACTTCATGGTGATTGTGCTCGACGGCCAGTGCGAGATCGTCAGGAATGACGCAGGCGGTCTGCCGCGACGGTTGGGCCTCGCCGGCCCCGGCAAGACGCTGGGGGAAATGTCCATGATCGACGGCGAGCTGCGCTTCGCCTCCTGCGTCGCGCTGGTGGATACACTCATCGCCGTGCTCGACCGCGACAGCCTGTCGCGCATCATTGCCGACGATCCGCGTCTCGGCATCAAGATCCTCATGGAGCTGGTGCTGCTGCTCTCGCAGCGGTTGCGTTCTGCCAGCGGCAAGCTGGTGCAGCACCTCGACGGTGGCGCAGACGCCGCCTGATCAGCCGCGCGCCCGGTCCTTGCGCCACAGCACGTCGCCGCGTCCGGCCAGGCGGTTGAGCGTACGCCCGAGCACGAAGAGCAGGTCGGAGAGGCGGTTGACGTACTTGCGTCCGGTTTCGCTGACGGCTTCCTGCGCGGCAACGGCGACGAGCCGGCGCTCGGCACGCCGGCAGACTGCGCGGGCCAGATGGGCGAGGGCCGCTGCCCGCGTGCCGCCCGGCAGAATGAATTCCTTCAACGGTCCCAGTTCTGCGTTGTGGCGGTCGATGGCCTGTTCCAGTTCGTCGACGCTATTACCGTCGAGCAGGACCGAGCCGGGAATCGCCATCTCGCCGCCGAGATCGAAGAGGTCGTGCTGGATGCGGGTCAGCAGCGCGTTGATTTCCCCAGGCAGGTCTTCGGTCAGCAGCAGCCCGATCACCGAGTTCAGTTCGTCGAGATCGCCCAGGGCGGCGATGCGCGGACTGTCCTTGCCCACGCGCGAGCCGTCGGCGAGGCCGGTGGTGCCGGCGTCTCCGGTGCGCGTATAGATTTTCGAGAGGCGGTGTCCCATGTCGGCGGAAAGCGGATAATCGATCGGCGAATATAGCACCCTGATTCGGCGATAAGGATATTTCGCCCACGGTGATATAAGGTGAAGATAATATATACCCTCTCCGTATAAGCAGTTGCCCGGCCTGGATCGTGGGCGCTGCCACAATAAATGAACAACCCGCTGCTGAAGCGACTGCTGCCTTTCCTGCGCTGGCTGCCCTATTCCGGCACGACGCTGCGCGCCGACTTTATCGCCGGCCTCACCGTAGCCCTGGTGCTGGTACCGCAGTCGATGGCCTACGCGCAACTGGCCGGCATGCCGCCGTATTACGGCCTCTACGCCGCCTTCCTGCCGGTGATGGTGGCGGCCCTCTGGGGCTCCTCCAACCAGCTCGGCACCGGCCCGGTGGCCGTCGTCTCGCTGCTGACGGCGTCCTCCCTGTCGGTGTTTGCCGCGCCGGGGTCGGAGCAGTTCATCGCCCTGGCCATCATGCTTGCGCTTCTGGTCGGTCTCGTGCAATTCGCGCTGGGCGTCTTCAAGCTCGGCGTGGTGGTGAACTTCCTCTCGCATCCGGTCATCGTCGGCTTCACCAACGCCGCCGCGCTCATTATCGGACTGTCGCAGTTGAACAAGATCCTCGGCGTGCCGATGGGGCGTTCGGAGCATTTCATCCAGGACATCTGGGGCGTGGTGCTGCAGGCGAGCGACACGCACCTGCCGACCTTCGTCATGGGCGCAACGGCCATTGCGATCATCGCCGCAACGCGCAAATACGCGCCGAAGCTGCCGGGCGTCCTCATCGCCGTCGCCCTGGCGACGCTGGCCAGTTGGCAGATCGGCTTCGAGCAGAACGCCGCCTCGCGCATCGAGGAAGTGGTGGATGCCGAAGCCCGTGTCAGGCTGGACGAATACGCCCAGGCCGAGCTGCGCATCGCCGAGCTGGGCAAGCAGATCGCGGAGGCGAATGTGGCCTTGAACGCGGCGCGCAAGGAACATGGCCCGCTCAGCCAGGAGGCGGCGGCGCTCAACTACCAGCTGGAGGTGCTGACGATCCAGGTCAAGGACCGCGAGAAGGAGAACCGGGAAAGGAACCGCACCATCCGCCGCTTCGTCTTCGAGCGCGTGGCTTCGGCGGACGGACAGTCTCACCGCCTGCACCTGGCCGGGCGGGTGCCTGCCGGCGAGAAAGGCGACGGCAGCCGCTGGCGCATCCGCCGCATCAGCCACGGCGAACTGAGCCTCAAGGGCGGCGGTGACGTCGTCGGCACGATCCCCGAGGGCCTGCCGTCCTTCAGCATCCCGAAGTTTTCCTGGGACATGTTCGGCACGCTGTTGTCCACCGCGATCGTGATCTCTCTGGTCGGCTTCATGGAAGCGATCTCCATCGCCAAGGCCCTGGCGGCCAAGACCAAGCAGAAGATCGACCCGAACCAGGAACTGATCGGCCAGGGCCTGGCCAATCTCGTCGGCGCGGTAAGCCAGTCCTTCCCCGTCTCCGGCTCGTTCTCCCGGTCCGCGGTGAACATCAACGCCGGCGCCATCACCGGCATGTCGTCGGTGTTCACCGGCCTGTTCGTGCTGATCACCCTGCTGGCGCTGACGCCGTTGCTCTACCATCTGCCGCAGGCGGTGCTGGCCGCGGTGATCATCATGGCGGTCATCGGCCTGATCAACTTCACTGCCGTCAAGCATGCCTGGCTGGCCAACCGCCACGACGGCATCGCCGCCATCGTCACCTTCGTCGCCACGCTGGGCTTCGCCCCGCACCTGGACAACGGCATCATGGTCGGCGCCGGCCTGGCCATCATGCTCTACCTGCTGCGCACCATGAAGCCGCGCGTCGCCATCCTTGGCCGCCATGCGGACGGCACGCTGCGCGACGCCAGCGTGCACAACCTGCCGGCTTCCGAGAACGTCACCGCGGTGCGCTTCGACGGCCGCCTGTATTTCGCCAATGTCTCCTTCTTCGAGGATGCGATTCTCGAGGCGGTCGCCCGCAACCCCAAGGCGAAGTACCTGCTGGTCGTCGGCGACGGCATCAACGAGCTCGACGCCTCCGGCGAGGAGGTCATGCACCACCTGGTCGAGCGGCTGCGCAGCAGCGGCGTCAACATGGTTTTCGCGGGCTTGAAAAAACAGGTGGTCGACGTCATGCGCGCCACGGGCCTGCTTGCCGTGATCGGCGAGGCGAACTTCTACATCAATGCCGATCGCGCCCTCGAATCGATCAGCGCCACCGTCGCGGCCGAGGGCATCGAAGGCGCGTTCTGCCTGCTGCCGCAGAAATGATGCCGGCGCTGCTCTCCATCGACGTCCTCCTGATTGCCGTCTGCGCCTGGCTGGCGATCGGCCTGGCCGGGCTCGCGGCACCGCGCAACCTTCGCTTCATCAGCAAGACGCTGTTCCCCCTGGGCGCCCTGGTCGGCGCGCTGGTGGGCCTGTCAGCACTGTTGTTTCTCGGCGGGGCGGCGGAAGTCGCCGTTCTGGCCATCGGCTTGCCCAACCTGCCATTCCATCTGCGCCTCGACAACCTGACGGCGGTGTTTGCCCTGCTGGTGGGTTTTGTCTCGGCCGGCATCTCGGTGTTCGCCGCCGGCTATTTCCGCAAGGGCGAGGGCACGGCGCCGGGCCTGATGTGCCTGCAGTACCATTTTTTCCTCGCCAGCATGCTGCTGGTGCTGATGGCCGACGACGCGTATGCCTTCATGGTGGCGTGGGAGGGCATGGCGCTCGCCTCGTTCTTCCTCGTCACCACCGACCACAAGCACGCGGAAATCCGCCGCGCTGGCTATCTGTATCTTCTGATTGCCCACATCGGTGCCATCAGCATCCTGCTGTCCTTCGGCGTCATGACGTCCGGCAGTGGCGACTACAGTTTCGCCGGCATGCGCGCCCAGCAGCTTTCACCCTTCTGGGCCTCGGCGGCCTACCTGCTGGCGCTGGTCGGCTTCGGCGCCAAGGCCGGCCTGCTGCCGCTGCATGTCTGGCTGCCCGAGGCGCATCCGGCCGCGCCCTCGCCGGTGTCGGCGATGATGAGCGGCGTCATGCTGAAGACTGCCATCTACGGCCTGCTGCGGGTGAGCTTTGATCTCGTCGGCGATCCGCTGTGGTGGTGGGGCGTGGTGGCCATGGCCGTCGGCCTGCTCACCGCCGTCTTCGGCGTCCTCTACAGCACGGTGCAAAGCGACATGAAGCGCCTGCTGGCCTATTCCTCCATCGAGAACATCGGCCTGCTCGCCGTCGGCCTGGGGCTGACTTTGATCTTCCACGCCTATCGCATGGAAGGGCTGGCGGCGCTGGCCATGACGGCAGTGCTCTACCACTGCCTGGCGCATGCCGGCTTCAAGAGCCTGCTCTTCCTGTGCACCGGCTCGGTGCTGCATGCCACGAAGGAGCGCAGTCTCGGCAAGCTGGGCGGGCTGATTCACCGCATGCCCTGGGTGGCCTGGCTGGCGCTTGCCGGCGTCATCGCCAGCGCCGGCCTGCCGCCGTTGTCGGGCTTCGTCTCCGAATGGCTGCTGCTGCAGAGTTTTCTCTTCTCGCCGGGCCTGCCGCATCCCTGGCTGAACATGGTGGTGCCGGTGGCGGCCGCGGTGGTGGCCCTGGTGGCGGCGCTGGCGGGCTTCGCCATGGTCAAGTTCTACGGCATCGTCTTTCTCGGCCAGATGCGCGAGCCGGCGCTCAAGGAGGCGCACGACGCCGGTCCATGGGAACGGGCCGGGCTCGTCTGGCTGGCGCTCATCACCCTGCTGCTGGGCATCTTTCCCGCCACGGTGATTTCCTACATTGATGCCGCCACGCGCCAGCTGCTCGGCACGGGGCTGGCGGACAAGGTGCGCGAACACGGCTGGTGGATGCTGGCGCCCATCTCCCCGGAGCGCGCCAGCTATGAACCGCTGATCTTCCTCGCCACCATTGTCGTGGCGGTGCTGTTCGGACGGCAACTGGTGCACCGCCTCTATCACGGCCGCATTCGCCGCACGCCGGCGTGGGATTGCGGCTACGTCTTCCAGGGCCCGCGCGCGCAGGACACGGCCGAGGGATTCAGCCAGCCGATCCGCCGCATCTTCGAACCGATGTTCCGCATGGAGCGGCACTTCCCGACCGCGCGCGATTCGCAGCCGTACTACAGCGTCAAGGTCGAGGATCACCTGTGGCATTGGCTCTACCTGCCGCTGGCACGCTTGATGAATGCCATTTCCGTGCTGATGACCCGACTGCAGGGCGGGCGCATTGCCATTTATCTGCTCTACAGTTTCCTCACGCTGATCGTCCTCCTGCTGGTGGCGCGGCCATGAAAAGGCTTGCAGGCGGGCGAGCCGGCGCCTGGGCGGTTCCCTGCTAAGGGGGGGAGGTGTGGGCCATGAATCTCCCCTGGGGGCCCGGCGGGGAGTTTGCGCGAAGGGAGGCCGCAATGAGTATCTCTGGGCTTCTCTGGCAGTTGTTGGCCATCGTGCTGGCCCTGGCGCTGGCGCCGCTGCTCACCGGTTGGGTGAACCAGTGCCGCGCCTGGCTGCAGAACCGCTCGGCGCCGCCGCTCCTGCAGCCGTACTACATGCTGCACAAGCTGTTCCTCAAGGACGTGGTGCTGGCGCATGGCGCCTCACCCCTGTTCCGCTTCGCCCCCTTTGCGGTGTTCGGCTGCATGCTGCTCGCCTGCGCCATCATCCCGACCCTGTCCACCGACCTGCCGCTGGCGCCGACGGCCGACACCATCGCCCTGGTCGGCGTTCTCGGCCTGGCGCGCATCTTCATCTCGTTGGCAGCGATGGATGTGGGCACCTCCTTCGGCACCTTGGGCGGACGGCGCGAGATGCTGATCGGCTTTCTTGCCGAGCCGGCGCTGCTGATGGTGATCTTCACCACGGCCCTGATTTCGCAATCCACCTCCGTGGCCACCATCGTCGAGACGCTGGCCCACCGCGACTTCATCATCTACCCCAGCCTGGCCTTCGCCGGCATCGCCTTTACCTTCGTTTCCTTCGCCGAAAATGCCCGCGTGCCGGTCGACAACCCGGCGACGCACCTGGAACTCACCATGATCCACGAGGCGATGATCCTCGAATATTCGGGACGCCACCTGGCGCTCATCGAATGGGCGGCCAGCCTGAAGCTGTACGCCTATTCCTGTCTCGGGCTGGCCCTCTTCTTCCCCTGGGGCATCGCCGCAGGCAGCAGCGTCCTCGGCCTGCTGATGGCCATCCCGGTGCTGTTGGTCAAGCTGGTCATTGGCGGCTTCCTGCTGGCCGGCATCGAGACCATCAACGCCAAGGTGCGCATCTTCCGCGCGCCGGAGTTCCTCGGCACGGCCTTCCTGCTGGCGGTGCTGGGCCTGCTGGTGCGGCTGATGCTGGAAACGCGGGTATGAGCGCGACCATGCCGATTTCAGCCCAGCTCATCAACCTGTTCGCCTCGGTGATCCTGCTACTCGCCTTCGCCATGCTGGCGCAGCGGCGGGTGCTGACGCTGATCAACCTGTTCGCCCTGCAGGGCCTGGCCCTGTGCCTGGCGACGCTGGTGGCGGCAGTCAGTACGGGCCAGACGCACCTCTACTACTCGGCGGGGCTGACGCTGGTGCTCAAGGTCCTGCTGCTGCCCTGGATCCTGCACCGGCTGGTGCGCAAGCTGAACGTCAAGAGCGAGGTCGAGGCGCTGATCAACATCCCCGCCACGATGCTGGTCGGCATCGTCCTGGTCATGGTCGCCTTCAATGTTGCGCTGCCGATCTCCGAGTTGTCGCAGACCATCACCCGTGGCACGCTCGGCATTGCGCTGGCGGTGGTGCTGCTGGCCTTCCTCATGATGATCACGCGGCAAAAGGCCATCACCCAGGTGGTCGGCTTCCTGTCGATGGAAAACGGCCTTTTCCTTGCCGCCACCAGCGCCACCTACGGCATGCCGATGGTCGTGGAACTCGGCATCGCGCTCGACGTGCTGGTCGGCGTCATCATTCTCGGCGTGTTCTTCTTCCAGATTCGCGACCAGTTCGACAGTCTCGACATCCGCCACATGGAAAACCTGAAGGACAACTGACGACATGGATTTCTTCGTCCTCATGCTTGTCATCCCCCTTGTCAGCGGTGCGCTGCTGACCGTGGTCGGGGAGCGCGACTGGGCACCCAACCTGAACATCATCGCCAGCCTGGGGACCTTTCTTGCGGCCGCCGGACTGACGGTCGAGATCGTCGCCAACGGTCCGCGCTTCGCTTTCGGCGAGCAGTTCTTCATCGATTCGCTCAACGTCTTCTTCGTCGCCCTGACCGCCTTCGTCGGCCTGTCCACCAGCATCTTTTCCGGCCCCTACATGAAGAACGAGCGTGAACACGGCAAGCTCAGCGCGCCGCGCCTGCGCCTCTACAAGAGCATGTTCCAGCTCTTCATGTTCACCATGCTGGTGGCACTGACCACCAACAACCTCGGCATCCTCTGGGTGGCGATGGAGGCGGCGACGCTCACCACCGTGCTGCTGGTCTCGCTCTATCGCACGCCGGCGAGCCTGGAGGCGGCCTGGAAATACTTCATCCTCTGCGGCGTCGGCATTGCGCAGGCGCTGTTCGGCACCATCCTGCTCTACTTCGCCGCCGAGCGCGTACTGGGCGAGACGGGCAATGCGCTGCTGTGGACCCACCTGGTGGAGGTGAAGGGGCAACTCGAGCCGACCATCATGGTCCTGTCCTTCATCTTCCTGCTGGTCGGCTACGGCACCAAGGTCGGCCTGGCGCCGCTGCACAACTGGCTGCCGGATGCCCATGCCGAGGGCCCGACGCCGGTCTCCGCCGTGCTCTCCGGCCTGCTGCTCAACGTCGCGCTGTATGCCATCCTGCGCTGCAAGGTGCTGGCCGACGGCGCCATCCCCGGCGGCTTCGCCGGCAACCTGATGATGGGCTTCGGCCTGCTGACGCTGGTGGTGGCGGCCTTCTTCCTCTCGCGGCAGAAGGACATCAAGCGCATGTTCGCCTACTCGTCGATCGAGCACATGGGCCTCATCACCTTCGCCTTCGGCATGGGCGGGGCGGTGGCCAACTTTGCCGGCCTGCTGCACATGACGATGCATTCGCTGACCAAGTCGGCGATCTTCTTCGCCGTCGGCCATGCCGCGCAGAAAACCGGCACGCAGGTGATGGAAGATATTCGCGGCCTCATCAGGATCAACCCGCTCATCGGCTGGGGCCTGATGCTCGGCACGCTGGCCATCCTCGGCATGCCGCCCTTCGGCGTCTTCGCCAGCGAGTTCATGATCCTCACCCACGCCATGAAGCATCATCCGTGGGCCACGCCGATACTGCTGCTGGCCCTCGGCGTCGCCTTCGCCGCCATCTTCGGCAAGGTGCAGCCGATGGTGTTCGGCGAGACGCACGCCAAACGGCTGCCCCACGCGCCGGCCATCACGCCGGTGTTCGTGCATCTGGCCATCGTGCTGATGCTCGGCCTCTACATTCCGCCTTACCTGACGCGCTGGTTCCACGAAGCCGCGCGCATGCTGGGATGACCATGCGCTTTCACGCCGAACCCATCGAGTTTACCCGCCAACCCGGCTTGGGCGCGCCCGTATGGGCGGCGCGCGCCGCCGACGGCGACGACCTCATGCGCTTCGCGGTGTCCGTGCATCGCCACGAAGGCCGTCTCGCCGCGCTGTGGGGCGAGGATCGGCGCCAGCGCGGCGAGGGGTTCCGCCTGCATTGCGTGTTCGCCCTCGATGAAGGTCATCTCTGGCTCGACCTTGACCTGCCCGCGGAAAACCCGGTTTATCCCGATCTGGCCGGCATCTTCCCCGCGGCCAACCGCATGCAGCGGGCGACGCGCGATCTGGTCGGCATCGCCTTCGAGGGCGGCTCAGGTGGCGGAGATGCGCGCCCCTGGCTGCGCCACGGCGCCTGGCCGGCGGACTGGCATCCGCTACGCCACGATGCCGGCGAGGGCGGCGGCTTTCCGAACGATCCGAGCGACTACGATTTCGTCCAGGTCGGCGGCGAGGGTGCCCACGAGATTCCCGTCGGGCCCATCCACGCCGGCATCATCGAACCGGGGCATTTCCGCTTCTCGGTGATCGGCGAGCGGGTGCTGCGACTCGAACAGCGCCTCGGCTACCAGCACAAGGGTGTGGAAAAGCTGTTCATCGGCGGCAGCATCGCCGATGGGGCGCGGCTCGCCGGCCGCATCTCGGGCGATTCGACCTGTGCCTACGCCTGGGCCTATGCCGCCGCCGTCGAGGCGGCCTGCGGCGTCAATCCGCCGCCGCGCGCCCTCATGCTGCGTGCTCTCATGCTGGAGCGCGAGCGCGTCGCCAATCATCTCGGCGACCTCGGCGCGCTCGGCAACGACGCCGCGCTGGCCTTCGGCTTTTCCCAGTTCATGCGCCTCAAGGAGGACTGGCTGCGGGTGAACGGCGCACTCTTCGGCCACCGCTTCATGATGGACCGCATCGTGCCCGGCGGCACGGCGTCCGACCTGGAGGCGCCTGCGCTGCGCGCCATCGTCGATCAATGCGACGCCATCGGCCGTGAGGTGAAGGACCTGCGGAAAATCTACGATGAACATGCCGGCCTGCAGGACCGTTTCCAGACGACCGGCACCATCCATGCCGACCTCGCGCGGGAATTGTCCCTCACCGGCGTCGCCGCCCGTGCCACCGGCCTGATCCTCGACGGGCGCGCGCATCGCCAGGGCTACACCCCGCCACCGCCCTATGCGGCCCTCGGCGTGCGTCCCGCCACGGACGAGCGCGGCGACGTGGCGGCGCGTGCGGCGGTGCGCTTCGCGGAAATCTTCGAGTCGCTGCGCCTGCTGCAGGAGATCGCCGTCGGACTGCCCGACAGCGAACTGTGCATCGAATTTGCGCCCGTTGCCGATGCGCACGGCCTCGGCGTCATCGAGGGCTGGCGCGGCGAAGTGCTGGTGGGCGTGGCGCTCGACGGCGCGGGCAGGCTGGCCCGCGTCCATCCGCATGACCCCTCCTGGCAGGCCTGGCCGGCGCTGGAGCATGCAGTGATGAAGGACATCGTCCCCGACTTCCCGCTCATCAACAAGTCGTTCAACCTGTCTTACTCGGGACACGACCTATGATTACGAGAGAGCGATTGCAGAGAGTCTCCCTCTCCCCCGGCACCGGGGGAGAGGGTTGGGGAGAGGGGGTAGGCGCCGTCCTGCGGGGACTGACTCTTGCCCTCTCCCCCCAGCCCCTCCCCCGCAAGCGGGGGAGGGGAGCAAAAGTCCCGGAGTGCGCGCCATGATCCCCCTGATCAAGCGCATCCTGCGCACCGGCATCGTCACCGAGAAACGGCCCGAGCCCGTCGAGTCGGTGGAGATCGCGCGCGAAATGAGGCAACTGAGCGACGACATCCTGCGCATCCTCGGCCGGGCGCTGACCATCCGTCAGGTCGACGCCGGTTCCTGCAACGGCTGCGAGCTGGAAATTCACGCCCTCAACAATCCCTACTACAACCTCGAAGGGTACGGCATCAAGTTCGTCGCCAGCCCGCGCCACGCCGACATGCTGCTGGTCACCGGCCCGGTGACGAAGAACATGGAGAACGCGCTGAAGGTCGCCTACGATTGCACGCCCGATCCGAAGCTGGTGGTGGCGGTGGGCGACTGCGGCTGCACGGGGGGCGTCTTCGGCGCGAGCTATGCGAGTTGCGGCGCGGTGGAGAACGTCATCCCGGTGGATGTGCGCGTGCCGGGTTGTCCGCCGACGCCGGTTGCATTGCTGCAAGGCATCCTGGCGGCCATCCGCCGCTGATCTCCCGAAGGCGGGCGCCACGGCGCCCGGTCCGCTAGGTTTCCTGAATCGTTTCGAGCGAGCGCGAACGCCTCTCCCAGGTGCGGCCAGCCGAGATCGAAGATGCCGTCCAGATTGCGGAAGGGCTGGATGATGCCGCGCAAGCGGATGCGTTTATCCCGCCATCAGTCCGCGGCCCAGGTGGAAGGCCAGGCCGATCAGCGCGCAGGCGCCGATCACCTTCATGATGTCCTGCTTGTACTTCCACAGGGCGAGGAAAGCGGCGATGGCGACCGCTACCTGCAGCCATTCGAACGGGCCGGCAAAGGGTGCGGTGTCGCTGGCCAGCGGCCAGAAGGTGTGCCAGGCGAAGAAGGTGGCCAGGTTCAGGATCACGCCGACCACGGCGGCGGTGATGGCGGTGAGCGGCGCGGTGAACTTCAGTTCGCCGCGCGTCGCCTCCACCAGCGGCCCGCCGGCGAGGATGAAGAGGAAGGAGGGCAGGAAGGTGAAGAAGGTCGCCACTGCCGCACCGGCGAGGCCCGACGCGACCGGGTTGCCGGCCACCACCTTGGTTACGCCGCCGAGATAGCCGACCCAGGTCACCACCATGATGAGCGGACCCGGCGTGGTCTCGCCGAGCGCCAGACCATCCATCATCTGCGGTCCGCTGAGCCAGCCGAATTGTTCCACGCCGCCCTGATAGACGTAGGGCAGCACGGCGTAGGCGCCGCCGATGGTGAGGAAGGCGGCCTTGGTGAAGAACTCGCCCATGTCGTAGAGATCGGGCATGCCGCGGATGGCTAGCAGGGAGACCGCCCAGATCGCCGCGAAGAAGAGGATCGTCAGGGCCAGCTTGCCCCAGGTGAATTTCGTGTGCGGCGGCGGCGGCGTGTCGTCGTCGATCAGCGCCGGGCCGTATTGCGTGTGCGAGGCGCCGTGGCCGCCGCCGCTCTTGAATTTGTCTGCCAGTTTGCCGCCCGCTGCGCCACCTATTCCGCCGAGGAGGGCGGCGGCCAGCACGATCCAGGGGAAGTCGATCTTGAAGAAGAAGATGCCGACGAAGGCCAGTGCAGCGATGCCGAGCAGGACTTCGTTGCGGATCGCCCGCGAGCCGATGCGCCAGGCGGCGAACAGCACCACGGCCACCACCGCCGGCTTGATGCCGTAGAAAATGCCCTGTACCGCAGCCACGTCGCCGAAGGCGAGATAGACCCAGGCCAGCAGCGAGAGCAGCGCGAAGGCCGGCAGGAAGAACAACACGCCGGCGACCACCGCGCCCTTCACGCCATGCAGCAGCCAGCTGATGTAGATGGCCAACTGGGTCGCCTCCGGCCCGGGCAGCAGCATGCAGTAGTTGAGTGCGTGCAGATAGCGTTGCTCGGAAATCCAGCGTCGGCGCTCGACCAGCTCCTGGTGCATGATGGCGATCTGCCCGGCCGGGCCGCCGAAGCTGATGAAGCCGAGCTTGAGCCAGTACTTGAAGGCTTCGCCCAGCGTGGGGGCGGGCGGGGGATGCGATGCGTTGGCGGTGTCCACGAAGTGTCCTCGCAATAAACGATTGACGGACTTGGACGGGACACCGTCTTGGTCTGCTGACTCCGGGGAGTCCGTGTTTTCCCCGGCGCAAATTTTACCAGAATGCTTCAGGCATGAACGACCGCACACTCATTTACTCGGCCGCCTTCCTGCGCGCGCTGGCCACCGGCATGGCCGGCGTGTTGCTGGGGCTGACTTTGGCGCGGCTGGGATTTTCCGCCGCTGCCATCGGCGCCGTGCTCTCGGCCGGCCTGGCCGGCGCGACGCTGGCGCTGGTGATCGTCACCTGGGCGGGAGACCGCCTCGGACGGCGGCGCTGCCTGGTCTGGCTGTCGCTGCTGGGCGCTTCGGGCGGCATCGGCGCGGCGCTGGTGTCCGGCCCGCTGGCGATGGCCGCGGTAGCCTTCGTCGGCACGCTCAACGGCATGGGGCGCGACCGCGGCGCCGCCCTGGTGCTGGAGCAGGCCATCCTGCCAGCCACATCGAACGATGCAGGACGCACCGGCGCCTTCGCCCGCTACAACCTGCTCACCGACATCGGCCACGCGCTGGGCGCACTGCTCGCGGCGGCGCCGACCCTGCTCGCGGCGTTCGGCGTCGACGAAACGGAGGCGCATCGCGCCATGTTCCTGCTCTACGCGGGGCTGCTCGCTGCCGGCGCGCCGCTGGCCCTCGCGCTCTCAGCCGCGGCCGAGATTGGTGCTACGGGTCCGCGCCGGCCGGTGTCGCCGGAAAGCAGGAAGATCGTCTGGAAGATATCCGCCCTGTTCGCCGTCGACAGCATTGCCGGCGGCTTTCTCGGTACGGCGCTGCTGTCCTATTTCTTCTTCGAGCGCTTCGCCGTCTCGGCTGCCCTGATCGGCGCGCTGTTCTTCGCCGCGCGCGCGCTCAATGCCCTCTCGCATCTCGGCGCGGCGTGGCTGGCGGCGCGCATCGGGTTGGTGAACACGATGGTGTTCACGCACATCCCGTCGAGCCTCCTGCTCGCCGCCGTGGCCTTCGCGCCGACCTTCTGGGTGGCGGCGCTGCTGTTTCTGCTGCGCGAGGGCCTGGTGGAAATGGACGTGCCGACGCGGCAGTCCTATGTCATGGCGGTGGTGCGGCCGGAAGAGCGCACCTATGCCTCGGGCGTGACGCATCTGGTGCGCGTCGGCGGCTGGGCGGTGGCGCCGGGCATCGCCGGCTGGCTGATGCAGGCCGCCTCGCTCGCCGCGCCGCTGTTCATCGGCGCCGGCATGAAGATCGCCTACGATCTATTGCTGTGGCGCGCCTTCCGCAAGCTGAAGCCGCCGGAGGAGCAGGGTCAGTAGAGGAAGATCGGCACGGCGACGAGGAACACGACGAACTCGATCAGCGTCGCCCAGGCGATCAGCCGCGTGATGCGCCGCTCGCGCGGTGACATGGGAATCCACAGGCGTTCGCGCCAGCCGCGGTAGAGCCGCCAGCGGCCCCAGCGCGCCTGGCCGAGGAAATGGCGGCGCAGGGCGATGCCCCAGGGCGTCAGGCTGCGGTCGACTTCGGCAAGCTGCGCATCGTTCTGCGGTTGGCGGTAGCGCTCGCGCACATGCAGCACCGCCCCGTCGCCGCGCGCTTTTGCCGTCACCTCCGTGGCGAGCTTGAGGCCGCTGTCGTAGCGTAGCGTGAAGCCGCCGGCGCCCGTTTCCTGGAAAGTCAGCCCGCAGGAGACGGCGAGACCGTTCATCTCGTTGAGCGCCTCGAGGCGGTAGCATTGCCCTTCAGGCAGCCGCTCGAAGCTGCGGATGTCCAGGTGGGGATTCAGGCGCAGAAAGCGCTCGATGTCGCGCAGTTCGGCGAGCACCGTCTGCGGCGGCTGGGGCAGGTCGACGTCCACCCAGGCCGCGTTGTCCTCCGCCGGATCGCTGGCGCCGGCGGAAGCGGTGGCGGCCAGCATCATTTCGCGATAATCAGCGGCACGGCCAGCCCGCGCGCAAGCTTTTCTAGGTCCATGCGCGAACGCAGGCCGGTCATGCCCTTCGGCCGCGGCGGGCCGATGACGGCGAGATCGGCGCCGTGCTCGCGCACCGCTTCGAGCAGGCATTCGGCCGGCTTGCCATAGCGCAGCACCGGCTCGTACTCGATGCCCGACGATGCGCATTGGTCGGCGACGGCTTGCATCTGATCCTGCGCATCCTTCTTCAGCTGATTCTCGACGTGGTGGGCGAAGGCGTCGCGCGTCCACGCGTTGTTGAGCCAGTCGTCGCCCTGCATGCCGTCCCAGAAATCCGGCACGACGTAGAGGTGAACGATGCGCGTCTGCCCCGATACGGCGAGCGAGAGCGCCAGCGCCGCCGCCTGCTCCGCGCCGGCCGTGCCGTGGTGGGCGAGGAGCAGGGTGCGCGGCGCGAGGCCGCCAGCGATGGACAAGGCGGCCGCAGCGTCGACGGCCGCCGGGTTGGCGACAGCGCTCACTTGCCGACCAGCAGCATGATGGCGACGGCGATGGCGAAGGCAACAGCCAGGGCGCCGAAATCCTCGTGGCGGTCGCTCACGAAAATCGACAGGTTGGTGCCGCGCTCGAATTGCTTCTCTTCTTCTGCCATTTTGCTTCTCCTTTCAACGCCCCTCTCCCGCGAACGGGAGAGGGGTTGGGGTGAGGGTTAGACGAATTCACGCACGAACAGCAGGACGACGACGAGCGAGCCAAGGGCCTTGATGAGGCCCACTGCCGAGCCGATGATGAGCGGCTTGCCGCCCGCCTGCTTGAGCGACTTGGCAGTGATCTGCATGCCCAGGCCGGTGAGGCCGATGGCGAACAGCCAGGCGATCCAGTCGCGGTAGGCACCAATCGTCTTCGAGCTGTGCCAGGCCGCCTTGTGCGCGGCGCCCAGCGCGTCGGCGGCGCCCTTGTCGAGCCCCTCGATCTTGGCCACGCTGCGCAGGGTATTGTCCTGCTCGCGCGTCATCACCTTCTTGTTGGCGATCAGGTCGTCCAGCGCCTTCTTCTCTGCGTCGTTGCGGGCCTTCGGCAGGGCCGACTGCAGGGCGGTCAGCTCCTTTTCCTTGAGCAGCTTGTCTTCCTTGATTTCCGTGCTGGAGAAGTACTTGCCCTGGTAATGGCCGGCCGGTGCGAAGAGGCCGGCACTTGAGGCGGCGAACATCAGGATGAAGCCGATGACGAACACCGGGAACTTGGCCACCAGCACCTTGCCGAGGTCGACTTTCTCCGCGCCGACTTCGCGCTTGACGTACCAGGCGGCCAGCCAGACGACGATCAGGGGCAGGAACAGCACGCGCGTGATGTTGAAGATCTCCGCCACCTTCAGCGTCTCGATGCCCTTCGGGTCGAAGGCCAGCGCGGCGCCGGCGACCTGCGCCGAGTTGAGGATGCCGGTGCCGGCCCAGGCGCCGAACTGCACCGGCCCCATGTTGAGCAGGTGGCCGACGGTGGGGAAGATGAACATGCACAGCACGCCCCACAGCAGGATGGTGCCGATGGTGTAGGCGATGTCCACCGCCTTGGCCTGCACCACGGGGGCGGCGGCCACGGAAGCGGACACGCCGCAGACGCCGACGCCGGCCGAGAGCACGCCGGTCATCGAGTTGGTGGCGTTGATGCGCGGTCCGATCAGCAGCACCAGGCCGACCGAGCCGAGCACGAAGATGCCGATCAGCACGATCGAGAGGAGGCCGAGCTGCACCAGCTCCGCCGCCGAATACAGCGTGCCGAGCAGGATGACGCCGGTCTTGAGGAAGAAGCGCGCCGTGCGCACGCCGTTGGCGGCCCAGGCCGGGATCCTCAGCAGGTTGACGATGATGATGCCGAGCACGATGCCCAGCACCACGTAGTTCAAATTGAAGATGCTGGCGAAGTTCCAGCCCAGCGTCGGCTGTGCCGCCTTGCCCCAGTTGGCGAAGATGGGATCGAGCATCCAGCGCACGGCGAAGGCGATGACGACGATGAAGGCGATGCCTGGCACGATGCCGATGTAGTAGTCGAGGCTCCCCTCTTTCGGCTTCCATACCATGATGAGCAGGCCGACCAGGGCGAAGAGGCCGCCGACGATGTAGGACAGCTGTGCCTGTGACGCCTTGACCGCATCGAACTTGCCCGGCTTCATGGCCTTGGCTTCGGGCGCCGGCTTGCCTTCCGCCGCGGCTTTCTCGACGGCGGCCTTTTCCGCAGCCTGATGTTTTTCGACGGCCTGCTTCTGCTCCTTGTAGGCGCCGGGCTGCAGCCAGGCCTGCAAGCCGTCCATCGACCCGGTCTGGTTGAGCCAGCCCCAGGCCAGTATGACGATGCCGATCACCAGCAGTGCCGGTGACTTGTGTGTGTAGACCATGCTGCCCTCCTCTTTCCCTCTGGTGCTGCGCGAAGCGCCTGCAGGTGAGCGGCGCGTTATTGGAATGTATGCGCTAAGAGGGAGAGTGAGGCGGCGGAGTGGCCCGGTGGGCGGGGGGATGGGTGTGAAACGATACCGAAAGACGCGAGACGTCCATGGTGCTCCTCCTCTTGGATTGTTCAACCCTGTTCTTTTTATTGTTGGAGCGTATTTCTACAGCTTGAAGGTTGGAACCACAACATGATCAATTAAATGAATGAATGGAAAAATTCTATGGATTATTTTCGTTCGGCCTCACGACATAGACGCTGCAGGGCGCTTCGGCCACCACCCGGGCCGACACGCTGCCGAGATAGCGTCGCAGCGCCGAATGGCCGCGCGCGCCGACGATGATGCGGTCCACGTGGTGCGCTGCCGCATAGTCCAGCAGCGTGCCGGCCGCGTCGCTGCCTTCGGCAACATGGATGCGCAGTTTCTCCAGCGGCAAGCCGATCGGCCGCGCCCAGTGGCGCAGGGCGACGAGGGCGGTAGTCTGCTGACTGTGCGCCACCTCTGGCGTGGCGTCCTCGCCGAAAGTCAGCGGCTGCAGTACGGCGACGAGCGTGACGCGCAGGTCCGGCTCGGCGTGAAGCGCCCGGCGCAGGGTTCTGCGCATGGCCCTGGCCAGCGTGTCGCGACGGTCGTCCAGATCGATGGCCACCATGACGTGGGGCGCACTGGCTAGATGGCGGGAGGGCGTTGAGGCGGGCAGCCCCGGCTCGCGCAGCCCCTGCAGCCAGCGCTTCGCCACGATGAGCGGTCCGGCGCGATGCCGGCGTTCGGCTCTTTCGGTCAGGGGGATCTGCCCCGGATGGGCGAGATCGTGCGCGAGTTGCGCGGCCGTGGCGTAGCGCGCGTCGGGGCGGATCTCCAGGCAGCGCAGGATCGTCTCCTGCAGCCAGGCGGGCAGATCGGGCTGGATGGCGCGCGGCGGCAGCGGATCGATGTAGAGACGCCGTCGCATGGCGCTGCCGGATGTCGGCGCGCCGAAGGGCAGCTTGCCCGTCGCCAGCTGGTAGGCGATGACGCCGAGGGCAAAGAGATCGCTGCGCGGATCGCCGCGCCGGCCCTGCAGCTGTTCCGGCGCGATGCCCGCGCCGCTGCCGGCTTTCAGGTCGAACTCCTCTTCGATCAGGTCGGGCAGCTCGGCATGGCGGGCGATGCCGAAGTCGACCAGCACGGCCGTGCCGTCTGCGCGGAAGAGGACGTTCTCGGGCTTCAGGTCGAGATGGATCGCATTCTGGCGGTGCAGCGCGTGCGCCGCCGCGGCGACGGCGCCGACCAGGCGGGCGACTTCCGCCGCGTCGAGCGGCGCGCGTGTGACGGCATCGGTTAGCCGTCCGCCGTCGATGCGCTCCATGACCAGCCAGGGCGTGCCGGCCTGGTCGCCGCTGGCCACCAGTCGAGGCACATGCGGCCCCCTGAGGCGGCCGAGAATCATCTGTTCCACCTCGAAGCCGACCAGGCAGCCGGGGTGGCTGCCGAAGCCGAGGCTGGGGATCTTCATCAGGAGGGGAAAGGCGGGCGGGTCGCCGGCCAGGCGCTCGACGGCATACAGGCGCGCCATGCCGCCTTCGTGCAGCAGGCGCATGACGCGGAAGCCGCCCACCTCGGCGCCGGGCGCCAGCGCTTGCGCGCCCAGGTTCTCCGCTTCGCCATGCATGGCCGCTCCTGCCGATCCGGCGCTGTCCAGAACGACCGCATCATAGGCCAAGCGGCGGGGCGCGGAACTATTTCGGCGCAGGCAGCGCCACGCACTCGTTGAAAATGCGTGCCGTGCAGCGCGCGCAGACGGTGTTGTCGAGGTGTCCGACGATGGCGGCGATGGCATCCTTCTTGGTCGCGAAGATGGCGTTCGCACCGATGTCGTCGCTGAACGGCGGCTGTTCCATAAAGCGCTGCGCCCGTTCGCTGAGGCCGTACAGATACAGGCCGCCGCCGGCCGCGCGCCGCTTGCGCGCCTCGGCCGCCAGCAGCTCGGCGCCGGCGATGTCGATGAAGTTCATGCGCTTGCCGGTGATCAGCAGGTGCTTGATGTCGGGGCGCGCTTCCGAAAGGTAAGTGAGGTATTCCGCGACGTGGTTGACCGCGCCGAAGTACAGCGAGCCCTCGATGCGCAGGATGCGCAGCTGCGGGCATTCGGCCTCGCCGGCCTTGCGCACGATCGACCTGCGCGCCGGGTCGGCGGCATCCGGCACGATGGAGTTGATGCCCGGCCGCGCCGTGCGGTTGAGGTAGATGATGAGCGAGACCAGCACGCCGGCGATGATCGCCATCTCCAGGTGCATCACCAGCGTGGCGAAGAAGGTGACGGCCAGCACCGCGGCCTCCGAGCGGCTGACGCGCAGGATGGTGCGGATGTGGTGCACGTCGATGAGGCCCCACGCCACCATGAAGAGGATCGCCGCCATGGCGGCATTCGGCAGGTAGGCGGCCAGCGGTGAGACGACGAGCAGCACCATGATCAGGAATACCGCCGCGAAGATGGCGGCCAGCGGCGTGCGCGCGCCGGCTTCGTAATTCACGCCGGAGCGGTTGAACGAGCCGCTGGACGCGTAGGCGGAAAAGAAGCTGCCGACGATGTTGGACAGGCCCTGGCCGATGAATTCCTGGTTGCCGTCGATGCGCTGGCCCGACTTGCTGGCGATGGAGCGGGCGATGGAGACCGCCTCGGTGAGGCCGAGCGCCGTCACCGCCAGCGCGATGCCGGCCAGGCGCCTCTCGGTGTCGAAGGAGAAATCCGGCATTGAGAGCTGCGGTAGCGCGCCGGGCAGGGCGCCAACGGTGGCGATGCCGGTGTGCGCCGCGCCGAAGTAGGCATTGAGGGCGGCGGCCAGCAGGCTGCCGGCCAGCATGGCGACGATCATGTAGGGCACTTTCGGCAGCCAGCGCCGTGTCGCGAGGCCGGCGAGCAGTGTGAAGACTGAGACGGTCAGCACCCACGGCTTGACGTCGGCCAGATGCAGCAGGAACTGGCGCAGGGTCTCGATGAAGGACAGGCCGCGCGGCAGCGGGATGCCGAAGAAGTTGCGCAGCTGGCTCGACATGATCAGCACCGCGGCGCCGGCGGTGAAGCCGATCACCACCGTGTGCGAAATGAAATTGACCAGCTGCCCAAGGCGCGCCAGGCCCATCGCCAGTTGCATGACGCCGACGAGGAAGGTGAGCGAGAGGGCCAGCCCGATGTATTTCGCCGAGCCCGGATCCGCCAGCTGCGAGAGCGTGGCGAAGAGGACGAGCGAGATGGCGTTGGTCGGGCCGGACACCAGGTGCCAGCTCGAGCCGAAGAGGGCGGCGATGATGGCCGGCACCATGGCGGCGTAGAGGCCATACTGCGGCGGCAGGCCGGCCAGCGTGGCGAAGGCCACGCCTTGCGGCAGGACAATGATGGCGCCGATCAGCCCGGCGGACAGGTCGGATTTAAGGCTGTCGCGGCCGACCTGCGGCCACCAGGCGAGGAAGGGCGCGATCCTGAGCAACCAGGGGGGGAAACGTTTTTTGATCACTGCGGGAAACCTGTACCAGACGCTATATTAGCATGCGATGAAATGCCCCCCCGGACTACTGGCCCACGGTCAGTCGCCATGCCAGTCGCTCGGGCAGTCCCGCGTTGAGGATTTTTTTCGCTGCCGCGTGGGCATCATAGGGCACGCGGAAATGCGTCATCGCGCCGCTTGCGGCGTCCAGCATGGCGTAGCAGGCGGCCGGATTGCCGTCGCGCGGCTGGCCGACGGCGCCGGCGATGACCAGCCAGCGGCGATAGTCGCTGAGCGGCACCGGCACGCCCGGCACGGATTGAAAAGAGCGCAGTGCCCCGCCGGGCGTAGTGAAATACAGCAGGGGATGATGGACATGGCCGACAAAGACGATTCGCGCCGACGTGGCGGCGAGCGACTGTGCGGCCTCCTGCGCACCGGTGATGTATGTCCACGCTTCGGGCTGATCGGCGCTGGCATGCACGTACAGGCGGTCCACCTCGGCGATGGCCAGGGGCAGGCCGGCGAGGAAATCCCGTTCGCGCGGACCGAGCTGCTTGCGTGTCCAGTAGATGGCCTCGCGCGGGGTCAGGCTCATTTCATGCAAGTCGCCGCCGAGGCAGGCGGCGTCATGATTGCCGCGCACGACGGGCGCGCCCTGTTCGGCCAGTTCGGCGATGATGTCCAGGCAGGCGAGCGGATCGGCGCCGTAGCCGAGCAGGTCGCCGAGAAAGACGAAGCGCTCCGCGCCTTCGCGCCGCGCGTGGGCGAGGCAGGCCTGCAGGGCTTCAAGATTGCTGTGGATGTCGGCCAATAAGGCAGTGCGCATGCCAATACCCGTTCTTGGATGATGCATCATGCCCCACTGTGAACGAGCCGTCGACGCCTCAGAAAAAAACAAGCCGGCGTGGTCAGCGCCGGCTTTGAAGAACCCTGGCCAGAGGGGAGGTCAGGGTGAGGAGGAGAGGTATGCGGGACGCCTAGAAAGCGAGATGGCCTTCCGCTCCGGGATGGCGGCTGCGATAGACGCGCGACGAGGCGACGGCGAACTGGTAGAGGTCGAGCGTGTTGAGTTGCGGATAGGTCGCGCGTGCCGTGCGGAACACGACCCACTCGATCGGCAGACCCTGCGGGGGCTGGCGAGAGAACACGTGCTCGATGCGCTCGTACGCCTCGTCGAAGAGGGCTCTCAGCTTGAAGTTCTTGCGGCGATTGATCTGCATGCTGTTCTCCTTGCACAGTGCGGCATGGAAGAATTATCGGCCGGAAGGCGGCGGGCTGTAGATCGGGAAGCGCCTGTTTTTCATGTAGGAAATTGTCCTACGCGGTCGCTTTGGCAGGAGCCGAATGGCGTTCCTTGTACACCCGCAGCAAGGCACCGACCAGCAGCCGGGCATCCTGGGAGGACATCTGGGGGTATGCTTCACGCAGCATGCGGAAGGCGAGGTGCTCGAGCGGCAGGCCGCCCCAGGTCTGCTTCGGGTCGAAGCAGGGCTCGACCCGGGCGTAGGCCTCTTCGAACAAGGTGCGCAATTCCGGGTGCTGGCGGCGCTCGGCCAGTGGGGTCTGACTTGGGTCGGACATGATGGCTTCCTCGCAGGGATTTCATGCATTGACGGACAATGTCCCTCAAACTTTAGGGTTCATGCAGATGACCAACTCGCCGCAAGCGTTGCTGAAGCACCTTTTCCAGACTGCCGTGAGCGCCGCCGACCCGGCGGCCTGTGTGCCGCAGCATCTCCCTCAGCCGCCGAAGGGCCGGACGCTCGTGGTCGGCGCCGGCAAGGCTGCCGCGGCGATGGCGCGGGCGGTGGAGGACCACTGGCCGGGCGAGCTGTCCGGCCTGGTGGTGACGCGCTACGGCCATGGCGTGCCCTGCGAACGCATCGAGGTGGTCGAGGCGGCGCATCCGGTGCCCGATGCGGCTGGACAGGACGCCGCGGCACGCATGCTCGCCGTGGTGCAGGGGACTGACTTCCGACGACCTGGTGCTGGTGCTGATCTCCGGCGGCGGCTCGGCGCTGCTGGCCCTGCCCTTCGAGGGCATTGCCCTGGCCGACAAGCAGCAGATCAACCGCGCGCTCCTGAGAAGCGGCGCCGGCATCGGCGAGATGAACTGCGTGAGGAAGCACCTTTCCGCCATCAAGGGCGGGCGCCTGGCGGTCGCCGCCTATCCCGCGCGGGTGGTGACGCTGGTGATTTCCGATGTGCCCGGCGACGATCCGGCCGTGGTGGCCTCCGGGCCGACGCTGCCGGACCCGACGACCTGCGAAGATGCGCTGGCGATACTTGAAAAATGCCGCATCGACGTGCCGCACAATGTGAAAGCGGTGCTCGCATCGGGCGTGAGCGAGACGCCCAAGCCGGGCGACGTGCGCCTTGCCCACTGCGAGACGCGCGTCATCGCCACCGCGCGCGGCGCGCTGGCGGCGGCGGCCGAGGCGGCGCGCGCGGCCGGGGTGACGCCGCTGATTCTCGGCGACGCCATCGAGGGCGAGGCGCGCGAGGTGGCGAAGGTCATGGCCGGCATCGCCAAGTCCTGCGCACGGCAGGGCGAGCCGCTGCGACCGCCCTGCGTGCTGCTCTCCGGCGGCGAGACGACGGTGACGGTCAGAGGGAAGGGCCGCGGCGGGCGCAATGCGGAATTCCTCCTGGCGCTGGCGCTGGCCCTCGACGGCCATCCGGGCATCCACGCCATCGCCTGCGACACCGACGGCATCGACGGCAGCGAGGACAACGCCGGCGCACTGCTGGCGCCGGACACCCTCGGCCGCGCTGCGGCGCACGCAGTCGACGCCAGGGCGCGGCTGGCGGACAATGACGGCTACGGTTTTTTTTCCGCACTGGACGATCTCGTTGTCACCGGGCCGACGCGCACCAACGTGAACGACTTCCGGGGGGGCGCGGGGGCGGCGGCGCGGGGGGCGGGGGGGCGCCGGGGGGGGCGGGGGGAGGGGAGGGAGGAGGGGGGGGGGGGGGGGGGGGAGGAGGGCGCCATCTACATCCGGGGCCATTCGCGCCGCCCCGCCCCCCGCGGCCCCGGGGCGAGGGCTTCCGCGCGGGCCGGGCCGGGACCGCGCAGGGGGCCGCCCCCGGGGCCGCGCCCCCCCGACGCCGCCGGGGGGGCGGGGCCGCCGGGGGGCCCCGGGCCAGGGCGCCGGGGGGGCCGGGCGGGCCGGTTAGACCCGCATCTGCAGGCAGAGGGGGCTGCCAGGGCGGGGCGTCGCCGCACTCGGCGAGAGGAGGGACCATGGGCAATTTCGATGAACATCGCGAATTGGCGGCGGCCGACATCGCGCGGCTGATCGCCGGACTGCGCGGCATCCTGCCGGCCGAAGCGCTGCTGGTGGAGCAGGAGGATCTGCAGCCCTACGAGTGCGACGGCCTCACCGCCTACCGCCAGCTGCCGCTGCTGGTGGCGCTGCCGCAGACGGAGGCGCAGGTCGTCGCCGTGCTCAAGCTGTGCCACGAACTGCGCGTGCCGGTGGTGGCGCGCGGCGCCGGCACTGGCCTCTCCGGCGGCGCCACGCCGGTGAAGCATGGCGTCGTGCTGTCGCTGGCGAAGTTCATGCGCATCCTCGACATCGATTCCGTGGCGCGCACGGCGCGCGTGCAGCCGGGCGTGCGGAACCTCTCCATCTCCGAGGCAGTGGCGCCCTACGGCCTGTACTACGCGCCGGACCCCTCCAGCCAGATCGCCTGCACCATCGGCGGCAACGTGGCGGAAAATTCCGGCGGCGTGCATTGCCTCAAGTACGGCCTGACGGTGCACAACGTGCTTTCCGTGCGCGTGGCGCTGATCGACGGCACGGTGGTGGAGATCGGTTCCGGCGCACTCGATTCGCCCGGCTACGACCTGCTGGCGCTGATGATCGGCTCCGAGGGCATGCTTGGCGTCGTCCTCGAGGCGACGGTGAAGCTGACGCCGAAGCCGCTGCTGGCGCAGGTAGTGATGGCCTCCTTCGATGACGTGGTGAAGGCCGGCAACGCCGTGGCCGACATCATTTCCGCCGGCATCATTCCGGCCGGGCTGGAGATGATGGACAAGCCGGCCACGCACGCCGTCGAGGATTTCGTGCATGCCGGCTACGACCTGAATGCGCAAGCCATCCTGCTGGCGGAATCCGACGGCACGCCGGAGGAGGTGGCCGAGGAGATCGCCGCCATGTGCGCCGTGCTGGAGAAGAGCGGCGCCACCGACATCCGCGTCTCGCACGACGAGGCCGAGCGGCTGAAGTTCTGGGCCGGGCGCAAGGCCGCCTTCCCGGCGGTAGGCCGCATCACGCCGGACTACCTGTGCATGGACGGCACCATCCCGCGCAAGCATCTCGCCCATGTGCTGACACGCATCGCCGAGCTGTCGGAGGAATACCATCTGCGCTGCGCCAACGTCTTCCACGCCGGCGACGGCAACCTGCACCCGCTCATCATGTTCGACGCCAACGTCGAGGGCGAGGTGGAGCGCGCCACGGCCTACGGCGGCAAGATCCTCGAACTCTCCGTGGAGGTCGGCGGCACCATTACCGGCGAGCACGGCGTCGGCATCGAGAAGGTGAACCAGATGTGCGTGCAGTTCTCGAAGGAGGAGCTGGCGGCCTTTCATGGCGTCAAGGCGGCTTTCGACGAACACACCCTGCTCAATCCCGGCAAGGCCGTGCCGACGCCGCGGCGCTGCTCGGAATATAGGCTGACGGGGACGGCCAAGAATGGATGAAGTGATGATAAACAAAATCTTGAACCACAGAGGGCACAGAGAACACAGAGAAGCGCAGGGCCGAGACACAGTCAATCTTGTTTTCTCTGTGAACTCTGTGTCCTCTGTGGTTCAGGGTTTTCCCGATTCAGTGGTGTCCTCATGAACGACCTGACCGAACAGCTGCGCGAGCGCGTGCTCGCCTCGGCAACGGACAAGCAGCCGCTGCGCATCCGCGGCGGTGGCACGAAGGATTTCTACGGCAACGCGCCTGCGGGTGAGCTGCTCGACACGACCGGTCACACCGGCATCGTCGCCTACGAGCCGACCGAGCTGGTGGTGACGGTGCGCGCCGGCACGCGGCTGGCCGAGCTGGAGGCGGCGCTGGCGGAGCAGGGCCAGATGTTGGCCTTCGAGCCGCCGCACTTCGGTCAGGCGACAGTGGGCGGCTGCGTGGCCTCTGGCCTTTCCGGACCGCGCCGCGCCAGCGCGGGCGCGGTGCGCGACTTCGTCCTCGGCGTGAAAATGCTCGACGGCAAGGGCGAGGTGCTCAATTTCGGCGGCCAGGTGATGAAGAACGTCGCCGGCTACGATGTCTCGCGCCTGATGACCGGCACGCTTGGCACGCTCGGCCTGCTGCTGGAAGTTTCATTGAAGGTGCTGCCGATTCCGGCGGCGGAAGCCACGCTGCGCCTGGAGCTGCCGCAGGACAAGTCCATCGACACCATGAACCGCTGGGGCGGACAGCCGCTGCCGGTCTCGGCGACCTGCTGGCACGACGATCTGCTTACGCTGCGCTTGTCCGGCGCGCGCGCAGCAGTGCTGGCGGCGCGCGAAAAACTCGGCGGCGAGGCGGTCGCCGATGCGGCAGCATTCTGGGAAAGCGTGCGCGAACAGCGCCATGGCCATTTCACGGGCGAGGGTGCGCTATGGCGGCTCTCCCTGCCGTCCAAAAGCGCGCCGCTCGATCTGCCCGGCGCGCCACTCATCGAATGGGGCGGCGCCCTGCGCTGGCTGACTTTTGACGGAGAAGCGTCTGTCGTGCGCGCGGCGGCGGTCAGTGTCGGCGGCCACGCCACGCTGTTCCGCGGTGGCGACAAGGAAGGGGGCGTGTTCCAGCCCTTGCCGGAACCCCTCAAGCAACTCCAGCGCAAGCTCAAGCGCGCCTTCGACCCGCAAGGCCTCTTCAATCCCGGCCGGCTTACGCGGACCCTAGGCCCAGACGATGCAACCACCTCGCCGATTTCATCCGCCACACGCCGCAGGGCCGCGAAGCCGAGGCCATCCTGCGCAAGTGCGTGCACTGCGGCTTCTGCACCGCCACCTGCCCAACCTACCAGTTGCTCGGCGACGAGCTCGACGGGCCGCGCGGCCGCATCTACCTCGTCAAGCAGATGCTCGAGGGCGGCAGCTATACGGTCAAGACGCGGACGCACCTCGACCGCTGCCTCACCTGCCGCTCCTGCGAGACCACCTGTCCCTCCGGGGTGGAGTACCACCGCCTGATCGACATCGGCCGCGCCATCGCCGAGGAAAAGCTGCCGCGCAGCGCTGGCCAGCGCCTGCTGCGCTTCGTCCTGCGCGAGTTCCTGCCGCGGCGCTGGCTGTTCACGCCGGCGATGCGCCTCGGCCAGCTGTTCCGCCCGCTGCTGCCGGCGGCGCTGAAGGCCAAGGTGCCGGCAAGACAAAAGTCAGCCCCGTGACACGGCGAAATCATCCGCGCCGCATGCTCATGCTGGCCGGCTGCGTGCAGCCGGCCATGGCGCCGAACATCAATGACGCCGCCGCGCGCGTGCTCGACCGCCTCGGCATATCCTTGATCGAAGTGGAGGGTGCCGGCTGCTGCGGCGCAGTGCGCTACCACCTGCACGACCAGGAAGCGGCGCTCGACGAGGCGCGGCGCAACATCGACGCCTGGTGGCCGCATATCGAAGCCGGCGCCGAAGCCGTGGTCATCACCGCCTCCGGCTGCGGCGCCCATGTGCGCGAATACGGCTACCTGCTGCAGCACGACGCGCGCTATGCGGCGAAGGCGGCGCGCATTTCGCTACTCACGCGCGACATCGCCGAGGCGGTGGCGGGCGAGAAGGACGCCCTGCTGACGTTGCTGAATAACCCCCTCTCCCCCGGAATCGGGGGAGAGGGCAGGGGTGAGGGGGCTGGCATCCGCTCTGCCCCTCACCCCAACCCTCTCCCCGCAGGCGGGGAGAGGGTGAGAAAACGCATTGCCTTCCACGCCCCCTGTTCGCTGCAACACGGCATGCAGGTGCAAGGCGTGACGGAGGAGATCCTGCAGGCGGCTGGCTGCGATCTCACGCCGGTGGCCGACGGCCACCTGTGCTGCGGCTCGGCCGGCACCTACTCCATCCTGCAGTCGGAGATTTCACTGAAGCTGCGCGCGAACAAGCTGACGGCGCTGCATGCCGGCACGCCGGAGGGTATCGTTAGCGCCAACATCGGCTGCATCGCACACCTGCAGGAGGGTACGCCGACGCCGGTGTCGCACTGGATCGAACTGTTGGATCAACGCCTGGGGACGTGACATGGAGCTGAACGCCGCGGCGAAAAACTACGACGAACTCTTCGACACCTTTCGCTGGGACACGCCAGCGCGCTACAACATGGCGCGCGAATGCTGCGGGCGCTGGGCGGAGGAGCGTTCGCGCTTCGCCCTCTACTACGAGGACGAAGCCGGCGCCACCGAGGCGTGGACCTTCTGGGACATCCAGATGGCGGCCAACCGCCTCTCCAACGTGCTGCACGCGCTCGGCGTCATGCGGCGTGACCGCGTCGCCATCATCCTGCCGCAGCGGCCGGAGACCGGCATCGCCCACATCGCCTGCTACCAGATGGACGCCATCGCGCTGCCACTGTCGCACCTCTTCGGTCCCGACGCGCTGGAATACCGGCTGGAGAACTCGGAAGCCTGCGTCGCCATCGTCGACGAGGCCACGCTGCCCAAGCTGTGGGCGGTGAAGGACAAGCTGCCGCATCTGCGCCACATCATCGGCGTCGGCGTGAAGGAGACCGGCGTGCACGACTGGCAGGCGCTGCTGGCGCGCGCCTCGCGCCGCTTCCAGTGCGTCGACACCGCCGCCGACGACCCGGCGCTGATCATCTACACCAGCGGCACGACGGGCAATCCGAAGGGCGCGCTGATGGCACAGCGCACGCTGCTCGGCAACCTGCCGGGCTTTGCCTGCTCGCACGACTTCTTCCCCCAGCCGAACGACCTGTTCTGGTCGCCGGCCGACTGGGCGTGGACCGGCGGCCTGTTCGACGCGCTGCTGCCGACCTGGCACTACGGCATGCCGATCCTCGGCTACCGCGGCCGCTTCGATGCGGAGAAGGCCTTCTGGCTGATCGAGAAGTACGGCGTGCGCAACGCCTTCCTCTTTCCCACGGCGCTGAAGATGATGATGAAGGCGGTGCCGGAGCCGAAGGCGCGCTTCGACGTCAACCTCCGCACCATCATGAGCGGCGGCGAAGCGGTGGGTGAGACGGTGTTCAACTGGGCGCAGGCGCAGCTCGGCGTGACCATCAACGAGATCTTCGGCCAGACCGAGATCAACTACGTCGTCGGCGGTTGCGCCGCGGCGTATCCGCCCAAGCCGGGCGCCATGGGACGGCCCTATCCGGGCCATCGCGTGGCGGTGGTGGACGACGCCGGCAAGGTGCTGCCGCCGGGCGAGGTGGGCGAGATCTGCGTGCAGCGCGCCTGCAATGGTGAAAGCGACCCGGTGTTTCTCATCGAGTACTGGAAGAACCCGCAGGCAACGGCAGAGAAATTCATCGGGTCGGGTGATTCCGCCTGGGGCCGCACCGGCGACCTGGCGAAGATGGACGAGGACGGCTACCTCTGGTACCAGGGCCGCGCCGACGACATGTTCAAGAGCGCCGGCTACCGCATCGGCCCCTCGGAGATCGAGAACTGCCTGGTCAAGCACCCGGCGGTGGCCAATGCCGCCGTGATCGGCGCGCCCGACGAGACGCGCGGCACCCTCATCAAGGCCTTCATCGTGCTGCAGCCGGATCAGCAGCCCTCGGCCGAGCTCGAAGCCGGCCTGCAGGCCCACGTGCGGAAATATCTCGCGCCCTACGAGTATCCCAAGGCCATCGAGTTCATCGACGCCCTGCCCATGACGACGACCGGCAAGGTGCAGCGCCGCGTCCTGCGGCTGCGCGAAGAAGAGAAACTCAAGGGCTAGGACCTGTCGTCCCCGCGGAAGCGGGGACCCAGGGTTTCCCTAAGCGTTCTTCACCAGCATCGTCCCCGTCGCCTCCGCGACGACCTCGCCGTCCTGGTTGGTGCAGGCGGCTTTCATGGCGACGATGCCGCCGTCGTGCTTCGGCTTCGGGGTGAGGGCGGTGACTTCCCATACCGTGGTCAGCGTGTCGCCGGCGCGCACCGGCTTGAGGAACTTGCAGGCGTGTTCCAGATAGGCGACCGCCGTGCCGTGGAAGACCATGCCGTAGGAAGCGGCGATGAGCGAGCTGGTGAGGTAGCCGTGGGCGATGCGGCCGCCGTAACGCGATTGCTGGGCAAACGGCTCGTCGACATGCAGCCGGTTGAAGTCGCCGAACAGGCCGGCCCCCATGACGATGTGCGTCTCGGTCATGGTCATGGCGCTCTCGAAGCGCTCGCCGACCGTCACCTGGTTGAAGCCTCTTTCCGGATAAAGCATGCCACGCCTCCTTTGCGGTGAAGCCTAGCATCAAAGCCCGGATTGCATGTTAAAGTCGCGCGTCGATACATCGAAGGCATTCGCTCAGTGGCGTTATCCGTAGAAACCTGCACCGCCCAGCACATCGGCGACCGCAAGGAGCAGCAGGACCGCGTCGCCCTGTTTCCCCATTCCAGCCGGCGCGGCCTGCTCATGGCGGTGCTGGCCGACGGCATGGGCGGCCATAGTGGCGGCGCGATGGCGGCGGAACAGGTCGTGCACAAGGCCCAGCAGAATTTCGATGCGTACGCGCCGGCCGACGAATCGGCGGAACAGCTGCTTGGCGCGATCATTTCCGAGGCGCACGTCATCGTCAAGCTGACGCGCTTCACCAGCGAGCAGGATCCGCACACCACCGCCTGCGTGCTGCTGTTCCAGCCCGGCCGGGTCGACTGGGCGCATTGCGGCGACTCGCGCATCTACCATTTCCGCGGCGACCAGCTGGTCAGCCGCAGCTCCGACCATTCCTACGTGAACATGATGCTCAAGCAGGGCTACCTGACGCCGGAACAGGCGGAGAGCCATCCGCAGAAGAACGTCCTGCTCGGCTGCCTGGGTTCCGAGCGCGAACCGACGATCGACCATGGCAGCACGGCGCCGCTGGCCGACGGCGACACCTTCCTGCTTTGCTCCGATGGTCTGTGGGCCTACTTCTCGGATGCCGAACTGGGCGGTGTGCTATCCGCACATTCGCCGCGCGCAGCAGCGGAAATTCTCATCCAGCGCGCACGCGACCGCGCCACCGGCAACGGCGACAACTGCTCGCTGGTGATCGTCAAGCTGGTGGAGAAGAAAGCCGAGAAGAAGCCGCCTGCAGGTCCGCCGGGATCCCCGCCTCCCAAAGCGTAAAGCAGAAGGTCGATCCGCGGCCAGGCTCGGACTCGGCCCAGATGCGGCCGCCATGGCGGTGCACGATGCGCTGGACAATGGCCAGGCCGATGCCGTTGCCCTCGAATTCGCTGGGCGAATGCACGCGCTGGAACGGCGAAAACAGCTTGGCCGCATAGCGCATGTCGAAGCCCGCGCCGTTGTCGCGCACGAAGTAGACCGGCCTGCCGTTCTCCTCCCGCTGGCCGAATTCGATGCGCGTTTCGGCCTTGTTGCGGGTGTATTTCCAGGCATTCCCCAGCAGGTTCTCCAGGGCGATTCGCATCAAGCCGGCATCGGCCCTGGCGGCCGGACCGGCGTCGATCATGATGCTCGCGAGGCGCTCGGGCGTGCCGCTGCGCAGTCGCCCGGCGATTTCGCCAGCCAGGCCGTCCAGGTTAGTTTCGGTCAGGCGCATGCCGGCGCGGCCGATGCGGGAGAGCCTGAGCAGGTCGTCCATGAGAAAGCCCATGCGCCCGCTGGCCGCGATGATGCGCCGCAGGTTGTCCTTGTCCGTGCCATCGAGAAGGTGGCCGGCATCCTCGAGCAGGATGCGCGCGAACCCGTCCAGCGCGCGCAGCGGCGCGCGCAGATCGTGCGACACCGAATAGCAGAAGGATTCCATTTCCCGGTTGGCCTCCGCCAGTTCCTGGTTGCTGTATTGCACCCGGTCCTCCAGCTCGGCATTGAGGCGACGGATTTCTTCGACGGCGTGCTGCCGCGAAATGGCCAGCGCGAGATATTCGGCGACGGTCAGCGCCAGGCGGACCTCGTTGGCTTCCATCTCATGCGGCTCATTGAAATACAGCATGAACTTGCCGAGCAGCCGGCCCTGATGCGCGATCGGGATGAAGGCCAGCGAGGCAATCCCTTCTTCGCGCAGCAACGGCAGCAGTTTGGCGATGGAGGGTTCCCGCTCCGGCGCGGGAACCAGAATGGGCTGGGCATTCGTTTCATTCGCTGCCCAGGGTGAATGGCCTTCCACGGCCTTGCAATAATCATCGGAGAGTCCGTCCGAGGCGACGAAGCGCATGGTGCCGCCCGCATCGAACAGCAGCACGGCGGCACGGTCCGCCCGCGCCGCCCAGCACAGGGCCTGCAGGGTCTCTGGATAGATGGCTTCGAGGAAGGTGCAGCGGGTGATGGCTTCGGCCAGCGCGTGCAAGGCACGCAATTCCGTCAGGGTGCGATCCTCGGCCGTTGCGGCGGCAAGGGGGGTGCTGCGGATCAAGACGACCGCCCGCTCATGTCGGGGTGCGGCAGGAAAGTGAACGCCGCCATTGGCAATGCATGGCGGACAAAACAGCTACCGGCAATGCTCATCCTCCTCATCCGAGCACTGCGCTGGCCGCTGCGGTGCCGATCTTGTTCGGGGATCTGCTTGTGTTTGTGTGAGGGATTCTACTCAGGAAAGATCATGCCGTGAGCAATGCGGCCATCATTCTTTTTTTGAGAGGTTCTTATGATACGGCCTACCTCAGCCAGCGCCGTCGCCAGAAAACCGTAACCATCACAAGAGCAATGGCCGCCATCATGCTGAGCGATATGAGAAACCCCTCGCTGTCCTCGAGCAGCGGCATGGCCTTGAAGTTCATGCCGAAGATGCCGGCGATGAGCGCGGCCGGCATGAACAGGGTGGTGATGACGGTGAGGATGCGCACCTCCAGGTTGACCCGGTTCGAAATGCTCGACAGATAGATGTCGAGCATGCCGGCGATGAGGTCGCGGATGCCCTCCAGCGACTCGATGACATGCACGGTGTGGTCGTAGATGTCGCGCAGATAAGGTTGGGTGGCCGGCTTGAAGAAGCGCGTGTCAGCCCGCGTCAGGCTGTTGATGACCTCGCGCAGCGGCCAGATCGCCCGCCGCAAGGTCATCGCTTCGCGCTTGATCTCGTGGATTTCCTTGAGCAGCGCGGGAGTGGCCTTCTGCAGCAGCTGGTCCTCCAGCGCCTCGGTGCGTTCGGTCATCTGCTCCAGCACGACGAAGTAGCGGTCGATCAGCGTGTCGAGCAGCGAGTAGGCGAGGTAGTCGGCGCCGAGCCGTCGGATCTGACCCTTGTCGCCGCGCAGCCGCTCGCGCAGCGGATCGAAGGTGCCGGTCGGCCGCTCCTGGAAGGTCAGCACGAAGTCCGCGCCGAGCACGATGCTCACCTGGTCCGAGCCGATGGCGCCTGAGGACGCGTCGTAGTCGAAGAAGCGGGCGACGATGTAGAGGTAGTCGCCGTAGTCGTCCACCTTCGGCCGCTGGTCGGTATTCAGGATGTCTTCCAGCACCAGGGGGTGCAGGGCGAAGCGCCGGCCGATTTCCGCCATGACTTCCGGCTCGTGCAGGCCGTGCACGTTCAGCCACAGGGTGCCCTTGCCGCGCGCGTGTTCGCGCGATTCCCCGACCGACTTGAAGCGTTTTTCCAGCAGCGAATCGGCATCGAACTCGAACAGCGTGATGTGGGGCCGGTCCGTGCGGCGTTCGCCGACATGGACCAGCGAGCCCGGCGCCATGCCGACTTTCTGTGAGCGCAACTTGCGCGCCTGTTTTTTCATGGCCTCGTTCCCCTTCGAAACAGTGGTGCGAATGACGACGCCCTAATTCCATTCTATGGGCCGATTAAAGTATCATTGCTGCCTTGCGTCAACGCCGGCTTGGCCGATTGCTTGACGCACCGGGATACATCAATCATATCAAGGGGGGACCATGCCACTGGTCATAGGCGTGCCGAAGGAAACGGCCGCGGGCGAAAAGCGCGTCGCCACCGTGCCCGAGGTCGTCGAAAAACTCATCAAGCTGGGCTTTGCGGTGGCGGTGGAATCCGGCGCCGGGGACGCGGCGAATTTCAGCGACGACGCCTATCGCGCGGCGGGCGCGGACGTCATCGACGGCGCGGCAGCCCTGTGGGCGAAGTCGGACATCGTCCTCAAGGTGCGCGGCCCGAGCGCCGAGGAAGTCGGCCTGATGAAGGAGGGCGGCACGCTGGTCAGCTTCATCTGGCCGGCGCAGAACCCAGAGCTCCTGCAGCAGCTCGCCGCGAAAAAGGCCACCGTGCTGGCCATCGACTCACTGCCGCGCACGCTGAGCCGCGCGCAGAAGATGGATGCGTTGACTTCCATGGCCAGCGTCGCCGGCTATCGCGCCGTCATCGAGGCCGCCAACGCCTTCGGCCGCTTCTTCAACGGCCAGATCACCGCCGCCGGCAAGATTCCGCCGGCCAAGGTCTTCATCGCCGGCGCCGGCGTGGCCGGCCTGGCGGCGATCGGCACCGCCGTCGGCCTGGGCGCCATCGTGCGCGCCAACGACACCCGCGCCGAAGTGGCCGACCAGGTCGTGTCGCTGGGCGGCGAATTCGTCAAGGTCGATTACGAGGAAGAAGGTTCCGGCGGCGGCGGCTACGCCAAGGTGATGAGCGAGGGCTTCCAGCAGGCCCAGCGCGAGATGTACGCCAAGCAGGCCAGGGAAGTGGACATCATCATCACCACCGCGCTGATCCCGGGCAAGCCCGCGCCCAGGCTGATCACCGCCGACATGGTGAAGAGCATGAAGCCGGGCAGCGTCATCGTCGACATGGCCGCCGAGCAGGGCGGCAACTGCGAACTGACCGAGCCCGGCCAGGCGGTGGTGAAGCACGGCGTGACCATCGTCGGCTACACCGACCTGGTCAGCCGCCTGGCCAAGCAATCCTCGACCCTGTACTCGAACAACCTGCTGCGCCTGACCGAGGAACTGTGCAAGACGCAAAAGGTAAAAGGCGACGGCACCATCGACGTCAATATGGAAGACGAGGCCATCCGCGGCCTGACCGTCATCAAGGAGGGCGCCATCACCTGGCCGCCGCCGCCCAAGCCTGCTGCGCCACCGCCTGCCGCGCCCAAGCCTGCGGCCGCACCTGTGCCTGCTGCCAAGGGCCACGGGCATGGCGCCGGCGCGCCGGCCTCCGGCATGAGCGCGGCCATCCTGTTCGGTGTGGCCGCCGCGCTGTTCTGGTTCATCGGCGCCAACGCGCCGACGGCCTTCCTCGGCCACTTCACGGTGTTCGTGCTGGCCTGCTTCGTCGGCTACATGGTGGTATGGAACGTCACGCCGGCCCTGCACACGCCGCTGATGAGCGTCACCAACGCCATCTCCAGCATCATCGCCATCGGCGCGCTGGTGCAGATCGCGCCGCCGCTGCTGGGGGGCGGGCGGGGCGAGTGGGGTTGAGCGGCCGGACCAGTGGATCCGCTGGCTGGCCGTGGTCGGCGTCGCGCTCACCGCCATCAACATGTTCGGCGGCTTCGCCGTCACGCGCCGCATGCTGGCGATGTTCCGCAAATAAGGGGATAGCGAGAAATGTCCGAAAGCCTGACAACCGTCGCCTACCTCGGCGCGACGATACTTTTCATTCTCAGCCTCGGCGGGCTCTCCAATCCGGAATCCTCGCGCCGCGGCAACCTCTACGGCATGGTCGGCATGGCCATTGCCGTGCTGGCGACGGTCTTCGGACCGCGCGTCACTGCCGCCGGCATTCCCTGGATCGTCGCGGCGATGGTGGTGGGCGGCAGCATCGGCCTGTATGCCGCGCGCACCGTGAAGATGACGCAGATGCCCGAGCTGGTGGCCATCATGCACAGCCTGGTCGGCCTTGCCGCCTGCCTGGTCGGCTTCGCCAGCTACATCGACACCTCGATCGTCCTCTCCGGCGCCGAGAAAACCATCCACGAGATCGAGATCTATATCGGCATCCTCATCGGCGCCGTGACCTTCTCCGGTTCGGTGATCGCCTTCGGCAAGCTCTCCGGCAGGATCGGCGGCAAGCCGCTGCTGCTGCCGGCGCGCCACATGCTCAACCTGGCCGGCCTGCTGGTGGTGATCTGGTTCGGCCGCGAGTTCATCCACGCCGAAACGGTGCAGGCCGGCATGACGCCGCTGATCGTCATGACGGTGATCGCGCTGCTCTTCGGCATCCACATGGTGATGGCCATCGGCGGCGCCGACATGCCGGTGGTGGTGTCGATGCTCAACAGCTACTCCGGCTGGGCGGCGGCGGCCACCGGCTTCATGCTCTCCAACGACCTGCTCATCGTTACCGGCGCGCTGGTAGGCTCCTCCGGCGCCATCCTCTCCTACATCATGTGCCGCGCCATGAACCGCAACTTCATCAGCGTCATCGCCGGCGGCTTCGGCACCGGCGGCGGCGCGCCGGCTGCGGCGGCGGGCGACGCGCAACCGGCCGGGGAAGTCGTGCCGATCAGCGCGGTGGAAACCGCCGAGCTGCTGCGCGAAGCGAAGCACGTCATCATCGTGCCGGGCTACGGCATGGCGGTGGCGCAGGCCCAGCACACGGTGTTCGAGATCACCACCCACCTGCGCGGGATGGGCGTCAACGTGCGCTTTGGCATCCATCCGGTGGCCGGCCGCATGCCCGGCCACATGAACGTGCTCCTGGCCGAGGCCAAGGTGCCCTACGACATCGTGATGGAAATGGACGAGATCAACGAGGACTTCCCCGACACCGACGTCGCCATGGTGATCGGCGCCAACGACATCGTGAATCCGGCCGCGCAGGAAGACCCCGCCAGCCCCATCGCCGGCATGCCGGTGCTGGAAGTGTGGAAGGCCAGGACCTCCGTCGTCATGAAGCGCAGCATGGCCTCCGGCTACGCCGGCGTGGACAACCCGCTCTTCTACAAGGACAACAACCGCATGCTGTTCGGCGACGCGAAGAAGATGCTCGACGAGGTGCTGGTGGCGCTGAAGAGCTGACCTTGCGCGGCCGGCGCCTGAAGCCGCGACGAATCGCAGCATTTATTTCGGGAGGCGCTCATGTACCTCAATGCCGGCCAGCAAGAATCCCTGGGACGCCTGATGGGCTGGCTCGCCGAGGATTACGGCGAGCGCGAAGTCCGCGAGCGGGTCGGCCGGGAATTGCTGACGCTGTTGCAGGCCGACTATTTCGCTTCGTATGTCTGGTCCGACGTGCGTCAGCGCTTCGAGGGCCGCGTCGCCCTCAACATGGACGATGGCAACCTGTGTGCCTACGAGTCCTACTACCAGTTCCACGATCCGATCACCTACCAGCTGCAGCAACGCCGTGTGCCGACGCTGGTTAGCCAGGTGATGCCGCAAGAGCAGCTGGTGCGCACCGAGTTCTTCAACGATTTTCTTGCCCGCGACGGTCTCCGTTATGGCGTCAACCTGTACGCCTACGACAGCGATCGGAATATCGGCGATCTGCGCATCTGGCGCGGCCGCCATGGCGAGAACTTCGACCGCGGCACGCTGGCGTTGCTGTCCCTGATCCAGCCGGCCTTCACGCGCGCACTGGTGCGCGGCCGCCCTGCACAGGTGCCGGATGATTTGACGATGACGTCAAGGGAGCGCGAGATTGCCGCCCTGGTCTGTACCGGCATCACCGACAAGGACATCGCCCGGCGCCTCGGCATCGAGTTCAGCACCGTTCGCACGCACCTGCAGCGGATGTTCGATAAATTCGGGGTGCACAACCGCACCCAGCTGCAGCGCCGTCTCTATAACGCCGGCAAGGACTGACCATCCGGTCCCTCCCCTGGTGCCCCGGGGAGGGACCGGGTGAGGGGCGGTCGCTATTTCACCGTCGGTGCAGGAAGTCTTCCGAGCGTTTTCTCGATCGCCATGCCGAGGACCAGCAGGCGCCGGTCGGATTTGGCCGGCCCGTCAATTTCCAGGCCGACCGGCTGACCGGAAGCGCCCAGCCCGGCCGGAATCGACAGGCCCGGAATGCCCGCATTGCTGCCCGGATCGGTGTTCTGGATGAACAGCCCGAAGTTGGCGAGGCTGCTCGCCTCGGCGTTCTGCGCAATGGCCACCTTCGGCGTGGTCGGGAACACGAGTGCATCCAGGCGATGCTTCTTGAACGTGTCGGCATACAGCTTCTGCAGCTTCGGCCGGTGTTCCTTCATGGCGGCTTCGTAGATCGGCTTGGCGTCGACCAGAGTGTTGTTCGGTCCGGGCAGCTTGCGCGGAATTACCAGGCCGTCGTAGGTGCCCTTGACGTCCTTGCTGGCGATCTTCATAGCGATGCCTTCCACTGTGTGGCCCGTGCCATATCGCTTCAGGTATGCCTGCAGGTCGTCGTAGGCTTCGTAGAGCGCGATGGGGAAGCTCTGGGCATTGTTGAGGTCGGCCAGGCCGGGCATATCGACTTCGACGATTTCTGCGCCGGCCTCCTTCAGTTTCGCCAGTGCCTTTTCCATCACCGCTGTCGTGTCGGCATCCAGGTTCTGGAAGAAATAGCTGCGCATGACGCCCAGGCGTGCGCCCTTGATATTCGCCGGCTTGACCGGCTTGCCGCCCGTGATGACGGCATCCAGCAGCGCCACGTCGGCCACCGTCTGCGCCAGGATTCCGGCTGTGTCACGGGTGTGCGAGATCGGTGCGATGCCGTCCTGTGAATAACGTAGTACCGATGGCCGGAAGCCGGCGATGCCGTTGACTGCAGCCGGGATGCGCGCAGAGCCGCCCGTATCCGAGCCCAAACCCGCCGGCGCCAGCCGTGCGCCAATGGCCGCGCCGGTGCCGCTCGAACTGCCGCCGGCGAAGCGCGTGCGGTCATAGGCGTTGCGCACGCCGATCTGGCTGCCGTGAAAGCCTTCGTTGTAGCCGGAAATGCCGAAGGCCAGCTCGTGCATGTTGGTGGTGCCCAGCACGATCGCGCCGGCTTTCTTCAGGCGCGCCACCACCGGGGCGTCGGCCTTGGCCACGAAGTCCTTCAGGCCGGGCGTGCCCGCCGTGTTGGGCAGCCCTGCCACCTGGATATTGTCCTTGACCACGATGGGCAGGCCATTCAGGGCACCCTTGCCCCGCCCCTTGCCGTGTTCTGCGTCGCGAGTGCGTGCCGCGGCCAGTGCACCCTTTTCATCGAGCGTGATGAAGGCGTTGAGATCGCCATTGGCCTTGGCCTTGTCCAGGTAGGCTTGCGTCAGTTGCTCGCTGCTGATCTTGCCCGCCTTGAGCAGAGCGACGGCCTCGCTGGCGGACAACTGCGTGGGGTCGCTGGCGGCTACGGCTGATTGTGCTGTGGCAAGGCAGGCCAGGGTCAGCAGCGTGAGTGTGCGGATGGTTTTCATGGTCTCCTCCGAATAGATGTTGTCGGCATTCGGCTTTATAGCCCGGCAGGCAAACCGTTCCTATCCACAGGATTGGGGACAGGCAGGCGGGTTGCCGGAATATCCTTGTAACTTCAAGTGTCAAGGGATCACAATGTGCGCATGGACACCGTCGGCAGGATCCGCAAGCTCGGCTTCAGGAAGTGGTACGAGCGCCAGCTCATCGAAAGCCACCTCTATCTGGTGACCTGCTTTCTCGGCATCATCCTGGTGGCGAGCTCCATCGAGATCTACAGTCGGCGCGAAGGCCTGACGGGGCTCCTGATCACCCTGGCGATCGGCCTTGGCGGCATGGCGGCCGCCATGCTCGGCTGGGAGCGCTACAAGCGCATCATGATGGTCGCCGAGCACATCGGCGACCACGCCACCTGCTCGGACTGCAATACCTACGCCCGATTCGACGTGGTCGACGCCGGCCGTGCGCTGCACCAGGAACCCGTCGACATCGCCGATCCCAACGAAGTCTGGCTCAAGGTGCATTGCCGCAAGTGCGGCCATGACTGGACGATCTAGCGGCGAGCTTTATTCGTGAAAGTCAGTCGCTGCGGCACGGCGGCTTCGACGCTGCCGGACGCTCCCAGGGTTCCACTTCACCGTCGCGCACGCGGAATAGTGGGTGGGGCCGCGGGGCTGCGGCGTTTCTCCACTTGAGGTAATGCTCGGGATTCCGCCGGCGCAACTTTTCCATCAGGTGCGCCCACTCGTGGGCGATCTGACCGGAGGTGACCGGGATCATCAGGCGCGTGCGGGTCGCGCGGAACTTGTGTCGGTCGAAGGCATAGCCGCGCGCCTCGGCTTCGGCGTGGATGGCCTTCAGGTACAGCGCCATCGCCGCCAGCGGTGCGGATTGATCCCTGAAACGATCCAGTTGCGGATGATGCCGATAGCCCCGTGTCTCGCCACGCAGCACCGCTTGCGCCAGCAGGGCTTCCCGCCATAAGGCAACCAGGCCTTGCGGATCGAGATAGCGGGGATGCAGTGACCAGAGGCGCATTGTCACTGCCGATTATCGCGCAATACACCGGCCATGAGGGCCCATCCCGTGCCGGCCCCGCTGGGTTGCCAGCGCAACGGATGGAATCGCAAGAAACGGATGGCGCGGCCCCGGTGCTGGGCCCGGTGGTGTTGATCGAGTGGCGCGTGGTGCTGGCTGCGCTGTTCCTGTTCGCCATTGCGCAGTGTCGCCTTGACGAACTCCGCGCGTCCGGCGGGCCAGCCCTTGAGTCCAGATTTGGGAAAGAAGGTGACATGAAGCGCGATCATCACCAGAAACATGATGACCGCGAGGATGTCGGGCAGCAGCGCCGCCATGATTCGTGACGCGGCGAATCATCTTGGGGCAAGGATAATTCTACGTGCAAGCTACAGCAGTGGCCGTGGTGCTGCAACGATATTGCCCAGCGCCCGGCCAGCAGCAAGTATTCCTACCTGAAGTGCATGATAAGGTACATCAGATAGTCATATTATATATACATTTTGTTTTCCGCAAACGGATGTTGTGGGATGTTGTGCGTGTATGCCTATTCAACAATGCCGTTTATGAAGCGTTCTCTTGTTTCAACTCCGGTAACTTGCCGGCCAAGCGGCTCGCGTCAGCGTCATACGGGGCGTCGCCCCCCCATTGAGGAGACGGCCGTCCAGTCCAGACATGACGGCGAAGCCTGGCGATAAAGTGCGCGACGACGCCGAACCGGGCGCAACTTGCTTATTGTGGCCGAGCTGACCTATTCCATCTCGGAGCATTTCCCCGGCGTCTTCGTAGTCATTGCGGCCCCAGCACGCGCAGCACTTCCTCGGCCGTGGTCAGGCCCTCGCTCACCTTGATGGCGGCATCCTCGATCAGGCTGGAGGAGCCGGCCTGGCGCGCCGCCTGGGAGATGTCCTGCATGCTGGCGCTGGTGGCGATCAGGTGGCGCAGACGGTCGTCTGGCACCAGCACCTCGTACAGGCCGAGACGGCCCTTGTAGCCGGTGCTGTGGCATTCGCGGCAGCCGCGGCCGCGGAAGGTGGCGATGCTGCCGGGCCGGAAGGCATCCCCGAGCCGTTCCAGCAGGTCGGCGGGGACCGGCGCCGCCTCGCGGCAGTGCGGGCAGATGCGGCGCACCAGGCGCTGCGCGATGATGGCCTCCAGCGCGGTGGCGGCGACATACGGCTTGAGCCCCAGGTCGAGCAGGCGCGAGATGGTGGCCACCGCCGAATTGGTGTGCAGGGTGGAGAAGACCTGGTGGCCGGTCAGCGCGGCATGAAAGGCCACCTCCGCGGTCTCGAAGTCGCGGATCTCGCCGAGCAGGATCACGTCCGGATCCTGCCGCAGGATCGAGCGCAGCACCACCGGGAAGGTGAGGCCGATTTTCTCGCGGATCAGCACCTGGCCGGCTGCGTCGAGGTAGTACTCGACCGGATCTTCGATGGTGACGTAGTTCTTCGACGGCGTGGCGTTGTGGTGCAGCATGCTGTAGAGCGTGGTCGTCTTGCCGCTGCCGGTGGGGCCGGTGGCCAGGATGATGCCCTGCGGCTTGTCGACCACGTTGCGCAGGCGCGCCAGCACACCGGGCTGGAAGCCGAGGCCCTCCAGGCTCAGCACGGCGGCATTGCGGTCGAGGATGCGCATGACCACCTTTTCGCCGTTGATGGTGGGCAGGGTCGAGATGCGCAGGTCCACCACCCGCAGCGGCGTCTTGACGGTGATGCGCCCGTCCTGCGGCCGGCGCCGCTCGCTGATGTCCAGTTCCGACATCACCTTCAGGCGGGAGACGAACGACTGGTGCAGGGCATGGGGGATCTGGATCTTGTCCATCAGGATGCCGTCGATGCGGTAGCGCACCATCACGTTTTTCGTGCGCGGCTGGATGTGGATGTCGGAGGCGCCCTGGCGGATGGCTTCGAGGATCACCGAATTCACCAGGCGGATGGCCGGCGGCTCCTCGGTGCCGTGCAGCAGGTCCTCCAGGCTGAGGTTGTCCTCGCCGTCGTCGATGACGATCTCGATGCCCTCGTAGGGATCGGTCATGTTGACGATGGTTTCCAGGTCATTGAAGCCGGCGCCGTCCGCGCTGCCATACACCTCGGTGATCTTGGCCAGGATCGCCTGGCTTGAAGCCAGCACTGGCGTCAGTTCCAGGCCGGTGATGAAGCGCAGGTCGTCGAGCAGGCCGGCGTCGAGGGGATCCGCCACCGCCAGCAGCAGGCGCCGCCCCTCCAGTTTGAGGGGCACCACCCACTGGCGCTGGCAAATGGTATGCGGGACCAGCGAGGCCACGGCCGGATCGACGCTCACTTCGTCGAGTGCCACCTCATCCAGCAACAGCTCGCGCCGCAGGATGTCGTGGATGGCCTTTTCCTCCACCCAGCCGCGCTCGAGAATCATCCTCAGCGCCGGCTCGCGGCGGCTTTGCTGCAGGCGGAAAAGTTCCTGCACCTGGGCGAGGTTGAGGAGGTTCTTCTTGTTGAGCATGATGGCGATCTGGCTGCGGTTGCTGACCGAGTATTTCGCCAGTTCGACCAGTTCCTTCGACTGAGTGGCATTTTCCTGCCTGAGCCGGCGGTTCCTCTCCAGCAGTTCGTGCTGCTCCAGGGCGAGCGCCATGGTCACGCGCAGGTCGTCGTCGTTCCACGGCTTGAGGATGAACTTGTACACTGCGCCGGCCTTCATCGCCCCCATCACGGCGTTCACGTCGGCGTGGCCGGTGAGCATGATGCGGATCGTCTCCGGCCGCAGCTGGCGCACCTGGCGCAGCAGCTCGCCGCCGTTCATGACCGGCATCATGAAATCGGCGATGACGACGTGGAACGGCTCCTCGCGCAGCAGGCCGAGCGCCTCCGGCCCGCTGGCCGCGGTCACCACTTCGTAGTTCTCCTGGCGGAAAACCCGCCGCAGCGCGCGGAGGATGTTCGGCTCGTCGTCGACCAGCAGGATGCGGTAGCGCTCAGCCGCCGGCGGCTCTGGCGCGGCGGGGGCTTCGCCGCCGGTAAAAAGGTTCGCGTAGGTTTTTTTCATGATCGCCTCGGCAGTTCAATGCGTACGCGGGTGCCGCGGCCGGCTTCGCTCTCCAGCGCGATCCCGCCGCCGTGCGCCATGACGATGTCGCGCGCCACGGTGAGGCCGAGGCCGGTGCCGGCGCCGACTTCGCGCGTGGTGAAGAAGGGCTCGAAGACACGCGTGAGGAGCGCCGCCGGGATGCCGGCGCCATTGTCGCTGACGCTTACGCAGATGCCGCCCGGCGTCGCCGTCGAGGCGATGCGGATGTCGCCGTCCTCGCCCACGGCCTGGGCGGCGTTGAGCAGAAGATTGAGGAAAGCCTGGTTGAGCCGGCCCGCATGGCAGCGCAGGCGCGGCAGCGGCGCCAGGTCGAGCGTCAGGGTTGCGCCGGCCGGCAGCCTGGGCCGCGCCATGTTGGCCACCGCGCGCAACTGCTCGTTCAGGTCCGCATCCTCCTCGCCGGCCGCATCGACGCTGGAGAAGGCCTTCAGGTCGGCGACGATGCGCGCCACGCGCGCGGCCCCCTCGGCCGACTCGTCGAGCAGGGCCGCAAAGTCGCGCAGCGCCCCGCCGAGGCCCTGCGCGCGCCAGTAGTCCTGCAATGCGGCCGCGTCGGCACTCTCAAGCAGGCCGGATAGGCGTTCGAACTGGCGCAGGTATCCGCGTCCCGTGGCGAGGTTGCTGAGGATGAAGCCGAGCGGGTTGTTGATCTCGTGGGCCACGCCCGCGGCGAGCTGGCCGACCGAGGCCATCTTCTCGGCCTGGTAGAGCTGGCGCTGATTGCGCTCGATGGTGGCCACCTGGGACGCCACGCGCGCTTCCAGTTCGGCCGCCAGCGCGCGGTAGCGGGCCTCGGATTCAGCCAGCGCGGCGTGCTTGGCGAGCAGCACCTGGTAGTCCTCGTGCACCGCCTGCAGGTGCAGGTCGGCCGCCATGCGCAGGCGCGCCTGCGTCGAAGAGCAGCTCGAGCAGCGCGGCAGCGGCGCGCAGGTTCTCCGGTGCAGCGGTCGGCGCCGACAGCGTGCCGACGTCGTCGAGCTGATGCCGCAGGGGGATGCCGCCCTCGCAGGGGTGCGCGCCGCGGCCAGCCAGCACCGTCTCGCCGCTATCGTCGCGCAGAAGATAGCCTTCGCCGAGCAGGCTGCCCAGCGCCGCGGCCAGACGCACCGATGGAAAGCCGGCGAGAAGGGCGTTCAGATCGAGGTCGCGGTCGAAGCGTTCAGGGCTGCCCATGTCATTTCTCCCGACTTGGCTCATAGCGCTGCGGCGGCGAAGTCCGCCGCGGAGAGGCCGTGGCGCGATGTCATTGCGAATTCGGCGTCGAGCGCCGGCCAGACCTCCTTGAGCAGCGCAGCGAAGGTCTCGTGCACGCCGCGGCCGTCCAGCGCCGCGGCGAAGACCAGCGGCCAGGGTGTCGCGCCCCACCGCGAGCGCACTTCCTCCTCCGTGAGGATGTCCGCCAGGTCGCGCTTGTTGAACTGCACCACCACGGGCAGGCGCTCGAAATCCAGGCCGACGCGCAGCGCGTTGGCCGCCAGGTTGTCGAAGGATTCGCCGTTGTTGATGGATTGCGCCCGCTGCGAGTCGGCGACGAAGACGACGCCGTCCGCGCGCGACAGCACGGCCTTGCGCGTGCCGTCGTGGGCGACCTGTCCCGGCACCGTGAACAGCTTGAAGCGCAGGTCGAGCCCGGAGGGCGTGCGCACGCCCAGCGGCAGCAGGTCGAAGTAGAGCGTGCGGTCGCCCATCGTCTCCATCACCAGCAGGTCGCCTTTCTGCTGCGGCCGCACCAGATCGTGCAGGCGGGCAAGGTTGGTCGTCTTGCCGGAGAGCGCCGGCCCGTAATAGACCAGCTTGACCGTCAGGGTTTGCCTGGCTTCGTTGTATTCGGCCATGGCGCTATGCCTGCTGCGCCGCATCCGCTGCGGCGTCGGCCTCGCTTCGCAGGGCGGCATCCTCCCACAGGGTGAAGAAGAATGTCGTCCCCTTGCCGCGGTCGGAATCGGCCCAGATGCGTCCGCCATGGCGGGCGATGATGCGCTGCGCCGTGGTGAGGCCGACGCCGCAGCCGTCGAACTCATCCTCGCGGTGCAGGCTGTGGAACATGCGGAACAGCTTGTCGGCAAACCGCATGTCGAAGCCGGCGCCGTTGTCGCGCACGAAGTACACGACGCGGCCGTCTTCGTCCGTGCCGGCGCCGAAGGCGATGCGTGCCCTGTCGATTTTCGCGGTGTATTTCCAGGCGTTGCCGAGCAGGTTGGTGAGCATGATGCGCAGCAGCCGAACGTCGCCATCGGCGGCTGGCACATCGGCAACCTCGAATTCGACCGCGCGCCCCGGATCGCGCTCGCGCAACTCTGCGGCGAGCTCGCATGCAAGGGCGGACAGGTCGACCGCTATCAGGTGCAGCGGCGCGCGGGTGAGGCGCGCCAGGTCGTAGAGCGCCTCGATCAACTCGCCCATGCGCGCCGTGGCGGCAAGGATGCGCCGGAGATGGTCGCGCCCTGCCTCGTCGAGCCGACCGTGGCAGTCCTCCATCAGGGCCTCGCTGAAGCCCTCGATGGCCCGCAGCGGCGTACGCAGGTCGTGCGTGACGGAGAAATTGAAGGCGTCCAGCTCTTTGTTGGCCTCTTCCAGCGCCGTGGTGCGCGCTTTGACGCGCGCCTCCAGCGTGGTGGCGAGGCTGCGCAACTTGCGTTCCGCCAGCCAGCGCGCGGTAATGTCGTGGTTCACGGCGACGCAGCCGCTGACGGTGCCTTCATCGTCCCTGATCGGCGAGGCCGCGTTGAGGATGATCTTGCGCGTGCCGTCGAAGCACTCGATCTCGATCTCCTCGTCGATGGAAACTTCGCCCTTCCTGATGGCGCGCGCCGCGGCCCATTCCTCCGCTTCGATGCGCTTGCCGCTGTCCAGCCGCCAGGCCTTGTATTCGTCGAACTGCTCGATGCCGACATGGCGGCTGCCTGCCCAGATGCGACGGCCCCCTTCGTTGGAGCGGACGATGTTGCCGGCGGCATCGAGGATCCAAACGCCCACCGGCAGGATTTCCAGTATCTTGTCGAGCAGCGCTTTTTCCGCCCCCGCAGGGCGCCCTCGGCCTGCACCTGCTGCGTGATGTCGATGTGGCAACCCATCCAGGTGCGTTTGCCCGTGGCGGGGTTGGCCGCGATGTGGCCGCGCGAGAGCACCCAGCGCCAGGTGTCGTCCTGGTGCCGGATGCGGAAGCGGCTTTCGTATTGGCCTTGCGGGTTGTCCGCATATGCGCGGGCAGCGGCATGGATGCGCTCCAGATCGTCCGGATGAACCAGGCAGTCGAAATCCTCGGCCGAATTGCCGAATGCATCCTCGGCATAGCCGAACAACGGCTTCCAGTTTTCGGTGAAGCGGAACGCCCAAGTGTCGGCATTGCGCTCCCACAGGCCGATGTTGGCGGCGCGCACCGCTGCCTCCAGCCAGCGCTGCGTCCTTTCCAGGTTCTCTCGGGTTGCGACTTCATCGGTGATGTCGCGGCCGACGCCGCGGTAGCCTGCCAGGCGGCCCATGTCGTCGAAGAGCGGCCGCCCGCTGATTTCGACGGTGCGCAATTTGCCGTCGTCGTCGCGCCGCTGCAGCCGCAGGTTGCTGAAGGGGCGGCCGGCCTCCAGCAGGCAGCGGTGCTCGTCCCAGAAGCCCTCCGGCACGTTGACATAGGGCAGCTCCCAGCGATGCTTGCCGATCGAGCCCTGGCCGTAGTAGGGCGGGCATAAGGGCCGGCTGTCGGGTCCATAGGTGACCGTGGTGAAGCGGAACGCCGCGTCCTGCTCCCAGAACCAGTCGGCGGACAGTTCCGCGTAGTCGCGGAAGCGCCGCTCGGAGGCGCGCAGCGCTCCGGCATCGCGCGCGTGGGCCAGCGCCAGGCGCGCCACTTGCAGGATGAACTCGATGGCCTGCTCGTCCTCGGCGCCGGGCTCGCCCGCCTGCTGCGGCATCAGCATCAGGGTGCCGAGGACGCTGCCGTCCTGCTCGATGGGGTAGGACCAGACGGCGCCGAAGCCGTAGCTGCGGCATAGCGAGGCGATCTCCGCGGGCGTTCCCGCGATGCGCGTGTCGCCGATGACGACCTTGCGCCTGCTGCGCACCGCCTCGGCGCAGGCCGTGCCGTCGCCGGAAATGGCGGGCTCGGCGAGGAATTCGGCCGGCAGGCTCGGCGCGGCGATGCAGCGCAGGCCGTCGCCCTCGGCCAGCATCACCGTGGCGTGCAGCGGCCGGGACAGGGAAGCCTCCAGCGTCAGGCACAGGTCGTCCAGCACGGCCGCAAGCGGGTGGTGGCTGGCGATGCGGCGCAGCAGGCGGCACTCGTGCTCGGCAAGGGGCCCCTGCATCCGCGAAGCATCGGGATCGCAGGCATTGCGCTGCGCCGCGGCGGGTACTGGCGGAGATTTCATTCCCACTGCCCTCGCTTCCGCTCCGTTTCGCCGTCAGGATCGAGCAGCACCTCGCCGTCAGGGCCCCAGTTGACCTGCGTGATGCCGGGACTTTCGCGCTCCAGGCGGCGCAGCTCCGCCTCCTGGAGCGAGAGCTGGCTGCGGCTTGCGCGCAGCTCGTCGGCCAGCCGCTGGTTCTCCAGCAGCAGTCGGCGCTCCTTCAGCGCGTTCTCGATGGCGAAGACCAGCTCGGCCTCGTCCCACGGCTTGGACAGGTAGCGCATGATGCCGGCTTCGTTGACGGCATCGGCAAGCCCGCCCAGGTCGGCTTGTCCTGAGAGGATCAGCCGCGCCGCGACGGGCTGGATCGCCCGGAAGGCGCGCAGGAAGGCGACGCCGTTCATCTCCGGCATGCGGTAATCCGAGATGACCACATCGAAGACGGTTTCGCGCGCGCGCTGCAGCGCCTCGGCCGGCCGAGTGTAGGCCTCGATGCGGTAGCCGGGGCGCGGGGTGCGCAGGATGCCGCGCAACTGGCGTTCCAGCGCGCGCAGCACGAGCGGTTCGTCATCCACCAGCAGCAGGCCGGGTTGTTCGTGCGTCATCATTCACTTTCCCCTTCGTTCGGGCGGCCAGTGCCTTGTGCCGCGCGCTGGCGCGGCAGGATCACGCGGAAGGTCGTGCCGCGGCCGACCTCGCTTTCCACCTCGATGCGGCCGCCGTGCTTGCGTACGATGCTTTCCGACAGGGACAGGCCGAGGCCGGTGCCCTGGCCGGCCGGCTTGGTGGTGAAGAACGGCTCGAAAATGCGCGGCAGGAGCTCCGGCGGGATGCCGCAGCCGGTATCGGCGATTTCCACCCATAGCGATGCTGCGTCGGCGCCGGTGCGGATGGCGATCACGCCCTGCTCGCGGATGGCATGGGATGCGTTCACCAGCAGGTTCATGAAGACCTGGTTGAGCTGTCCCGGCAGGCACTCGATCTCCGGCAGGCAGCCGTATTCCTTGATGACCTGGGCCTTGTACTTGATTTCGCTGGCGATGATGTTGAGTGTGGACTCCAGCCCCTTGTGCAGGTCCGCCTGCTGCCATTCGTCCTTGGCGCCGGCGCGCGAGATGTCCTTCAGGTCCTGCACGATTTGCCGCACGCGGCCGATGCCCTCGCGCGTTTCCGCCAGCAGGGCGCGCACGTCTTCCCTGAGGAAATCGATGTCGAGCTGCCGGCGCAGCGCCTCGATTTCCTCCAGCCGGCCGGGCGTGGCGGCCGCCTGCCTGACCGCAACGGCATAGACGTCGAGGATGCGGAAGAGGTCGCCGACATAGTTGTCGAGGCTGCCGAGGTTCGAGTGCACGTAGCCGATCGGGTTGTTGATTTCGTGCGCCACGCCGGCCGCAAGCTGGCCGATGGACGCCATTTTCTCGGACTGCAGCAGCTGCCGCCGGGTATCCTCCAGGCGCCGCCTTGCCTCATCGCGCAGGCGGACGCTCTCGATGACGCCGGCGAGGAAGGCGGCGGAGGCGACGCCGCGCTGGAGATCCTGCGATGAGAAGGGCGCTGCAGCGGACGCGCGCCGCAGGCAAACTGCGCCGATGGCCTGCTCGCCTGCCAGGAGCGGCCAGCTGAGCGCCGAACCCCCGCTGACGTCGTGCGGCCCGACTGCTGCGGCCGGCCCGAGCAGCGGATCGTCGCTGGCCACCGCCTCGCCGGGACGGTAGCCGCTGTCGCCCTGGCAGGCCACGATCGTGAGGTCGGGCCGCCTGTTGTCGAGACGCAGCGCGAGGCAGCCGCCGCTCGCGTCGAACAGGGCGACGATATGACCGAGCATCAGTTCCGTCACGCGCCGCCCCTGTGGGTGGTTCGCGTTGCCGGGCGGGCGGGCTGCGCTGCGGCTGGCCGCTGCGAGGGGCAGGTCGTAGGTCACGGATGTTTCCTCCTTGTCCTATCCAGGGTTGCCGCCGCCGTCCTGCCGGGGCTGACTTTGGCGCGCGCGCCGCGATCCTGCAATGCCTGCAATTGCGCGCGCGTCTCGGCCAGGGAGATCACGGCCTCGCGGTACTGGCTGCTGAGCAGGGAGTTGTCCTGCGCCAGGTTCTGCTGGCGGAAGCCGTCGTGGATGACGCTGCGCAATTGGTCATCGTCCCACGGCTTGGTGAGGAAGCGGTAGATCGAGCCGGAATTGATGGAGTCGATCACCGATTGCAGTTCGGTGTAGCCGGAGAGCATGATGCGCACGCTGTCCGGATAGAGCTCCTTGACGTGGCCGAGGAACTCGGTGCCGCTCATACCCGGCATGCGCTGGTCGGAAACGATGACGCCGACGCGGTTGGCCGCCAGCAGGTCGAAGGCTTCGGCGGGATTGGCGGCGGCGAGAATGCGGTAGCCTTCGCGGCGGAACAGACGCTGCAGGGCAGTGAGGACGTAGGGGTCGTCATCGACCAGCAGCAGCGTGCGCTCCGAGTCGTCCGGGGCGAGCGTGCGCAGCGCGGCGCGGCTGCCGCCCCTGAGCAGATCCGCTATCGAGCCGGCCGGCAGCGGTTTGCCGAGGAGATAGCCTTGCGCGTAGTCGCAGCCGCGCTGGACGAGGAAGCCGAGCTGGCTGTCGGTCTCGATGCCCTCGGCGACGACCTTCAGGCGCAGCGAGTGGGCCATGGCGATGATGGAAGCGCAGATGGCCGCGTCGTCCGGGTTGCCGACCAGCTCGCCGACGAAGGACTTGTCGATCTTCAGGACATCGATGGCGTAGCGCCGCAGGTAGGCCAGGCTCGAGTAGCCGGTGCCGAAGTCGTCAACCGCGATGGTGATGCCCATGGCCTTCAGTTCGGCGAGGGTGCGGCCGGACTGGTCCGGGTCCTGCATGATCATCGACTCGGTCAGTTCCAGCTCCAGATTGCGCGCCGGCAGGCCGCTCTCCCCGAGCGCGGCGGCGACCGCCTGCACCAGGCCGGGTTGCAGAAACTGGCGCGCCGAGAGATTCACCGCCATGCGCAGCCCCGCGTCGAACTGCCCGACCCATTCGTTCGCCTGGCGGCAGGCTCGCGCAGCACCCACTCGCCGATCGTCACGATGAGGCCGGTTTCCTCGGCCAGCGGGATAAATTCATTGGGCGGCACCATGCCGCGTTGCGGGTGCTGCCAGCGCAGCAGGGCTTCGAAACCGCAGATGGCGCCGTTGCGGCCGAGATCGACCTGGGGCTGGTAGTGCACCGCGAATTCGCCGCGCTCCAGCGCGCCGCGCAGGTCGTTCTCCAGCTCGAGCAGCCTGGCCGAAGCGGCATTCATGCCGGCCGCGTAGAAGCTGTAGGTGTTGCGCCCGGCGCGTTTGGCCGCGTACATGGCCGTGTCGGTGTTCCGCATCAGGGACTCGGCGTCGCTGCCGTCGCGCGGAAACAGCGAAATGCCGATGCTCGCCGAGCAATGGATGGTGCGGCCATCGACCTGCATCGGTGGCGCCAGGGCGGCAGTCAGCTTCTGCGCCACGGCGTCGGCGCCGGCCTCGCCCGTGGTTTCGGGGAGGACGACGACGAATTCGTCGCCGCCGAGGCGGGCCACCGTGTCCTCCTCGCGCAGGCAGTCCGCGATGCGCCCGGCGATCTGGCACAGTATGTCGTCGCCGGCCTTGTGGCCGAGGCTGTCGTTGATGGTCTTGAAGCGGTCCAGGTCGATCAGCATCAGCGCCAGCGCGCCGCCATCGTGGCCGCGGCGGGACAGCCCCTGGCGCAGGCGTTCGAGCATCAGCTTGCGGTTCGGCAGGCCGGTCAGGGCGTCGTGGTGGGCGGCGCGGTAGAGCTGCGCCTGGCTCTCCTTGTGCCGCGTGACGTCGCTGGCGATGCCGTCGATGCGCACAGGCTGCCCGTGTTCGTCGGCGACCAGGTGCGAGCGGTCGAACAGCCAGCGCACCTCGCCGTCCGGCCGCACGATGCGGAACTCGGCGCTGTTCGAGCCGCTTTTCTGCGTATTGGCGATGTAGTCGCGCATGCGCCCGCGGTCCTCCGGGTGCAGCAGCTGGTGCCAGGTGTTCAGGCTGCCGAGGAGGGCGTCGATCGGTCGGCCGTAGATGGCTGATGCCGCCGGGTTCAGGTATTCGATGTTCAGTCCGGGCAGGCCGACCGACCAGACGATGTCGCCGAGCGAGTTGAGGATGCCGTCCAGCCGGTTGCGGTTGTCGCGCAGCGCGTTCTCCGCCTTGATGCGGTTGCGGCGGCTGGCGGCCTCGTCCAGTTCGCGCGCCACCGTGGGCCCCAGCCGCTTCAGATTGTGCTTGAGCAGATAGTCCTGTGCGCCGGCGCGCATGGCGGCGACGGCGACGTCCTCGCCGATGTTGCCGGAGACGATGAGGAAGGGCATGTCGGGGTCGTGCCGCTTCGTCATTTCCAGCGCCTGGAAGGCGCTGAACTGGGGCATCGAGTAGTCGGAGATGACGATGTCCCAGCCGCCGGCGGCGAGTGCGTCGCGCATGGCCTCGGCCGTTTCCACGCGCACATGCTCGGGCGCGTAGCCGCCCTTGCCGAGGGCGCGCAACAGCAGGACGGCGTCGTCCGGCGTGTCTTCGACGATCAGTACGCGCAGGGGGCGTGATTGCGCAGCGACATGATTCATGCGAATGCCTTTCCCTTCCTGTTTGACCCAATGTGGGCGACGAGACGGGGCAGATCTCTGCCGATGGCGTCCTTGGCGGCGCATTCGTCCGCCCCGGCAGCCATGCAACTGTCACGGTAGGCCGCCACATCTTCCGTCAGCAGCACCACGCGCGCGGCGGGCGCCAGCGCCTTGAAACGCCGTGCCGCGCTTTCGCCGCCTGCGCTGCGCAGCGAATAATCGATCAGCACCATGTCCGCCTGCCGCGCTGCCTCGAGGCCGAGCGCCTCCTGCAGGGAGGCGGCGGTAAGGCACTCGCATGCAGGCAGCACGCCGATGAAATTGCGCGCTGCCTGCAGGAACTGCGGGCTTTTGTCGATTACCAGGATCTTCATCGCTGCATCGCCGTGAGCAATGCAGGCATCATGCGATTGTGGCAGGCGCGATGGAATCGGTAAATTCCCGATAGGCCATCAGGAATATCCTGATGCGGTCGTGCGGACTGCTTATTGGGCGCCGATGAGGCCGTTGCGGATGGCGTAGCGCACCAGGCTGGCCAGGTCGTGCAGGTCGAGGCGGTCCATGATCTGGGCGCGATAGGTTTCCACCGTCTTGGCCGAGAGCTGCAGGTCGTAGGCGATTTCCTTGACGCTCTTGCCGAGTGAGAGCAGGCGCAACACTTCGAGCTGTCGTGCCGTGAGGGCCGGCTTCGGTGCGCTCTCGCCCTGGGCGTGCGATTCGAGCAGACGGCTGGTCAGTCGCGGGGAAAGATAGGTCTGGCCGGCGGCCACGGCCTCGAGCGCGGCCTGCAGCTCGAGCGTGGCGGCATCCTTCAGAAGGTAGCCGGAGACGCCCAGCGCCAGCGCGCGATTCACGTATTCCTCTCCGGCATGCATGGAAAGGATGATGACGCGCGTCTGCGGCGATTGCGCCAGGATGCGTTCGGCCGCCTGCAGTCCGTTGAGGCCGGGCATGGTGATGTCGAGCAGCGCCACGTCCGGGGCATGCTCGCGGGCGAGGGCGACGGCCTGCTCGCCGTTGTCCGTCTCGGCCACCACGCTGACGCCGTCCATGGCGTCGAGCAGTGCGCGCAGGCCGGCGCGCACCAGGGTGTGATCATCGGCGAGCAGCAGGCGCAACGGCTTCATGCCCTGGCACCTTCGGCGGCGTCGGTCGGCAGCGGGAAGCGGGCCAGCAGGCGTGTGCCTTCGCCTACGTGGCTGGCGATGCGGATCTCGCCGCCGGCCAGGGTGACGCGCTCGTTCATTCCGACCAGGCCGAGGCTGGCGCCCTCCAGCGCCTTGGCACGGGCGGCGGCGAGGTCGAAGCCGCGTCCGTCGTCGCGCACTTCCAGGCTGCAGTGGCCGTCCTTCGCGTCGAGCAGGATGCGCACCGTCTTCGCGTCGGAGTGGCGCAGGACGTTGGTGAGCGCCTCCTGGGCGATGCGGAAGCAGGCGGTCTCCGCCTGTGTGCCGAGGCGCGGCAGGTCCTCGGGCGCCTCCAGTTCGATAGCCGGGCCGCCTTCACGGCTGTGGCGCTTGACCAGCCAGTGCAGGGCGGCGCGCAGGCCGAGATCGTCAAGTTGCGGCGGGCGCAGGTCGAGCGAGAGCCTGCGCACCTGGTCGAGCACCTCGCCGGCCACGCCGGCGATCTCGTCGGCGAGGCTGCGCACCTTGTCGTCGCCCAGGCGGCGCGCGAGTGCTTCAAGGTTGAGCTTGATGGCGGTGAGGGACTGCCCGATCTCGTCATGCAGCTCGCGGGCGATGTGGCGGCGCTCGGCCTCCTGCATCTCCAGCATGCGGTTGGACAGGGCCTGCAGGCGCAGGCGGGCGTGGAGCAGCGCCTGCTCGTCGCTCCGACGGGCGCGGCGCATCTCTGTTTCGCGCAGCTCGCGGTCGATGGCAGCGCCCAGGCGCGTCAGGTTGCCCTTGATGATGTAGTCGTGGGCGCCGGCCTTCATCGCCGCCACGGCGACGTCCTCGCCGATGTTGCCGGAGATGATGATGAACGGCATGTCGGGATCGAATGCCCTCACCTGGTGCAGCGCGATCAGGCCGGAGAAGTCGGGCAGGGTGTAGTCGGACAGCACGACGTCCCACTGCCCGGCGCGCAGCGCCTGGTCGAGCTCTTCCTCCGTCTGCACGCGCACATAGTCGGGCACGAAGCCGGCCCGGCGCAGCGCCCGCAGCAGCAGCGCGGCATCGTCGGGCGTGTCCTCGACAATGATCGCCCGCAGCGGCCTGGCCGCCTCGACTTGTTGTTCCGCGTTCGTCATGGTGATGTCCGTGAGCTAGCCGCAGGAAAATGATACGCCAATATTCCTTGCGCGGGCCATGCGGTCAGGCCTTGTGCCATCAGGAAATTCCTTATGGCGCATCGGGAAAAATCCGATTCTCAAAAAAGCGTCCATGAGGTTCAATGGGTGCGTCGCGATCTTTCCTTGAACCAGAAAGAATGAAGCTCCTCGTCATCGATCCCGCTCGCGCCTTTCTTGAGGCCGTGAAAAATTGCGCCGCCGACGCAGGGTGCCGCAGCGTGATCACCGCCGGCAACGCCGAGGAGGGGCTGCGCGCGGCCAGCGCCATGCGGCCGGAAATCGTCCTTGCCGACCACGATTTGAGGACCGCCGAGGGCAAGTCGGTTATCCACGCCCTGCGTCCGCTGCTCCCTGGGGCCGTGCTGGTGTGCTTGTCGCTCGATGACGAAGGCGAGATGTCCCGTGCCCGCTGGCGCACGATCGCCGACATCTGCGTGGAGAAGCCGCGCCTGGCCGAGACGTTGCCGGCGCTGCTGGAGGCTGCCGCACATTGAGCCTCAGGTCTTCGGTCGCATCCGATGGAAAGTCAGTCGCCACAATACGGCGAGGTGAAGTCGCGCCTGCCCGAAACCCGCAGGCGCCGGAGACGCCGACGGACGGCTGTCGTCTGGCAGCCGTTCATATTCTAAATTGCACGAGGGTTCATTCATGCCTGACAAGGCCGCGCCATCCCCGGGTTCGCATCTGAGCATCGGCCTCAAGATTGTCCTGCTGTTTTCAGTATTGGCACTGGCCGTGGGCGGGAGCTGGCTGGTGGTGCAGCGCGCCCTGACCCAGCTCGACGGCACCGCAACTGAAATCAACACCTACGGCAGTCTGCGCTACCTGAGCCAGCAAATCCATCTGGAACTGCAAGGCGCCGTCAACGATGGCGGCGCGGTCGACAAGGTCGAGCGTCTGATGGGCGAATACGAGCGCAAGCTCGGATTGCTGGCCGCAAGCCGCGTCGGTACTAGGGTGGGTGATCAGGCGCGGCACGTCCTTGCCGCAATGAACGACGATTGGGTCGCCTATCGTGATGGCGTCCGCCGACTTCTCGGCAGCCGGGGAACGCCCGCCGCCACCGAAGCCGAACTGCGGCTGCTCTCGGCCCAGGCTGCGCAACTGCTCGAGCAGGCGGACCGGGCCACCTGGATCATGAGCGACAGCATTTCACGCCAGCGCGAGGAGGCGCGAGACGAGTTCGCACTGCTTGGCCTGCTCGATACTGCCTTCCTGGTCCTCGCCTATGCCTACATCCGCCGGCGCATCGCGCTGCCGCTGCGCGAGCTGGCAGGGGTCACCCTGCGCTTCGCCAGGGGCGAGCATGGCGCGCGCAGCGGCTTCCGCTCGCACGACGAGACCGGCCGGCTGGCGGAGGCTTTCGATCACATGGCGGCGGAGACCGAGCGCCATATCGGCATCATCGCCGCCGACCTGGACGACATCCGGCGCAAGGAGGCCGAGCTGCGCAAGCTCACCCAGGCCATCGAGCACAGCCCGGTTGCCGTCATCGTTACCGATGCCGAGGCCAGGATCGAGTACGTCAATCCGCGCTTCAGCGAGGTGACCGGCTTTGCCGTCGCGGAAGTGCTGGGGCGCAAGCCGAGCCTGCTCCAGTCCGGCCAGACCCTGCCGGAAACCTATCGGGAGATGTGGCAGACCATTCTCTCCGGCAAGGTCTGGCGCGGCGAATTGCTGAACCGCAAGAAGAACGGCGAGCTGTTCTGGGAGAATGCGCAGATTTCGCCGATTCGCGACGAGGCGGGAAAAATAACGCATTTCGTCGCGGTCAAGGAAGACATCACGGCAAAGAAGCATGCCGAGCAGGAACTCATGATGCTGAATATCGAGCTGGAGCGGCGCGTTGCCGACCGCACCCGCCAGCTCGAATCCGCCAACAGCGAATTGCGCACCTTCAACCACTCCGTTTCGCACGACCTGCGCACTCCCTTGCGCGCCATAAACGGCTTTGCCCAGGCCATCGAGGAGGAAGGCGCCGCCTGCCTGAAAGGCGAGCTGCGGGATTACCTGCGGCGCATTCAGGCTGCCGCTGTGCGCATGGGCGAGTTGATCGACGACCTGCTCGCACTGGGTCGCATCGGCCAGATTGAAGTCGATGTGGTGGCGGTCAACCTGAGCGGCATCGCGCATGAAATTCTCGACAGGCTGGCCGCCGCGGAACCGGACCGCCGCGTTGAAAGCGTGGTGGTGGAGGGCATCGTCGTCAAGGGCGATCCGCGGCTGCTGCGCATCGCGCTGGAGTGCCTGCTCGGCAACGCCTGGAAATTCACGGCGGACCGCGACCCAGCCCGCATCACCTTCGGCTATGCGATGCGGGATGGCCACAGCGTGCTGGCGGTCAGCGACAACGGCGCCGGCTTCAACATGGGCTACGCCGACAAGCTGTTCCGCCCCTTCCAGCGGCTGCACGCCGCCGACAAATATCCGGGCAAGGGCATTGGCTTGGCGAAGGTAAAGCGCGTCATCGACTTGCACGGCGGCCATATCCGGGCCGAAGGCAAGGTGGGCAAGGGCGCGACGTTCTGCTTCGAGTTGCCCGATGAGCCGGATTTACATGGCGAAGCGCCCGCCGAGCGTGCGGAATTGATGGGAGCTCAGTAGAAATACCGAGGGCAGGCGCCGGAAAAGCGAGACATAATTCCTGTTACCCGGCGGCTGCGGCGGGCAGTATCGCGCATTTACGGCAACGCCCTACTGGACAGCCGAGACTGGTGGCTCATGGAACACACGCTGTACATCGTCGATGACGACGACGGCATGCGCGCGGCGATGGCGCGCATGCTCCGCCGCGCCGGCTATCCGGTGGAAGACTTTGCCTCGGCGGACCATTTTCTGGAAGCGCGCAGCGACGATGCGCCCGGCGTGCTGATCCTCGACTTGAGGATGCCGGGCATGGACGGGCTGGGGCTGCAACACGCGCTCGCCGAGCGCGGCGCGCGGCTGCCGGTCATCATGATCACCGGCGCCGCCGACGTGGCGAGCGCCGTCGCGGCGATGCGGCTGGGCGCCATCGACGTCCTGGAAAAACCCTTCGACGAGGCGGCCCTGCTCGAGCGCGTCGGACTCGCCATCCGGCGGGACCAGGAAATCCGCGAGCAGGAGTTCCGGCGTCGCGCCGCCGAACGGCGGCTGGACAGGCTGACCGCCACCGAGCGGCGCATCCTCGGCCTGCTCAGCGCAGGCCATTCGACCAAGGCCATCGCCCTGCGTCTTGGCCTGAGCGTGCGCACCATCGAGACGCATCGCTACAACATCAAGCGCAAGACGCAGGTGCGGTCACTGCCCGAAATGATGAGCCTGGGCCTGCAGGGCATGTCGAAGACCGGCGGGGAGCCTACATGACGCTGGCGCAGTTCCGGGGCCTGACCCTGCGCATGCCTTGCCTGCCCGCGCAACACAACCTTTCCGGCCGCTCATCCCAGCGTAAGCCAGAACGTCGCGCCGGCATTCCGGGCGCTTTCCGCCCAGATGCGGCCGCCGTGCTTGGCGATGATGCGCGCCACGGTGGCGAGCCCGATGCCGCTGCCGGCGTAGTCATCGTGGTTATGGAAGCGCTGGAAAGGCTGGAACAGCCGCTCGCCGACCCGTGCAGTGTCGAACCCGATGCCGTTGTCGCGCACGAAGTAGACGCCGCCCGCATCGCGTCCGAACTCGATGCGGGGCCGCTCGATGCGCGCGGTATATTTCCAGGCATTGTCAAGCAGGTTGCCGAGCGCGGCCCGCATCAGGCCCGGATCGGCATGGGCTTGCAGTCCTTTTGCGATGATCCAGTCCGCCTTCCGCTCCGGGTCGCCGGACTGGAGCGTGTGCGCAATCTCTTCGGCCAGGGCGGACAGATTGCAGTCGGTGCGGTTGCGGATGCGCGCCAGCGAGGTGGCGAAGCCGCGCTCCACCAGGGCGGCGAAGTCGCGCCGGTCGGCGTCCTCGTGGCCGTAGGCCTGGACGATGCGGATCTCGTGGATGGTCTCGTCGATGCGGTTGCCCAGGTCGGCGACCCTGTCCTGGCTGATGCGCGCGAAGCGCCGCACCCGGCGCCCGAACAGCACGATGGGCACCACGACTATCGGTACGCCGCTCAGCACCATGAGGGTCAGCTTGAGGTTGGTGGTGAACAGCATGGCCAGCCCGCCGATCAGCAGCAGGAGGTTGCGCAGGGCGATGGAGAGGCTGGAGCGGATGGCGTTTTCGATCAGCGTCGTGTCGGACGTGAGCCGCGAGATCACTGCGCCGGTGCGGCCCTGCTCGAAATACGAGGGCGGCAGCGACAGCAGGTGGTCGAAGACGCGACGGCGCAGGTCGGCGGTGACGCGCTCACCGAGCCACGAAACGTTGTAGAAGCGCAGGTAAGTGGCCGGGTCGGTCATGGTTCTCAGGCGGAATCAGGAAGCATTGTATGCTGCGGCTACTGGCGGTTGAAGCGTATCGCTCCGTGCTCCTGCAAGTCCGGTTCGTCAGCCATCATGCGCTACCGAATAAACCGCAAGAAACGGATGGCGCGAGCGAAGGCGATTCGCGCAAAATAGACAACCTTCCGACTCCTGCAACAATCCATGAACAACGCAAGCCTGATTCGCCTCCTGCTGCTGGCAGCCATTTGGGGCGCTTCCTTCTTCTTCATGCGGGTCGCGGCCCCGGTCCTGGGCCCGGTGGTGCTCATCGAATGGCGTGTGGTGCTGGCTGCGCTGTTCCTGTTCGCCATCGCGCTGCTGCGCAGAAAGAAACTGCGGCCGGCTGCCCATTGGAGGCACTATCTTTTCCTTGGCTTGGTCAATTCCGCGCTGCCGTTTTTATTGATCGCCTTCGCCGCCATGTCGCTGTCGGCCTCCCTGCTGTCGATCCTGAATGCGACGGCGCCGATCTGGGGCGCGCTGATCGGCGCTCTCCTCGGCCAGTCGAAGCTCACGGTTAAAGTGGGCGCCGGCCTGCTGCTGGGCGTGGCGGGCGTTGGCACGCTGGTCGGCTTCGATGCGCAGGCCCTGCAGCCGGAGGCCGGTGTGGCGATCGCCTGCGCGCTGGCGGCGGCGCTCTGCTACGGCATCGCCAGCATCTACGTGAAGAAGGCCAGCGCGGTCGCTGCATTTTCCAATGCGCACGGCAGCATGTGGGCGGCGGCCCTGCTCATCGCGCCGGCCGTGCCGTTCTTCAACGCGCCCGCAAGCCCGGATGCGGAAGTGATCGGCACGGTGATCGCCCTCGGCGTGCTGTGCAGCGGGGTTGCCTACCTGCTGTATTTCCGCCTGATTGCCGACGAGGGGCCGGCCTCGGCATTGACAGTAACTTTCCTCATCCCCGTCTTCGGCGTGCTCTGGGGCGTACTGTTCCTCGGCGAAACCATCGGCTGGCATACCGTCATCGGTTCGGCCGCGGTGATCGCCGGCACGGTGCTGGCGACGGGGTACTCGTTCGGCGCCGCCTTCGCCAGCAGGAGGACAGGCAGCGGCTGACTCAAAGCCGCGTGTAGGCCACGAGTTCCAGGCGGTCCGCCTTGCGGATGCCCTTGCCCTGGCGCTGCCAGTTCTCCAGCGCGATGGCGCGCGGCACCCGCTCCGGCGCAATCCAGTAGGTGACGTTGATGGAGCGGCTCTTGCCGAGCAGCCAGCCTGTGCCTTCGACGCGGTACGCGTCGAAGCGGCCGGCGGGGACGACGACCGCTTCGCGCACGGCCACCTTGAAGTCGATTTCGAATTCGTCGGCCTGGCCGTTGGGCAGCACCGTCGAATAGCGGGTGGTCCACTTTCTGCCGACCGCGTACTCGGTGGCGTAGAACTGGTTGGGGCCGTTGGTGGCGCCGTTGGGCATCTTGAGAAAATTGCCCAGCCGGTCGGTGATTAGGCGCCCGCCGTTGTACATCACCCTGTCCGGCAGGACGCGCACAACGCGCTGCATCTGGGTGCGTTCGACGACCTTGGTCAGCATGTCGGTGACCTGGTACTCGAAGAGGTCGCCGGGGCGGTAATCCTGGTTGGCCCGCGCCGTGCCCTTGGTGAACGGGTTCGCCTCGGCGGAGATGACCTCGATGCGCCTTTCGCCGCGCCCGGCAAGCAGCGCGTCGAGTTGGGCCTGCGCCAGCTCGCTGAAGTGTCCGCTGGGGTAGCGCTTCAGGTATTCCTCAAGGGCGGCGATGGCGTCACGCGTCGAATCGCTCATTGACCTTCCCCTGCGCCTGCCACCGTCGCCTGCACCTTCTGCCACGCGCCCAGCTCCTCGGCGAAGCGGGCGTCGCGCTCCTCCTGCGACAGCTTCTTCAGCTCCGGTGGCGGAATGAAATAGAAATCGTCCTCCAGCGAAGTGCTTTCCCATGGGATCTGCCGGCCGTTCGAAGCGCGCCGCACGGCCAGCCGCACGCGCTTGAAGACGTCCTCGATCCTGGCGTTGGGCGTGCGCATTTCGCGCAGGAGGTTCTCGGTGTACAGGCCGTTGGCGCCTGCGCCGTCCGAGGCGGTGTTGCCCGGCGCCGTGGCATAGGCCAGCAGCGTGCCGAGCGGCGCGTCCATTTGGCTCAGGCCCTTGCCGGTCCTCAGCTCGACATTGAATGGGTTGTCGCGGCAGGCGTCGAGGATGATGATGTTCATCGGGTTTTTCGCCCGGGTCAGGCCCTCCAGCAGCCGGGTGATGTCCACCGCCTGCTGCGGCACGTCCTCCGCCCTGTTCAGCGCGGCATCCACCGGCACCAGGTAATTGCGCCAGCTTATCTGCAGGCCGTGGCCGGCGAAGTAGAACAGCCCCACCGCCGGCTGCGTGCCGAGGCTGGCGGCGAAGCCGCGGATCGCATTTTCCAGCGCAGCCTTGCCCGCATCGAGTTGCAGGTCGACGGCGAAGCCGGTCTGTTGCAGTACGCCCGCGATGGCGCCGGCGTCGTTGGCGGGATTCGGCAGCGGTGCGGAAGCATAGCGGCTGTTGCCCACCACCAGCGCCCGCCGCGGCAGGGCATGGATGGTCGAGGCCAGCGCCGCCCCCAGGCCGAGCGGCAGGAGAGGCGCGAGCGAGAGGGCGGAGAGTTGCTTGAGTGTGAGGCGGCGGCGCGGCTGCATCGGCGGCGGGATTATCAGGTGCGAGCCGCGACGACACTCTGCTCCTGCACGCCGAAGCCGTCGATGCCGAGGCGCAGCGTGTCGCCGGCCTTGAGGAAGCGTTGCGGCTTCATGCCGAGGCCGACGCCGGGCGGCGTGCCGGTGACGATGACGTCGCCGGGCAGGAGCGTCATGAAACGGCTGATGTAGCTGACCAGCTCGGCGCAGCCGAAGACCATGTTGGCCGTCGAGCCGTCCTGCACGCGCTGGCCGTTGAGTTCCAGCCACAAGTGCAGGTCCTGCGGGTCGGGCACTTCGTCGCGGGTCACCAGCCAGGGGCCGAGCGGGCCGAAGGTGTCATAGCCCTTGCCCTTGTCCCACTGGGTGCCGCGCTCGAGCTGGTATTCGCGCTCGGAGACGTCGTTGGCGACGCAGTAGCCGGCGACGTGGTCCAGCGCCGCTTCGAGCGGCACGTGGCGCGCGACCGATCCGATGACGATGGCGAGCTCCACTTCCCAGTCGGTCTTCACCGAGCCGGGCGGCAGCAGGAGTGGATCGCTCGGCCCGCTGATACAGGTGGTGGCCTTCATGAAGAGGATCGGCTCGCTCGGGATGGGCATGCCGGCTTCCTTGGCGTGGTCGCGGTAGTTGAGGCCGACGCCGACGATCTTGCTGATGCCGGTAAACGGCACGCCGAGGCGCGGCGAGCCTTTCACGCGCGGCAGCGAGTCCGGCGCGATGCTGCGCAGGCTGTTCAGTCCCTGCGGCGTGAGCGTGGCCTGGTCGATGGTTTCGATGGCCACCGACAGGTCGCGCAGATGGCCTTCCTCGTCGATGAGGCCGGGTTTCTCGCGGCCGTCCGTTCCATAGCGCACCAGTTTCATGCTGCCTCCGCTGGGCCGCCCCGAGGAGGCAGCAAGTCAATAAACGGAAGCCGCGCGTTGCGCGGCTGAACCGTTGTCACCCCTTTCCTCGGGAAAGGGGGCGGGGAAAAGGCTTCCCCTACCAGTAGGTTTCCATGCTGATCTGCCCCGGCTCCTTGCGCTTGTGCTTGCGCAGGCCGCGCGCGGCGAGCGCGGTCGTGGCGTCTTCCACCATGGCCGGGTTGCCGCACAGCATGACATGGCTGAGGGCGGCATCGATGGCCAGTTCGGCGCGCGCTTCCAGGCGCCCGTCGGCAATGGCCTGCGGGATGCGGCCCTTCAGCGCATAGTCGGTCTCTTCGCGGCTGAGGAAGGGGATGTACGTGAAGCGCTTCGGCTCGGCCTCCGCCACGCTGGCGATGGCGCGGCGGTAGCTCAGTTCCGCCGCCGTGCGCGCCGCATGCACCAGCACCACGCGCTGGAAGCGCCGCCACGGCTCCGCCGTTTTCAGGATGGAGAGGAAGGGCCCGATGCCGGTGCCGGTGGAGACGAGCCAGAGGTGGATCGCCGGCGGCACTTCTTCGAGGACGAGAAAGCCGTTGGGTTTCGGCGCCACCTGGACGGCGTCGCCCGCCTTCAGCGCCGACAGGCGCGGCGACAGCGGGCCCTCATCGACCGTGGAGAAATAGAATTCGAGGACGGGGTCGCCCGGCGCACTGACGATCGAGTAGGGCCGGCCGACGATCTCGCCGTCGATGGCGAGGCCGAGCTTGGTGAACTGGCCGGCGCGGAAGGGTTCGATCTGCGCCTCGATGCGCAGCGAATGGAGCCTGTCTGTCCAGTCGATTCGTTCGACGATGCGGCCTTCAACCCACTGCTGCGCCATGGTCCCTCCGATTCACCCCCTCTCCCGCTGGCGGGAGAGGGCCGGGGAGAGGGGATTGATGGGTTGCATGCTTGAATCTACTTGTCTTGATCGGGCTTCGGCATGCCCCCCAGCAGCGCCGGCACGGCGCGCTTCGGCCGGTGGTGCGCGCGCTTCGGTTCCGGCGCCGTGTTCTGGGGGCTGACTTTCGGTTCGTAAGGCTTGCTCGGATCGAAATCCAGCTTGGGCAGCTTCGGCTTGGCCGGTTCGACACGGCGGGACGGCGGGCGCTCGCGTTCCTCGTCACGCCTGCCGCGCGGTTCGCGGCGCGGTGGAGCGGATTTTTCGCGGCTGCCTTCGCTTCTCTCGGGGCGGCTGCTTCCGCGACCGCGGCGGCCCTTGTCGGCGGCGGCGTCGAAATCCGGTCCCGGCTCGAAGCCCTGCACGAGCACCTGCTCGATCGGGCGCTTGATGAGCTTCTCGATCTCGGCCAGCTTGCCGCGTTCCTCGGGGCAGACCAGTGACGTCGCATCGCCCTCCTTGCCGGCGCGGCCGGTGCGGCCGATGCGGTGAATGTAGTCCTCCGGCACATGCGGCAGTTCATAGTTGATGACGTGCGGAAGATCGTCGATGTCGAGGCCGCGCGCGGCGACGTCGGTGGCCACCAGCACGCGGGCGGCGCCGCTCTTGAAGGCTTCCAGCGCCTCGCTGCGCTGCTGCTGGCTCTTGTCGCCGTGGATCGCCGTGGCCTCGATGCCCTGCTTTTCGAGATAAACCGCCAGCCGGCTGGCGCCGAACTTGGTGCCGACGAAGACCAGCACCTGCTTCAGGCTGCTGGTCTTGAGCATGTGCGCGAGGAGCTGCCGTTTGTGATCCTGCGCCACCGGGTGCATGCGATGCGTCACGGTCTCGGTGACGGCGTTGCGGCGCGCCACCTCGATCAGCACCGGCGCCTTGAGCATGGAGTCGGCGAGCTTCTTGATCTCCTCGGAGAAGGTGGCGGAGAAGAGCAGGCTCTGCCGCTCCTTCGGCAGCATCGCGAGGATGCGCTTGATGTCGGGGATGAAGCCCATGTCGAGCATGCGGTCGGCCTCGTCCAGCACCAGTACCTCGACGCTGTTGAAGTTGACGCTCTTCTGTTGCACGTGATCGAGCAGGCGGCCCGGCGTGGCGACGACGATCTCGACGCCCTTCCTCAGCGCCTCCGTCTGCGGCTTGATGTCCACGCCGCCATAGACGACGAGGTCGCGCAGCGGCACATATTTGCCGTAGGTCTGCACGCTCTCGTGCACCTGCATGGCCAGCTCGCGCGTCGGCGTGAGGATCAGCGCGCGCACCGGATGGCGGGCGGGCGAGGGGCTGGTGCTGGCATGGCGGGCGAGGCGCTGCAAGAGCGGCAGGACGAAGCCGGCGGTCTTGCCGGTGCCGGTCTGCGCGCCGCCCATGACGTCCTTGCCGGCGATGACGACGGGGATGGCCTGGGCCTGGATGGGGGTGGGTTCGGTGTAGCCGGCATCGGCGACGGCTTTGAGCAGTTCGGGCAGCAGCCCGAGTTCTTCAAATGTCATTGGTTCTCCTGAATCGGCCTGCGCTGATCGCTCAGCGTACCGGTTCAGGACACGAAAGAATTTTTTGAAAGCAGGGTCGGGATTGACCGGACAGGTTTGCGAGCGCTAACCGGCGAACGGGCAAACCAGATGCATTATACCCCCATCGGGGCCATCATCATGAAAGCCCCTGCATGCGCAGGGCGCAACCATGCAGCGGGCTGGTCGGGTCGGCCAGTGCGTCCATGACAGTGAGGTGGTTATGGCCTTCAAGCGTGTGGTGGCCGGCGGCGCAGTGCGGCCAGGCCGCGCGGATCAGTCCGGTCTGGCGATGGAACTCCGCGCTTTCATGCTCGCCGACCGCGGTGTGCAGCGGCACGCCACGCGGCGGCGTGTAGCGCACCGGGCTGGCCTTGCGCGCGGCCCGGCGCGACAAGCGCAGGTCCTGCTTGAGGAAAGGTGTGTCCGCGACCGGTTCGAGGTCATATACGCCGGACACGGCGAGCCCGCTCTTGAAGAGCCTGGGCGGCAGGTCCGCGGCGTAGGCGCGCCAGTCGGCCGCCAGCGTCATGGCGGCGAGATGCCCGCCGGCGGAATGTCCGGCGACATGCAGCCGGTCCGGGTCGGCGCCGAAGCTGCCGGCATTGCGCCAGCACCAGGCGCAAGCGGCCAGCGCTTCGCGCACGATGTCCTCGATGCGGGCCTGCGGCGCCAGCGAGTAGTTGATGAGGGCGACGGCGGCGCCGGCGGCGAGGAAGGGCGGCGCGATGAAGGAGAAGTCGCGCTTGTCGAGCGAGCGCCACCAGCCGCCGTGGATGAAGACCAGCAGGGGCGCCCCCGGACGCTTAGGCGGAAACAGGTCGAGCGTCTGGCTTGGCTTCGGGCCGTAGTAGAAATCCGTTTCGCAGGGCAGGGCGTCGCGCGCCGCGGCCGATGATTCCGCCCAACGCGCGAAGATCTCCGGATGCTCCGGTATCGCGGCGCGGGCGTTGTACTGGCGGTCGAGCTCACGGGGTTTCACACCGCGATGGTAACGCCGATTCAACTTGACATCAGCCTTTGTGCAGCGGCAGTGTGAAGTGGAAGGTGGCGCCGGCGGCGGGCGCGGCCTCGGCCCAGACGCGGCCGCCATGCCGTTCAACGATGCGCTTGACGATGGCCAGGCCGACGCCCGTTCCCGGGAACTCCGGTTCGCGATGCAGTCGCTGGAAAAGATGGAAGAGCTTTCCAGCGTAGGCCATGTCGAAGCCGGCGCCGTTGTCGCGCACGAAGCAGTGCACCATGCCGTCCTCGACTGTGGCGCCGATCGTGATGGCGGGCGCGTCGCGGCCGGCGGAGAACTTCAGTGCGTTGGCAATCAGATTGGCGAAGATCTGGCGCACCATGACCGGATCCCCTTCAGCCGTCGGCAGGTCGGCGATATCCAAGCGGGCGCCGGGATGGGGCTCGGAGAGTTCGCGTACCAGGGCCTCCGCCATGGGCTTGAGCGGGATGGCCTCCTTCTTCATGGCGGCGCGCGCGGTGCGCGCATAGTCGAGCATGTCGTCGATGAGTTGTCCCATCTTCTCGGCGTTGTGGCCGATGCGGTCCAGCATGCGTTGCTGTTCGGGGTCCAGCGCCTCCCCCTGGGCTTCCTTCAGCAGGTGGGCATAGCCGTTCAAGGCGCGCAGGGGCGCGCGCAAGTCGTGGGATACGGAGTAGGAGAAGGATTCAAGCTCGGCCAGGGCGCGCGTCAGTTCCTCCGTCCGCACGGCGACGCGGCACTCGAGTTCGGCATTCATGTTCGCCACCGAGGCGGCCCATTCCCGCTGTGCGGCGGCGTGCTGCCGGCCGCGGCGATAGGCCGCGCCGATGCCGGCGAGGCCGACCAACCAGATGACGCCGTGGCTGAATGCAATGCCCTGGACGGTTTTTCGGTTGATGGCCTGATAGGGCGCCAGCGGCACGCTCGTCGAGATCGCGCCGGCGATGTCACCCTCCTTGTAGGCGGTGTGGCAGGGCAGGCAACCGGAGGCGACAAAGAAGGGCCGCAAGGCCCGCAGGTACGTGCCGTCGGCGCCGGTGACGACCTCGACGCGATCCTGTCCGCTCGCCAGCGAATCCAGTTCCTTGCGTTCCCAGGCGTCGGCGGTGTTCTGCGGATTGAGCGGCGTGAGGGAAACGATGCGCGCGCGTCCGCGCGAAGGATCGACCAGGCGTGATTGCACTTCGCGCAGGACGAAGGCGGGGTTGAGCAGGGTCAGGGGCTGGCCGCCGGTCGTCGCGACATTTTTCAGGGGATGGACGAGGTAGGGGTCGCCGGGCGTTTTCTCGCTGGGCCGCACGTACACGCCGCCCTGGTCGACGAGCCATTGGCGATAGGCATTGTCGCGGTCCAGGGTCGCGAGCGCCTCCTTCCTGGCCGTTTCCTCCACTTCGTGTTTTTCCTGCCAGAGGTACCAGGCCAGCGAAGCCGCCACCAGCACGGTCCAGGTCCCAATCGTCAGAAACAGGTAGCGCCGGATGACCCGGGCGCATCGATGTTCGCCATTCCTTCTCCTGTGCGGAGTGACTCGTGGCGTCGGGGTTTGCCCGGGGGTCTTTGCCCCCGTTGTCGAGAGGATGATAGCGCAGAACGCGGCCTGATTCGGCCTGTATCTACCCGGCGCCGGCTAGGCAGGCAGCATCGCCGTGACTTCGATCTCGATCTTGGCGCCCACTTCGACGAAACCGGCGACCTGCAGGGCCGTCATGGCGGGGAAGTGGCGGCCGATGAGCTCGCGGTAGACCTCGCCGATCTCGCCCAGGCGCGCGTTGTATTCGTCCTTGTCTTCGAGGTACCAGTTCATGCGCACGATGTGCTCGGGTTTTGCGCCCGCTTCGGCGAGGATGGCGACGATGTTGGTCAGTGACTGGCGTACCTGGCCGACCAGGTCGTCGGTCTGGAAGACCTCCTTGCTGTCCCAGCCCACCTGTCCGGCGACGAAAAGCATGCGGCCGGCGGCAGAGACGCCGTTGGAATAGCCTTTCGGCCGCGTCCAGCCGGCCGGGTTGAGCATCTGCATCATGAGTCCCTCCTGTGATTGTTGATGTCGAGTTGTCCTTGCTGGAACGCCTGCATGAGTCCGCGCAGGTCGTCCGGCACGGGTTGCGCCCGCTGGGGGTCGAGATCCATGGCAACGAGGACGAAGCGGGCGCGCAGCCGCTCTTCCTGCTTGTAGCGGCAGTCGACGACGATATCCATCGAGCTTTTTCCCAGCCGCTCCAGCCTCAGCCCCAGGGTGATGATCTCGCCGATCTTGGAGGGCGCGGAGAACTCGCAATTGAGGCTGACGATGGGGAAGCCGAGTTTGTGCTCGGTGATGTAGCGGGCGTAATTGACGCCCAGGCCCTGGTTGAACCAGTCCTCCACCAGGCCGTTGAACATGATGAAGTACTGCGGATAGAAGACGATGCCGGCCGGGTCGCAATGGGAAAAACGCACCAGCATGTCGCTGTAGAAGGTGTCGCCGAGGATGCGGCAGTTCTCGCTCATGTCGTGTCGTGCTCCTTTGGCGCAGCCTGAAGCGCTGCAGTTTGCCCGTCTCGGTGCGCGGCAGGGCCGCGACGAACTCGACGGCGCGGGGATATTTGTAGGGCGCCACGGTGCGCTTGACGAAGTCCTGCAGGTCGCGCGCCAGCGCCGCGACCGGCGCATGGCCTTCGCGCAGCACGACATAGGCCTTGACGATCTGGCCGCGCTCGTCGTCCGGCACGCCGACCACGCCGCACTCGGCCACCGCCGGGTGCTGCAGGAGCGCGTCTTCGACTTCGGGCCCGGCGATGTTGTAGCCGGCCGAGACGATCATGTCGTCGGTGCGCGCCTGGTAGAAAAAGTAGCCGTCGGCGTCCATCGAGAAGGCGTCGCCGGTGAGGTTCCAGCCGTCCTGCACGTACTGACTTTGGCGCGCGTCGTCGAGATAGCGGCAGCCGGTCGGCCCCTTCACCGCCAGTTTGCCGACGGTGCCCGGCGGCAGTGGTTTTCCGTTTTCATCGACGATGCGCGCGCGGTAGCCGGGGACCACCTTGCCGATGGCGCCGCGGCGGACTTCCGACGGCGGCGAGGAGATGAAGATGTGGATCATCTCGGTGGCGCCGATGCCGTCGATGATCTCGATGCCGCTGGCCCGCTTCCACAGCTGGCGCGTCGCGTCGGGCAGCGCCTCGCCGGCGGAGACGCACTTCTTCAGGCGGCCGATGCCGTCCTTTTGCGCCAGTGGCGCCATCAGGCGCCAGAAGGTCGGCGCGGTGAAGCAGATGGTGGCCTTGAAGTCGCGGATCGTCTGCAGCAGCGTGTCGGGCAGCAGCCTCTCGACCAGCACCGTCGAGGCGCCGAAACGCAGCGGGAAGCACAGCAGGCCGCCGAGGCCGAAGGTGAAGGCCAGCGGCGGCGTGCCGCAGAAGATGTCGGTCGCCCTGGGCTTGAGCACCGAACGCGGGAAGGTGTCGCACATCGCCAGCACGTCGCGGTGGAAGTGCATGGTGCCCTTGGGCTGGCCGGTGGTGCCGGAGGTGAAGGCGATCAGCGCCACGTCGTCGGCCGCGGTGTCGACGTTGTCGAAGGTGTCCGGCTTGTCCTTGATCAGCGCTTCGAGGGCTGCGGAGCCGTCGCTGCCGAAGGCGACGATGCGCTTCAGGTCCGGGCAGTCCGGCCGCGCCAGTTCGAGCTCATCGAGCAGGCGCGCGTCGCACAGGGCAAGGCTGCAGCGCGCCTTGACGGCGATCTGTGTCAATTCCTTGGCGCGCAGCAGCGGCATGGTGGCGACGACGATGCCGCCAGCCTTGACGATGCCCAGCCAGCAGGCGGCCATCATCGGGTTGTTCGGCCCGCGCAGCAGCACGCGGTTGCCGGACACCAGGCCGAGGTCCTCGGTGAGTGCGCGAGCGATGCGGTTGGCGCGCGCGAGCAGCTGGCGGTAGGTACAGGCGATCGGGCGGCCGTCGACCGGCGCCCAGATCGCCGGCCGCTCGCCGTGACCGGCGGCGACCATGCGGTCAAGCAGCTCGACGGCGCAGTTCAGGCGCGGCGGGTACTGCAGTTCGGGCCGCTCGAAGACCAGTTCGGGCCACTGCTTGCGCGGCGGCAGGTTGTCCCGGGCGAAAGTGTCCCGCCGGGACTTCCTTTGGTCGTCGATGTGGCCGCTGGGGGTCATGCGATGCTCAGCCTTCCCTGTCCTGGCTGGCGACATGCTGCTTGAGCTGCGCCAGGAGCAGGTAGAGCTGATCCTTTTCCTTGTCGCCGAGGCCATCGAAGAGATTGACGATCCAGTCCTCGTGCTCGTCGGCCCATTGTCTGAAGACGCGACGCCCTTCCTTGGTGAGCTTGACGATGTAGGCGCGGCGGTCCTTCGGATTGTCCTCCCGCACGACCAGACCTTCGGCGACGAGCTGGTCGGTAATGCCGGTGACGTTGCCGCCGGTGACCATCATGCGCTTGGACAGTTCGCCCATCTTGAGGCCTTCCGGATGGCGCTCGAGCTGGGACATCAGGTCGAAGCGCGGCAGCGTGGTCTGGAAGTTCACGCGCAGCCGGCTGCGCACATGCGCCTCGATGAGGTTGGTGCAGGCCAGCATGCGCAGCCACAGCCGCAGCGCAAAATGATGGTCGTCGGTGACCCGCGTCTCGTGGTCGATGCGCTGGGTCGGTGGTCGTTGCGATTTGCTCATTTCATTTCTCCCCGCCTGTTAAGGCGACCATTGCATTACAAAATCGAAAAAAGCCGGCGTTCATGCCCTGAGCGCCAGTTGTGCGGCGCGCGCCAGGTTGCGCTCGAGCTGCGCCTTGCCGGTCAGGTACTGCTTCGGCCAGGGCGGCTCGTTGAATCCGATCTGCGCGGCCGCGTGCAGCGTCCACGCCGCATCGGCCAGGTGCGGCCGGGCGATGGCGCACAAGTCGGCACGCCCGGCGGCGATGATGGAATTGACGTGGTCCGCCTCGTAGATGTTGCCCACGGCGATGGTGGCGATGCCGACTTCGTTGCGGATCTGGTCGGAGAACGGCGTCTGGTACATGCGGCCGTACACCGGCTGCGCCTCGCGCGTGGTCTGGCCCGAGGAGACGTCGATCATGTCGGCGCCGGCCGCCTTGAAGGCGCGTGCGATGGCCACCGCGTCCTCTGCCGTGTTGCCGCCCGGTGCCCAGTCGTGGGCAGAGATGCGCACCGTCATCGGCTTCTCTTTTGGCCAGGTGGCGCGCACGGCTTCGAAGACTTCCAGCGGGTAACGCAGGCGGTTTTCCAGCGTGCCGCCGTATTCGTCCGTGCGCCGGTTGGTGAGCGGACAAAGAAAGCTCGACAGCAGGTAGCCGTGGGCGCAGTGAAGTTCGAGCAGGTCGAAGCCGGCCGCCGCGCCGCGCCGCGCCGCGGCGACGAACTGCCCGAGCACGGCATCCATGTCGGCGCGCGTCATGGCGCGCGGCACATGGTTCTGCGGCCCGTAGGCGAGGGCGGAGGCGGCGATCAACGGCCAGTTGCCCTGCGGCAGCGGTTCGTCGATGGACTCCCAGCCGAGCTGGGTCGAGCCCTTCGGGCCGGCATGGCCGAGTTGCAGGCCGATGTGGGCATCGGAGTGCTTATGTACGAATTCGACGATGCGTTGCCAGCCGCGCTGCTGGTCGTCGTTCCACAGGCCGGCGCAGCCCGGCGTGATGCGCGCCTCCGGCGCGATGCAGGTCATCTCCGTCATCACGAGGCCGGCGCCACCCAGGGCGCGGCTGCCCAGATGCACCAGCAGAAAGTCCGCCGGCAGTCCGTCGGCGCAGGAATACATGGCCATGGGCGAGACGACGACACGGTTCTTCAGGGTCAGCTCGCGCAGGCGGAAAGGCGTGAACATTGGCGGTAGCGGCCTCGACGGCAGTCCGCAATTACGCGCGAACCAGGCCTCCACGCCCTCCACATAATTTTTATCGCGCAGGCGCAGGTTCTCGTGGCCGATGCGCTGGCTGCCGGTGAGCAACGTGTAGGCATACTGCTCCGGCTCGAGATGGGCGTAGCGCGCCACGTTCTCGAACCACTCCATGCGGTTGCGCGCCGAGCTTTGCAGCTTGAGGGCTTCGAGTTCGCGCTCCTCCTGGTAGAGCGCCAAGGCGTGTTCGACGTTGCGCGGATGCGCGGCAAGGGCCTTGGAGAGGGCGATGGCGTCCTCCATCGCCAGCTTGGTGCCGGAGCCGATGGAGAAGTGCGCGGTGTGGGCGGCATCGCCGATGAGCACGATGTTCCCGTGGTGCCACTTGTGGCACAGCACGCGGTTGAAGTTCAGCCAGGCCGAGCCGCGCAGGTGCCGCGCGTTGCTCATCAATTTGTTGCCCTGCAGGTACTTGGCGAAGAGCTTCTCGCAGAAGGCGATCGAGCCGGCCTGGTCGAGCTTGTCGAGGCCGGCGGCCTTCCAGGTGTCCTCGTGGCACTCGACGATGAAGGTGCTGGTGTCGCGGTCGAACTGGTAGGCGTGCACCTGGAACCAGCCCCATTCGGAGGGCTCCGTGATGAAGGTGAAGGCATTGAGCTTGAGGTGGGTGCCGAGCCAGATGTAGCGGCACTTGCGCACGTCGATGTCCGGCTGGAAATGTTCGGCGTACTTCTTGCGCACCAGGCTGTTCACGCCGTCGGCGGCGACGATCAGGTCGGCGTCGGCCAGGCGCGGATCGGCGTCGTCGGCGATTTCGGCCTCGAAGACCTGCTTGACGCCGAGCGCGGCGGCGCGCGCCTGCAGGATGTTGAGCAGACGTTGGCGGCCGATGCCGCAGTAGCCGTGCCCGCCGGAAGTGATCTTGCGGTTCTTGAAGAAGACGTCGCAGTCGTCCCAGTGATGGAAGCTGCGCGTGATCTCCTCGTAGCTTTCGGGATCCGCCACCTGGAAGTTGCCCAGCGTGGCATCGGAGAAGACGACGCCCCAGCCGAACGTGTCGTCCGGCCGGTTGCGTTCGTAGATCGTGATGTCGTGGGCCGGATCGGCCTTCTTCATGAGGATGGCGAGGTACAGACCCGCCGGTCCGCCGCCGATGCACGCGATTCGCATTGCCTGAGTTCCTTTCATTCCCGTTCTGGGCCTCACCCCTGATTTATTTTAAGTTTAAATATATTCGGTAATAAAACGCAATGCCCGATACGAAAAATCCATCGGGAATATCAAGGAACAGTAATATTGAGACATAAATATATCAGTCTGCCCATAGCGCACCCTTGAGCCAGGTCAAGCGGCCGCACCCATGCGATGAATAAGAACAGGCGTTAAGTTGCGCTTAAGCCGCGACCTCTAGGCTTCGCTTCCATGATGACCAAAGGAAGGAGCCCGACATGAGAAAAACTATTTTTCCTGGCCCTGCTCGGGGCCAGCGCCGCCGCCGTCGCGGCCACGCCGCGGCAACTGATGGAGACCTACGCCGCCGAGGCCGCAAAGCAGGCACCTGGCTACCAGCCCTCGGGCGAGCGCGGCGCGGCGCTCTATTCCAAGCGCTTCGGCGTTTCGGAAAAGATGCCCGCCTGCACCGCCTGCCACACGGAGACGCCCGATCAGGCGGGCCGCCATGCCGTCACCGGCAAGGCCATCAAGCCGCTGGGGCCGCGCGCCGAGGCGGCACGCTTCACTGACGCGGCCAAGACCGAGAAGTGGTTCCGCCGCAACTGCAGCGAAGTGGTGGGGCGTGAATGCTCGGCCGCCGAGAAGGCGGATTTCATCCTTTTCCTGACCGAGGGCAAATGACATGAGACACATCCTGATTCCATTCTTCTCCGCCGCGATCCTGGCCCTGCCTGCGCACGCCGATCGCCTGCCCGTGCCGGCCGGCGCACCGCCTGCGTTTGCCGCCGAGTGCGGCAGCTGCCACCTGCCTTTCCCCCCGGCGTTGCTGACGGCGCCCGACTGGAAGCGCGTCATGGCCAGCCTGGACAAGCACTACGGAGATAACGCCAGCCTCGACGAGAAGACGCGGCGCGAACTGGAGGATTTCCTCGTGCGCCATGCTGCCACCGATCGCCGCAAGGCCGGTGCCGGCGATCCGCCGCGGCTTACCGAGAGCGCCTGGTTCCGGCGCGAGCACCGCGAGGTGCCGCAGGCGGTGTGGCGCGATGCGCGCGTGAAGAGCGCCGCCAACTGCGCCGCCTGCCATCCGCGCGCCGAGGCGGGCAGCTATAGCGAGCGCGAGATCGTCGTGCCCGGCTTGGGCAAGCACAAGTAAGAAACATGGGTGAATACAAGGAGGCCATCATGATGAAGAAAATTCTTGTTTGGGACTTGCCGGTGCGCCTGGGCCACTGGCTGATGGCGGGCGGCTTCGCGCTCGCCTGGGCGACCGGCGACAGCGAATCCTGGCGGCTGGTGCATGTCTTCGCCGGCGGCACGGTGACGACCGTGGCCCTGTTCCGCCTGGTATGGGGCGTCCTCGGCTCGAAGCACGCCCGTTTCGCCAGTTTCGTGCGCGGTCCGCGCCAGGCCCTTGAGTATCTGAAAAGCCTGCTGCGCTTCTCGCCGCAGCACTACACCGGGCACAATCCCGCCGGCGGCTTGGCCGTCATGGCGCTGCTGTTGCTTGCGCTGGCGAGCGGCGCCAGCGGCTGGCTGACCTACCAGGAGATGGGCGGCGAATGGCTGGAGGAACTGCACGAGTTCGCCACCGGGCTGATGCTGGCCGTGGTCTTCGTGCATATTGCCGGGGTGCTGGTGGGCAGCCTGGCGCATTGGGAGAACCTGCCCAGGGCCATGATCACCGGCTTCAAGCGTGGCGAGCCGGGCGAGGCCATCTCCGGCCAGCGGCGGTTTGCGGCGGTGCTGCTGATCGGCTGGGCCGTGGCCAGTGCCTGGTGGCTGGCCCAGTGAAATTGACAGCCTCCCCCCTTTAGTTCCGGCAACCCGGGGCGCAGGTTTGGCCCCACGCGGGAAGGGCGTTTTCCACGGAAAGGGGTGACGGGGGTTCGGCCGCTGCGCGGCCTCCGTATTGTTGGCGGCGAAAGTCAGTCGCTGCAATACGGCGAATTAAACCGCGCTAACATGCCTGCATGAGACTTCTGCTTGTCGAAGACGACCGGCTGCTCGGCGATGGCATCCGCGCCGGCCTGCAGCAGGCCGGCTTCGCCGTCGACTGGGCGCAGGACGGGCGCGCGGCGGAACTGGCGCTCGCCGGCGAGCCCTACGATGCGGTGGTGCTCGACCTCGGCCTGCCGAAGCTGTCGGGCATGGAGGTGCTGAAGGGCTTGCGCGCCGCGCGCAATGCCGTGCCGGTGCTCATCCTGACGGCGCGCGATGCCGTGCCGGACCGCATCGCCGGCCTCGATGCCGGCGCCGACGACTATCTCGTCAAGCCCTTCGACCTGGGGGAACTGCAGGCGCGGCTGCGCGCGCTGCTCCGCCGCGGCAAGTCGGAAGGCGATCCGCTGCTGCGCCACGGCGACCTGACGCTCGACCCGGCGGCGCGCAGCGTCAGCTGGATGGGTAATCCGGTCGAGCTGTCGGCACGGGAATTCGCCGTGCTGCATGCGCTGCTGCTCAACGCCGGCCGCGTGCTGTCGAAGTCGCAGCTGGAGGAGAAGCTCTACGGCTGGGGCGAGGAGATCGAGAGCAACGCCGTCGAGGTCTTTGTGCACCATCTGCGCCGCAAGCTTGCGCCGGAGCTGATCCGCACCGTGCGTGGCGTCGGCTACATGATTCCCAAGGCGGCTGAATGAGGCCCTCGATCCGCCGCCGCCTGCTGATGCTGCTGACGGGCACCGTGCTGACCGCCTGGCTGGCGACGGCGGTGTTCACCTACTTCGATGCGCGCAAGGAGATCGGCGAGATGCTCGATGCCCATCTCGCCCAGTCGGCCGGGCTGATCGCCGCCCAGCTCGAACACGAGTTCGAGGACATGGACGACCATGAGGCAACGTTGCCGCGACAATACAAGCACGAGCGCAAGATCGCCTTTCAGGTGTGGGACAAGAAGGGCCGGTTGCGGCTGCGCTCGGCCAGCGCACCCGAGGCGCGACTGCAAAGTCAGTCCGAGGGATACGGCGACGCCGTCATCGACGGCAAGCGCTGGCGCGTTTTCAGCCGCTGGGACGAGAGCCGGGATTATCTGGTGCAGGTCGGCGAGCGCTACGAGCTGCGCGAGGAACTGGCGGAGAGCGTGGCCAGCCATCTGATGCACCCGCTGGCGGTGGCCCTGCCGGTGCTGGCGCTGCTGATCTGGCTGGGGGTGGGGGCTGGCCTGGCGCCTTTGGGCAACGTCGCGCGGGAAATCCAGCGGCGTGAGCCGGGCAATCTCGCGCACCTCGACGAAGGCAGTGCGCCGCGCGAGGTAGTTCCCCTGATCGCGGCGATCAATGCCCTGTTCGACCGCCTGCGCAACTCCCTGGAGCAGGAACGCCGCTTCACGGCGGATGCCGCCCACGAACTGCGCACGCCGCTGGCCGCGGTGAAGACGCAGGCGCAGGTGGCGCTCGGCGCCCGCAGCGACGCGGAACGCGCGCACGCGCTGGCCAGCGTGGTCTCCGGCACCGACCGCGCCGCGCGCCTGGTCGAGCAGCTGCTGGTGCTGGCGCGGCTCGACCCGCAGACGGCGCTCCCCGATGGGCAAACCGTCGGCCTGCACGACCTGGCCGCCCAGTGCATCGCCGAACTGGCACCGGCGGCGGCCGTAAAGGGCGTCGAGATGAGCCTGGCGACGTGCGACGCGGCGAATGTCGCGGGCGATGCCATCCTGCTCGGCGTGCTGCTGCGCAACCTGCTCGACAACGCGGTGCGCTACACGCCGGCCGGCGGCGAGGTGGAGGTTGGCGTGACCTGCACGAAGGATGCCGTGCTGCTCGCGGTCAGCGACAGCGGCCCGGGCATCCCCGAGACTGAGCGCGCCCAGGTGCTCGACCGCTTCTACCGCGTGCTCGGCAGCGGCGAGGAAGGCAGCGGACTGGGCTTGTCCATCGTCAAGCGCATCGCCGACCTGCACCGGGCGGGCGTGTCCCTGGGTGCAGGACCCGATGGCCGCGGCCTGCGGGTGGAAGTGGCCTTTCCCGCCAGGCTGCGTTAAGACTCCCTTAAGGTGTATCGAAGATACTGCAATTGCCCAATCGGGCGATTGCACAACTTCAGGAGGATTTATGTCCGCAAGCAAACTTATCTGGAAACTGGCCGCTGCCGCCGGACTGGCGCTCGGCATTGCCGCTACCGGCCTTTACGCGGCCGAAAAGAACGCCCACTCGCACGAGCATGGTGCCGCCCCCGCCAAGCTGACGTTGAACGAGGGAAAGAAGTGGGCCACCGACGCGCCCCTGCGCCAGGGCATGGAGAACATTCGCAAGCACATGGATGCCTCGCTGCATGACATTCACGAAGGCAAGCTGTCGGCCGCGAAATACGGCGAGCTGGCGAAGAAGGTGAATGGCGAGGTGGGCGGCATCGTCGCCAACTGCAAGCTGGAGCCGAAGGCCGATGCGCAGTTGCATCTGGTCATCGCCGACATTGGCGAAGGCATCGAGGCGATGGAAGGCAAGGCGAAGAAGGTCAAGCGGCAGGCGGGTGCCGTGAAGGTGATCGGCGCACTGGAAAAGTATGGCGCCCACTTCGATCATCCGGGCTGGCGCGCGCCCGGCCATTGACCGGCGGCCGGGCGAGGCAAGGCGCCAGTGCCGCTACTCGCGGTGCTGGCGTGTGCGCAGCGTATCGGCCAGCCTGCGCATTTCCTCGGCCGAGAGTTTTTCACGGCCACGGTCGGCCAGCAACAGCCAGAGCAGGCCGGCGTTCACCAGGACCAGGACGATCTCGATGTAGAGAATCGTCGCGACGATCTGCCGCTGGGCGTTGTCGCCGAAGAGGAAGTAGAAGCCGTCGAAGGAGGGCAGCGCGGCCTTGTTGATGGCGTAGTAGTTCTCGAAGGGCGGGAAGAGCAGGACCAGCACCAGGTTGATGGCCATCAGCCATAGCACGCCGCGCTGACTCCGGCTGATGCGACGGACTGCGCGCCCGGTCCCGTCACGCAGCAGCAGCCAGGCGATGCCGGCGTTGATCAGGACGACGAAGATTTCCAGGGTGAGGAAATCACGATTGATCTGGCCATGGAGCGGGGGCGAGCCGAAGAAATGGAAACCGCCGAAGGTGGGGATGTTGCCTCGCGCCAGCGACAGGTAATCGTAAGGGGGGAAAGCCAGAACCAGCGCCAGGTTGGCCGCGACGACGCACAGTGCGATGGCTTGCAGTCGATTCATACTGGACCCTGGCTGGCGTGTCCGCCGCAGGCCGCTCCTCCCCATGTTCTTGTGCGACAAGCGTAGTGGAGTTTACCGCCGAAATCAATCGGGCGGGCAGGCGGCGCCGGGGAGCTTAGGCGGCGCGCGTCTTGAGCCTGCGATCGCTGCCCCTGCGGCGTTCCGGGCCGCGGTAGCGCGGATCCCGGTAGCGGCGCCGGTCGGGCCCGGTGCCCAGGTGCGGATCGTGCTGCTCCTGGCCATTTGCGGGCTGGATCGCATTGTAGCCGAGGGTTTTCGATACCTCGGCAAACTGCTCGGGCGGCAGAGCCTGGGCCAGTTCGAGAATCCTTTCCCTGGCGAAAAGCTCGGCGCGCTTCACGCTGTTGAAGAGCAGCCAGACGATCAGGGTGTTGGCCACCACCAGGGTGATTTCCAGGTAGAGCAGGGGGATGAAGATATTGCGCTGCCGCTTGTCGCCGAAGACGAAATAGAAGCCGTCGAAGTACGGCGCTTCGTATTTCACCATGGAGGGAAACGATTCGAACGGCGGGAAGGCAAGAAGGATGGCCAGGTTGGCCCCGAGAAAAATGCCGATCGCGCGCATGTAGCGAAATTCGGGCAGCACGCCCTTGACGGGCGGTCGGTCGAGGAGCAGCCAGGCGATCAGGCCGTTGATGGCGATGAACATGATCTGCAGCGTCAGCAGTTCATTGTGGATGCGCTTCACGCCGAGATTGGAGATCAGCGGATAGAACCCCTCGAAGCTGGGAAAGACGCCGCGGCGCAGGGGATTGTCGAGGAAGGGCGGGAAGAGCAACATGATTGCGATGTTGACCGCCGCAACGATGACAACGATTCTCTGGTACTTGTTCATCTCTGTCTGATCCGCCCCGCCGCCGTCCTCGCATGGCAGGGCTTGCGAGCCCATCGGTTATGTTTATGGCCGAATAATTTCCGGCTGTATTGTCCGTGAAATCTTACTGGATCGCCTGCGGACCGGCAAGGCAGTATTTCACGAGCATGTGCCGATCACCTTGTCATCGCGCAACCGAACGAATTCCTCTTCCGGCATCCCGAGCAGCCCCCGGAGAATTTCCTCCGAATGCTGGCCGAGCATTGGCGGCGGCTCGGCGTACGCGACCGGACTGGCCGACAGACGAATCGGATTTGCCACGAGGGATACCTTTCCCGCAGACGGGTGCGGCAGGTCGAACCGCATGCCACGGTGTTGCACCTGGGGATCGGCGAATACTTCGCCGAGGCGATTGATCGGCCCGCAGGGCACGCCGGCCGCTTCCAGCGCCGCGACCCAAGCGTGCGTCGAGCGCTGTCGCATCGCCTGCTCGAGCAGGGGAATCAGCAGCTCACGGTGGGCGACCCGGGCGCGATTGCTGGCGAAGCGCGCGTCGTCGGCCAGATCGGCACAGCCGGCCAGCGTGCAGAAGCGGCGGAACTGCGCATCGTTGCCGACAGCGAGGATGATGTGGCCGTCGGCGGTGGGGAAGGTCTGGTAGGGCACGATGTTGGGATGGGCGTTGCCCCGCCGTTCCGGCGCCTCGCCGGTGGTGAGGAAGTTCATGTTCTGGTTGGCCAGCATCGCCACCTGCGCGTCGAGCAGCGCCAGGTCGATGTGCTGGCCCTGCCCAGTCCGTTCGCGGAAAGTCAGCGCCGCCAGCACGGCGACCGTGGCGTACATGCCGGTGAACAGGTCGGCCACCGCCACGCCCACCTTCTGCGGGCCGCCTCCCGGCGCCTCGTCGCGCTCCCCGGTGACGCTCATCAGGCCGCCCATGCCCTGCACGATGAAGTCGTAGCCGGGCCGCGCTGCGTAGGGGCCGTCCTGGCCGAAGCCGGTGATCGAGCAATAGATGAGGCGCGGGTTGATTTCACGCAGGCTGTCCCAGTCGAGGCCGTATCTGGCCAGACCGCCCACCTTGTAGTTTTCCACCAGGATGTCGCTGTGCCGCGCCAGCTCGCGGACGATGCGCTGGCCGTCCGGCTGCGAGATGTCCAGCGCGAGCGATTTCTTGCCTCGATTGCAGGACAGGTAGTAGGCCGACTCGCCGGTGTCCTTGCCGGCGGCATCCCGCAGGTAGGGCGGGCCCCAGGCGCGCGTGTCGTCGCCGCTGCCGGGCTTTTCCACCTTGACGACTTCCGCGCCCAGGTCGGCGAGGTTCTGCGTGCACCAGGGTCCGGCCAGGACGCGGGACAGGTCGAGCACGCGAATGTGGGAAAGGGCGCCGGGCATGAAAAATCCAGAGAGGAAGCGGGCTTGTCCGAGGGGGAATTCCCGGGGTCATCCCGCAGGGACTTCCTTTGGTCGTCCCACAGGGACTTCCTTTGGTCGTACTATACCGGACTAGTGCCAGCTCCTGTTTCCGTGGTACTCCCGCAAACGATTGGATTTCGCATGTTGCGTCTGTTCGTCCTTTTTCTGTCATTGATTTCAGCCGCCGCTGCGCAGGCCGCCAAGCCGGCGGCAGCGCCCGTCGACATCGTGTTTCGCCACGCCCAGACGGGCGAAGCCGCCGCCCTGCTGGTCGACCTGGTCGACCGCTACAACGCCGAGAGCAAAACCGGCAGGGTTGTCCTGCAGCACCTCAACATGGTGACCGACCTGCATCAGCTGCCGCATCTGGCCCTGCTCGAGGACGACGAGGACCCGAAATTCTTCGGCAGCCATCCGCGCATGCAGCCGCTGCACAAGGTGATGGCCATTGCAAAGGAGAAATTCGACGCGAAGGATTTCTTCCCGGTGGTCGCGGATGTCGTCGATGACAACAAGGGCCGCATCCAGGCGCTGCCGCTCGCGCTCTCGGTGCCGGTGCTGTATTACAACAAGGACACCTTCCGCAAGGCCAAGCTGGATCCTGAGAAGCCCCCCGCCACCTGGTGGGAAGTGCAGGAAACGGCGGGCAAGATCTTCGACGTCGACCGACGCTGCCCGTTTACTTCTTCCAACCTGGCCTGGGTGCACCTGGAAAACGTCGCCACGCAGCACAGCGAGCCGATTGCCAACAGCGGCGAACGCGGAGGCAAGTCCGGGCTGGCGTTGAACAGCCTGGTGGAGGTGAAGCACGTGGCGCTGCTCGCCAGCTGGCACAAGAGCTTCTATTTCCGCTACTTCGGGCCGGGCCGCGAGGCCGACGAGAAATTCCTCACCGGCGAATGCGGCATGCTGACGAGCGACTCCTCGCTCTACATGCGGCTTCTGAAGCGCAAGCCCTTCGATTACGGCGTCGCCGCCCTGCCGCACCACGACGATGTGCGCGATGCGGCGCCGGGAAAAGTGCTGCCCGACGGTGCGCTACTGTGGGCGCTGGCCGGCAAGAAGAAGCCGGAATACGCGGCGGTGGCGCATTTCATCGCCTATCTTCTGCGACCGGAGGTGCAGAAGGAGTGGGTGAAGGCCACCGGTTTCCTGCCGATGACCCCCGCGCCAGTGCAATCCCTTGCTGCCGAGGGAACGCTGCCGCCGGACATTCTGCGCAGGACGGTGCAGCGCCTCTCCGACAAGAAATACGTCTCGTCCGCCAAGCCGAAGGCCATGGCGGGCATGGGTCGCGTGCGCGCCATCCTCAGCGAGGAGTTGGAGGCGGTCTGGGCCAACCTCAAGCCGGCCAAGGAGGCGCTGGACACGGCGGTGAGGCGCGGCAACACCCTACTGCAGCCGGCGCCGGCGTCGGCCGCGGCAGACGGCTCGGTCGCCCGGTAGGCATTGGCCATCCAGGTCCCTCGGCTGGTTGCGCATCGCTGCGGCGGTGCGCTGGCGCCGGAGAACACGCTGGCCGGACTGCGCGCGGCGGCCGGCTGCGGCTACCGGGGCGTCGAGTTCGACGTCATGCTGTCCGGCGACGGTACGCCCGTGCTCATCCACGACGAATCCCTCGAGCGCACCACCAATGGACACGGCCGCGTCGCCGACACGAGCGATGCCGAACTGGCCCGGCTGGATGCGGGCAGTTGGCATGGGGCGCAGTTCGCCGGCGAGCCGGTGCCGTCGTTCGGCGATGCCGCCGAGTTGTGTCTGGCGCTGGGACTGTGGGCCAATGTCGAGATCAAGCCAACCCGTGGACATGAATCCGAAACGGGCCGGAAGGTGGCGCTGGCGGCGCGGGAAATCTGGTCTGGCATGCCGCCGCCGCTGCTGTCTTCATTCTCCCTTGAAGCGCTGACCGCGGCATGCGAAGCCGCGCCGGACTTGCCGCGCGGCCTGCTGGTGGTCGCGCCGCCCGCGGACTGGCTGGCGACATGCCGGCGCCTGGGATGCGTCTCCCTGCATTGCAGTCGCAGGTATTTCAGTCCGCAACTCCTGGGCGATGCGCAGGCGGCGGGAATCCCGCTGCTGGTCTATACGGTCAACGATCCGCAGGACGCCGCGCAGCTTCTGCACCAGGGCGTGGCCGCGGTGTTTACAGACCGCATCGACCTCATTCACGACCGGGCGGCATGACACGAATTGTTACAAGAGTTACAAAAGCTCGGTAACGGATGCATGGGTCGGGCGCTATTCTGGGTGCGGGGTCATCCCATACGCCATTTATTGATCAAGGAGAGAAGAATGAGATTGAAGACCATCGTTGCCGTACTGTTTGCGACCGCTGTGTCGTTGCCGGCCCTGGCGCAAACCGCTTCCACGCCGCGCATCGACCAGCGTCAGGCCAACCAGCAGCAACGGATCGACCAGGGCGCGCAGTCGGGCGCGCTGACCGAGAAGGAAGCCGCCCGCCTGGATAAAGGCCAGGCGAATGTGCAGAAGATGGAAGACAAGGCCGTCGCCGACGGCAAGGTGACGGCGAAGGAGCGCGCGCGCATCGAGCACAAGCAGGACCAGCAAAGCAAGCGCATCGCCCAGCAGAAGCACGATCGCCAGCAGGATCGCGACCACGACGGCAAGAAGGATCGCCCCGCCCGCAAGCAATAATCCGGGGTGAAGGGTAGGTAAACCGGCGCTATCAGGCGCCGGTTTGTTTTTCGGCAAAAGTCAGCGTGCAGCGCACGGCGCGTTGCCATTCCGCCATGTGCGCCTCGGCCGCCATCCGCGGCAGGGCGGGCGCGAAAGTGCGCTCGTGCGCCCAGTGCGCCGCGATCTCCCCGCGGTTTTTCCAGACGCCCGCGGCGAGGCCGGCGAGATAGGCTGCGCCCAGCGCAGTGGTTTCCAGGATGCGCGGACGGACCACCGGCACCCCGAGCAGGTCGGCCTGGAATTGCAAGAGCAGGCCGTTCGCCGCCGCGCCGCCATCCACCCTCAGTTCAGTCAGTGGCCGCCCGCAATCCGCCTGCATCGCCCGCGCCAGTTCCGCCGACTGGAAGGCGATCGATTCCAGTGCGGCGCGGGCGATGTGCCCGGCGGTGGTGCCGCGCGTGAGGCCGACCAGGGTGCCGCGCGCCTGCGGGTTCCAGTGCGGCGCGCCGAGGCCGGCGAAAGCCGGCACGAAGACCACGCCGCCGGCATCTGGCACGCTGGCAGCGAGCGGCTCGATGTCGGCGGCCTGGCGGATCAGGCCCAGCCCGTCGCGCAACCACTGCACGACGGCGCCGCCGATAAACACGCTGCCCTCGAGGGCGTACTCGAGGGCAGCGCCGGTCTGGGCCGCACAGGTAGTGATCAGTCCACTTTTCGAGGGCATCGGCCGCGTACCCGTATGCATCAGCAGGAAACAGCCGGTGCCGTAGGTGTTCTTCGCCATGCCTTCGTCGTGGCAGGCCTGGCCGAACAGCGCCGCCTGCTGGTCGCCGGCCATGCCGCCGAGCGCGATGGGGCCGTCGAAGAGGCCGGGCGCCGTTTCGCCGAGGACGGCGCTGGAGCGCACCACGCGCGGCAGCACTTCGCGCGGGATGTCGAACAAGGCCAGCAGTTCCTCGTCCCAATCGCCGCGATGGATGTCGAAGAGCAGGGTGCGCGAGGCATTCGTGACATCGGTCACATGGAGGCGTCCGCCGGTGAGGTTCCACACCAGCCAGCTGTCCACCGTGCCGAAGGCGAGTTCGCCGCGCCGTGCGCGCTTGCGCGCATCCGGCACATGGTCGAGCAGCCAGGCCAGCTTGGTCGCCGAGAAATACGGGTCGAGCAACAGGCCGGTTTTCTGGCGCACCAGGGGCTCGGCACCGCCTGCCTTCAGCCTCGCACAGGCCTCTGCCGTGCGCCGGTCCTGCCATACGATGGCATTGTGCAGGGGGCGGCCGCTCGAGCGGTCCCAGAGCAGGGCCGTTTCGCGCTGGTTGGTGATGCCGATGGCGGCGATGTCCTGCGCGCCCAGGCCGGCACGCGCCAGCACCTGTTGCGCGACGTCGAGCTGATCCCGCCAGATCTCCATCGGATCATGCTCGACCCAGCCGGGCTGCGGGTAGCTTTGCTGCAGTTCCTTCTGCGCCAGGGCGCGAATGCGGCCGTCGCCATCGAAGACGATGGCGCGAGAACTGGTGGTGCCCTGGTCGAGCGCGAGCAGGTGTTTCATTGGTGGCCCCATGCTGGAGTGGTGCCTGCGTCAGGCGTAGACGCTATAGTAAGCGCGAAATGAACTGCCCGAATGCCCTGCCGTGACGATCAACGACCACCTGCGTGCTGCGCTGGAAGCCTCGGAGGAGGGCATCATTGCCACCGACAGCGAGTGGCGCATCATGCTCTGGAACCGGGGCGCCGAGCGCATGTTCGGCTGGACCGCGGATGAGGCCCTAAGTCAGCCGGTGTTCGCAATGCACATGCGCGGAGTCGCGCCGGAGCATATCGAACAGTACCGCGCCGAACTGCTGGCGGGACGGAGCGTCAGGCTGACCGGCCTGCGCTTCCGCAAGGACGGCAGCGAGATCCACGTCGACAGCCAGGTGACGCCGATGCTCGACGACACGGGCCGCTATGTCGGCGCGCTCGGCACGGTGCGCGACATCACGCCGCTGGTCGACTCGGAGCGGGCGCTGCGCCTGTCGGAAGAGAAGTTCGCCAAGGCCTTCCACGCCAACCCCGACTTCACCATGATCAGCCGCCTTAGCGACGGCCGGATCATCGAGGCCAATGAAGGCTTCGAGAAATTGCTGGGCATCGGGGCGGCCGAGGCGGTTGGGCAAATGACCGTGGCCAACCTGCACATGTGGGCCGATCCGGCGGATCGCGACCACATGGTGCGGCTCCTCGAGGAACAGGGCCGCGTGCGCGACCTGCCGGCCACTTTCGTCAGACGGGGCGGTGAGCATAGGGTTGTGCTGATCTCCGCCATCGTGATCGATGTCGCCGACGAGCCGCACATAATCGGCACCGCGCGCGACATCACTGATCTGAAGCGGTCGCAGGAAGCTCTGAGCCGTTCCGAAGAACGCTTTGCCGCCTACTTCAGGAACAACCCTGATTACTCGACGGTCAGCCGCCTGTCTGACGGCAAGTTCGTGGATGTCAATCAGGCCTTTGAGGAGCTTACCGGCTGGCGGCGGGAGGAAGTCATCGGCCGGACCACTCTGGACATCGCCCTGTATGCCGATCCGCGAGAGCGGGAATGGCTGGTGCGCGAACTTGAAAAGCACGGCGTTGTACGCGATTTCGAATTACATTTCCGCATGCGCTCCGGCGAGATTCGCCTTGTGCAGGGTGCTGTCGTCAAGGCCGACCTGGATGGCGAACCGCACATCATCGGCGTGGCGCGGGACATCACCGAGCAGCGCCAGGCAGTGGAAGCCATCCGAAACCTGAACGTCGAGTTGGAGAGGCGCGTCAGCGCGCGCACTGCGGAACTGGAAGGCGCCCTGCGCGAACTTGAGAGTTTCAGCTACTCGATCTCCCACGACCTGCGCTCTCCCCTGCGGGCCATCGCGGGCTACGCGAAAATCATCGAGGAGGACTACGGCGCACAATTGGATGCTGAGGGCTGTCGTCTGCTGAACCGCATTGTCGGCGGAGCCATTCGCATGAGCGACTTGATCGACGACCTCCTCGACTTTTCGCGCATCGGCCGTGCCGAACTGAGGAAGGTTCCGATCGAAATGACGGGGCTGGTGCGGGAAGTGCTGGCCGAGATGCCGGAAGCCGGCAGCGGACATAACCTGCGGCTGGACATCGGCGCCTTGCCGTCGGCAGTGGCCGACCGCGGCCTGATTCGCCAGGTATGGTTCAACCTCCTGTCCAATGCCATCAAATACAGTCGGGGACGGGACCCGATGACCATCGAGATTGGCGGTGGACTTGGAGAGGGCGCAGCGCATTTCTTTGTGCGCGACAATGGCGCCGGCTTCGACATGGAGTACGCCGGCAAGCTGTTCCATGCCTTCCAGCGCCTCCACCGTGACGATCATATCGAAGGCACGGGCGTGGGCCTGGCCATCGTTGCCCGCATCGTGCAGCGCCACGGCGGCCGGGTCTGGGCCGAGGCCGAGCCGGACCAGGGCGCCACCTTCCATTTCACCCTGCCTGCGGGCTGAAGCACCACCCTCCGCGGCGGGCCGGACCAGGGGCTTCGATGCTAAAATTTCCCCTTTCCCCAATGCGACGTTCCGCTTCGACGGCCATGAAAAGCGCTGAAATCCGCCAGAAATTCCTCGACTATTTCGCCTCCCAGGGCCATGCCATCGTGGCGTCCTCGCCGCTGGTGCCCGGCAACGACCCGACGCTCCTGTTCACCAATGCCGGCATGGTGCAGTTCAAGGATGTCTTCCTCGGCCACGACAAGCGGCCCTATGCGCGCGCCACGAGTTCGCAGCGCTGCGTGCGCGCCGGCGGCAAGCACAACGACCTGGAGAACGTCGGCTACACGGCACGCCACCACACCTTCTTCGAGATGCTCGGCAACTTCAGCTTCGGCGACTACTTCAAGCGCGAGGCCATCCGCTACGCCTGGGAGCTGATCACGAAGGTGTACGGCATTCCCGCCGAGAAATTGTGGACCACCGTCTACCACGAGGACGACGAGGCCTACGAAATCTGGACGCGCGAGATCGGCGTGCCGCCCGAGCGCTGCATCCGCATCGGCGACAAGCCCGGCGCGCCGCCGTTCACTTCCGACAACTTCTGGCAGATGGCCGACACCGGACCCTGCGGGCCCTGCAGCGAGATCTTCTACGACCACGGGCCCGGCATCGAAGGCGGCCCGCCCGGTTCGCCCGAAGCCGACGGCGACCGCTACATCGAAATCTGGAACCTGGTCTTCATGCAGTTCAACCGCGACGAGGAGGGCGTGCTGCACCCGCTGCCCAAGCCGAGCGTGGACACCGGCATGGGCCTCGAGCGCCTCGCTGCCGTGCTGCAGCACGTGCATTCGAACTATGAGATCGACCTCTTCCAGGAACTGATCCGTGCGGCCCATCGTGAAACAATCGGCGAGACCGGCGCGAAAGACCTGGCGAACCCGAGCCTGCGCGTCATCGCCGACCACATCCGCGCCTGCGCCTTCCTCGTGGTGGACGGTGTCATCCCCGGCTCGGACGGCCGCGGCTACGTGCTTCGCCGCATCATTCGCCGCGCCATCCGCCACGGCTACAAGCTCGGCCAGAAGAAGCCCTTCTTCCATCGGCTGGTGGCCGACCTCTCGCACGCCATGGGCCGGGCCTATCCCGAATTGCCGGCCGCGGCCGAGCGCGTCGCCGAGGTGCTGCGCGCCGAGGAGGAGCGCTTCGCCGAGACGCTGGAGCACGGCATGGCCTTGCTGGAAGCGGCGCTGAACGCCCCCTCGAAGCGTCTCGACGGCGAGACCGCCTTCAAGCTTTACGACACCTTCGGCTTCCCGCTCGACCTCACCGCCGACATCTGCCGCGAGCGCGGCTTCACGCTCGACCAGGCCGGCTTCGACGCCGCCATGGCGCGCCAGCGCGAGCAGGCGCGCGCCGCCTCGAAGTTCGTCATGAAGGGCGCGCTGGAGTATTCGGGCGTTGCCACCGCCTTCCACGGCTACGACACGCTGGTGCATGAAGGCATCGTCGTCGCCCTCTACAAGGATGGCGCCGTGGTGAACGAACTGACTTTGGGCGAGGCCGGCGTGGTGGTGCTCGACCACACGCCGTTCTACGCCGAATCCGGCGGCCAGGTCGGCGACCGCGGCTTGCTCGAATCCGCCCATGGCGTCTTCGAGGTGGACGACACGCAGAAGATCCAGGCTGACGTCTTCGGCCACCAGGGCGTGGTCAAGCTGGGTTGCCTGACGGTGGGCAATACCGTGCAGGCGAAGGTCGACCTGGCCTCGCGCGCCGCCACGGTGCGCAACCATTCCGCCACCCACCTCATGCACAAGGCGCTGCGCGAAGTGCTCGGCAGCCACGTGCAGCAGAAGGGCTCACTGGTGAACCCCTCGCGCACGCGCTTCGACTTCGCCCACCACGCGCCGATGACGGACGAGGAAATCCGCCAGGTCGAGCGCATCGTCAACCGCGAGATCCTCGCCAATGCCGCAGCCAGCGCCCGGGTCATGGCCTTCGACGAGGCGGTGAAGGGCGGTGCCATGGCGCTGTTCGGCGAGAAGTACGGCGACAGCGTGCGCGTCATGGACATCGGCAGTTCGCGCGAGCTGTGCGGCGGCACGCATGTGGCGCGCACCGGCGACATCGGGCTCTTCAAGATCCTCTCGGAGGGCGGCGTCGCTTCAGGCATTCGCCGCGTCGAGGCCGTCACCGGCGAGGGCGCGCTGGACGTGGTACAGCAGCAGGAGCAGGAACTCGCCGAGGTGGCCGCTGCCGTCAAGGCGCAGCCGCAAGAGATCGCCCTCAAGGTCGGACAAGTGCTCGACAGCGTCAAGGCGCTGGAAAAGGAGCTGGCACGCCTGAAATCGAAGATGGCGTCCAGCCAGGGGGATGATCTGGCCGGACAGGCCTCGGACATCAAGGGCACCAAGGTCCTCGCCGCCGCGCTGGAAGGCGCGGATGCGAAAACCCTGCGCGACACGCTGGACAAGCTGAAGGACAAGCTGAAGTCCTGCGTTGTTGTGCTCGGCGCCGCCGCCGACGGCAAGGCCGCGCTCATCGCTGGCGTGAGCGCCGACCTCACGGCCAAGGTGAAGGCCGGCGAACTGGTGAACTTCGTCGCCCAGCAGGTGGGCGGCAAGGGCGGCGGCCGTCCCGACATGGCGCAGGCCGGCGGCACGCAACCTGAAAATCTCGGCAAGGCGCTGGCTTCCGTACCGGGCTGGGTCGAGCAGAAGCTGTGATCCTGCGCGACTGGGTGAACAGCCTTTTTGCCGCGATCGACCGGCAGGATGCGGCCGCCTTCGCCGCCTTCCTGGCGGAAGACGCGCGCTTCGCCTTCGGCAACCTGCCGGCGGTGGCGGGGCGCGACGCGATCCGCGAGTTCGTTGCCGGTTTCTTCGCCAGCATCCGCGCCGTGTCGCATTCCGTGCCGGATGCATGGCAGTCGGGCGATGCGCTGACCTGCCGCGGCGAAGTGACCTACACGCGGCATGATGGCTCGACCCTGACGGTGCCCTTCGCCAACGTCCTTCTCATGGCCGGCGACAGGGTGCGCGACTATCGCATCTACGCCGATACCTCGGCGCTGTACGCGGCGCAATGACGCCAGCCCGCGTTCTGCCTGCGTTGCGGAGCGGGCCTCGTCGAGCGCGAGATTGGCGGCGGCCTGCGTCGCGCCTGCCCGGCGCCGGCATGCGGCTTTGTCTTCTGGGACAACCCGGTGCCGGTGGTGGCGGGCCTGGTCGAGCGCGACGGCCTGATCGTGCTGGCGCGCAACCACGCCTGGCCGGAAAAGATGTTCGGCCTCGTCACCGGTTTCCTCGAGCGCGAGGAAACGCCGGAAGAGGGCATCGCGCGCGAAGTGAAGGAGGAACTGTCGCTGGAAGCTCGCGCCGTCGCCCTCATCGGCATCTATCCCTTCCAGCGCAAGAACGAGGTCATCCTCGCCTATCACGTGGTGGCCGAAGGCGAGATTGCGCTCAACGAGGAACTGGCCGAGTACCGGCTGATCCCGCCGGAAAAGCTGCGGCCCTGGGATTTCGGCACGGGGCTGGCCATCCGCGACTGGCTGGCCAAACGATAATGCGTTTTTCCCCGACAGCAGGAACAGGCAATGATTGATGATCAGAAGCGTTTCGAGTCCGCCATCGCCCGCTTCGACGCGGCGAATGCCGAGGATCCCAACCGCGATGAGGGACAGCCGAAGGAGTTGCTCTACGCGCAACGCATGAGCGCCATGCTGGCGCGCTTCGCTCCCGATGCGTCCGAGGTTGTGCGCCTCGCCGTGCGCGCCCAGCACATCCAGCGCTGGAAGACGCCGCGCTCGAGCTACCCGATGGACCGCCCGGGCTACCTGCAGTGGCGCACCGGCCTGTACAAGTTCCACGCCGAAACCGCCGCCGGCATCCTGCAGGCCTGCGGATACGATGCGGCCATGGTCGAGCGTGTCAAGTCCGCCGTCGGCAAGAAGGGCCTCAAGGTGAATGCCGAGACGCAGTTGCTCGAGGATGTCACCGACCTGGTGTTCCTCGAACACTACCTCGTGGGCTTCGCCGCCCGGCACCCGGACTACGATGAGGCGAAGTGGATCGAGATCATCCGCAAGACCTGGCAGAAGATGTCGCAGGCGGCGCGCGATTTCGTCTTCGCCGGGAAAGTCAGTCTCCCCGACACGCTGCGCCCGTTGATCCTCAAGGCGGTCAGTTAGCCCCTTCGCGGTTGATGTTGTTGGCCCAGGCAAGCGCCTGGATTAATAGGGCATTGACACGCTCGTTGTCGAGCCCCGGCAGCTCGGCGCAAAGGGCGAAGCAGGCCTCCATGTCGTTTTCCTCCTGCTTTTCCGCCAGCAGGAGCATCTTGCCGAGGGTGCCGCTGCGGCTCTCCAGCGCCTCGCGCACTTCCGGGGCGACGTTCAGGCTGGTGATCACTTCGCCAATCGGCACATGCAGCAGGGCCGGCATGAGCGACATGATGCCGGTCATGAAGGCGCGATCCTCGAAGTCCTGTCCGCTACCCATTAGTTCGCCGGCCACCAGTTCCAGGAAGCGTCCGCGCGTGGCCGCCACCTGCAGCAGGGGGTTGCTGCCACCGCCGGAGGAGGGGTTGGCGTAGAGCAGCAGCTGCAGCCAGCGCTGCAGCTGGCGGCGTCCGAGCACCGTGATGGCATGGCGCAGCGAGATGATCTTCTGGCGCAGGCCAGAGGCAGCCGAATTGGTCAGACGCATCAGGTTCAGCGTCAGCCCGGGCTCCTGCTTGAAAATGTTTTCGATCAAGGGCGTTTCGGCGTCGTCGAGGATCAGACCGAGCAGCCGGACCAGAGACAGTTCGGATTGCGACAGTTTCTTGCCGGCGATGATCGTCGGCTTGGCGAAGTAGTAGCCCTGAAACAGCTCGAAACCGAGGTCGCGGCAGCGTTTGGCCTGGGCCTCGTCATCCACCTTCTCGGCCAGCAGCCTGACCTTCCAAGGGCGCAGCGACTGCACCGTCCTGACCAGGGCGGACTCATCCATGCGCATGAGATCGACCTTGACGATGTCGGCCAGCTCGAGCAGCGGCTTGTGCCGTTCCTCCAGGGCGATGAAATCGTCCAGTGCCAGGATGAATCCCATGTCCTTCAGTTCGCGGCAGCGCGCGACCACCTCTGGGGTGATTTCGACAGTTTCCAGCACTTCGAGGACGAACTTCTCGCACTGCAGCATCTCCACGGCGTCGCTCATCAGCATCCGTGTATCCAGGTTGACGAAACCCAGATAGGGGCCGAGCGCAGCCTCCAGGCCGAACTCGGAGAGCACATTGCTGAGAACGGTCGCTGTGGCAGCCAGATCGTCGGTGATCTGGGCGCTGTTTTGCGTGCTGTGGCGGAACAGCAGCTCGTAGGCGTAGAGCTGCTGTTCGCGGTCGAGGATCGGCTGGCGCCCTATAAATATGTCATGGGCGGTGCTGGCTGACGGGGGCGGAATGGGCGCGATTGCATGCATTCCGGGTTTAACGGCGGAAATGCCGGTAACTTTAGTCCTGAAATACCTGAGCCGGCGTCCTGGGGTAAGCCAGGGCGAGCGGGCTTCGGCATTGGCCGGCTAGAAAGCCAGCAGCAGATCCGGTTTGGCCGTCCGCAGCACGCGGCGGAAATCATCCTGGATGCGCTTCAGGGCGGCTGCGCTGTCTGCTTCGAAGCGCAGCACCAGCACCGGCGTGGTGTTGGAGGCGCGCATCAGACCGAAGCCGTCGGCGTACTCCACGCGCAGGCCGTCGATCGTGATGATTTCCTGCGCGCCATCGAACTTCGCGGTTTTCTGCAGCCTGGCGATGAGAGCGTGCGGCTCGCCTTCCTGCATCTTCAGGTTGAGCTCGGGCGTGGAGATGGCGTTGGGCAGGTGCTTCAGCGGCCAGTTGGCGTCCTGCCAACGTGAGACGATTTCGAGCAGGCGTGCGCCGGCGTAGAGGCCGTCGTCGAAGCCGTACCAGCGCTCCTTGAAGAAGGTGTGGCCGCTCATCTCGCCGGCGAGCGGCGCGCCGGATTCCTTCAGCTTGGCCTTGATGAAGGCATGACCGGTGTTCCACATCACCGGGCGGCCGCCCTGGTGGCGCACCGCGCGCGCCACGTTGCGCGAGCACTTCACGTCGAAGATGATCTGCGCGCCCGGCTGGCGCGTCAGCACGTCGGCGGCGAAGAGCATGAGCTGGCGGTCGGGATAGATGATCTCGCCGTCCTTGGTTACCACGCCGAGGCGGTCGCCGTCGCCGTCGAAGGCCAGCCCGAGTTCGGCATCCGTCTCGCGCAGGACGCGGATGACGTCCTTCAGGTTGTCCGGCTTGGACGGGTCGGGATGGTGGTTGGGGAAGTTGCCATCCACCTCGCAGAACAGTTCGACCAGCTCGCAGCCCATGCGGCGGAACAGCTCGGGCGCGACGGCGCCGGCGACGCCGTTGCCGCAGTCGACCACGATCTTCATCTTGCGCGACAGCTTGACGTCGGAGACGATGCGCGCGAGGTAATCCTTGCGCACATCTACCTGCCGGATCTTGCCGTTGCCCGAGGTGAGCCGGCCCTCGACCAGGCGGGTGCGCAGCGCCGTGATGGCCGTGCTGTGCAGGGTGTCGCCGGCGAGCATGATCTTGAAGCCGTTGTAGTCGGGCGGGTTGTGGCTGCCGGTGACCATCACCGCGCTGCCGGTCTTGAGGTGATGCGCGGCGAAGTAGCCGAGCGGCGTCGGCACCATGCCGATGTCGACGACATCGACGCCGGCCGCGCACATCCCCTGCATCAGGGCGCCGGACAGTTCGGGGCCCGAGAGCCGCCCGTCCCGGCCGACGACGACCGTCTTCACCTTGCGCGCGCGCGCCTCGGAGCCGATGGCGCGGCCGATGGATTTGACCGATTCGACCGTCAGCGTCTTGTCGACGATGCCGCGGATGTCGTAGGCCTTGAAGATTTCGGGTGCGGGTATCTGCATGGGGGGAGCCTCAAAGTAGGTGAGCCATTATCCCATCATCCTGCATGGGAGAAAAATGCGAGCAAGCGTTGTGGCAGCCAGCCGAGATGGCCGGGAAAGGCGCCGCTGACGAAGCCGACATGGCCGCCGGTTTCGGGGAATTCGAGCGTGACCGAGGCGGAAACCTCATGATCGGCCGGCAGGGCCTGTCGCGGCAAAAAGGGATCGTTCAGCGCATTGAGCACCAGCGCGGGCAGGCGCACGCCGCCCAGCCAGGGCTTGCTGCTGGCGCGCCGCCAATAGTCGGCGGCATCCGCGAAGCCGTGCAGGGGCGCAGTGACGGCGTCGTCGAAATCGTAGAGCGTTCTCGCTGCGCGCATGCGCGCGCCGTCGAACACATCCGGAAAACGCGCCAGTTTCGCCTCGGCACTCGGCTTCAGCGAGACAAGGAAATGTTTGGCATAGGCGAGGCTGAAGCCCTGCTGCAATGCCTGGCCGGCGGCGGTGAGGTCGAGCGGGGCGCACACCGCGGCGACGGCCTGCACCACGTCGCGCGCCGCCGTTTCCCGTTCGCCGGCCCATTTGAGCAGTGCATTGCCGCCGAGCGAGACCCCCGCGGCGAAAATGATCCTGTGCGGGAAGCGTTCGCGCATGCGCCTCAGGATCCAGTCGATCTCGTCGGAGTCGCCCGAGTGGTAGGCGCGCGGCAGGCGGTTGGGCTCGCCGGAACAGCCGCGGAAATGCGGCACGGCGCCGGCCCAGCCGCGCCTTGCCAGCGCATGCATGAGGGCGCCGGAATAGTGGCTGGCCGAACTGCCCTCGAGGCCGTGGAAGAGCACCACCAGCGGGGCGTCGGCTTCCTGCGGCGTGGCCAGCCAGTCAATGTCGATGAAATCCCCATCGGGCGATTCCCAACGTTCGCGCCGGTAGGTGGGCGGCGCGCCCTTGCGCAGGATTGGCCAGATCGTCTGCGCATGGCCGCCGGGCAGCCAGGCGGGTGCGCGATAAGAAGGAAGCTTGCTCAATGCAGCGTGGCGGAAATGTCGGCGGCGACGGCGCCGGGGGCGCAGGAGGCGTGGCGCGACAGCAGGTGCCAGCCCTGCGCGCCGCGCACATAGACGTTGCTGGCGATGACCGGCGGGCGCGGCGTTTCCTCGCCGGGCACGGTGTAGTGCTCATGCACGCAGTGCAGGGCCAGCAGGATGCCTTCGCGGCGCACCGGGTCGGACAGCCGCACGCTGGCGCGCGGGCCGACGGAGAAAACCTGCCGCCAGCTTTCGCGCACGGCGGCAAAGCCGCTCAGGCGCTCGCCGTTGGGGTGGGTGCAGACGACTTCCTCGTCCTCGGCCCAGATGGCCACCATGGCGTCGAGGTCGGCGCGTTCGATGGCGTCGTAGAAGGCGGCTTCGGCGTCCTGCGGCGTAGCGAAGAAGCGCATGGTCATCGTAGTAGCTCCCCAACCGTTTCCTGCACCCTCGCAGGCGACAGATCGTTCAGGCACTTGAAATGGCCCAGCGGGCATTCTCGCTTGAAACAGGGGCTGCACTCCAGGCCGAGGCTGAGGATGCGCGCCTGTTGCGACAGTGGCGGCGTGTAGGACGGGCTGGACGAGCCGTACAGCGCGACGAGCGGGCGCTGCAATGCCGCGGCGACGTGCATCAGGCCGGAATCGTTGCTTACCACCAGCCGCGCGCAGGAGAGCAGGTCGATGGCTTGCGCAAGATCCGTGCTACCGCACAGGTTGCGCCCGGCGCCACCGGAGAGTTGCTCGATTTCGGCGCCGACGGGTGCGTCTTTCGCGGAGCCGACGATCCAGACGGGAAAGTCAGCCGCTGCAAGACGGCGCGCCAGTTCGGCGAAATGCGCCGCCGGCCAGCGCTTGGCCGGGCCGTATTCGGCGCCGGGGCAGAAGGCGACCGGCGCGGGCGTGGCCGCGAGGCCGAACGCATCGAGGGTGGCGCGCACGCCTTGCGCATCGACAGCGAGATGCGGCTCGGCCAGCGGCGCGGGCGCTTTTGCGCCGACTTCTTCTGCCAGCAGTGCATAGCGCGCGGCCAGTTGCGGCAGGGCGGCTGCGTCGAAGCGGTGGATGCGGTTGAGCAGTACATGGCGCGCCTCGCCGAGGAAGCCGATGCGCCGCGGGATGCCGGCAAACAAGGGCAGCAGGGCGGATTTCCAGGAGTTCGGCAGGACGATGGCCGCATCGTAGCCTTCGCGCGCCAGTTCGCGCCCGGCGCGCCAGCGCCCGGCCAGGTTGAATTCGCCGTGGGCGAAGGGATTGGGGATCACGCGCCGGATTTCACGCATGCGCGCCAGCACCGGTGCCGCCCACGCCGGGGCGAAGGCGTCGAGGATCAGGCCGGGATGTTTTTCATGCAGCCGCTTGAAAAGCGGCTGCGCGAGGATCGTGTCGCCGATCCAGGAGGGCGCGACGATGAGGGCTTTGCGCATGGCGCCCCCGGCGTTCAGTGGTGCCCTTTGGGCGCCTCGCCGGTAAAGGTGTAGCGCGTGCCGCAGTAGGGACAGTCGGCCTCGCCGGTTTTCAGCGGGTCGAGGAAAACGCGCGGATGGCGCGCCCACAGCGGCGCGTCGGGCAGTGGGCAGTGCAGCGGCAGGTCGTGCGCGGTGACGGCAACGAGGCGGGCGGTGTCCTTGGTATCGTTCATGGTCAGATCCTCAGGCAACCGCGGTCAGCCAGTTCTTGTGGGCGGGCGAACGGCCGTTCACCACATCGAAGAACAGGTTCTGGATCTGCTGGGTGATCGGCCCGCGGCTGCCCGCGCCGATGACGCGGCCGTCCAGTTCGCGGATCGGCGTCACCTCGGCGGCGGTGCCGGTGAAGAAGGCCTCGTCGGCGATGTAGAGGTCGTCGCGCGTCAGGCGCTTGGCCTTCACCTCGAAGCCCAGTTCCTTCGCCAGCTGGATCACCGTGGCGCGGGTGATGCCGACCAGGGCTGAGGCAATCTCCGGCTCGTAGATCTGGCCGTCCTTGATGACGAAGAGGTTCTCGCCGGCACCTTCCGCGACGAAGCCGTCGACGTCGAGCAGCAGCGCCTCGTCATAGCCATGCTCGGTGGCCTCCATGTTGGCAAGGATCGAGTTGGCATAGGTGCCGGAGTACTTGGCGCGGCACATCGAGACATTCACATGGTGGCGCGCATACGACGAAGTCTTGACGCGGATGCCGTTGGCCAGGCCTTCCTCGCCGAGGTAGGCGCCCCAGGGCCAGGCGGCGATGGAGACATGCACCTGGGCGCCCTTCGGCGAGACGCCCATTTTCTCCGAACCATAGAAGGCGATCGGCCGCAGGTAGCAGGACTCCAGCTTGTTGGCGCGCACGACCTCGCGGTGCGCCTCCATCAGCTGTTCCTTGCTGTACGGCATCTTCATCATGTAGATGTGCGCCGAGTTGAAGAGCCGGTCGGTGTGCTCCTTGAGGCGGAAAATGGCCGGGCCGTCGTCCGTCTTGTAGGCGCGCAGACCCTCGAAGACGGCCAGGCCGTAGTGCAGGGAGTGCGTCAGCACGTGCGTCGTCGCTTCGCGCCAGGGCACGAGCTTGCCGTCGTGCCAGATGAAGCCGTCGCGGTCGGCCATGGACATGGTGTTTCTCCAGCTCTTTTGAACAAAAACGGATTTTATCCCAGCCGGGGGAAGCGGTAAAATCAACTTATGGAGCGCCCCTGGAAACCCAATGTCACCGTAGCCGCGATCATCGAGCGCGACGGCCGCTTTTTGCTCGTCGAGGAGGAAACCGACGACGGCATCCGCTTCAACCAGCCGGCCGGGCACCTCGACGAGGGCGAGTCGCTGACGGATGCGGCGGCGCGCGAGGCGTTGGAGGAGACGGCGCACCGCTTCATGCCGGAATTCCTGGTCGGCGTCTATCAGTGGCGCAGGCCGGACGGAAAGGCGACGTATCTGCGCTTCGCCTTCGGCGGCCGCTTGCTGGGCGTGGAGGCCGAGCGGGCGCTGGACCACGGCATCCTGCACGCATTGTGGCTGACGCCGGAGGAAATCGCCGCGGAGCGTGCCCGCCATCGCAGCCCGCTGGTGATGCAGTGCGTGCGCGACTACCTGGCCGGCCGCCGCTTCAGCCTCGATTTGATCACGCACTACGAAACATGAGCCAGGGCATCGTTGTCGTCGGCATGTCGGGCGGGGTGGATTCCTCCGTCGCGGCCATGCTGTTGAAGCAGCAGGGCTGGAAGGTCGTCGGCCTGTTCATGAAGAACTGGGAGGACGATGACGACGCGGAATACTGTTCCTCTCGCCAGGACCTGATCGATGTCGCTGCCGTTTGCGACATTCTGGGCGTCGAGCTGGAGGTGGTGAACTTCTCCGCCGAGTACAAGGAGCGGGTGTTCGCCGAGTTCCTGCGCGAGTACAAGGCCGGCCGCACGCCGAATCCCGACGTGCTGTGCAATGCCGAGATCAAGTTCAAGGCCTTTCTCGACCACGCCCTGGCGCTCGGCGCCGAGAAGATCGCCACCGGCCACTATGCGCAGGTGCGCGAGGTGCCGACCGAGATGGGCAGCGAGTTCCAGCTGCTCAAGGCCGAGGACGGCACCAAGGACCAGAGCTACTTCCTGTATCGCCTCAACCAGGCGCAGCTGTCGAAGACGCTGTTTCCGCTCGGCCAGACGTACAAGCGCGAGGTGCGCAAGCTGGCGCAGCAGGCCGGCCTGCCGAATTTCGCCAAGAAGGACTCGACCGGCATCTGCTTCATCGGCGAGCGGCCCTTCAAGGAATTCCTCGAACGCTACATTCCGCGCCAGCCCGGCGAAATCCGCACGCTGGACGGCGGCAAGGTGGTGGGCGAGCATCATGGACTGATGTACCACACGCTGGGACAGCGCAAGGGCCTCGGCATTGGTGGCATCGCCGGGGGCGATGGGAGCGGCCACAAGGGCGGGGACAGGGACGGCGAACACGACGCCTGGTACGTGGCGGGCAAGGATATGGAAAAGAACATCCTCTACGTCGTGCAGGGCCACGAGCACCCGGCGCTGCTGGCGGATCGCCTGAAGGCCATCGACCTGACCTGGGTGAACGGCAGATTGCCGCACACGCACTGGGTCTACACTGCAAAGACGCGCTATCGCCAGCCGGATGCACCGTGCGAGGTAGAAACGGTGAGCGCCGAGCGCTGCGAGGTGATCTTCGCCCAGCCGCAATGGGCGGTGACGCCGGGCCAGAGCGTGGTGCTCTACGATTCGAAGGTGTGCCTGGGCGGCGGCGTGATCGAATAGCCGCCGTATTCTGGAAGCTGACTCTTATACCTTGGGAACGGTTTCGGCGAACGACGGCCGCGCCATCAGCTCGTCGTGGAGGCGCGCCAGGTTGGGATGCGTCTCGCGCCAGGCAATGTCGGGAAAGCGGAAATCCAGATAGCCCAGCGTGACGCCGAGGGCGATGTCGGCCAGAGAGAAGGCGTTGCCGCAGCACCAGGCCTGGTCGCCCAGTTCCTCCGCCATCATTTCCAGCGCACGGTCGATTTTCTCCCGCTGCCGCGCGATCCACGTGGCGCTTTGCTCCACCTTGGAGCGCTTGGCCTCGAGGAAGGCCGCCACGGCGGCATCGAGCACCCCGTCGGCGAGCGCTTCCCAGCGCTTGACGCGAATGCGTCCGCGGCCTGAAGCCGGCAGCAGGCGATTGTTGGGCGTGACGCTGTCCAGATATTCGACGATAACGCGGGAATCGAACAGCGTGCTGTCGTCGTCGAGCACCAGCACCGGAACCTTGCCGAGCGGATTCAGATTCGGCACGCCGGTGTCCTCGCCCCAGGGATTGTCGAGCACGAGGTCGTAGTCAATCTTTTTTTCAGCGAGGACGATGCGCGCCTTGCGCGCATAGGGGCTTGTCAGGGAGGCGATAAGTTTCATTTTGAGCCGCTGTTTTGAGTGCGCCGCGATTATATCATCGCGATCAGCCGCGACCGTGACGTACGTCATGGCGCGGCAGGAAGCGTATCCGCGCCATGATAAAATCCGCCTGACATCATTAGGTTCCCGCCCATGACCCTGACACCCCTGACCGCCCTTTCCCCCCTCGACGGCCGCTACGCCGGCAAGGTCGAGGCGCTGCGCGCGCATTTTTCGGAATTCGGCCTGATCCGCAACCGCGTGCGCGTCGAGGTGGCCTGGCTCAAGGCGCTGGCGGCCGAAGCGCATTTTGCCGAGATCCCGGCTTTTTCCGCGGACACGCAGACGGAACTGGACGAGGTGGTGTCGTCCTTCTCCGCCACCGACGGCGAGGCCATCAAGGCCATCGAGGCGCGTACCAACCACGACGTCAAGGCGATGGAGTACTGGCTGAAGGAACGCCTGTCCGACAACGCCGAGGTGATGGCGGTGGCGGAGTTCATCCACTTCGGCTGCACCTCGGAAGATATCAACAATCTCTCCCATGCCCTCATGCTGCGGGACGCGCGCGAGGCCAACCTGCTGCCGGCGCTGGATGCCGTCATCGCCCGCCTGGTGGAACTGGCGCACGAACATGCCGAACAGCCGATGCTTTCGCGCACCCACGGTCAGCCGGCCAGCCCGACCACCCTGGGCAAGGAGATGGCCAACGTCGCGGCGCGCCTCAAGCGCGCCCGTGTGCGTGTCGCAGCGGTGCCGCTGACGGCGAAGTTCAACGGTGCAGTGGGCAACTACAACGCGCACATGGCGGCCTACCCGGCTTTCGACTGGGAAGCTTTCGCGCGCCGCTTCATCGAGTCCTTCGGCCTGGAGTTCAATCCCTACACCATCCAGATCGAGCCGCACGACGCCATGGCCGAACTGTTCGATGCGATCGCCCGCGCCAACACCATCCTGCTCGACCTGAACCGCGACATCTGGATGTACGTCTCGCTGGGCTACTTCAGGCAGAAGCTGAAGGCCGGCGAGATCGGTTCCAGCACCATGCCGCACAAGGTGAATCCGATCGATTTCGAGAATTCGGAAGGCAATCTCGGTCTGGCCAACGCGATGCTGCGCCACCTCGCCGACAAGCTGCCGGTTTCGCGCATGCAGCGCGACCTGACCGACTCGACCGTGCTGCGCAACATGGGCGTGGCCTTCGGCTATGCGCTGCTGGCCTACGACTCCTGCCTCAAGGGCCTGGGCAAGCTGGAGGCCGACCCGGCGCGCCTGCGCGCCGACCTGGCCGACTGCTGGGAAGTGCTGGCCGAGCCGGTGCAGACGGTGATGCGCCGCTACGGCGTGGAGAATCCCTACGAGCAATTGAAGGAGCTCACGCGCGGCAAGGGCATCACCCGCGAGGGCCTGCATGCCTTCATCCAGGGACTGAAGATTCCCGCCGCCGAAAAGCAGCGGTTGCTGGGCATGACGCCGTGGAGTTATGTCGGCAAGGCGGTCGAACTGGCCAAGAGGATCTGAGCATGGGTTTTGCCGAGAACCTGAAGAAAATGCCCGGCGTGGCCCACCTGGAGGCGATCCGCCTCCTCGATGGCGAGGAGGTCGTCGCCACCATCGAACACAAGTCCGGCCAGGTGGGGTCGTTGACCCTCTACAACCATCTGGCACAGATCTACGGCGCCATTACCCCGGATGCGGCGCGCGACGGCCTGGAGCTCTTCGCCGAGCATACTGAGGACGCCCGCGCCAACCCCGGCAAGCATCCCAATGTCGATCGTCTGCTGAAGCTGGTGGAGGAGGGACGGGCGTTGCGCGTCAAGCACGTGTTCTATTCCTGAGCGGGACGAGCGCCCAAGAAAAAGGCCCGCCTGGGCGGGCCTTCGCCGTCTTGTGGCGGCTGACTTTGGCTTCGGCCGCCGCTTCGCGGCTTAACCTCGGTCATGCCCGAGGTTAGCCTTCGCCGAAAGTTGGCCGAAATTCGACTTGCCGCGTCGTAGCAACTGACTTTTCAAACGACGGCTTCTTCCTTGGGCTTCTGCGGCTTGATGAACTGCTCGCGCGAGACGCCGAGCCACATCACCAGCGGGCTCGCCACCAGCACCGATGAATAGATGCCGAAGAGGATGCCGATGGTCAGGGCCATGGCGAAGTAGTGCAGCACTTCGCCGCCGAAGATCAGCATCGACAGCACGGCCAGCTGCGTGCTGCCGTGGGTGATGATGGTGCGGCTGATGGTGCGCGTGATGGCGTTGTCGATGACCTGAGGGATGGTCGCCTTGCGCATCTTCCTGATGTTCTCCCGCACGCGGTCGAACACCACCACCGACTCGTTTACCGAATAGCCCAGCACCGCCAGCACGGCGGCCAGCACCGGCAGCGAGAATTCCCACTGGAAGAAGGCGAAGAAGCCGAGGATGATCACCACGTCGTGCAGGTTGGCGATGATGGCCGAGACGGCGAAGCGCCATTCGAAGCGCAGCGCCAGATAGATGATGATGCCGATCACCACCAGCAGCAGGGCGATGGCGCCGTTCTCGGCCAGTTCCCTGCCGACCTGCGGGCCGACGAATTCCACTCGCTTGAGCTCTGCGCCTGCCTCGGCCTGCTGTAGCACCCCCGTAACGCTGCTGCCCAGCGCGGCGGAGTCTTGCCCCGGCTTGAGCGGCATGCGGATCAGCACATCGCGGCTGCTGCCGAAGTTGACCACCTGGGTGTCGGTGTAGCCGGCCTTGGACAGGGCATCGCGGATCTGCTGCGTGTCGGCGGCCTGGGGGTAGCTCATCTCGATCAGCGTGCCCCCGGTGAACTCGACGCTGAAGTTCAGGCCTCTGGTCGCGAGGAAGACCACTGCGGCCAGGAAGGTGATCAGCGAGATGACGTTGAACACCAGCGCATGGCGCATGAAGGGGATGTCTTTCTTGATTTTGAAGAATTCCATGGCCTATTCCTTCACTTCCATGACACGTTGCCGATCGCCAGCGTGGCCAGCTTGCGCCGGCCGCCGTAGACCAGGTTGACGATGCCGCGCGAGACCACCACGGCGCTGAACATCGAGGTGAGGATGCCGAGGCAATGCACCACGGCGAAGCCGCGCACCGGGCCGGAGCCGAAGATCAGCAGCGCCAGGCCGGCGATGAGCGAGGTGACGTTCGAGTCGAGAATGGTGCCGAAGGCGCGCTCGTAGCCGGCGGTGATGGCCGCCTGCGGCGTGACCCCGTTGCGCAGTTCCTCGCGGATGCGCTCGTTGATCAGCACGTTGGCGTCGATGGCCATGCCTAGCGTGAGCGCGATGGCGGCAATCCCCGGCAGCGTCAGCGTCGCCTGCAGCATGGACAGCAACGCTATCAGCAGCAGCAGGTTGGTGGATAGCGCCACTACCGAGATCAGCCCGAACAGCAGGTAATAGATCGTCATGAAGACGGCGATGGCGGCGAATCCATACAGCGTGGAGTTGAAGCCGCGTTCGATGTTCTCGGCGCCCAGGCTCGGACCGATGGTGCGCTCCTCGATGATTTCCATCGGTGCGGCAAGGCTGCCCGCGCGCAGCAGCAGGGCGACGTCGTTGGCCTCCACGGTGCTCATGCGGCCGGAAATCTGCACTCGGCCGCCGCCGATCTCCGTGCGGATCACCGGGGCCGTGATGACCTCGCCCTTGCCCTTCTCGATGAGCAGGATGGCCATGCGCCGGCCGACGTTTTCCCGCGTGACGTCCTTGAAGATGCGCGCGCCGGCCGAATCGAGCGTGAGGTGCACCGCCGGCTCTTGCGTCTGGTTGTCGAAACCGGGCTGGGCGTCGGTGAGGCGGTCGCCGGTGAGGACGACCTGTTTTTTCACGAGCAGCGGCCCCCCGCTGCGCTCGACGTAGTATTCCGTGCCGACGGGGGGCTGGCCCTTGGCGGCTTCATCCATAATTGCCGGGTTCTGGCTGTTTTCGTCGTCTACCAGGCGCACTTCCAGGGTGGCGGTACGTCCAAGGATGTCCTTCGCCTTGGCCGTGTCCTGCACGCCGGGCAGTTGTACGACGATGCGGTCGGCACCTTGCTGCTGGATCACCGGCTCGGCGACGCCGAGTTCGTTGATGCGGTTGTGCAGGGTGGTAATGTTCTGCTTGAGGGCGAATTCCTGGATGCGTTTCTGCGCTTCCGGCTTGAGCGTGGCGGTCAGCTTGAAGTCCGCGCCATCCTGGACTTCGGTCAGAAGCAGGTCGGGCTGGCTGGTCTCGATGGCGGCACGCGCCTTGTTGCGGGTGTCGGCATCGCGGAAGCGGATGGCCAGCAGGTCGCGCTCGCGTACGATGCCGGCGTGGCGCACGTTCTTGTCGCGCAGCATGGAGCGCAGATCGGCGGAGGTTGAGTCGAGTCGCTTGCTCAACGCTCCCTTCATGTCGACCTGCAGGAGGAAATGCACGCCGCCGCGCAGGTCCAGCCCGAGGTACATGGGTTGTGCGTGCAGCGATGTCAGCCAAGCCGGCGAACGGGACAGCAGGTTGAGTGCCACCACGTAGGAGGCGTTTTCAGGATCCGGATTCAGCGCGCGCTCGATGATGTCCTTGGCCTTGAGCTGCGTTTCGGCGTCGCTGAAACGCGCGCGCACGCTGTTCTGGTCGACGAAGATGCCGCTGTGGGCGATGCCCGCCGCCTTGAGCGTCTCCTCGACACGGCCGAATGTCTTCATGTCGACCTTGATGGCCGTCTTGATGCTGGAGACCTGCACTGCCGGCGCCTCCCCATAGAAATTGGGCAGCGTGTAGAGCAGTCCGAGGGCCATCGCCGCAGCGATGAGGAGGTACTTCCAGAGCGGGTAACGGTTCATGTCTCGGTGCGGGGCGGCTCGACCGCCCCGGTGTGAAGCGTGAAAGGAATCAGAGCGACTTCAAGGTGCCCTTGGGCAGGACCGCCGTGATGGCATTCTTCTGCACCGCGATCTCGACATTTTCGGCGATCTCGACACTAATATAGGTCTCACCCATCTTGGTGATGCGACCGGCAATGCCGCCGTTGGTCAGCACCTCGTCGCCCTTCTGCATGGCTTCCACCATCGCCTTGTGTTCCTTGGCGCGTTTCATCTGCGGGCGGATCATGAGGAACCACAGGACGACGAACATCAGGATGATGGGCAGCATGCCCATCAGCCCGCCGGTCGGGTCGCCACCGGCTGCAGGCGCAGCTTGCGCCCAGGCATTGGAAATCAGCACGTTTGTCTCCGTGAAGGAATTGAAAAACCGCGAAATTATAACAGCTTGGCCATGGCGCCCGCCTAAATTTGCCGCAATGCCCGGAATTCGGCGACATAGTCGTCAAGCCGTCCGGCGGCGATGGCGTTGCGCAGTTCAGCCATGAGCTGCTGGTAGTAGAACAGGTTGTGCAGGGTATTCAGGCGCGCGCCGAGGATCTCGTTGACCCGCTGCAGGTGGTGCAGATAGGCGCGGGTGAAGTTGCGGCAGGTATGGCACGCACAGGTTTCGTCGAGCGAGCGGGTGTCCGTGGCGTGAATGGCGTTGCGGATCTTCACGGTGCCACGGCGGGTGAACAGCCAGCCGTTGCGGGCATTGCGCGTCGGCAGGACGCAGTCGAACATGTCGATGCCCTGCTGGACGGCGTTCACCAGGTCTTCCGGCGTGCCGACCCCCATCAGGTAGCGCGGCTTGTCTTGCGGCAGGTGCGGCGCGGAGTGGGCGAGGACGCGCCGCATGTCGGACTTCGGCTCGCCCACCGAGAGCCCGCCGATGGCATAGCCGTCGAAGCCGATCTGCACCAGGCCCGCAAGCGACTCGTCGCGCAAATCCTCGAACATGCCGCCCTGGACGATGCCGAACAGGGCATTGGGATTGCCTTCATGGGCGCGCCTGGAGCGCTCGGCCCAGCGCAGGGACAGTCGCATCGACTTCGCCGCCTCGGCGTGCGTGGCGGGGTAGGGCGTGCACTCGTCGAAGATCATGACGACGTCGGAATTCAGCACGCGCTGGATGCGCATGGATTCCTCCGGCGTGAGGAACAGGCGGTCGCCGTTCACCGGCGAGGCGAACCTGACGCCTTCCTCGCTGATCTTGCGCAGCGCGCCCAGGCTGAACACCTGGAAGCCGCCCGAGTCGGTGAGGATCGGCCCGTCCCAGCCCATGAAGCGGTGCAGGCCGCCGTGGGCGGCGATGACCTCCAGCCCCGGCCGCAGCCAGAGATGGAAGGTGTTGCCGAGCACGATCTGGGCGCCGAGGGCCTTGACTTCGTCCGGCGACATGGCTTTGACCGATCCGTAGGTGCCGACCGGCATGAAGGCGGGCGTGTCGACGCTGCCATGGGCCAGGACCAGCTTGCCGCGGCGAGCAGCGCCATCGGTGGCGAGCAACGAGAACTTCATGATGCGTCGTTCCGCGAAATGAACATGGCATCGCCGTAGCTGAAGAAACGGTAGCGTTCGGCCACAGCGTGCCTGTAGGCCTGGCGCATGTTCTCCATGCCGCCGAAGGCCGACACCAGCATCAGCAGTGTCGATTTCGGCAAATGGAAATTGGTAATGAGGGCATCGGCTGTGCGGAAGCGGAAGCCCGGAAGGATGAACAGTCCGGTTTCGCCAGGGCCGGCGATAATCTCGCCTTCCTGCGCGGCGGCTTCCAGCGCGCGCAGGCTTGTCGTGCCGACGGCGATGATGCGCCCGCCGCGCGCATGAGCGGTGGCCAGAGCGTCGACCGTATCGGCGGGAATGACGTAGCGCTCGCGATGCATCTGGTGGTGCGCAAGATTATCAACCCGCACCGGCTGAAAGGTGCCGGCGCCCACGTGCAGCGTCAGCCAGGCGAGTGCCACCCCCTTGTTGCGCAGCGCTTCGAGCAGGGCCGCGTCGAAGTGCAATCCGGCCGTCGGTGCGGCCACCGAGCCGCGCTCGCGCGCATAGATCGTCTGGTAGCGCGCCTCGTCGTTCACCTCCGCCTGGCGCTGGATGTAGGGGGGCAATGGCAGCTTGCCGTGTCGTTCGACGAGATCCACCAGGTCGTCTGGGCCAGGAAAGCGAAGCAGGTAAAATTCGCCTTCGCGCGCCACCACCTCGACGTCCAGCGCGTCATCAAGGACGAGTCTGCTGCCGGGCTTGGGGGCATGACTGGCGCGCACCTGGGCCAGTGCTTCGTGCCGGCCGATCGGACGTTCGATTAGCACCTCCACTCGGCCGCCGCTGTCCCTGACGCCGCGCAGGCGGGCATGCAGGACGCGCGTATCGTTGAACACCAGCAGGTCACCCGCACGCAGCAGCCCGGGCAAATCGGAGAAGCGCCTGTCTTCAAGATGGGCGTTTCCCACGACCAGCAATCGACTGGCCGTGCGTTCCGCTAACGGCGACTGGGCGATCAGTTCCGGCGGTAGGTCGTAATCGAATTCGGCCAGAGAAAACGGCATATTTGTTTGATTCCGGGGCGCCGGATGCGGGATAATGCCGGCTCTTCGCGGCCCGCTATTTTACGCGGGCTCACGCCAGGATGTCGGAATTGGCAGGCGCAGCAGGGGCCGGAGCCAAAATCCGACACCGACAGTAAGTAGGGCATCCCTGCCGGGATGGCGGAATTGGTAGACGCAGCGGACTCAAAATCCGCCGGTGGCAACACCGTGGGGGTTCGATTCCCCCTCCCGGCACCATCCTTTAGACATGGAGAGACCATTCAGTGAGTGGCTTTTGGTCGGGAGTGGCTGTAAGTTTGATAATAATCAAGGAAGCAGGCCTGTAATAGGCAGAATCTTGCGTCAGCACAAAAACCGTATAATTTTTGGGCTCTTTCCATTTACTGGGTTCTTCGTTGAGGGAGAAAACACATGCAGAAACGTAATTCGATTACCGGTTCCCTGCGCTTGGCGGCCTTGCCGATGGCGCTGGCCGGGCTATTCAATGTTGCCAACGCCCAGCAGGCCCCTGCTGCTGCCCCCACTGCTGCGGGTTCTGCCATGACGGCGGAAGAGAAGGCGCTCGGGAAGAAAATCTATTTCGAGCGTTGCGCAGGCTGCCACGGCGTGCTGCGCAAGGGTGCCACGGGCAAGAACCTGGAGCCGGCCTGGAGCAAGAAGGACAAGGACGGCAAGGAGACCTCGGGCGGCACGCTGAAGCTCGGCACCGACCGTCTGGCGAAGATCATCGCCCTGGGTACCGAAGGCGGGATGGTGAACTACGACGACATCCTGACCAAGGAAGAAATCAATGTCATGGCGCGCTACATCCAGAACGTGCCGGATATCCCCCCGGAGTTCAGCCTGAAGGACATGCAGGATTCCTGGAAGCTCATCGTGCCGGTCGACCAGCGCCCCAAGAAGCAGATGAACAAGGTCAACCTGAAGAACATCTTCGCCACCACCCTGCGTGACACGGGCGAACTGGCCTTGATCGACGGCGACACCAAGCAGATCTGGCAGATTCTCAAGACTGGCTACGCGGTGCACATTTCCCGCCTGTCGCTTTCCGGCCGCTACGTCTATACGGTCGGCCGCGACGGATTGGTCACCCTGATCGATCTCTGGTTCGAGAAGCCCACCACGGTTGCCACCATCAAGATCGGCTCCGACGCCCGTTCGGTGGATACGTCCAAGTTCAAGGGCTACGAGGACAAGTACCTGGTCGGCGGCTCCTACTGGCCGCCCCAGTACTCGATCATGGAAGGCGACACGCTGAAGCCGCTCAAGGTCGTGTCGACCCGTGGCATGACGGTGGATGGGGAATACCACCCCGAGCCGCGTGTGGCCTCGATCGTGTCGTCGCACATCAAGCCAGAGTGGGTCATCAACGTCAAGGAAACCGGCATGATTCTGCTGGTGGACTACAGTGACATCCACAACCTGAAGACCACCACCATCAATTCCGCCAAGTTCCTCCATGACGGCGGCTGGGATGCCTCCAAGCGCTATTTCCTCGTTGCGGCGAATGCCTCCCACAAGGTGGCGGCGGTCGACACCAAGACCGGCAAGCTGGCCGCCCTGGTGGACACCAAGAAGATCCCGCACCCGGGCCGTGGTGCCAACTTCATGCATCCGAAGTACGGCCCCGTCTGGGCGACCGGCCACTTGGGCGATGCGGTGATTTCGGTGATTTCGACGCCCTCCGACAAGAAGGAGCACGCCAAGTACAAGCAGTACAACTGGAAAGTGGTCGAGGAACTGAAGACCCCGGGCGCCGGCAACTTGTTCGTCAAGACGCATCCGAAGTCGAAGCATCTTTGGACCGACATGCCGATGAACCCCGAGCGTGAAAACGCCGAGACCAACATGGTGTTCGACTTGACCGACCTGTCGAAGCCGCCAGTGCGGATCGACGTTGCCAAGGACTCCGGCCTGCCGGTGACCAAGGCGTTGCGTCGCGCGGTGCATCAGGAGTTCAGCCAGGACGGCACTGAGGTCTGGATCTCCCTGTGGGGCGGCAAGACCGACCAGTCGGCCATCGTGGTTTACGACGACAAGACCCTGAAGGTCAAGAAGGTGATCACCGATCCGAAGATGATCACCCCGACCGGCAAGTTCAACGTCTATAACACGGTGCACGACATTTACTGATCGTTGCTGACAGCAGAACAACTCGGGGGCCTAGCGCCCCCGGGTTTTTTTCCAGGCGGGTTAATCCAGTTCCGCTGAACCTGACTCAAGAACCTCAAGTATTGGCCCCCGCCCGTCCACCTACAGACGGATTTGTGCGTTAATACTTCCAATTGGTAGCATGGTCTCAACCTAGACTTAAGGAGCTTTCCATGAAACAACTCGTTACCGCTTCAGCCGTGGGATTGATTGTGGCCTTTGGCGCAGGCGGCGCGATGGCTGCGCCGGACTGGAGCAAGGCGCCCGGCAAGAAGATCACCGTGTTCTATCCTGGCGTGTCGCCCATCGAGTGGATCACCAAGGGCACCGAGCATGGGGGTGCGCGTGGACTGAAAAAGGGCGAATCCTGTGCTGCCTGCCACGAGGAGGAGGCGGCGGACATGGGCAAGAAGATGGCGACTGGCCAGAAGATCGAGCCGAAGCCCATCAAGGGCAAGGCCGGTTCGATCCCCGTCACGGTGCAGGCTGCCCATGATGGGGCCAATCTCTACTTGCGTTTTTCTTGGAAGCAGCCAGCTGGCGGCGCCGACAAGATGGACAAGGATAACCAGGTCAAGTTGACCGTGCTAATGGATGACAACAAGGTCGAGCGTGCCAACCTGTCTGGATGCTGGGAAAGCTGCCATGGCGATGCCCGCACCATGCCCGATGCCAAGGACGACAAGAAAACCAAGTACATCAAGGACGGTAGCCTGGCCAGCGGCAAGTTCTACGACCTGATCCAGTGGACCAGCAAGGGCGCCAAGCACGACGGCTACGTCGCCGACAAGCGCGTCATGGAGGGCGGCAAGGCCCTGGTTGACGCCAAGGGCGAGAAGAAAGGCGACGAATGGGTTGTGGTCTTTACGCGCAAGCTGACTGGCGGCGAGGGTGACATTGCCATGGCGGCCGGCAAGAGCTACAACATCGGCTTTGCCATTCATGACGACCATGCCAGCGGCCGTTTCCACCATGTCTCGCTCAACTATACGTTGGGCATCGACGCCAAGGCGGACATCACAGCCGGGAAGCAGTAACGGAGAGAATTCGCGGGAACCAATTTCCCGCGGATGAATCTGGTTGTGCACGAGGAGCAGACATCTGCTCCTCGTGCTTTTCCGGACCTCCCTGGCAGGGCAGGACGTTGTACAGATAGCTTAGGAGGAATGATCATGCGACGGATTCATGCTTTCCTGACCCTGCTGCTCGCGGCATCGCTGTCGCTGGCCAACGGACCGGTATTCTCCAACGGATCTATAGTCGAGGTCTCGATCGAGGATTACAAGTTTCAGCCTGCGGACCTCAAGATCAAGGCGGGTACGACGGTCAAATGGATGAACAAGGAAAAGCGAACCAGCCATTCGGTGCTATTTACCGGCCCGAATGGATTCGAGTCGGCACGATTTTTCCCTGATGAGTCCTATAGCCGCAAGTTCGACAAGGCCGGTATTTATCCCTACTCGTGCGGGCCTCACCCGGAAATGAAGGGGAATATTGAAGTCGTGGAATGAGTTGCCCATCCGGAACCCTTCAACCTTGAATAAAAGTCGCCCCCGAGCGGCTTTTGTTTTTATCGTGTAGCCGATACACTCCGCCGGCAATGGGGCCTTCGGCCCGCAATCGAATGGACGGCATGCAGATCGTACGGGTGCTCGGAACCCTGTTGTTGTGGTGTATAGCAAGTTTGGCGCCGGCAGCCGATTTCCCTTCGGTGTATCCCCAGGCGCGCACCATCTTCCCTGACGCCGAAGCCTATGGAGGATTCGAAGGCAAGCCGCCTTCCGTTGCAGCCTATAGGGGCGGCAGGATCATCGGCTATCTATTCCTCACCGAGGATGTACTGCGCATTCCAGCCTATTCGGGCAAACACATCAACACGATGGTCGGCATCGACCCCGAGGGGCGGATCGTCGGCCTTTCGATCGTGCAGCACGACGAACCGATACTGGCTGTCGGCATCACGCAGGACAGGCTCAACCGTTATGTAGCCCAGTACGAAGGCAAGTCCGCCTACGATCGCGTTACCATCGGCGCAGAGCGGAAGGGCTATGTTGCGATCGATGGCATCACTGGCGCCACCATCACCGTCATGGTGCAGAACGCTACGGTGATGCGATCGGTCAAACTGGTTGCCGAGGCGCGCGGCATTCGCAATCCGGGCCTGGCTGGGTCGGCCGACGGAAGCCAGGCAACGGAACAGCCCAGGCTGGCACAACAGTCAAGCCCGGCACTCTTCCCCGCGACACCGTCCCGATCTGCCGTGGAAAGCGCGGCAGTCCCTGAGGTTGCGGGGATACGAGCGCGTGCGGATCGTAGCGCAGGTGGCATGGCACCCGGTTGGAGTGCTCCTGAAACTGCCCGCCCCGACTTCAGCCGGCAGACCCCGCCCCTTGTCCATGGAGTGGTCCCGCTCTCGCGGGATATGCCGCCGCAGGTTATCGCGCCGTTGCCGGCAAGGCCGGGCACCTGGACGCCGCCCCAGGAGGAACCGGCCTGGATCGCCATCTGGCAGAACCGCACGTTCGATATTGCCGTACTAGTGATCGGACTGGCCACGCTTTCCTTCATTCTCGTCTTTCAGGACTGGCTGGCGAAGTACCCGGCCGCACTGATCTACGTGCGCAACGGTTTTCATGTCTACACCCTCTTCTTCATTGGCTGGTGGGGTCTGGCGCAGTTGTCGGTGATCAATGTGCTGACCTTCGTTACCTCCTTCATGCAGGGCTTCCAATGGGAAAACTTCCTCATTGACCCGATGCTGTTCATCCTCTGGGGATTTGTCGCGATGACGCTTCTGCTCTGGGGGCGTGGCGTCTATTGCGGCTGGCTCTGTCCATTCGGGGCGCTGCAGGAACTCATTCTGATCGCTTCGCGCAAGCTCAAGCTTCCTGAAGTCGAATTCAGCGACGCTGTGCATGAACGCCTGGTGGCGCTCAAGTACATCATCCTGATCCTGCTCTTTGGCGTTTCGCTGCAGTCCATTGCGGAGGCGGCCTGGTATGCGGAAGTCGAGCCGTTCAAGACAGTGATCTCGATGCGCTTCAATCGGGAATGGAACTACGTTCTCTATGCCGTGATCCTCATCGGCGTGGCGGCGGTGAATCGAAAGTTCTATTGCAAATACCTGTGTCCGCTGGGTGCGGCACTGGCCATCCCGGGCCGTTTCAGGCTATTCGAGTGGTGGCTGAGGCGGCGTAAGGAATGCGGCAAGCCCTGTCAGGTCTGCGCCAATCGCTGTTCCGTGCGGGCCATCCGCCCGACCGGTGAAATCAATGCCAACGAATGCCATTACTGCCTGGATTGCCAGGTCATCTACTACAACGACAAGGTTTGCCTGCCTTTGATCGACCGCCGCAAGCGTCGCGAGCAACAACTTGTGCGCGGGCGGGAAAGCGGGGCCAATAACCCTTTGCAAGCCATGGATACCTCTAGAGAACATTCCGATGGGATACTAACGGAAAACAAACATTGAGATTTATCAAACACAAAACATGATAAATATCAAAGAGTTAAAATCTCGGATTTTGACCTAAGTCAAGGCTGCAAAAGGGGATAGGAATTTTAATGCATCGTTTGATTAAAGCTGCTTATCCACGTTAGGGAGGAAGTCGATGCAAAGCCGCAAACTCGCACTGGCCGCAGGGTTATCCCTGTTGGTCGCACTGCCAGCAGTTACCTGGGCGCAGTCCAAGACCGCCCATCCGGGCACCAAGGAAGAAGAGATGCGCTACAAGGGCGCTCCCGTGCCGATCAAGCCGGGTGAAGCCAAGGAAACGCTGTCACCGAAGGCGCCGCCGCTCAGCACTGCGGAATTTACTCGCGCCAAGCAGATCTACTTCGAACGCTGCGCCGGCTGCCACGGCGTGCTGCGCAAGGGCGCCACCGGCAAGCCGCTCACCACCGACATCACTCTCAAGGCCGGCACCGAGTACCTCAAGGTGTTCATCAACTACGGCACGCCGGCCGGCATGCCGAACTGGGGCACATCGGGCGAGCTGACCGAGAAGGACGTCGATCTCATGGCGCGCTTCCTGCAGCATGAGCCGCCCACCCCGCCGGAATTCGGCCTCAAGGAGATGAAGGCTTCCTGGAAACTGCTCGTGCCGACCGCGAAGCGTCCGACCAAGAAGATGAACAATCTGAACCTGGAGAACCTGTTCTCGGTGACGCTGCGCGATGCCGGCGAAATCATGCTGATCGACGGCGAATCGAAGAAGGTCGTCTCCACCATCAAGACCGGCTATGCGGTGCATATTTCGCGCATCTCCGCTTCCGGCCGCTACCTCTTCGTCATCGGCCGCGACGCCAAGATCGACATGATCGACCTGTGGATGGAGAAGCCCACCACCGTTGCCGAGATCAAGGTCGGCCTCGAAGCGCGTTCGGTGGAGACCTCGAAGTTCAAGGGCTATGAGGACAAGTACGCCGTTGCCGGTACCTACTGGCCGCCGCAGTTTGTCATCATGAAGGGCGACACGCTCGAGCCGCTGAAGATCGTCGCCACCCGTGGCATGACGGTCGACACCCAAGAGTATCACCCCGAGCCGCGCGTGGCAGCCATCGTGGCCAACCACCACAAACCGGAGTTCGTGGTGAACGTCAAGGAAACCGGCAAGGTCATGCTGGCTGACTATTCGGACCTCAACAACCTGAAGATCACCGAGATCGCCGCCGCACGCTTCCTGCATGACGGCGGCTGGGAGTCGACCCAGCGCTACGTCATGATGGCGGCCAACCAGTCGAACAAGATCGCGGTCATCGACACGGTCGAAGGGAAACTGGCTTCGCTGGTGGATGTGGGCAAGATTCCGCACCCGGGCCGCGGCGCCAACTTCGTTCATCCGAAGTTCGGCCCGGTATGGGCGACCAGCCATCTCGGCGACGAGACGGTCAGCCTGATCGGCACCGACCCGGTGAAGAACAAGCAGCATGCCTGGAAAGTGGTGCAGACCCTCAAGGCCCAGGGCGGCGGTTCCCTCTTCATCAAGACGCACCCGAAGTCGACGAACCTGTGGGTGGATACCACACTGAACCCGGAGGCGAAGATCAGCCAGTCCATTGCCGTGTTCGACATCAAGGCGCTGGACAAGGGCTTCGTGGCGCTGCCGATCGCCGAGTGGGCGGGCTTGGGCGAAGGCGCCAAGCGCGTCCTGCAGCCGGAGTACAACAAGGCCGGCGACGAGGTGTGGTTCTCGGTGTGGAGCGCCAAGAATCAGCAGTCGGCCATCGTGGTCGTCGACGACAAGACGCGCAAGCTAAAGGCCGTCATCAAGGATCCGAAGCTGATCACGCCGACCGGCAAGTTCAACGTCTATAACACTCAAAAAGACGTGTATTGATCCTGAATCGGCGCAAGCCGGTGTGAGCGGGGGCCTGTGGGCCCCCGTTTTTTTTGGTTGCGCCTGCTGCGCTTTATACCGATCAAGCAGGTGATGGTCTCCACTCGAACTTCGCTCCCCGGCTTTGACAAATATCAACGCATTGGTCATCTGCGACAGGCATTCTGTCCATTGGATTACGACTTGCCGTCAGGACATGACCCTCGCTTCCGACAGGGTGCTTGCCGCTCTGTTTTTGTTCCTTCTTCTGCCTGTCGCTTCGCTCGCAGCCGACCCTGCGCCGGAGCGGGCACGCGAGTTGGTACGCATGGTGCGGCAGGATTGCGGTTCCTGCCATGGCTTGACTTTGAATGGAGGGCTCGGACCGCCTCTTTTGCCGGATACTCTGCGCGACAAGCCGGCGGAGTCGCTCCGGTATACTGTGCTGCTTGGCCGACCCGGCACGCCCATGCCGCCGTGGAACGCTTTCATGACCGAAGCCGAGGCCGACTGGATCGTGCGCCAGTTAATGGCCGGCTTCCCCGAAGAGACACGTTGATGAAATCCCTGTTGTTCGTTGTTGCTGCTTTCCTTCTGTCCGCCTGCTCCGGAACCGCACTGCGCGGCACCGGGGATTTGGGCATCGTCATCGAGCGCGCCAGCGGTAGCGTGGCGGTGGTCGACTCCACTTCGAGAAGCATTCTCGGCCGGATCGAGGGCCTGGGCGACCTCTCCCACGCTTCTGCCGTGTATTCGCGTGATGGCCGCTACGCCTACGTGTTCGGCCGCGATGGCGGCTTGACCAAGGTCGATCTGCTCGAGCGGCGCATCGCCAGGCGCATCATCCAGGCCGGCAATTCCATCGGCGGTGCGATATCGCAGGATGGGCGCCTGGTTGCTGCGCAGAACTACCAGCCCGGCGGAGTGAAGGTGTTCGATGCTGACACCCTGGAATTGCTGGCCGACATCCCCGCGGAATTCAGCGAAACGAAGCAGCGCTCCAAGGTGGTGGGGCTGGCCGACGTGCCCGGCAACAAATTTGTCTTCGCCCTGTTCGATGCCGGTGAAATCTGGGTCGCCGACCTGTCAAAGTCGCGCGAGCCCAAGGTGACGAAATTCCGCAACATCGGCAAGCAGCCCTACGACGGGCTGGTGACGCCGGATGGGCGTCATTACATGGCCGGCCTCTTTGGTGAGGACGGCATCGCCCTGGTCGACCTGTGGAAGCCGGAGCAGGGCGCGCGCAAGATTCTCGCCGGCTACGGCAAGGGAACGGAAAAACTGCCGGTGTTCAAGATGCCGCACTTGCGCGGCTGGGCTGTTGCCGGCGGGCGTGCCTATCTGCCTGCCATCGGCAAGCACGAGGTGCTGGTGGTGGACACGACTACCTGGCAGGAAGTTGGCCGCATCCCGGTCAAGGGCCAGCCGGTTTTCGTCATGGCGCGTCCGGACGGACGCCAAATCTGGGTGAATTTCGCCTTCCCTGATTACAGCAATGTCCAGGTCATCGACACGCTCGAGCAGAAGGTCGTGCAGACCCTCTCGCCCGGCAAGGCAGTGCTGCACATGGAATTCACGCCGCGTGGCGAGCATGTCTGGATCTCGTCGCGCGACGACAATCGGGTCAGTGTTTACGATACGGCCAGTTTTACTAAACTGGCGGAACTGCCGGCGCAGAATCCCTCAGGCATTTTCTTCACTTCGCGGGCTGCGCGCATCGGCTTCTAATCCAGCGCATGGACAATTTCGACTTCCGCCTGATAAACGAATTCCAGCGCGATTTTCCGCTGGAACCGCAGCCCTTCGCTGAGATCGCCTATCGCCTTTGCGCCGACGAGGAAACGGTCCTTGCCGCCCTGCAACGCCTGCATGCTGAAGGCGTCGTCAGCCGCGTCGGCGCCGTGTTTGCGCCGCGCCGTGTCGGCGCCAGCACGCTGGCCGCCTTGGCGGCGCCGCCGGGGCAGATGGATGAAATTGCGGCGAGCGTCAGCGCGCGGCCGGAGGTGAACCACAATTACGAGCGCGAACATCGTTACAATTTGTGGTTTGTCGTCACCGCTCGTGACGAGACGCATCTTGCTGATGCCTTGGCTGCCATCGAGCGCGACACCGGCTGCCAGGTTATTTCGCTGCCGCTGGAGCACGAGTTCTACATTGATCTCGGTTTCGACCTTGCGGGCGTCTGCAAAGCGCCGTGCTCGACGCGCCGCATTGAATCCGGCGACCTGCGCGAACTGACTTTGCCGGAGCAGCGGTTGATGGGCACGTTGCAGCACGGCCTTGCGCTGACCCCCCATCCCTTCGCGCGACTTGGCGAGCAGGCGGGCATGGATGAACCGGAGATCATCGCCACGCTCAAGCGCTGGCGCGCTGAGGGCCTGATCAAGCGCTTCGGCGTCGTCGTGCGCCATCACGAGCTGGGCTATACCGCCAACGCCATGGTCGTCTGGGACCTGCCTGACGATGAGGTGGAACGCATCGGCATGGCGCTAGCCGCGGAGCCCGAGGTAACGTTGTGCTACCGGCGCCGGCGGCATGCGCCGGAATGGCCCTACAACCTGTTCTGCATGATCCATGGCCGCGCACGCGACGAGGTCGAGGCCGCAGCAGCCTCATTGCGCCAGCGCCTCGGCCTGTCGCAGGTGCCCTACGCTGTGCTGTTCTCGCGCCGCCGCTTCAAGCAGCGCGGCGCCCACTACATGCCCCAGGCCGAAGCTGCCCATGGATGAACTGGACCGCTGCATCATCAATGCCTTGCAGGGCGGCTTTCCGATTTGCGACGAACCTTACCGCGAAGCAGCGGAGCAACTCGGCATCTCCGAGGCCAGTCTGCTCGAGCGCATCGAGCGCATGCTGGCGGAAAAGACGCTGACGCGCTTCGGACCGATGTTCCAGGTCGAGCGCATGGGCGGCGCCTTCGTTCTGGCCGCATTGGCTGTGCCGGAGGCGGACTATGAGCGCGTGGCGGGTGAAGTGAATGCTCTGCCTGAAGTCGCGCACAATTACCGCCGCGGGCATGCGCTGAACATGTGGTTCGTCCTCGCCACGGAAACGCCGGCAGGCATCGCCGCGGCAGTCGACAGGATCGAACGGGCCACCGGACTGACGGTCTACGCCTTTCCCAAGCTCAAGGAGTATTTCGTCGAAATGAAGCTGGCGGCATGACGGATACTCTCGCGCTCGACGCCGACGATCGCCGCCTGATCATGGCAACGCAGGGCGGCTTGCCGCTGGTGCCGCGCCCTTACCATGCGCTGGCCGAACAGCTCGGCATGGCTGCAGAGGAAGTGATGGCGCGCCTGCAGCGCCTGCTTGACACCGGCGTGATCCGCCGCATCGGCGCCGTGCCAAACCATTACGCCATCGGCTATACCGCCAACGGCATGAGCGTGTGGGATGTGCCGGACGAACGCATCGATGCGCTTGGCGAGAAGGTCGGCCGCCTGCCCTTTGTCACCCACTGCTATCACCGCCCGCGCGCCCTGCCGTTGTGGCCCTACAATCTGTTTGCCATGGTGCACGGCAAGAGCCGTGAGGAGGTGGAGGTGCAGGTGCATCAGATCGCCGCGCTGCTCGGCACCGACTGCCGCGCCCATGACGTGCTCTACAGCAGCCGCATCCTGAAGAAGACCGGCCTGCGCATCGGAAACTGATCATGTTCAGAATCTCGCAGTACATGGAAGATATCGCCCACCCGACACCGCTGGGGCCGAAGCGCAATCCGCCCGGCCCGGTGGTGATCTGGAACCTGATCCGCCGCTGCAACCTGACCTGCAAGCACTGCTACTCGATTTCCGCCGACAAGGACTTTCCGGGAGAACTGTCCACGCAGGAAATCTATGGCGTGATGGACGACCTCAACCGCTTCCGCGTGCCGGTGCTGATTCTCTCCGGGGGCGAGCCGCTGCTGCGCCCGGACATCTTTGATATCGCGCGACGCGCCAAGGATAGCAACTTCTACGTCGGGCTGTCCTCCAACGGTACGCTGATTGACGAAAGCAATATTCGCCGTATTGCGGAGGCTGACTTTAATTACGTCGGCATCAGCCTCGATGGTATTCGCGAGACGCACGACAAGTTCCGCCGCATGCAGGGCGCCTTCGAGAAATCGCTGCACGGTATCCACCTGTGCCGCGATCTTGGCCTGAAGATAGGCGTGCGCTTCACCATGACGCAGGACAATGCCCATGACTTGCCGGGCTTGCTGAAGCTGGTTGAAGACGAAGGCATCGACCGCTTTTATTTTTCGCACCTCAATTACGCCGGCCGTGGCAACAAGAACCGCAAGGATGACGCGCATCACAGGATGACCCGGCAGGCAATGGACCTGCTGTTCGATACCTGTTGGGACTACCAGAGCCGTGGCTTGAACAAGGAGTTCACCACGGGCAACAATGACGCCGACGGCGTGTCTTCCTGCACTGGGTGGAGAAGCGCTTCCCGGAACAGGCTGCGCATGTCCGCGCCAAGCTGGTGCAGTGGGGCGGCAACTCCTCCGGTGTGAACGTTGCGAACATCGACAACCTCGGCAACGTGCATCCGGATACCATGTGGTGGCACCACACGATCGGCAACGTGCGCGAGCGGCCGTTCTCGGAGATCTGGACAGACGTTTCCGATCCGATCATGGCCGGCCTCAAGGCCAAGCCGCGCAAGGTGGGCGGCCGCTGCGGCGCCTGCGCCCATTTCGACATCTGCGACGGCAATACCCGTGTGCGCGCCCAGCAGACGACCGGAGATCCCTGGGCAGAAGATCCGGGCTGCTATCTCACCGACGAGGAGATTGGCCTCAAATGAAAAACTTGTTCCACCACAGAGGAACAGAGACACAGGGAACTGCGAAAAGCTTTATTAGGTTTTTCTCTCTGTGCCTCTGTGCCTCTGTGTTTAATGGTTTTGTTCTTTTGGTGACTGCCCATGCTGCAGAACCGTTGCCCGAGCTTTACCGTAAGCACTGCGGCGAGTGCCACGGCGCCGACCGTTTCGGCCTGATGGGCCCGGCGCTGCTGCCTGAGAACCTCTCGCGCCTGAAGAAGGACGCCGCCGCCGCGATGATCCGCGACAGCCGGCCCACTGTGCAGATGCCGCCCTTCAAGGACGTCTTGAAGCCCGAGGAGATCCGGCAGCTGACCGACTACATCTACACGCCGGTTTCGCCCATGCCGCAGTGGGGCGAAAAGGACATCCGCGCCTCGCGCATCGTGCACCACGCGCCGGGCAGCCTGCCTGACAAGCCGCAATTCAGTGCCGACATGATGAATCTCTTTATCGTAGTGGAGGGCGGCGACCACCATGTCACCGTGCTCGACGGCGACAAGCTGGAACCCATCCATCGATTCCAATCGCGATTTGCCCTGCATGGCGGGCCCAAATTCACTCCTGATGGACGCTATGTCTTCTTCGCCTCGCGCGACGGCTGGATATCCAAGTTCGACATCTGGAACCTGAAGGTGGTGGCCGAGGCGCGCGCGGGCATCAACACGCGCAACGCGGCAGTCTCCGGCGACGGCAAGTTCGTCGCCGTGGCCAACTATCTGCCGCACTCCCTGGTCTTGCTGGATGCCGACCTCAATGTCCTCAAGGTGCATCCGGTCAAGGACAAGGATGGCAAGCAGTCCTCGCGCGTCTCCGCTGTTTACACCGCCGAGCCGCGCAGGAGCTTCGTCGCGGCGCTGAAGGACGTCAAGGAAGCCTGGGAGGTGAGCTACGACCCGAAGGCGCCGGAGATCCCAGCCGGGGTGATCCACGACTTTCAGTACCGCGAGGGCGCCTTCGTGCCGGGCTTCCTCAACCCGAAGCGCTCGATCCTCGATGACTACCTCGACGACTTCTTCTTCACGCCTGACTACAACGAAGTCATGGGCGCAAGCCGGGAGGGTGGCAAGGGGCAGGTCGTGCATCTTGATGTGCGTCGCACCATTGCCACGCTCGATCTTCCTGGCATGCCGCATCTGGGCTCTGGCATCACATGGATGTGGCAGGGTCGCCGCGTCATGGCGACGCCTAATCTCAGGGAGGGCCTGGTTAGCGTCATCGACATGAAGACATGGAAGACCCTCAAGCAGATCAAGACGCCGGGCCCCGGTTTCTTCATGCGCAGCCATGAGAAGACCCGCTATGCCTGGGTGGATTCCATGATGAGCCGCGAGCACAAGGACACACTGACGGTAATCGACAAGGAGACGCTGGAAGTAGTCGCGCAACTGCGGCCGGCGCCGGGCAAGACCCTCGCGCACATCGAATTCACCAAGGACGGCAAGTACGCGCTTGCCAGCCTGTGGGAAAATGACGGCGCCGTGATCGTATTCGACGCCGCTACGCTGAAAGAAGTCAAGCGCATTTCGGCGAAGCGTCCGGTCGGCAAGTACAACGTCTGGAACAAGATCACCCGCTCCGAGGGCACCAGTCACTGATGCCGCTCGGCGGGCCTTAATCATGGTTTGTTAATTGGATTAACCCGCCGGGCTTGGCGTAAAATGGCGCCTTTCGCGTCGGCGGCGGGTGTCTGCCATTCCGGCTGGATCTCAGAGATAGAAAATGAAATGCGTGGATGATTTCCGCCTGCGCTTCGGTAAGCGCGAGTTGGTGCCGATCATGATCGGCGGCATGGGCGTGGATATTTCCACGGCCGAACTGGCATTGGAGGCGGCGCGGCTGGGCGGCATCGGTCATATCTCCGACGCCATGATCAAGACGGTCTCCGACCGCCGATTCGACACCAAGTTCGTCAGCGCGAAACAGAAACGCTACAAGGCCAACGTTGCCAACGTCGACAAATCCACCGTGCTGTTCGACCTCGGCGACGTCGCCGAGGCGACCCGCCTGCACGTCGGCCGCACCATGGAGGCCAAACGCGGTGACGGGCTGATCTTCATCAATTGCATGGAGAAGCTCACCATGAACGCGCCCAAGGAAACGCTGCGCGTTCGTCTCGCTTCGGCATTGGATGCCGGCATCGACGGCATTACCCTGGCGGCCGGCTTGCACCTCGGTTCCTTCGCCCTCATGGAGGACCATCCGCGCTTCCGCGACGCCAAACTCGGCATCATCGTTTCCTCGCTGCGCGCATTGCAGCTGTTCCTGCGCAAGAGCGCGCGCACCGGCCGTCTGCCGGATTATGTGGTGGTGGAGGGGCCGCTTGCCGGCGGCCACCTCGGCTTCGGTCTCGACGACTGGATGAAGTACGACCTGCGCATCATCACGGCGGAAGTCGTGGCTTACCTGCAGCAGGAAAAACTCGACATTCCCGTGATCCCGGCCGGAGGCATCTTTACCGGCACGGACGCGGTGTCCTACCTGGAAACCGGCTCGGCTGCCGTGCAGGTGGCGACGCGCTTTACCGTGGCGGAGGAGTGCGGCCTGCCAGCGAAGGTGCAGCAGGAGTATTTCAAGGCGAGCGAGGCGGACATCGAGGTGAATGGCATCTCGCCGACCGGCTATCCGATGCGCATGCTGAAGAACAGTCCGGCCATCGGCGCGGGCATCCGTCCCAACTGCGAGGCCTACGGCTACCTGCTCGACACGAACGGCCATTGCGCCTACATCGACGCCTACTATCGTGAAGTGGCGCTGCATCCCGGCGCGAAGAAGATCGAGGTGTGGGACAAGACCTGCCTGTGCACCCACATGCGCAACTTCGACTGCTGGACCTGCGGCCATTACACCTACCGCCTGAAGGACACCACGCGCAAGCTGGAAGATGGCAGCTACCAGTTGCTCAGCGCCGAGCACATCTTCCGCGACTACCAGTACAGCAAGGACGGCAAGGTCGCGCTACCGGATTGAACAGGGCGCAGCATCAATTAAAACGGCCTCTTGACGAGGCCGTTTTTGCTTTTCGCGCGGCGTCTGCTCAGTTCCCGGGTTCTTCCGCCGGCGCCTGAATGGCCATCGAACGGGCCGAGATCGTGAAGGCGTCCGAGAAGCACATGCCTTCCTCGGCGCCCTGGCCCTTCAGTTTCGGGAAGATCGCCTCGACCATCCTCACCGAGCCGCAAGCGTAGATCTCGTTGCCGGCGAGACTGGGAAAATCCTGCAGGATGGCTTCGTGCACCAAGCCCGTGCGACCGGTCCATGCATCTTCCGGTCCGGGCTCCGAGAGAACTGGGTGGAACTTGAAGTTCTCGTGCTCGCGCTGCCACTGCTCCGGCAGGTGGGCAAGGTACATGTCGCGCAGTTGCCTTACCCCCCAGTAGAGATGGATCGGCCGCTTCAGGCCGCGGTGGAAGGCGTCCTCGACCATGCTTTTCACCGGTGCAAAGCCGGTGGCGCCGGCGACGAAGATGATCGGCCGGCTCGATTCGCGCAATACGAAGTCGCCGAGCGGGCCTTCGAAGCGGATCGGGTCCCCGACCTTCATGCCCGCGAAGACATGGGTGGTGAAGCGCCCGCCCGGTACCAGGCGGATCTGCAGCTCGATGTTGTTGGCATTGTGCGGCGCACTGGCAAAGGAAAAGGCGCGGCGTTCACCATCGTCCAGGATGATGTTGATGTACTGGCCGGCGGAGAAGGAGATGTGCTGGCCTTCCGGCAGCTTGACGACCACGCCCATGACATCGTGCGTGAGCAATTCCATGCTATCCACCACGCCGACGTACTCCTTCGCCGGCGCGCGCGTCAGAGCGAATTGCGGCTCGTATTCGATCTCGATGTCGGAGAGCGGTGAGGCGCAGCACATCAGCACCTTGCCCAAGGCGCGCTCGGCCGGACTGAGGGCATTCGGCTGGTAGATACCGGGATCGACCTCGCCGTTGAGCACCGAGCACTTGCACAGGCCGCAACCGCCGTTGCGGCATTCGTAGGGCAGGTTGATCTCGCCGCGCAGGCCGGCATCGAGGATCGTTTCGCCGAAGCGTGCCTTCACCGTCCGGTTGTCGGGATGCACGCTGATGTCCAGTTCGGCCTTGGCGCTGCCGCGCAGTTTCGGCGGCAGCCACGGCATCAGGTAGAGCAGGACGGTGGCACCGATCAGCAGGGCCCAGACCTGCCACAGAGGCCAGTCGTAGATGAGCGGATAAACCGGCAGATAGAACCAGTCGAATTCGAGCTGGACGACTTCCATTGACAGATTTGCCGGCGCCTGGCTCAGCACCGGCTTGACCAGCGAGAGCAGGATGAAGGTGGCCGTGACCCAGATGGCGATGGGTTTGGGCGGGTTGATGTGGGCGCGCGGCACGCGCTGCACGTGGATCCACATCACCATCAACACGACCAGGGGCGCGCCGAGATGGATGAAAGCGAGCAGGCTGAACAAGCGGTCGTTGACGTGGCCTTCGAATATGAAGTTGCGGATCACCACGCCCTTGAAGATCGGGATCCAGTCGAGCAGCTCGGCCGAGGCGACGGTGACGAATTGCGCCAGTTTGTCCCACACCAGCATGAAGCCGTTGATGCCGGTGATGTACACCAGCCAGATGAGGATGACGCCGGTGATCCAGGAGAACCAGCGGAAGCCGCGATACTTGTCGAAGGCGAAGTGACGCGCCATGTGCAGCATCATGGTGATGATCATGCCGTCGGAGGCGTAACGGTGCACGCTGCGCAGTATGCCGCCGGCCCACCACTGGTCGTGGGTGATGGACTCGACCGACTGGTAGGCATCGGTGACGCCCGTGTCGGCAAAGACGAACAGATAGAGGCCGCTGAACGAGACCAGCCAGAATTGCCAGAACGTGATGGTGCCGAGGTGGTAGAGCGGATTCAGCTTGTCGCCGAAGGCGACATTGAAGACGCCTTCGACACGCATGAAGAACCACTGCATGGTTTTGTGGATGAGTTTGAGCATGTTTGTCTGCCGGGATGGGTGGCAATAACCCTAGTAAGTTTGCGGAATATAAGGCTTCAATTATTTTCCTTCCATGATATGCATCAAGGCCGGCAAGGGATGCGACAACGACAATTCAGCCGCGTGCATCGTTATGCACAGCAAATAACCCTAACAGGAGAGTAGTCATGTCAAATCCCCACCTGCACCTGCAAGCCGATCAACTCTATCCTTTCGACGCGCGCGGCATCGCCAAGCGTTTCCGTCACGCCGCCATCTTTGGCGCGCTCGATGCGCTGTATGCCGGCGAAACCATGCGTTTCTGCAACGATCACGACCCGCTTCCGCTGCTCGACCAGCTGCGCGCCCGCTACGGCGAGAAGGTCGAGATCAAGTACGTGCAACGTGAGCCGGGCGCCATTGTCATCGACTTCATCAAGAAACAGGCCTGAGCCTGCCACAGCGAACGGCGTGATGCCGTTTCTCGTCGCCACCGCCTTCGCAGCCTTCGCGGCGTCGTTGGCGTTGATGCTCGTCGGCGCGGCTTCACCCGCCGCTGCAGCGCATGTTGCCTTTGCTGCAGGCATCATGCCGCTCATCTTCGGCGCCATGATGCATTTCGTGCCGGTGCTTACGCGCAGCGGCAAGGCATCGCCGGCCATGCTTCGTCTGCCGCTTGCGTTTCTCGCCTCGGGCGTTCTCGTGGCCGTCGCCTTCATCCAGCCGGCCTGGTTCAATCCGCTGGTGCATGCCGGCGCCAGCCTCGCGTTCATTGCCGCCCTCGCCATGGCTGCCTGGATCGTGCGGCGCGGCCGTGCCGCCCTTGGCGCGCCGCATCCCGGCCTGTATTGGTATCTGGCGGCGGTGCTGTGCCTGGCGCTGGCGCTGGCGGCGGCGCTGACGATGCCGGCCTTTCCCGCGCAGCGCAGTGCGTTGCGCCTGTTCCACCTGCATCTCAACACGCTCGGCTTCATCGGCCTCACTGCGCTGGGCACGCTCACCGTGCTGCTGCCCACTGCAGTCGGCCAGCTGGATCCCGATGCGGCCGGGCGGTTGCGCCGCGACCTGCCGCTCGCCACGGCCGGCGTGCTGCTGACGGCTGCGGGCGCCGCATGGTGGCCGCCAGCGGCCTATGTCGGCCTGGTGCTACTGTTGCTCCCGGTGGCGATCCTGGGCACGGCCTGGGTGGTGCGTTTCCCGCGCGACATGCTGCGGGTCCATGGCGCCGCGCCTTCGCTGGCCCTGGCGCTGGCGGGGCTGCTGGTGCTGCTTTTCCTGAGCGCACTGCATGCCCAGCGTCGCCTCGAGGGCGGTGATGCCGTTTTCGGCTTCCTGCTCGCTTTCCTTCTGCCGCTGGTCAGCGGCGCTGCCAGCCAGTTGCTTCCGGTTTGGCTGAAACCTGGCTTGCAGACGGGTTGGCATCGCGCCGCGCGCGCAAAACTGGGCCGCTTCGCCGTACTGCGGGGGCTGACTTTTGTCGCGGCAGGATGGCTTGTTGCGATGGGCTGGACAGCGGGCGTCTGGCTGGCGGCGGCCGGATTGGCAGCCTTTATGGCACAGGCCCTGTCGGTCGCGGCGAGGCGCTAATCCTTTTTCCCGTCCAACAAGGCCGCGGCGATCACAGCCGCGACATCCAGCGTACGGACCGCCCCGATGGCGACTTCCCATGCGCCCTCGCGGCACAAACCCCTGACCTGGGCATCCTCGTAAGCTTCGAGTGCGGCCTCGATGCAGGCGCGGCGCACGGCTTCGGCAATTTTCTGCGGATTGGCCACTTCGTTCAGGATGCCGCCCGGCCGCGATGGCGGATCGCCATGAGCACGACGACCACGAAAATCAGTCCGCCGATGATGGCGACGAGGCCGCCCAGGCCCATGATGCCCATGGCGGCGACTTCCTGTGTGCTGCGCAGCGCCTGCTCGGCACCGGCGACCTTGCGCTGGACACCGTAGCCGCCGGACCACATCAGGCCGCCGATGTGCATGGCCTGTCCCACCGCATAGCAATAGGAAGAGAAAGTCGCCCACTTGCGCGCCGGCAGGCCGTAGCCCAAGCGCGGTAGCAGGTGGTACACCAGACCCATGAGCGCCAGCGTCACGCCGACGATGCAGCCGTGATAGTGGGCGGGAATCTTGACGTTGCTGCCGGCAATGGTGAAGCCGATCAGGCCACCGAAGCAGAACAGTGCGATCGAGGATAGCAGGGCCGCGCGCAACGGCCGCGCCCCATCGGCGAGCGGTGCGCCAGAGCGCAAGGCCAGCAGGGCGGCGAGTGCGATGGGCAGGATGGGCAGGCCGCCGCCCAGTCCCATGGCGAAGGTGAGCAGGTTGCGGTGCTCGACGGTATGCGCCGGCCACAGCAGGTAGGCGACGGGAATGGCCAGGGCGCACACCGTTGCCAGGACGAAGCAGAGCAGAGCGATGCGCGGCGTCATCGGGACGCGCGCACTGCAGGCGCTGGCCAGCCATAGCCAGGCAACCAGCATGAAGACCGTCCAGATGAACTGCAGGGCATGGCCGCCGCCCCAGAAAAGAATTTCGTAGTAGGCCTTGCCGGTGAGATCGTCCGGCGTGGTCAGCCAGGACCCGGCGAAGGCGAGGATGGCGACGACGGCCGGCATCAGGCCTAGCGCAAGGCCGCTACGCAGCGCATCGGCGCCGTTGCGTGGCATGGCCCATGCGGGTGCGGCGATGAGGCTGCGCCCCACCAGCATCACCGAACCGGCGCCGAAAATCACCAGTCCCCAAATGAACAGCGGATCCTCCAACACGGGAATGTAGTTCGCCATCACCGGGCCGCCGCGGCCGACGAAGGGCGACAAGGTCATGAGCAGGGTGCCCAGGCCGGAAACGACCAGCGCGGCGCGGTTCAGGCCGAGGGCGCGAGTGCTGCCCGACAGCGTCCACAGAATGCCGCCGAGGGAGATGAACCACACCAGGACGGAGAGGTCGACATGAACGACCAGCGCGACGCGGAAGAAGTCGCCGGCGGGCAGCAGGTGCTGGAACTGCGGCGCGCGTGAGAGCACCAGCACGATCGACAGCACCCCCGAGCCGATCAAAGCCAGCAGGCCGAGCCAGAGCCAGCCGCGCGCGAGCCCGCGCAGGCGGAAGTCAGTGTCGGGCAGGCTGAAATCGGTGGCTGCTGCCGTCATTCAAAGAAAATGCCGCCGTGATCCCTGCGCAAGTCGATGACGAGGATCTGCGCCGGCTTGAGCGTGACCTTCTCCTCGCGCACCATGTTGTAGTCCTTGATGCGGACGTTGTCGTTCATCTTCACTGACAGCATGTGCTCGCCGGAGGGAACCTCGAAGCGCTTGTAGATCGTCGAGGTGCCGTCCTTGGAGAGGCCCGCGGGCGGGGCGACCCCTTCGAACAGCGGCTGGCCGTCGAGGTCGATCTTCACCTTGATCGGCGAGCGCTCGCGCGGACAGACCGTCAGCTTGCGCATATTCGGCGCCAGTTTGGCCAGTTCTTCCGGCGTGCGCTGGTGGCACTCGCCGACCGGCTCACCGTGGTAGCTGAAGGACAGCTTGATGAGTGATGTTTCCGGTTCGAGATGAGTGTATTTCGGCGCAGTCGAGAAATAGGCGATGATCACGGCGAAGAGGCCGTAGAACAGCACCTGACCGACCAGTACGAGCGGATTGTAGGGCGACTTGCTAACCATTTTGAGCGATCCTCCGGGGAGTATAGGCGCGTGGGCGATTTTCGTCCGCACCCAAGGTTTGCAGATGTTCGCGGAATTCCTCGAGGGTTGCCTTGAGGCAACTCATTTCATGGGAATCCGCCCAGGCCATGCGCAGCCGTTCAAGCGGCACCGTCGGCCGCAGGTGCGGCTCGCGTTGGCCGTAAAGACGCTGCTCCGTGAATTGCGTGCCGAATCTGTAGGCGCAACTGCCCTCGCGGCAACCGGTGACAAGTACGCCGTCGGCGCCGCCACGCAGGGCATACTCGACGAAGCTGGGCGGCAGGAGGCCGGTGCACATCAGGGTCATTACGGCCGTATTGCCGCTTTCAAGGCGACGCGCATCCACGGCGCAATCGCAGCCGAAGACGGCGATTTTCACCGGCCCGGTCAAGGCAGCGATCTTGCGTTCCATCTCTTCGCGCAGCGCATCGACAGGCTGCTGCGGCATGTCGATTCCTGTCACGAGTTGCTCGACGCTGCGGAAGGGCGTCGAAGAGGGGCAGGCGCCGGCGCAGATGCCGCAGGAGGCACACAGCTCGGGGATGACGTGTGCGAGCTGGTGGCCGGGCTTGTCCGGGTGCGGCAGCATGGCAATGGCGCCGTAGGGGCAATCGTCGAAGCAGCGGCGGCAGCCGTTGCAGTTGGGTGGATTGACGACGGCGATCGGCTCCTGCTTCGGATGCGGCAGCAGCGGCAGCAGCAGCAGCAGCAGGGTCAAAACGGCGGCGATGGCCCACAGTCCGGCCGGCGATGTCAGGTACATCAGCGGGTGGATGAACAGGTAGTACCAGTCGATATGCAGGACGGTCGGCACAAACGAAAGGTCGGCCCGGCCATGCGATACCGTCGGCTTGACCATCGCGAGGAAGAGCAGCGTCGCCAGCGTGCCGAGGGCCAGGGAACGCGAGGGGAAGACGTCGGACTGAGAGACGCGCTGGATGTGTACCCACAGGGCAAGCAGCAGGATCAGCGGGATGCCGATGTGCAGGAAAACCAGCAGCGAGAAGAAGCGGTCGGTGAGGGCGCCCGGCGTGAGGAAGTTGCGTGTCGCAGGATCGGTAAAGATGGGCAGCCAGTCGAACCATTCGATGCTGGCAATGGCCGAGAACTGGCCCAACTGGTCCCAGACCAGCCAGTAGCCGCCGATGCCCGAAGCGTAGACCAGCCAGATCAGTGGCACGCCGGTGATCCAGGAGAACCAGCGGAAGCCATAATAGCGGCCGTAGAAGAATTCGCGCACGAGGTGCAACAGCATCACCAGCACGAGGCCATCGGCCGCGTAGCGGTGCAGGCTGCGCAGGATGCCGCCGAGCCACCATTGCTCGTGGGTGTAATAGTTGATCGAGCTGAACACGTCTTCGACGCCGGTGTCGAGGACGATGAAGAGGTAGATGCCGGTGGCGAGGACGATCCAGACGAAATAGAAGCCAAGTGCACCCAGATGCCGCCAGGGATTACCGGCGGTACCGAAGATCGCATCGAAAAAGGCTTCAATGCGCTGCAACAGGACGAAGCCGCCCTGGCGAATGAAAGCGAACGAACTCACGTTGGGATACCCGCGGACGGGTTTATTAGAGTTTTATGATATGTATTTGAGGCGTCAAGCGACTTGACCAGAGTCAAACTCGGGGGCGTTTCCTTATTCGCATTTCTTTCCAGAGGAACCAGGCGATGTACACGAAGAACGTAAGGAAGCCGGCTATCTCTAAGATAAGCGTGTAATTGAAGCGGTATTGTCCTGTTTTCGGGTCATAGACCGAGCAGAGGATGCGTACGCGGTCAAGGATGTCTGCCACGGCATCGGTCTGGGCCACCGGTGCGCCGGTAATCAATTGCTTGAGCGGTTCGACCAGCATTTCGGCGTTGAGGGACTCTCCATAGATTTGCCGGTAGATTTTCCCCTCGTGGTCGACGAGCGTGACCTGGACGATATGATCGAAGCCGGCGGGTGTGGCCGCGTAGCTGAAGCCGAGGTTTTTCGTCAGGTCGTCGACGATGGCCATCGCCGGACTGAGAAACTTCCAGTTGGGGAACACGATGCCGTTCTGGGTGGAAAAAGCCTTCATTGCTGAAGGGGTATCGAAGGGCTGGTTGAAGCCGATGCTGATCACATTGAAGCGGTCTGCACCAAGGACGGCGACAGTGCTGGTGACGGCCTTCTGCAGGTTCTTGGTGGTGGTTGGGCAGACCTCGAAGCAGCCGGTATAGATGAAACTCACCAGTAGCGGTTTGCCGCGATAAGACGCGAGCCGCACCGGCTTATCATCGCGATCGAGCAGGGTGAAATCACCGACCGGCTGATTCACGACGGACTGTGACAGCTTTAGCGCCTTTTCCTCGTCCAACACTGGCACGTTGGGCGCAGACGCCGGATTGAGCGGGCGGGAGGCGATCCTGTCTTCACCTTGAGCGGCGGGGATTACCGTTGAGCAGAGCAGAAGCAGGGCAAAGCAGAATGTGCGCATGGCTGGAATGTTGTGCATGGGCCGCATGATCTCTGTCGCCTGCTGGAGCGTCAAGCGGACAGGTCAAATAAAAAGGGCCGCTTGCGCGGCCCTTTTCGGATCGATCCGGCCTTGTGGCCGGGATGACCGATATTACGCCATACTCCACAGAGAGGACAGGTACTTCCAGTTCACGAAGTAGTAGAGAATGAACGACGTGAGGAAGATCAGCGCCAGCACCATCGTGCCCGGCGTAGCAGGCGGATGGGCTGCCCCGCCGGGGGTCGGGGCCGGCAGGGTCAGCGGGATCGGCGTGCTGCGCATCTCGCCTTCCTCCAGCTTCTTGCCGAAGAGCAGCGAGAAGACGATCTGCAGGATCCACAGGCCGCCTGAGACGCAGGCGATCGTGCCGAAGATGCCGGTCAGACCCATCATCAGGTAGGCGGCACCCGGCCACTCGTAGGCCATCGGTGAACCGGCGAAGGCCATGTCCCAGTGGCGGCGGGCAACGCCCAGAGTGCCTGCGCCCATCATCACCAGCGCCACCATGTACATGGAGAGGCCGAAGAGATAGGGGAACATCTTGGCGTAGCCGGGGAACAGCAACTCGCGCTTGAACAGCACCGGCACCAGGAAGTAGGTCAGACCCATGAAGGCCAGCGTGGTGCCGATGACGACCGTCGCGTGGAAGTGACCCGGCACGTAGATGGTGTTGTGGATCAGCATGTTGAGCTGTTCCGCGCCCATCATGACGCCGGAGATGCCGCCGAGGAAGCCGAAGCCGATCAAGGACAGGAACATCGACGAGAAGGCTGGATTGCCCCACGGCGCTTTCCTCAGCCACTCGAAGAGGCCCTTGTTATAGCCCTTCAGTCGTTGTGCCTGCTCGATGGCGCCCGGCACGGTCATGCCGTGGATCATTGAAGCCAGCACCGCGAAGTACATGAAGTACGAGGTGTTGACCACTTTCCACTCGGAACCCAGGCCTGGGTCCGACAGCAGGTGGTGGGCAGACGCGAGCTGCAGGAACAGGATGTACAGGAAGTAGGCCGAGCGGCTCACTTTCTCGGACATCGGCTTGGCGCCGAAGACGATGGCGGCGATGGCGTACCAGATCGCAACGTGGGCCGAAACGTTGATCTGCTGTGAACTGTGGCCCAAGGCCCACCAGACGGTGCGGTACATCAAGGAGTCGATCTCGCGGATGTAGCCGAGTGACCAGAGCAGTGTCGGGATGAGGATGACTGCGCCTGAAGCGATTGTAAAGATGGCAATGATGCAGGCCGTCAGCGCGCCGAAGGTCACCAGCGGGATCGAGCCTTCATAGGTCTTCTCCGCCTTGGCCACCACCAGGGTGCCGAGGAAGATGAAGCAGGTGAGGAGCGCGCCCACGGCGAAGAGGATCAGGCCGAGGTAGAAATGCCACTTCGCTTGCATCGGCACGTAGGAGGTGAACATGACGCTCGACTCGCCCTGGAAGATGGCGACGTTGGTCATGATCGCGCCGATCGCCATCAACCAGAAGGAGACCCAACCCAGCTTCGGCGTGGCCATCCGGCAACGCAGCAGCGTCGAGGAGGCGAACAGCAGCACGGCCATCTCGAAGAAGATGATCCAGAAGATCAGCATGTCGATGCCGTGGGCGGTCAGCACCATGTAAAACACATCGGCCTCGAGCAGCTTGACGGCTGGCCAGCGGGTGAGGATGACGCCCAGCGCCATGATGCCGCCGACGAGCAGCGAGAGCACGCCAGCGACAGCGTGCCAGCGCATCAGCTTCTCGGCGTTGGTGTCGAACTGAAGCCCGGATCGCGGGCAGATGCGGTAAGTCGTAGTCATTTACACGCCCCCTTATTTCACGTACATGCGCCCGACCATCGTGTGATGGCCGATGCCGCAGTATTCGTTGCAGACGATGGAGTAGATGCCGGCCGCATTCGGCGTGATCTTGATCACATGGTCGTAGTTCGGATGCACCTGGATGTTGATGTTCTGCGGCTGCAGCGAGAAGCCGTGCATGTAGTCCATCGCAGACAGGTGCAGCTTGTAGGTCTTGCCGTGCTCAAGTTCATAGACGGGCCACCAGTCCCACAAGCGGCCTATCAGGTAGATGTCGGAACCGGCGGGCGGTTTGACGATGGGAAACTGCTTTTCAGCCTCGTCGCCGGTACGTACCGTGTATTGATCGACTACGGCCTGCGTCTTTGCGGCGTACATTTCCTTGGTCGTCTTGTAGGTCTCGTTGGCGAGGTTCTGGTTGCCGAAGATATGCCACCAGATCATCATTGCGAACATCACCAATGACCAGACTAGCGCTATAGCGATCCAGGTGAATTCGAGTTTGTCGATCGGTTGGTTCCACCAGACCCGCTCTGAGGGCGGTAGGATTGCACTCATCAGTATTTCTCCCTGAAGTTAAAGGCTGCCGATCCGTTAACGGGCGACCGGAATATTGGCAATTTCCATCACGCCCCAGAGGACGTAGAGGACAGTGGGAATCGTAATGCCCAGGAAGAGCAGCAGGAACGGGTTGTCCAGTACCTGCTGCATTACCGGGATGCGTTCTTCTTGTTGATCAGCCATTTAAGCCTCCTTTTTTGCCGCGCGTGACGCGGTTCGTGATCAGACAAACTACGGGGATTTAACGGGCAAAATGGTGCCTTGGAGGAGTGCCGAATAGTTTGATCTAGGTTAAGAAACACCCAAATACGCAGTCACTTGCATGCGGCAGTGCGGCACGTTGTCGCATATAATTTCGCTACGGAAATCCGGCCGTAAAATCCCGAAAAAGTCGACATCAGAAAAATGAATCCTGCCGCGCGCCGCCAGATCGCCCTCTGGCTATTCGTCTGTTCCGCCATGGTCCTTGCCACCGTCGTTGTCGGCGGCGTAACGCGGCTGACGCACTCGGGGCTGTCCATCGTCGAGTGGCAGCCGCTGGTCGGCACTCTGCCGCCGCTGTCGCATGCCGACTGGCTCGAAGTCTTTGAAAAATATAAGCTGACTCCCGAATACCAGCAGGTCAATCACAGCATGTCCCTCGATGAATTCAAGGGCATCTTCTGGTGGGAATACGCACACCGCGTCCTCGGCAGGGCCATCGGCATGGTCTTTTTCCTGCCCTTCCTCTATTTTTTGTTGCGGCGCATGATCGATCGCCCCCTTGTCCCCAGGCTGGCGGGCATATTCATTCTGGGTGGATTACAGGGTGCGATGGGCTGGTACATGGTGAAAAGCGGTCTCGTCGACGATCCGCACGTCAGTCAGTACCGCCTCACGGCCCATCTCACCCTTGCGTTCATGATCTTCGTCGCCATGATGTGGGTGGCGATGGACCTGTTGACGGAGCGAGGCGGGCGCATGGTCGACCAGGCCATCCTCAAGCTCAGACGGTTCGGCTTCTGGTTGGCACTGCTGGTGCTCTACATGGTGGTCAGCGGCGGATTCGTCGCCGGCATCCGTGCCGGCAAAGCCTACAACACGTTTCCCCTCATGAACGGCCATGCCGTGCCGCCCGAAATCTGGCTGCCTGAGCTCGGCATGCTGAATTTCTTCAACAACATGGCCACGGTGCAATTCGATCACCGCCTCGGCGCCTGGCTGCTGGCCATCCTCGCGCCCTGGTTCTGGCTGTGCCTTCAGCGCTCAGCGGCAAGTGCCCGGGCCAAGTGGGCCGGGCATGCACTCCTGCTGGCCCTGGCCGGCCAGATATCGCTGGGCATCGCCACCCTGCTCACTTTCGTACCCGAGCCGGTCATTGCACTGGCGGCGGCCCACCAAGGCGGCGCGATGGTGCTCCTCGGCATCGTTCTCTGGGCGAACCACGAACTGCGCGTGGTGCCCATGCAACGAGGCTTCTGATGCAAAGCCGGCGCGTTCGCGCCCTGGCTCTGCTTACCTGTCTGCTGTCCATTCTGGTCGTGTTGGTCAGCGCCTATTTGCGTCTTTCCGGCGCCGGCTTGGGCTGTGCCAATTGGCCCGACTGCTACGGGAGAATTCTCACAGGCTTGCCGCATGCACCCTGGGAAGGCGCCCGGCTGGCGCATCGCATCGTTGCCACGCTGGCGCTGCTGGCGGGCATCCTGCTCGTGTGGCGCTGCTGGCGGCCGCAGCCCTTGCAGCCTGCTGCGCGCTACGCGACGCTGCTCCTGATGCTGATGCTGTTCCTTTCCGTCGTCGGGGTATGGAGTTCGGATCCGCGCATGGCGCTGGTGAATTTCATCAACCTGATCGGAGGGCTCGGGCTGGTGACATTCTCGTGGCGGGTGGCCATCACGGCAGAGCCCTCGCGACTGCTGGAACGTGGGACCGGCGGGTGGTTATGCCGCGTGGCGATTGCGGTCATGACGCTGACGGTGCTGCTGGGGGGGCTCATCGGTGCGCGCTATGCGGCGTCGGCCTGCGGCACGCTGCCCGATTGCCAGGGCGCCTGGTGGCCGCCATTGCAGGGTTGGTCGGCGCTGCATCCCTTTGTTACGCTGGCGGGCCCGGCCGGGCCGGGCGAGGCCGATGGTGTGGCGCTGCACCTGCTGCACCGCTACGCTGCCGCGCTGGCGGGACTACTGCTGTTTGTCGTGTCGCTGCGCCTGCGCACCGTGCCGAGGGCACGCCGCGCCGTGCTGGCGGTGCTGACTTTGCTGGCGGGGGAAATCCTGATCGGCGTGCTGATGGTGGCGAGCGGATTTTCGCTCTGGCTGGGAGTGGCCCACAACGTCGGCGCTGCGCTATTACTGGCGGCGACAGCTAGCCTGCTGCACACCCTGCGAAAATAAAAAAGCCCGTGGATCGCACGGGCTTGCTTTCCCTCGGGGCCCGGGTCAGGCCAGTTGCACGGGAATCTTGTGGCGCTGGTTCATCATCCGGTTGCGCGAATCGACGTAAACCAGATCGGGTTCGAATCGGGCGAGTTCCGCCTCGTCGTACATCGCATAGGTGGCGATGATGAGGAGGTCGCCGGGCGCCGCCTTGCGGGCCGCGGCGCCGTTCACCGAAATGATGCCGGTGCCGCGCTCGGCGGAAATGGCATAGGTGGTGAAGCGCTCACCGTTATTGACGTTGTAGATGTCGATCTGCTGATACTCGCGGATATCCGCGGCATCGAGCAGATCCTGGTCGATCGCGCAGGAACCTTCATAGTGCAGTTCAGCGTGTGTAACCGTTACGCGGTGCAGCTTGGACTTGAGCATCATCCGTTGCATCGTGGTCGCTCCTTCTCTCAGTGCCCCAGCAGCAAGGGCGGGTACTAGTAGCTGGCAGGTTGCGGTTTCCTCTCCCGCAAGGTGCGCTGCTGGTGCTCCGCCGGCCTGAGCGCATGGCGGAGCCCTAAACTTCCAGGTTGTCGATCAGGCGCGTGCTCCCAAGGAGTGCCGCGCCCAGCACCACCAACCCAGAATCGTGAGCGGCCGGCAATTGTAGATCAAGTTGTTTTCGCACTGCAACATATTGTGGAATCCAGCCACTGGCGCGGAGTTCCGCCATGGCTCCCTGCTCAAGCCGCGCCAGATCTGGCTCTCCGGCCTGTATATCTTTCCGGATATGGTCCAGCGCCCGATACAGCCGGGGGGCCTCGGCTCTTTCGGTTTCGGAGAGGTAGCCGTTGCGTGAGGACAGGGCGAGGCCGTCGGTCGCGCGAACCGTTTCGCCGGGAACGATTTCGATGGGCAGGGCGAACTCGCGCACCATGTTGCGGATGATCATCAACTGCTGGTAGTCCTTTTTGCCGAAGAGCGCCGCCTGGGGCTGCACGATGGATAACAGCTTCATCACCACGGTGGCGACGCCGCGAAAAAAACCGGGGCGGAACTCGCCCTCGAGAATGTCGGCCTGCGCCGGATCAGGCTGCACGTGATAGGCCTGTGGCATCGGGTACATTTCCCTTTCGTCGGGCGCGAAAAGGTGGGCCACGCCGACCGCCGCCATCTTCTCGCAGTCGGCCTCGAAGGTGCGCGGGTAAGTGTCGAAATCCTCCTTCGGGCCGAACTGGAGGCGGTTGACGAAGAGGCTGGAGACGACCGTGTCGCCGTGCCCCTGCGCCTGGTGCATGAGGGCAATATGCCCCTCGTGCAGGTTGCCCATGGTGGGGACGAAGGCAATGCGGCCGGCCTTGGCCAGTACGGCGCGCAGGCCGGCAATGGTCGGATGGATCTGCATTTCAGAAACTGTGTTCGGGTGCGGGGAAGGATCCGTCCTTGACGGCGACGACGTAGGCCTTCACCGCTTCATCGATGCCTGTCGCACCCTCCATGAAGTTCTTCACGAAGCGCGCCGTCTTGCCGGGATAGATGCCGAGCATGTCGTGCAGCACCAGCACCTGGCCGTGGCAGCCCTTGCCGGCACCGATGCCGATGGTGGCCATGCCCGTCAGGCTGCGGGTGATCTCGGCGGCGAGGGGGGCGGGCACCATCTCCAGCACGATGAGGGCGGCACCGGCCTGCTGCAGGGCCGCCGCGTCGTCCCTCATGCGCTGGGCGGCGGCATCGGTCTTGCCCTGCACGCGGTAGCCGCCGAGCTGGTGCACCGACTGCGGCGTGAGGCCGATGTGGGCGCACACCGGCACGCCGCGCTCGACCAGGAAGCGCACCGTCTCGGCCATGTAGGCGCCGCCTTCCAGCTTGACCATCTGCGCGCCGGCGGCCATCAGCGGCACGGCCGAGCGCATGGCCTGCGCCGGGTTCTCCTGATAGGAGCCGAAGGGCATGTCGGCGACGATGAAGGGGCGCCCGCCCTTTCCCAGCCCGCGCGACACGCAGCCGGTGTGGTAGGCCATGTGCTCCAGCGTCACCGGCAGGGTGGAGGACTGTCCCTGCAGCACGTTGCCGAGGGAGTCGCCCACCAGCAGGACATCCACGCCGCAGCGATCGAGCACGGCGGCAAAGCTGGCGTCGTAACAGGTCAGCACGGCGATCTTCTCGCCCTCGGCGCGCATGCGCGCGAGTTCGGTCAGGGTCACCGGGCGTGAATTTTCAAGGTAGCTCATGTCGTTGCTTGCCCAAGGATCGAGCGCGCATCATAGCCGGTCGGATGCCGCGTGCGAAAGAGGAAATATATCGCGCCTTGCATCCATCCGCTTTGGCAGGCAACGCATCTCACGGGGAAAGTCCGACAGGCTGCTAATGCATGTCACCGTCGGAATCAGGAGGCCCTGACGGGTTCGAGCCGGGTCAATGCCTGGTCGCGGACACGATCGAGCAGCGCGGCAGCCGGTCCATGGCCAGGAATCACCGTCTCCGACGCGATCTCGACCAGCGGCAGCAGGACGAAGGCGCGCTCGTGCATGCGCGGGTGCGGCAGGGTCAGTTGTACCGTGCGGCGCGTCTCGTCGCCAAACAGCAGCAGGTCGAGATCCAGCGTTCGCGGAGAGTTCAGGTACGCCCGCTTGCGTCCGAAGCGGGCCTCGATGGCGAAGAGTTCCTCGAGCAGGGCATCGGCGCCCAGTTGCGTGTCGAGGACAGCGACGGCATTGATGAAATCAGGCTGGTTGTGCAATCCGACCGGCGCGCTCAGGTAAAGCGAAGAGGCTGCGGCCAGCGTGCTGCGGGGCAGGCGCTCCAGCGCCACGAGCGCCGCCTGCACAGTGGCCTGCGGATCACCCAGGTTGCTGCCCAGCGCGACGAATGCCCGCGCGGTCATGCGTCGCCATCCGGGGGGGCGGATGCAGCCTCGCCGCTCTTGCGCCGTCGCCGTCTTCTGCGGGCTGACTTTTGCTCCGGCATTTCCCGCGGACTTCCCTTGGCCAGCATGGTCAGTCGTGTGTCGGTGTCGGCTTCGAGGAAATCCCGCCACCAGTCGGCCAGCTCGCGATCCTGCTCGCCGCTTTCCGCGCGCAACAGGAGGAAATCGTAGGCCGCCTTGAAGCGCGGTTGCTCGACGACCCGCAGCGGACGGCGGCCGCTGCGGTTTTCCAGGCGCGGCTGGAGGATCCAGATATCCTTGATGTCGGCGGCGATGCGGCGGGTGATGGCCAGCTTCTTCCCCTGGATATCGAGCACCTCGTCCATCGCTACATGCAGGGCAGGGATGGGCGGCTCGCCGCCCTGCTTGCGCGCCTCCCAGGCGGCGAGCACCTCATGCCAGAGCAAGGTGGCGAAGAGGAAACCCGGCGAGGTGCGCTTGCCGGCGTTGACGCGCGCGTCGGTGTTGGCGAGCGAGAGCCAGACGAAGCGCTCGCCCAGCGGCTGCTCCATGATGACGTCGAGCAGCGGCAGCAGGCCGTGGTGCAGGCCTTCCTCGCGCAATTGCCTGAGGCACTCGACGGCGTGACCGGAGAGCAGCAGCTTGAGCATCTCGTCGAAGAGGCGCGCCGCGGGCACGTTCTCCAGCAGGTCGGCCATCTCGCGGATCGGTGCGCGCGCCGCCGGATCGATGGCCAGCCCCAGCTTGGCCGCCATGCGTACGGCGCGCAGCAAGCGCACCGGGTCCTCGCGGTAGCGCTTCCTCGGATCGCCGATCATGCGCAGGGTCTTCTGCCTGAGGTCGGCGACGCCGTGGTGGTAGTCGGTGATGGTCTCGTCGGCGGGGTTGTAGTAGAGCGCGTTGATGGTGAAGTCGCGCCGCGCCGCGTCCTCCTCGACGTTGCCGAAGACGTTGTCGCGCAGGACGCGGCCGTGCGCATCGGTCTCAGAGTCGACGTCGTTGCCAGCACGGAAAGTGGATACTTCCATGGTTTCCCCGCCCGACATGACATGCACGATGCGGAAGCGGCGGCCGATGATGCGCGAGCGGCGGAAGATGCCGCGCACTTGCTCGGGCGTGGCGTCGGTCGCGATGTCGAAGTCCTTCGGCGCGATGCCGGCGAGGAGATCGCGCACCGCGCCGCCGACCACGAAGGCGGCATGGCCGTGCTCCTGCAGGCGCGCGACCGTCTGGCGCGCGCCCTGGGAGATCGACTCGCGGCGGATGCGGTGTTTCTCGACGGGAATCAGCGCCGGTTCGTGCTTGGGCGTGGCCTTGGGCGGAGCCTTGCTGAATACGCGGCGCAGCAGCTTGCGGATCATCCTGCTTTCGGGTTCATCGAAAAGGGCGCAATGATACCGGAAAGGCGGCCGCAGCCGCGCTCAGCGCCCGTCCGTCCGCGCCCTGAAGAAGTACTCTTGGGGTGCCCGAAGGGCGCCGAGCGCCCCTCGGGGGCAGCGAACGAAGAGAGCGTGGGGCCGTTCATTTCAGGTGGCGCTCTCAACGCGGTTGCGCCCGTTCTCCTTGGCCTGATAGAGGGCCGCATCGGCGCGGCCAATGAGTGCCTCCAGCGCCTCCTCAACGCGTGCCTCGGCCAGTCCGACGGAGATCGTGACGCGGACCGTTTCACCGCTCTCGTTCAGTGTCAGCGAGGCCCACTCGATGCCGCCGCGCAGGCGTTCGGCGATGCCCATCGCTTCTTCGTGTGACGTGTCCGGCAGCAGTGCCGCGAATTCTTCGCCGCCATAACGCGCCATCAGGTCCGTCGGCCGCATGTGCGCACTCATCTGGCGCGATACATGGCGCAGCACGGCATCGCCGGACAGATGCCCCCATGTGTCGTTGAAGACCTTGAAACGATCGATGTCGATCATCAGCAGGCAGACGGGACGCGAATCGTTGTAGCAGCGGCGCAGCATGCGGGCAAAGGTGTCGTCCAGCCAGCGCCGGTTGTGCATGCCCGTAAGGACGTCGACGCTCGCCGCATGCTCGAACTCGAGGCTGCGCGTGCGCGTTGTCTCGAGCGCCTTGTTGTGCGTGCGCATGCGTCCGGAGAGGATCCAGAGCAGGTTGAAGGCGACGCCATGGGATCGGTTGAGCAACGCCCACATGGAGGCATGGCCGAGCACCAGGACGCGCGTCCGGCTCGCCGCTTCGACGCGGGCCGAGGGGCGCTGGCCATCGACCATGGAAATCTCGCCGACGCACTCGCCGGGACCGAGGTGCGTCACCTCGAAGGCTTCACGGCCGGCGAGCTTCACCGACAGATCGCCTTCGAGAACGATGTAGACGGCGTGGTTTTCCTGTTCCGGCTCGATGAGCACGTCGCCGGCCGCCAGTTCGTAGACCGGGCAGTCGGCAAGCACTTCCTCGACCGCATCGATGCTGATGTGTCGAAAGAGCTTGCTCTGAGCGAGAACCTTGCGGTCGGCGTCTGAGAACATGCGCCTATTCTAGCGCAGCGAGATGACGGGCCAGCCGTTCTGCCGCGCGTGCTGAGCCAGGGTGTCGTCGGGATCGACGGCGACGGGTTCCGTCACCTTGCCGAGCAGGGGCAGGTCGTTGAGCGAGTCGCTGTAGAACCAGCTGCGTTCGAAATCCCGCCAGGCATGGCCCAGGTCGGCCAGCCAGGCCTCCACCCGCGCGATCTTGCCCTCGCGAAAGCAGGGCACGCCCTGCACGCTGCCGGTGAACGCGCCGTCGGACTGCTCGGGCTCGGTGGCCACCAGGTGGGCAACACCGAACTCGCGCGCGATCGGTGCGGTGACGAAGCTGTTGGTGGCGGTGACGATGGCGGTCAGGGCGCCCTCATCGAGATGCCGGCGCACCAGCTGCCGGCCTTTCTGCGTGACGATGGGCAGGATGCGGGTGGCCATGAAGTCGGCATGCCAGGCATTGAGTTCCTGGCGCGGATGGCGTGACAGCGGCTTCAGCTGGAAGTCGAGGAATTCATGGATGTCCAGCGTGCCGGCCTTGTACTGCTCGTAGAACTCCAGATTGCGCGCTTCGTACACCTCACGGTCGAGCACGCCGCGGGAAATGAGGTATTGCGCCCACTCGAAATCCGAGTCGCCGGCAAGGAGCGTGTTGTCCAGGTCAAAGAGGGCAAGATTCATCGGGAGCCGGGTTTTTGATTGAAGTTGTTGAGCATTTCCTTGAGCAACGGCACGGTGACCGGACGCTTGCGCTCGAGCGAGGCGCGGTCGAGCTCGTCGAGCACCGCCATCAGCGAGGGCAGGTCGCGCGGGGTGTGGCGCAGCATGTAGCCGATCACCTCGTCCTCCATGCGCAGGCCGCGCTGGCTGGCCTGAATGAGCAGGGTCGCTGCCTTGTCTTCGTCGCTGAGCGACTTGACTTCGTAGACGATGGCCGAGCCGATGCGCGTGCGCAGATCCTCTCGCACCTTGAGCTCAAGCGGCGGTGCCGCTCCGGCCAGCAGCAGGGCCAGACCGGCGAGCCGGGCCGAATTGAAGGCGCGGAACAGGGCCATCTGGGCCGTGTCGTCGAGGCGGTTGACGTCGTCGACGATGAGCAAACCGCCGGGCGGACAGGGCAGGTCGGCACCGGCTTCCTCGGCGGCGATCCGGACGACGCGGCGGCCGGCTGCGTCGGCGGCAACCTGGGTCGCCCTCAGAAGGTGCGTGCGTCCGCAACCCGGGGGACCCCACAGGTAGACGGCGTCGAATGTCCTGGGCTGGGCCAGGGCGCGCAGGCGCGCCACCAGCTCGGCGTTGGCGCCGATGATGTAATTGTCCAGAGTGGGGTTCTGCTCGGGCCGAATATCGAGCGTCAGCTGTTGCTGCATGGTGACAAAAGGATGAGGGCGCGTTCGCGGGACATACGTTAAAATTCGCCTTTCTTTCCGGCCTGCCGCCGGACCTGCGGACCTGCGCGAAGCGCGCTACTTTAACACGAAGCGGATACCCCCCATTGACCTCCTCCTCCCCACTCACCTATCGCGACGCCGGCGTTGACATCGATGCCGGCGATTCCCTCGTTGAGCGCATCAAGCCTTTCGCCAGGCGGACCTTGCGCCCCGAGGTGATGGCCGGCATCGGCGGCTTCGGCGCCCTGTTCGAGATATCGAAGAAGTACCGTGAGCCGGTGCTGGTCTCCGGCACAGATGGCGTCGGCACCAAGCTCAAGCTGGCCTTCCAGTTAAACCGCCACGACACCGTAGGCATCGACCTGGTGGCCATGAGCGTAAACGACATCCTGGTGCAGGGCGCCGAGCCGCTATTCTTCCTCGACTACTTCGCCTGCGGGCGGCTCGACGTGGATACGGCCGCGACGGTGATCCAGGGCATCGCGCGAGGCTGTGAACTGGCCGGCTGCGCCCTCATCGGCGGCGAGACGGCGGAGATGCCGAGCATGTATCCGGACGGCGAGTACGACCTCGCCGGCTTCGCCGTCGGTGCGGTGGAGAAATCCAGGCTCATCGACGGCGCCGCCATCGAGCCGGGCGACGTGGTGATCGGCCTGGCCTCCAGCGGCGCGCATTCCAACGGCTACTCGCTGGTACGCAAGATCCTCGAACGCGCCAGGCCCGACATGAACGCCGATTTCGACGGGCGCAGCCTCGCCGAGGCCGTCATGGCGCCGACGCGCATCTACGTCAAGCCGCTGCTCGCCCTCATGGACGCGCTGCCGGTCAAGGGCCTGGCGCACATCACCGGCGGCGGCCTGCTCGACAATGTGCCGCGCATACTGAAGGACTCGCTGGTGGCGACGCTGGACAGCACGGCCTGGACGCGGCCGAAGCTGTTCGACTGGCTGCAGCGTGAAGGACAGGTGGCCGACGCCGAGATGCACCGCGTCTTCAACTGCGGCATCGGCATGGTGGTGGTGGTTGCCCAGGCGCAGGAAGAGGAAGCCCTGAAACTGCTGCGCGAAGCCGGCGAGACGGCCTGGAGCATCGGCATGATCTGCCGGCGTGGCGCCGACCAGCCGCAGACCATCGTCGTCTGACGAGAAGCGCGGCGCAACTTTTTCCTTCCGGTTGCTGTCGGAGGGGTTCCGGCCCTGCCGGAAGAAACACGAAAAGAAGAAAGCGGTTCCCCAATGGCAGCCAGAAAAAGCATCTTGTTGCAATCCTAGCCACGATTGGCCTGCTGGCGCTGGGCGGCTACGCCTATGTCGCCAACCAGTCCGGGCCGGCTTCGCCGCAGCCGCCGGGCAAGGCCGGCGGCGGGGGGCCGGCGGCAGGCAAGCCGGGCGGCGGACCGCCGGGTGGCTTTGCCGTCGGCGTGGAAACCGCAAAAGTCTCGGCGTCCGCTTTCCAGGATGACGTCGCCGCGGTCGGATCACTGAAATCCAACGAGTCGGTGGTGTTGCGGCCGGAAATCGCCGGGCGCATCGCTGCGATTCATCTGCGTGAGGGCATGCCGGCCGGCAAGGGTGCCGTGCTGGTGGAACTGGATGCCGCGACACAGTCCGCGGAATTGCGCCAGGCCGAAGCCAATCTCGCTCTTGCCCAGGCCAATTACAAGCGCACCGAGGACCTCTATCAGAAGAAATTCGTCAGCGAGCGCGCAAGAGATGAGTCGGCGGCCACGCTCAAGGTGCTCGAGGCGGCGGTGGCCCTGACGCGAGCCAAGCTGCAGAAGACGCAGCTCCGCGCGCCTTTCTCGGGCATCGTCGGCATCCGCAACGTGAGTGTCGGCGACTACGTCAAGGAAGGGCAGGAACTCATCAATATCGAGGACATCGGCTCCTCAAGGTGGATTTCCGCCTGCCGGAAAGCCACCTGAGCCGCCTGCGCAAGGGGCAGTCCGTCGAGGTGACGACGGATGCCTTGCCGGGACAAGCCTTCAAGGGCGCGCTGGACGCCATCGATCCCCTCATCGATGCCTCCGGCCGCGCCATCTCGCTGCGTGCGCGCCTGGCCAACCCGGAACTCAAACTGCGCCCCGGCATGTTCGTCCGCGTGCGCCTGGCCTTCGGCGGCGAACGACTGGGCCTGACGGTTCCCGAGGAGGCGCTGGTGCCCGCCGGCAACGACAATTTCGTCTTCAAGGTGGACGATGGCAAGGCGCTGCGCGTCAAGGTGAAGATCGGCCAGCGCAACGGCGCGTCGGTGGAAATCGAGGAAGGCCTCAAGGCGGGGGACGAAGTGGTCACGGCGGGGCAGCTCAAGCTGCGCGACGGCGTGCCGGTGCGGACCGCGGCGGGCGGCGCGGCCTCCCCCGAGGCGAAGCCCGGCCCCAAATGAAACTGCCCGAGATCTGCATCCGCCGCCCGGTGTTCGCGACGGTGATGAGCCTGGTGGTGATGCTGCTCGGCATCGTCTCCTATTCGCGCCTGCCGGTGCGCGAATACCCGAAGATCGACGAACCCGTGGTGACGGTGGACACCACCTACAAGGGCGCCTCGGCCGAGATCATCGAGTCGCAGATCACCAAGCCGCTGGAGGATTCGCTCGCCGGCATCGAGGGCGTGGATGTCCTCTCATCCATCTCCCGCGCCGAGAACAGCCAGATCAGCGTGCGCTTCAAGCTGGAACGCCATCCCGATTCCGCCGCCGCGGACGTGCGCGATCGCGTGGCGCGGGTGCGCAACAAGCTGCCGCAGGGGATCGACGAGCCGGTCATCGCCAAGGTCGAGGCCGACGCCAACCCCATCATCTGGCTCGCCTTCAACAGCGACCGCCATTCCCCCCTGGAAGTCACCGACTTCGCCAGCCGCATCGTCAAGCCGCGCCTGCAGACGCTGCCTGGCGCGGCCGACGTGCGCATCTTCGGCGAGCGCAAGTTCGCCATGCGCATCTGGCTCGACCCGGGCCGGCTCGCCGCCTACAGCCTGACGCCGCCGGACGTGGAAGACGCATTGCGGCGGCAGAACGTCGAGGTGCCGGCGGGGCGCATCGAGGGCCGCGAACGCGAATTCTCGGTGGTTTCGCGCACCGATCTGAACAAGCCGGAGGAGTTCGCCGACATCGTCGTGCGCCAGGTCAAGGGCTACCCGGTGCGCATCCGCGACCTCGGCAAGGTCGAGATCGGCGCGGCGCAGGAGCGTTCGGCGGTGCGCTTCAACGGCAGGAATGCCGTGGCGCTGGGCGTCATCAAGCAAGCCACCGCCAATCCCCTCGACCTCTCCAAGGCGCTACGCGCCGAGCTGCCGCGTGTCACCGCTGAACTGCCGGAGGGCATGACGGTGAACATCGCCTACGACTCCTCGGTCTTCATCGACCGCTCCATCGAGGCGGTATTTACTACCATCGGCGAGGCCATCCTGCTGGTGGCCATGATCATCTTCGTCTTCCTGCGCTCGCCGCGGGCGACGCTCATTCCGCTGGTCACCATCCCGGTGTCGCTGATCGGCGCCTTCGCCCTGATGCTGGCGATGGGCTTCAGCATCAACACGCTCACATTGCTCGCCCTCGTCCTCGCCATCGGCCTGGTGGTGGATGACTCGATCGTCGTGCTGGAAAACATCTACCGCCATATCGAGAACGGCATGCCGCGCCTGCAGGCGGCGCTGCTGGGCTCGAAGGAGATCGCCTTCGCCGTGGTGGCGATGACGCTGACCCTCGCCGCCGTCTATGCGCCGGTGGCTTTCATGACCGGCCGCACCGGCAAGCTTTTCATCGAGTTCGCCCTGACGCTCGCCGGCGCAGTGCTGGTGTCCGGCTTCGTCGCCCTGACGCTCTCGCCCATGATGTGCTCGGTGCTGCTGCGGCACGAGACGCGCCACGGCAAGGCCTACCTCTGGTTCGAGCATTTCTTCAATGGCCTGACGACGGGCTACAGCCGGCTGCTGGCGGCGACGCTGCGCCACCGCTGGATCATCATGCTGATCTTCGCGCTGGTGGCCGGTTCAAGCGTGCTGCTGCTGAAAACGCTCAAGTCGGAACTCGCACCGGTGGAGGACCGCGGCGTCATCCTCGGCGTCTTTCTCGGTCCGGAGGGCGCGACCCTCGACTACATGAGCAAATACGCCGGGCAACTCGAGGGGATCTACGCGAAGACCGAGCATGTCGAGCGCTATTTCGTCGTGGCGGGCAATCCCGTGGTGTCGCAGGGCATTTCCTTCGTCGGCCTGACCGACTGGAAGGCGCGACCGAAGCATTCGACCGCCATCGCCAAGGAACTGCAGCCGAAGTTCTTCTCGATTCCCGGCGTGCTGGCCTTCCCCGTCACCCCGCCCTCGCTCGGCCAGAGCCCGCGCGAGCGCCCGGTGAATTTCGTCATCGTCACGTCCGCCTCCTACCCCGACCTGCAGGCCGTTACCGAACAGATCCTCGGCGAGATGGCGAAGAATCCCGGCTTCGTGAACGCCGACACCGATCTCAAGCTCAACAAGCCCGAACTGACGGTACAGGTGGACCGAGAAAAGGCCTCCGACACCGGTGTGCAGATCGAAACCATCGGCCGCACGCTGGAGACCATGCTCGGCGGGCGCCAGGTGACGCGCTTCAAGCGCGACGCCGAGCAGTACGACGTAATCGTGCAGACTGCCGACAGCGATCGAGCCACGCCGCGCGACATCAGCGAGATCTACGTGCGCGGCCGCGACGACCGCATGATCCCGTTGGCCAACCTGATAACGGTGGACGAGACGGTGCGGCCGCGCGAACTGAACCATTTCGCCCAGCGGCGCGCCGTGACCATCTCGGCGAACCTCGCGCCCGGCTACACCCTGGGCGAGGCGCTGGCCTTCCTCGACGACACGGCCCGCCGCATCCTGCCGCCCGGCTACGCCACCGACACCGCCGGGCAGTCGCGCGAGTTCCGCACCTCGACGGCAAGCCTGGCGCTGACCTTTGTCCTTGCGCTGGCCTTCATCTACCTTGTGCTGGCGGCGCAGTTCGAGAGCTTCCGCGACCCCTTCGTCATCATGCTTACCGTGCCGCTGTCGATGACCGGGGCGCTGCTCGCGCTGTGGTTGTCCGGCGGCACGCTCAACGTCTACAGCCAGATCGGCCTGGTGACCCTGGTGGGCCTCATCACCAAGCACGGCATCCTCATCGTCGAGTTCACCAACCAGCTGCGCGAGCAGGGCAGTGCGGTGGGCGAGGCACTGATCGAGGCAACCAGCCTGCGCCTGCGGCCCATCCTCATGACCACCGGCGCCATGGTGCTGGGCGCCATTCCGCTGGCGTTCGCCAGCGGCGCCGGCGCGGAATCGCGCCAGCAGATCGGCTGGGTCATCGTCGGCGGCCTGCTGCTCGGCACCCTGCTGACGCTGTTCGTCGTGCCGACGGTCTACAGCCTGCTCGCCCGCGAAGTACGCGGCGCCGCAGAACCTGCCCCCGGTACGGCTGCAGCTTGATGCTGGCGCCTTCGCGTCCGATCGGCGTCTTCGATTCGGGCGTGGGCGGCCTGTCCGTGCTGCGCCACATCCGCGCTGCGTTGCCGGGCGAGGATCTCCTGTACGTGGCCGATTCGGCGCATGCCCCCTATGGGGTCAAGTCCGCGGCCTTCATCGAGTCGCGCGCCCTGGCCATCGCAGAATTTCTCGTCGCACAGAACGCCAAAGCCTTGGTCGTTGCTTGCAATACCGCCACGGCCGCGGCCATCGCCACCCTGCGCCAGCGCTTCGACCTGCTCATCGTCGGCATGGAGCCGGCCGTGAAGCCGGCCGCCGAAGCGACGCGCTCAGGCGTGATCGGCGTGCTCGCCACCAGCGGCACGCTGGAGAGCGCCCGTTTTGCCGAACTGGTGCAGCGCTTCGGTTCGCAGGCGCGCGTCGTGGTGCAGCCCTGCCCGGGCCTGGTGGAGCAGGTGGAAGCGGGCGATCTTTCCGGCCCCGTCACGCGCGCATTGCTGTCGGGTTACGTCACGCCCCTGCTGGTGCAGGGCGCGGATACGCTGGTGCTCGGCTGCACTCACTATCCTTTTCTGCAACCACTGCTGCGCGAGCTGGCCGGCGATCGTGCCGTCTTCATCGAGACGGGCGCAGCCGTTGCGCGACAACTTGCTCGCCGTCTTGTGGAGGCTAGTGCCAGCCCTTGTTTCTATGGTGCTGACTTTCGCTCGGCGCAGCAGGTGGGTACGGTAGTCTTTTTCAGCAGTGGCGATCCGTGCCATCTGGAAGCGCTGCTGCCGCGGTTGTGGGGGAGCGCTGTGCCGGTCGAACACCTTACTTGCGGTTGAACTCTTCCAGGCAGGCTTTCAGGGTGTTGCCGACGCTGCCCGGACGCAGTGTGCAGTCCAGCGCCTTGTTCGCGCCGGCCTGGCCTTGGGATTCCGCATCGCTGCCGTCCTCGGACGATGGCCGGCGCGTCAGATCGGATTGCGCGATCGCCAGCCGGTTCCCCAGTTCTGCCCGCTTGCCCTTTTCCTCTTCCAGTTTCCTGTGTTTCTCGAGCATCAGCTTGTCGTAGCCGGCAAGCACGCCCTTCAGGCGGGCGACTTCGTCCTGCTGCTCGCCCAGTTCCGTCGATTGATGGGCAATGACCTGGGCCGAAAGCCAGTAGAGTACGCCGCCGCCGGCCGCGGCGCCCGCCAGCAACACCAGGCCATAGGGCAGGAGGCACCGCCATAACGACGGCGCAGCGACAGGCGCCTCTTCTGTTTCCTCGGCATCCCTGCGCCTGGCATCGCGGGCATCCGGTCGCGCTTCTTCCGGTGTCTCATCCTCCGCCGGCGCCTTGGGCCGGCGCAGTTGCCTGAGCAGAAGCAAGGGAGCGATCAGCAGGCGCTTCAAACGCAGCCCGAGGCTGGGCCGAGGGGCGGCTTCGTCGGTCGGTTCTTCGATGGTTTTGCTGGCTGCGGACAAATCTGCCTCCGCTATTTCCCATAACAAGGGGATATAACGGCAACCGGCAGGAACTTAAGCCAGGGCCGACTCCACGGTTTGCATTACCTGTTCGAGCAAGTCAGGCGCAAGGCAGTCGAAGGCCGTAACACCCGGCCAACTGCGCAGCCAGGTCAGCTGCCGCTTGGCCAACTGGCGCGTGGCGGCGATGCCCTTCTCGCGCAGCGCCGCCCGGCCGATGCTGCCTTCCAGAAATTCCCACGCATGGCGATAGCCGACGCAGCGCATGGAAGGCAAGCCGGCATTCAGCCGGTATTTGCGGCGTAGGGCAATCACTTCGTCGACCAGCCCGGCGGCCAGCATGGCATCGAAACGCTGCCCGATGAGATCGTGCAGCGCGGCGCGGTCGGTCGGCTGCAGGGCAAGCTGGATGAGGCGGTAGGGCGCCTTGCTGTCGGTCTTGCGCGCCAGGCTTTCCGCCAGCGGCGCGCCGGTGAGGCGCACGACCTCCAGCGCGCGCTGGATGCGCTGCGCGTCGGTAGGCTTCAACCGAGCTGCCGCCGCCGGATCGAGTGCGGCCAGTTCGGCATGAAGGGCCGGCCAGCCGCGCTGGCGTGCCTCCGCGTCGATGGCGCGGCGCAGTTCGGCGTCGGCCTGCGGCAGGTCGGAGAGGCCGTCGCGCAGCGCCTTGAAATAAAGCATGGTGCCGCCGGCGAGCAGCGGGATTTTGCCGCGCGCCGTGATGTTCGCCATGACCCGCAGCGCATCGGCGCGGAAGCGCGCGGCGGAATAGCTTTCCTCCGGGCTGATGAGGTCGATCAGGTGGTGCGGAAACTGTTCCAGCGTGGTGCGGTCCGGCTTGGCCGTGCCGATGTCCATGTCGCGGAACACCTGCGCCGAGTCGACGCTGACGATTTCCAGCGGCAGGCGCAAAGTCAGCCCCAGCGACACGGCGGTCTTGCCGCTGGCGGTGGGGCCCATCAGGAAGATGGCCGGTGGCAGAGAGGTGGGTTTGCTAGCGCCCACGCAGGAACAGCCGGTCGAGCTCGTCCATCGAGAGCTGAGTCCAGGTCGGCCGGCCGTGGTTGCACTGGTCGGCGCGCTCGGTTTCCTCCATCTGCCGCAGCAGGGCATTCATCTCGGGCAGGCTGAGCGTGCGGTGGGCGCGCACCGCGCCGTGGCAGGCCATGGTGGCGAGCAGCTCGTTGCGGTGCTCGGCGGCGGCGCGGCTGGCGCCGAACTTCTCCAGGTCGGCGAGGAGCGCGCGCACCAGGTCGGGAATCCTCCCCAAAGTCAGCGCCTGTGGCACGGCGCGCACGACGAGTTCGCGCGGCCCGGCCGCGGCGAGCTCGAAGCCGAGGCGGTCCAGTGTCTCGGCGTGTGCTTCCGCGGCGGCGGTTTCCTCGCCGCTGGCCGCCATGACCACCGGCACCAGCAGCGGCTGCACCGCCGGGCGCGTGTCGAGCGTGGTCTTCAGCTTTTCGTAGAGGATGCGCTCGTGCGCGGCGTGCATGTCCACGAGCACGAGGCCGGCGACGTTCTGCGCCAGGATGTAGACGCCGTGCAGCTGGGCCAGGGCGTAGCCGAGCGGCGGCGCTTCGCCCGCCTGCGCTGCAGGCATGGCAGGCGGCGCACCCTGGCGGGCGAAATCGAAATAGGCGGCGGTCGGCTGTTCGACGGCCAGCGCCTGCTGGCGCGGCACAGCGAGCGGCGTCGGCGGTGCCTGGGGCGGAGGCGCAGCAACGGCGGCGTGGGACAACGGTGCCGCCAGCGCGCGCTGCAGGGCATGGAAGACGAACTGGTGCACCGCCTGGCCTTCGCGAAAGCGCACCTCGGTCTTGGCCGGATGCACGTTGACGTCCACGCCATGCGGATCGAGCTCGAGGAACAGCACGTAGGCCGGATGGCGCTGCCCGTGCAGGATATCCGCGTAGGCCTCGCGCACGGCATGCGCCAATACCTTGTCGCGCACGAAGCGGCCGTTGACGAAGAAATACTGGGCATCGCCGCGGGCGCGCGAGTAGGCGGGCAGGGCGGCGTAGCCGCTGAGGCGCAGGCTGCCGGCGGCGGCCTCGATGGGGCGGGCCTGGGCGGCGAATTCCTCGCCGAAGAGGTCCGTGACGCGCCGCGCGGCTTCTCCCGCGGCCAAGTGCAGGACGCTGCGGCCGTTGTGCTGCACCTGGAAGGCGACGGCGGGATGCGCCAGGGCGACGCGGCGGCAGGCTTCCTCGCAATGGGCGAACTCGGTGTGCTCGCGCTTGAGGAACTTGCGCCGCGCCGGGGTGTTGAAATAGAGGTCGTCGACTTCGATCACGGTGCCGCCGCCGAGGGCGGCAGGAGCGATGGCCCCGCTGGCGGCGTCGATGCGCCAGGCATGCGACGCGCCGTGCAGGCGGCTGGTGATGCTCACGCGGGCGACGGCAGCGATTGAGGCGAGCGCCTCGCCGCGAAAGCCGAGGGAGGCCACGTTCTCGAGGTCATCCAGCGAGGCGATCTTGCTGGTGGCATGGCGCGCCAGTGCCAGCGGCAGTTCATCTCGCGGAATGCCGCCGCCGTCGTCGGCGACGCGGATCTGCCGAACGCCGCCTTCGGCCAGCTGCACAGTGATCGCGCGCGCGCCGGCATCGAGGCTGTTCTCCAGCAGTTCCTTCACCACCGAGGCCGGCCGTTCGACCACCTCGCCGGCGGCGATCTGGCTGATGAGGAGGTCGGCAAGCGGCTTGATGGCGGGCATGGCGGGCGGGGAACAGGCAGTGCAGCGATTATAGCTGCCCGGCGTTGACGCGCATCGACCTACAGCCTAAGGTTCTGTGTAAATGCGGCAATGACGCATCAATGAAAGATTGCCAGGGAGTGGGGAGGGAATGTCCGCAGTCGCGTTTCATGGAATGCCGGGCGGAGCCGAAGCGATCGGCTTCATCGAGGAAGTGCATGGACCGGTCGTCGACATCGTCTGCGAGCGCCTGCCGCCGCTGCATCAGGCGCTGACGGCGACGGTCGGCGAGGAGCGGTATACCTTCGAGGTGTACCGCGACCTCGACGAGCGCCGCGTGCGCGCGATCGCCCTGCACCGCACGGCCGGCCTGCGGCGCGGCCTGCCGGTCTTCGACAGCGGCGGTCCGCTGCGCGTGCCGGTTTCGCGCCGCTGCCTGGGCCGCCTGCTCGACGTCTTCGGCGCGCCGCTCGATGGTGGCGCTCCGCTGGAGGGCAGCGAACTCCGCAACGTGATCGCCCGTCCTGCCCCCCTGTCCGAGACGGTGCCGGTGTCCGACATCCTGCCGACCGGCATCAAGGTGATCGACCTGCTGTGCCCCTTCGTGCGCGGCGGCAAGACCGGACTGTTCGGTGGCGCCGGCGTCGGCAAGACCGTGCTGATCATGGAGTTCATGCATGCCATCGTGCACCTGCACCAGGGCGTGTCGGTGTTTGCCGGCGTCGGCGAGCGCATCCGCGAGGGCCACGAGCTCTGGCATGAGATGCAGGACGCCGGCGTCATGCCGCAGACGCTGATGGTGTTCGGGCAGATGGACGAATCGCCGGGCGTGCGCTTTCGCGTCGGCCTGACCGGCATCGCCTACGCCGAATACCTGCGCGACAGCCTGGGCAAGGAAGTCCTGCTGCTGATGGACAACGCCTTCCGCTTCGTCCAGGCCGGCAGCGAGATTTCCGGCCTGCTTGGGCGCATGCCGGCCACCGTGGGCTACCAGCCAACCCTCATCTCCGAGGTGGCGGAACTGCAGGAACGCATCACCTCGACCCGCGCCGGCAGCATCACCGCCGTGCAGGCGGTGTACGTGCCTGCCGACGACATGACCGATCCGGCCGTGAGCACCATCCTGTCGCACCTCGATACGACCGTCATTCTCTCGCGCACGCAGGCCGGCAAGGGCATTTACCCCGCGGTGGACCCGCTGCAATCGACCAACAAGATGATGGACCGCAGCCTCGTCGGCGAGCGCCACCACCATGTCGCCGAGGCGGTGCGGGAGCATCTGGCGCGCTACCACGAGCTGGAGGACATCATCGCCATGCTCGGCATCGAAGCGCTGTCGGAGGCCGACCGGTGCATCGTGCAGCGCGCGCGGCGCCTGCAGCGCTACCTGACGCAGCCCTTCAACGTGGTGACCGAACATACGGGCATCGCCGGCGTCTCGGTGCCGCTGGAGCAGACGCTGACCGATTGCGAGGCCTTCATCCGCGGCGACTACGACGACTGGCCCGAGGAACGCTGCTACATGCGCGGCGCGATGCAGGAGAAGGCGTCATGACGACGTTCGACATGCACCTGCATGGCGCCACCCAGCACGAGCATGTCGAGCACGTGTCGAGCTTCGTCGGCGAGGATGCCAGCGGCACCTTCGGCATCCAGGCGCGCCACGGCCGCATGATGACCGTGCTCGCCTATGGCCTGGCGCGCTACCGCATCGGCGAGGCCGACTGGCGTTATCTCGCCTTCCCCGGCGGGGTGCTGTATTTTCACGGCAACACGCTGCATGTCAGTGCGCGGCGCTATCTGCATGAAACCGACTACGCGCGCATCAGCGGTGAATTGCTGCGGCAGCTGCTGGACGAGGAAAAGCAGCTGCGCGGCGTCAAGGAGAACCTCTACCGCCTCGAACAGGAAATGTTCAGGCGCCTCTGGCAGATGGGACGCGACGTGAGGGCCCTTTGATGACGATACCGGATCAGGACGGCGAACTTCACGCCAAGGTGGAAAAGCAGGTGCGGCGCATGGAGCAGGCCCGTCGTGACCGCCCGAGCCTGCTTGCCCAGACTGTGTACATGGGCACGCTGGCGGTCCTGTTCGTCCTGCCGGTGGTGATCGGCGCCTATGTCGGCAACTGGCTCGACGACATGGCGAAGGGCTACTCGTTCCGCTGGACGATCGGCCTGATCTTCTTCGGGCTGGTGGTGGGCGTCATCAACGTCTATATGTTCGTGCGGGAGCGGAACTGATGGAAAGCGCGGTCGTCGTTTTCCATCTCGGCCCGCTCGCCATCACGGCTACGGTAGTCACCACCTGGGGCATCATGCTGCTCCTGGGCCTGGCCGCGTGGTTCGCCACCCGCCGCCTGTCGCTCGACCCCGGTCCGCTGCAAACGCTGGTGGAGGGCATCGTTTCCGCCATGGACAATGCCATCCGCGGCATGCTGCCGCAGCGCTCGCAGATGCTGCTGCCCTTCATCGGCACCTTGTGGATCTACGTGCTGGTCGCCAACCTGACCGGCCTGATCCCCGGCCTGTCGTCGCCGACCGCCAGCCTCTCCGTCACGGCCGGGCTGGCGCTGCTGGTGTTCCTCTCGGTGCATTGGTATGGCGTCCGCAGCGAAGGCTTCGTCGGCTACCTCAGGCACTATCTTCGGCCGAGCCCGATCCTGCTGCCGTTCCACCTCATCAGCGAGGTGTCGCGCACGGTGGCACTCGCGGTACGCCTCTTCGGCAACGTCATGAGTCTCGAGCTGGCGGCGCTGCTCGTGCTGCTGGTGGCGGGGCTGCTGGTGCCGGTGCCGCTGCTCATGCTGCACGTGATCGAGGCAGTGGTGCAGGCGTACATATTCGGCGTGCTCGCGCTGGTCTACATTTCCGGCGCAATGCAATCGCAGCAGACGGTTTCCGATTCGAACGAGGAGGGCGGCACATGAGCGACATGACGTGGTTTACGGTTCTTTCGACCCTGGGCGCAGCCCTGGCCATCGCCCTCGGGGTGATGTTCCCGGCGCTGGCGATGGGGCGCGCCATCAGCCAGGCGCTGGATGCGCTGGCGCGCCAGCCGGAGTCGGAGAAATCCATCCTGCGCACGCTGTTCATCGGCCTGGCGATGATCGAATCGCTCGCCATCTATGTGCTGGTGATCGTGCTGATCATCCTCTTCCGCAATCCGCTGCTCGAATACCTCGTCAAATAGGATCGGGGCCCGCCGTGGAAGTCGACTGGACCACCTTTGCGCTCGAAATCATCAACTTCCTGATCCTCGTCTGGATCCTGAAGCGCTTCTTCTACCACCCCGTCCTCGACGTCATCGCGCGTCGGCGCGCCGGCATCGAGAAGGAAATGGCCGACGCGAAGGCCGTCGAGGAAAAGGCGCAGGCCTTGGAGCAGCAATACGAGAACCGGCTCGCCGATTGGGAGAAGGAGCGAGAAGGCGCGCGCGCCAAACTGGGCGAGGAAATCTCGCGGGAGCGCGAACACCAGATGGCAGCGGTCGCCGCCGCCGTCGAAGCGGAGCGCGAAAGGAATCGGGTCCTGGACGAGCGTCACCGGCAGGAGTTGCGCCGCACGGCCGAGGAGCAGGCGCTGGCGCAGGGCGCCGCCTTCTCCGCCAGGGTCCTGTCGCGGCTGGCGGACGCAGGACTGGACGAGCGCATCGTCGAGACCATGGTCGCCGACCTGCAGCGGCTGACTTTGGAACAGCGGCAGACATTGGCCACCTCAGCCGCCGAGGCCGGGGTGAAAATGCACATCGTCACGGCACGGCCGCTGCGCGACGCCGCCCAGGCGAGGCTTTCGGCGGCCATGACGGAGGTGCTGCAGCGGGCTCTGCCGCAGGAGTACGCCATCGACGAAAGCCTCATCGGCGGTGTGCGCGTCACCATCGGGCCATGGGTGCTGCATGCCAATCTGAGCGACGATCTGCAGTTCTTTGCCGGGGGCGTGCGGCGTGCATCGTGACCCGGACGCGCTGGCCCTGCCCCTGGCCGCCCAGGCGGCCCGGCTCAAGGAGTATGCCTTCCGCCTGCACCTGTCGGAACAGGGCAGGGTGGTCTCCGTGGGTGACGGCATTGCCTGGATTTCCGGCCTGCCCTCGGCGAGCATGGACGAGATCATCCTCCTCGGCGATGGCAGCGAGGCCCTGGTATTCCATCTGGCGAGCGACCAGGTCGGCACCATCCTGCTGCGTCAGACGGCGCGCCTGAGCGCCGGCACGGTTGCCTATCTTTCCGGCCGACGGCTCGACATCGGCGTCGGCGACGACCTGATCGGCCGCGTCGTCGACCCGCTCGGCAACCCGCTCGACGGCCGGAGCGCGCCGCAGACCGCGGCGCGGCGCCATCTCGACGTCGCCTCGCCGCCCATCGTCGTGCGCGATTTCGTCAGCCGGCCGCTGCATACCGGCAACAAGATCGTCGACACCCTCATTCCCATCGGCAAGGGCCAGCGCCAGCTCATCATCGGCGACAACGGCTCGGGCAAGAGCGCGCTGGCCATCGACACCGTCATCAACCAGAAGGGCAAGAACGTGCTGTGCGTCTATGTGCTCATCGGACAGAAACGCTCCGCCGTGGCTGGCACACTCGAGACCCTCCGGCGCGCCGGCGCGATGGACTACACCACGCTGGTCGTTGCCGAGGCGACGGCCATGCCGGGGCTCAAATACATGGCGCCCTTCTCCGGCTGCACGCTGGCCGAGGCGTGGACCTGGCAGGGACGGGACACCCTGGTGGTGTACGACGACATCACCACCCACGCGCGTACCTACCGCGAACTGTCGCTGCTGCTGCGCCGCCCGCCCGGCCGCGAGGCCTACCCGGGAGATATTTTCTACCTGCATTCTCGCCTGCTGGAACGCTCGACCTGCCTGGCGCCGGATCATGGCGGCGGCAGCATGACCGCGCTGCCCATCGTCGAGACGGAGCAGGGCGAAGTATCGTCCTACATCCCGACCAACCTGATCTCCATCACCGACGGGCAGATCTATCTCGACCAGGCGCTCTTCGCCCGCGGCTTCCTGCCGGCGATCGACATCACGCGCTCGGTGTCGCGCATCGGCGGCAGGGCGCAGGACGCGGCCATCAAGAAGGAGGCCGGGCGCATCAAGCTCGACTACCTGCAGTTCCTCGAACTGGAAGTGTTTACGCGCTTCGGCTCCAAGCTCGAGGCGAGCATGGAGGCGCGCATCCGGCGCGGCCAGCTGCTGCGCGAGATCCTCAAGCAGGAGCGGCTCGATCCGCTGCCGGAAACCTTCCACATGGCGTGGCTGGTGGCCTACAACGAAGGGCTGCTCGACAGTCGCGACGCGGCAGGCTTGCAGAAGGATCTGCAGGCCCTGCGGCGTAGTGCCGAAGAATCCCGCCTCGGCGTGACGAGCGGGCGCGAGCAATGGCGGGAGGCGGTCGGCGCCTGGCTGCGGGAGAACCGGCATGACGCGGCGGCGTGACCTCGTCAGGCGCATCGGGGCCTACTCCGAGATCAACGGCATCATGGTGGCCATGAAGAACCTGGCCTTCGTGGAGACGCGGCGGCTGGCGGGTTTTCTCGACATGCAGCAGCAGGCCGTTAGCATGATCGAGATGGCGGCGGCGGATTTCCTCGCCTTTTACGGCGATCGGCTGAATCATGTCCAGCCGGCTGCGCAGCTGCACCTGCTGATCGGCTCCGAGCGTGGCTTCTGCGGCGATTTCAACGATGCCCTGTTGGCCCAGGTACGGCGGCATCCCGGCATGATGGACGGAGCGGTCCCAGTGATTGCCGTCGGCAGCCGCCTGGCTGCGCGGCTGCAGGATGGCGCCGGCGTGGCTGCCTTCGTCGAGGGACCCAGCGTGGGCGAGGAGGTGCAGCCGGTTCTGGTGCGTCTGGTGCAGCAGTTGCGCGAGCTGCAGCAGCGCCATCGCGGCGAACCGCTGCAAGGCCTCACCGCCCACTACCACGGCGGCGAGAACGGCGAGGTCGTCTCCCGTCGCCTGCTGCCGATGCCGGAACACCGCAAGCCCGGCCCGTGGCATGCCTTCCCGCCGCTGCTCAATCTCGCCCCCTTCGATTTCTTCTCGCAACTGACGGACCAGTATCTCTATGCCGTGCTGCACGAGGTGTTCTACCAGTCGCTGATGGCCGAGAACCGCCAGCGCCTCGAGCACATGGACAACGCGCTGCGCAAGCTCGACAAGGACATGGCGCGCCTGCGCCAGCAGCACAATCGCCTGCGCCAGGAAGAGATCATCGAGGAGATCGAAGTCATCCTGCTCAGCGCCGAGGCGCTCGATGGCGAGCGCCGACCGCCGCGCGCGCCGGCGGCCTAAGCCTGCCCGCCGTCCGTTTCGGGTATGATGGCGCGGATTTTTTGACCGTTGCCGATGGAATTCCTCGCCCTCCTCTGGGACATCGCCGTCCACCTCGACAAGCACCTCGCCGCGCTGCTCGCCCAGTATGGCGTCTGGGTGTACGCCATCCTGTTTCTCATCATCTTTTCAGAGACGGGCTTTGTCGTGACGCCCTTCCTGCCGGGCGATTCGCTGCTCTTCGTCGCCGGCGCGCTGGCCGGGGCGGGCAGCATGGACATGTGGGTGCTGAACGGCTCGCTCATTGCCGCCGCGGTGCTCGGCAACAGCGTGAACTACTCGATCGGCCGCTACCTCGGGCCGAAGGTATTCCACTGGGAGAACTCGCGCTTCTTCAACAAGGCGGCGCTGATGAAGACGCATGTCTTCTACGAGCGGCACGGCGGCAAGGCGCTGGTCATCTCGCGCTTCATCCCTATCCTGCGCACCTTCACCCCCTTCGTCGCCGGCATCGGCGCCATGACCTACGCCCGCTTCCAGGCCTTCAACGTCACCGGCGCGCTGCTGTGGGTCGGCTCGCTCACCGCGCTGGGCTATCTCTTCGGGAACCTGCCTGTAGTGAAGAACAACCTGTCGCTGGTGATTCTCGCCATCATCGTCATATCCGTGCTGCCGGCCGTCATCGGCTATCTCAGGCATCGCGCCGCGTAGCCCCTGCCGGCGCGCGGCAGGCAAGCGTTTATTTCTTTGTGAATTGTCAAAGCCTATTGACATACCTCACGACAACGGAATAAATTGACTCTGCATCTGTCAGGGGCCTGCCCAAAACCCGCCCACGCCCCTCTCGGTTGCCCTGCTTTGCCTGGCATTGGCAAGCGGGCAAAAACAAAAAAAACAGGGACTGGGTTCAGGCTATGCATGAATCATTCAGTGCTTCCCGGCCGGCTGGCAGGCTTACGCCGGTACGCGCGACGCTGTTCTACGCGGTGTTCTCCGCCCTGTGGATCGTTGCATCCGGCTACCTGCTGAACCTGGCCACTGAAGACCCGGCGCTCCTTGCGCGCTTCGAACTGGCCAAGGGCCTGGCTTTCGTCGCCTTCACCAGCATCCTGCTCTATCTGCTGCTCAGGTTCCATGCCAGCCCCCCGGACAGCGTGGAGGAAGCGGCTGCGCTGCTTCCGGGCAAGCGACGTTTGGCGGCCATTTTTGTCGCCCTCGCCCTGGTCGCGCCCCTCATCGGTTTCGGCATCGTCAGGCTGCACGTCCCGCAGATGGAGCGCGAGACCTTCGATAACCTGGGTATCATCGCCGACCTCAAGGCCAGGCAGATCGAAAACTGGGTCACGAACGCATAGGCGACGGCACGGCACTGTCCGACAGCAGGGGTTTCGTCAGTCGAGTGGCGGAACTGCAGCGCAGCGGCAGCCCGATGCAGGCTGAAACCATCCGCATTCGCCTGGAACTCATGATCAAGAGGCTCGGCTACGAGTCGGTGATCCTGCTGGATGCCGCCGGCAGGCCGCTCATGAGCCTGGGCGAGCCGCATCGGGCGGACGAAGCGACGACGCATCTGCTGCAGGAGACCTTCACGGACGGCGTGGTGCGGCGCAGCCGGCTGTATTTCGACGCGGGCGGCCACCAGCACATGGATTTCATCGCGCCCCTGCTGCACGAAACCGAGGGGCGACGGCAGCCGGTTGGCGCCGTGCTGCTGCACATCGACCCGGCGCGTTTTCTCTATCCCTACATTCAGGACTGGCCGGGGGCGAGTGCCAGCGCGGAAACCCTGCTGGTGCGCCGTGAGGGCGAGCGGGTCGAGTATCTCAATGAGCTGAGGCACCGTCCGGGGAAGGCCACGCTCTCGCAGCTGACGGAGTCTGCAGCGTCCCTTCCGGCGGCGATTGCCATACGCGAAGCCCGCCCCGGCGCCACGGCCGGCGTGGATTACCGCGGCGTGCCGGTGCTGGCCGCCTACCGACCAGTGGCAGGCACAGACTGGCACCTCGTCGCCAAGATCGACAGTGATGAGGCGTTCGCCTCGGTGCGCGACCTGGCAACCTGGGTCAGCCTGGTGGCCTTCATTGCCGTCGCTGCCATCGGCGTGGCGGTGCTGATGCTCTGGCGCCAGCAGCAGCGCGCGCACCGACTGAAACTCAAGGTAAGCACTTCGGCGATCGTGCGGCAGAGCGAGGCGCGCTACCGTGCGGCGACCGAGTCGGCGGGAGACGCCATTGTCAGCGCCGACGCCGCCGGCAACATCGTCAGCTGGAATCCCTCGGCGGCGAGCCTGTTCGGCTATGCGGAGGCCGAAGCGCTCGGTCAGCCGCTCACCCTGCTTATGCCTGCGGCACTGCGGCAGCGCCATATCGAAGGCATGGCACGCCTGCGTGCAGGCGGCGTGCCGCGCGTCATCGGCAAACCGGTCGAGCTGACCGGACGGCACAAGGAAGGCGGCGAATTCCCGGTCGAGCTTTCGCTCGCCCGCTGGCAGACGGATGAGGGGGTTTTCTATACCGGCATCCTGCGCGACATCGCCGAGCGCAAGTGCGCCGACATCCTGCTGCGGCGGCAGAAGGATCTCTACGAAATGCTGTCGCAGACCAACCAGACGATCGTGCGCTGCAGCGATCAGTATTCACTTTTCTCGGAGATCTGCCGCATCGCCGTCGAGCATGGCCGCTTCAGGTTCGCCTGGATTGGCGTGCTCGATGCCGAGAAGTGCCGGGTCCTGCCGCGTACCCGCTTCGGCGAGGACGCCGGCTATATCGACACGGTTCATGCCGCGCGCTACGCGGGAGCGCAGGACGAGCCGGGCGGGCTGGGTCTGGCCATGCAGGCTGTCCGCACCGGCACCCACGCCATCAGCAACGATTTCCTGGAAGACGCCGCGCTGGCCCCCTGGCATGGCGAGGCAAGCAAAGCGGGCGTGCGCGCTGCGGGCGCCTTCCCGATCCGACGCGGTGGCGCCGTGATCGGCACGATGAACCTGTACGCCACGGAACCGGGTTTCTTCGATGCGGCAGCGTTGTTCTAGAAGCTACCCTCGACGGAGACATGCGTCCTACAGCGCAATACCCTCGTCGACATTTCCTTCGCCCTCCGGCTTCCAAATCCTCGACCGTTCGGCGGAGCTTGGCCATGCGGCGGACTTTGAGGAGTCAACCGGTTTCCGCGGCGCTCGTGTCCGCGTCATGGCGCATCACCGGCGGATATGGACATATCAGTCCAGGACGGCCGCCTGGCCATATCCGTCGGAGCAACCGCGCTGTGCCGAAATACTCAGGTAGCGCGAAGCGTTCGAGGCGCTGACGGGCCACGGGCTCGGGCGCCGCCTGCGCACTGGTGGCAATTGGAGGACGACCTGGGACCGGCGATCGAGTCCGACCGGCGAAGGCGTTGGAGCACATGCAGCGGCTGCTCGACGGTGTGGTGCGGAGCCTGACTTTCGAATTCACCGCCCTGCGCCAGGACGGCACGGTGGTGGACATCGGCCTGCACGGTGCCCGCGCCACGCATCGCGGCCGTCACGCGATCATCGGCTTGCTGCAGGACATTTCGGAGAAGAAGCGCGCCGAAGAGCAGATCGCGCGTTACGTGAAGCAACTGGAAGGCGCCTTCATGCGCACCGTGGAGGTGGCCACCACGCTGAGCGAGATGCGCGATCCCTACACCGCCGGCCATGAGAAGCGTGTGGCGGAAATTGCCGTGGCCATCGGAACCGAGCTGGGCTACGACGCACGCGGCCAGGAAGGGTTGCGCGTCTCTGGCTACCTGCACGATGTCGGCAAGATCACCATTCCTGCGGAGATCCTGTCCAAACCCGGCCGCCTGAACGCAATCGAATTCGAGCTGATCAAGGGGCACCCTCGCGCCAGCTACGATGTTCTGAAAGAAGTGGAGTTTCCCTGGCCGGTGGCCGAGATCGCCCTGCAGCACCATGAGCGCATGGACGGCACCGGCTATCCGCAAGGCCTGAAGGGCGAGGCGATCCTGCCGGAGGCGAGAATCATGGCAGTTGCGGACGTGGTCGAGGCGATGGCGTCCCACCGGCCCTATCGCGCGGGGCTGGGCATCGAGGTGGCGCTGGAGGAGATTGCACGCGGGCGCGGCACGGCCTACGATGCTGACGTGGCCGACGCTTGCCTACGGGTGTTTCGGGAGAAGGGTTACCGAATGCCCGGCTGATCCAGGAGGGATTCCCATGATGACTGTCACCCTCA
>JADJBM010000014.1 GCA_016703785.1 Betaproteobacteria bacterium
TGATTTTACTTCAACACCTAAAAACTTATACGCTCAATCTTGAAATACAACCTGGGAAATCTGAAAGAGCACAACTGGAGTTAAACTCAAAAGAAAGAATTGAGAGGCTTTTCATCGTCGAAGCCAGAGGTCGTGAGCAGAGCCGCTTGGAGAGGGTTCGCGGTTATCTTTGGTAAGGAAACGGGAGCGAATCTTGTTACAGGACATTTGGAGAAGTGATCGCATTGCGCGAGTATTCATTCTTACCATTACAAGCTTAATGCTATTTGGCTCGGCTATTTGTGAGGGACAGGTTTCAGCTTATACGAGTGCGAAGCATAGGTTCGCAATTACACCGCCGATTGGTTGGGGAGTTGAGGAATATGAGGACTCAAAGCGGTTCGTTGTGAAATTTTTTCATGAGCAGGGGGCGATGGCAGTAGTAGTGAAGCAACCAACAGAAACGGAAACGTTCATTCTCACATTGGTGCGTGAGCGTGACTTTTCAGAATCACAACAGAAACAGCTTGCCTCAATGCTTTACTCCAGTAACCAGAGTGTATTAGACCCACGTGTAACCGTTACACTCCTTGCAAACAGAAAGCCCTGCTTAGCGTCTACGATCTTGTTTCTGAAACGCTCGGAGTGAGGCAATATTTCGCGGTATTTAAGGTGGAAACTATTCGTTACGGAAAACTCTACCGTGTTGAGGTTGTAAGCCCTGCAACACAGTCACTCCGTGAAACTGGAGATGTAATGAGTAAATTACTGAGCGAAATACGAGCTCACTTACACACATTTGTCTTCCTACCTCCTTGATAGGTTAGGCACCGCGCGGACAGAAGCAATAATCGTTCATATCACAACTCAATAGCCCGGACAGCAAAATATGTCATTTGCTGCCAAGGCTAAAGGTACCGGAGTCGAATTCTTTCAATACAGGAAATCGACTCCGGTACCTTTGGTTTTGCACTTCCTCTCTTCCTCTTCCTCTTCCTCTTCCTCTTCCCCTTCTTCCCTCCCCTACCCCTCACCCCAGCCCTCTCCCCGCTGGCGGGAGAGAGAAAGATGGTGCTGCAAAGCATGGCGGAGCGCGAGTCAGGGTGATGGGACCGCCGTGCCGTGCAGACTGCCTTTCCATGGCCGTCGTTCCGACAAGTTGATACCCGATTGCCAGTCCCACCTGAAGGCAAGCGATATACGCCGCAGATTGCGGGCGGCCCGGTTGGCCAGGCGTTTATGCGGCACGCTCGATCGGAACCTCCCAGCCGGGGAATACCAGTACGGCGGGATGGCAGTTGAGGGCACGGGCAAGAACCTTCGCGCGCTCCACGCCCAGGTTCACGCGACCGTTCTCGATGGCGGAGATAGTAGCTTGCGGAATGCCCGTAAGTTCGAAGCTGGCTTTGGCTCAACTCCTGAAGCTCGCGCAGGATACGGACAGACTCCCCCACCGAGACCTCAACTCGCTTTGTCGCTGGACTGAACTCTTTCATTTCATGGCCTCCTGTAATCGTGGGCAGTGATATGGACAACTTGAATCCGCAACACATTGGCGACAACCCGGTAGATCACCCGCCATTGTAGTCCGAGCCGAGAGGCGCGATGCCCCCTCCACTCACCGGAAAGGGCCAAGTGGGAGGGGAAGAGCGACTAGCCCTCTGCGAGTTCTTCCGCACCAAGCATCGGCCGCGCGGCGTTGATGACGACGAGGATGCTGCTGGCGGACATGGCCATGGCGGCGGCGAGGGGATTGAGCACGCCGGCCATCGCCAGCGGGATAGCGACGACGTTATAGGCGAGCGCCCAGCCGAGGTTCTGGCGGATGCGGCGGCGGGTGATGGCGATGAGGTCGAAGGCGTCGATGACGCGATCGAGGCGCTTGCCGGGGATGACGATGTCGGCGGCCTCCGCGGCCAGCGCGGTGGGCGCGCCGAAGGCGATGCCGAGGTCGGCTTCGGCCAGTGCGGGCGCGTCGTTGCTGCCGTCGCCAATCATGGCGACGCGACCCTTGGCTTTCAACCTGCGGATGACGGCGGCCTTGGCTTCGGGCGGCACGCCGGCATGGACTTCGTCGACATGCGCCTGGTAGCCGTTGGGATGCTCGGCGCCGGTGAGCAGCACGACGCGGCAGTGCCGGCGCAGGCGCTCGGTGACCTGCTCCCATTCCGGACGCGAACGGTCGCGGGTGACGATGGCCCCTTCGGCGCGGCCGTCCCAGCCGACGAAGGACACGACGCTCTCGCCGTGGCGGCGCTGTTCCATCTCCTGCGCCAGCGTGTCCGGAATCGTCCAGCCCAGCGTGGCGAACAGGGCGCGGCTGCCGACCGCGACGCGCTTGCCGCCGACGACGGCCGAGGCGCCGCGGCCGGGATGGATGTCGACCTCGGTGGCGCTGCGGCTGGCGTCGAGCTGCGCGATGGCGCGGGCGACCGGATGCGGCGAATGCCGCTCGACGGCGGCGGCGCGCGCGGCAATGTCGGGCGGACCGACCACCTCGACGACGGCCATCTCGCCGGTGGACAGCGTGCCGGTCTTGTCGAGGGCGATGACGTCGACGTCGGGCGATTTCTCGAAGAGGTCGGCGGCGGTGATGACGATGCCGCGTTGCAGCGCGGCGTTGATGGCGGCAGCGGTGGTGAGCGGAATGGCGAGGCCGAAGGTGCACGGGCAGGAGACGATCAGCGTGGCCAGGCTGGCCAGCAGCGCCTTCTCCAGAGGCGCGCCGCCGATGTGGAAGCCGAGCCCGACGAGGCAGGCGAGCACCAGCACGACCGGCACGAAGGCGCGCGCGAGGCGGTCGATGCGGCCCTGCAGGCCCGAGCCGGCGCTCTGCGTGCTCCAGAGGATGCGCGCAAGGTTGGCCATGCGGCTTTCGATGTGCGGCCCGGTCTCGATCTCCAGGTTGCCTTCGAGCAGGACGCTGCCGCCGAGCACTTTCGCCCCGATGCCGCGCGACACCGGGAAGGGCTCGCCGGTGAGGAGGGATTCGTCGACGGCGCCCTCGCCCGCGACGATGCCGCCGTCGACGGGAATGGCTTCGCCCTGGCGCACGAAAACGCGGTCGCCGGGCAGCAGTTCGGCGAGTTCGCACATGAGGTACTGGCCGTCGCGCAGCACGCAGGCCTGCGGCGACCAGGCACGCATGATGGTGTTGAGCGACTGCGTGGCGCGCGCGCGAATGCCGCGCTCGAGGAAGCGGCCGAGGGTGATCACCGCGACGAGCGTGCCCGCCACCTCGAAATAGAGGTCGATCGGGTCGTGGAACAGCTGCACCACGCTGTAGCCCCAGGCGGAAAGGATGGACAGGGCGAGCAGCGCGTCCATGTTGAGCAGGCCGGCGCGGATGCCCGTCCATGCCCCGCGCAGGATCGGCCAGCCGACGTAGAAGACGAGGATCGAGGACAGCAGGCACAGGGCGCCGGGCGTCAGGGTGAACGCCAGCCAGCGCAGCGCACCGTAATCCTCCACGGTGAGGAAGCCGCCGTGGATCGGATAGATGAACAGCAGGGTGAGCATCATCACGGACGAGGCGAGCGTAGCGCCGGCGAGCAGACGCAGCAGGTCCTGCCGGTCGTCGTATTCCGGCACGGGTTCGTTGCGCAGCTGGGCGCGGTAGCCGGCGCGGCTGACGAGCGCCGGCAGTTCGGCTTCCGTGACGATGGCGGGGTCGTAGACGATGCGGGCCGTGGCCGTGGCGTAGTTCGACGCGGCGGCGAGCACGCCGGGGTGCTTCAGGGCGAGCTTCTCGATGAGGAATTCGCAGGAGGCGCAGTGCATGCCGTCGATCCACAGGAAGGCTTCGCTGCCCTGCGGTTCAGGCACCTTGTGCGCCGAGTTCGCCGTGTTGCGGGAGCTGACTTTCGCTTCTGCGAAGACGTCTTCACCGAAGGCGCGGTACACCTCGCGGCAGCCGTAGCAGCAGAAGGCGTGCCCGGCATCCTGGATCGGCGGGTCGGGTGCGGGCAGGCCGCAAAGCTGGCAGGGAATGTGCGCCTTCCCCCCTCTCCCGCTGGCGGGAGAGGGCCGGGGTGAGGGTGGATGGGCCGCCTTCCCCTCACCCCGGCCCTCTCCCCGCATGCGGGGAGAGGGAGTGCTGGCTTCTCTCGCCGCGAGCAAGGACAAGGGAAGGGGGACCTGGCTCAGGCTCTCGCCATTTCGCCCATGGGAGCGGAGATCTCGCGGGACTTCATCAGGTTGTACATATAGACGACGAACGAGGCGCCGAGGATGAGGCCGAAGATCACGATGAGGTTGCCGTAGAACATCCAGCCCTCCTGGTTCCAGGCCGCGAAGCGCCGCGGCATGCCGGCCGCGCCGCCGGCCAGCATCGCCACCGCCGCGCCGATGCCGCCGATGGTGAAGAGGCGAACGAACCAGCTGCCCAGTACGGGATCGAGCTTGCGGCCCGTGATCACGGGGTAGTGGTGGTAGAGCACGCCCATCCACATGATGGACATCGCCACGATCACGGTCATGGTGTGGCCGCTCTGCCACATCGTGCCGTGCAGCTGGTAGGACCAGGCCACGTTGGAGGTGACGACGGCGCTGGCGCCGTCGAGGATGTACAGCACCCAGCCGATCAGCGCGGCCATGATGCCGGGCTCGGCACGCAGGCCATGCTGCCAGATGGTGGCGAGCACGGTGAAGATGCTGATCGCGGCGCCGATGCCGGTGCCCCAGCTCATGATGTTGCCCCAGTAGGACAGCACGGCCGGCTGGTTGGGCGTCAGCGTGATGAAGTGGTGCAGGAACGAGGTGACGGAGGTCAGCAGCAGGATCCACAGCGCCAGGTTGGCGAGCTTGTTGCTGAAGAGCTTGCGCGTGCCGTCGGCCAGGTACAGCGGCAGGGTCGCGTACATCGCGCTCATCACCATCAGCGCCATCGCCTCCATGAGGTTGTGGGCGAAGATGAAGAAGGCGTACTGGAAGACCACCGGTTCCGTCGCCCAGGCCGCCATCGACATCGGAATGATGCCGTAGAGCGCGGCCATGACCGTCGTGCCGACGATGACCAGCGGCGTGCCGGCGATCAGCAGCGTCAGGGCGGAGAGGATCATGCCCAGCATGCCGGGATCGTTGAGCGAACGCTCCGAGAGGACGAGATCGGGCCGCTTCTTGCCGAAGAACAGCATCTTGATGACCAATATCGGATAGAGCAGGATCATGCAGGCGAGGACGAGGTAGATGCCGCTGAAGCCGACGACGACCGCGTTCATGCTCCACACGCCCATCTGCGCGCCGACCAGGGGCAGCGGGTACATGACGACGAGGCTGACCTTCAGGCCCATCAGCACGCCCACCGTCAGCAGGGCCGCGCCCAGGTTCATGGCGATGAACGCCATGGCGGGCAGCCAGCCCGTAACCCCCTTGCCGACGCAGCCGCCCGAGCGGTGCAGGCCGACGCCCATCATGAGCTGGAACGAGAACGGGAAGGCCAGCGCCGCCCCGTGCAGGGTCAGGGTCGTGTAGAAATGATCCGTGTTGAGATCGAATATCTGCGTGGCCGGCATGACGAAGCCGAACAGGCCGGCGACCACCAGCCAGACGAACGAGGCCATGATCATCAGGGCCGGCCAGGCGTTGATCTCCTCCAGGCCGGTGCTCTTGTCGACTGCGAACATCTTGCCGAAGATCGGCGTCTTTTGAATGATTGCGGTGGCGATTGTCATGGTGTGTTCTCCTCCGGGCCGGTCAGGCTCAATTGTTCCTGGCAATGATCAGTTCGTCCTGCATCGCATGGTGCGCGATGCCGCAGTACTCGAGGCAGCGCACCTTGTACTTGCCCGGCTCCTTGAACGTATGCACGAGTGTGGTGGGGTTCTTCAGCCCCGGCATCAGCATCATGGTGAACAGCATCCTGCCGTCCGGGTGGTACACCGCGAAACCGTGCATGGTGTCCTTGCTCCGGCCTGAGAAGCGCACGGTGCTGCCGGCCTCGATCTGCCGGTTCGATATGTCGAAGGCCCAGGAGGTTGCCGACACGTCGACTTCATGCAGCGGCTGGTTGCTGGTTGCGGCATGCGCGGCCTTGATCGTCGGCATGTACTTGAGGCTGCCGAGGTTCACGCCGACGAAGACGACGAACACCACGGCCAGCCAGATCCCCTCGATGCGGGACATGGTTGCAGGGGGCGTGGTGCCCGGCCCGGAGTCGGTGACGCTTTTCCTGTACACGACGTAGAAGAAGATTGCTGCGAAGGGGACCAGCATGAAGAGCGTCATCCAGAATGCGCCCCATCCGGTAAATAGCATGTCCAGCATTGTTGCCTCCTTTGGCGGTACAGGCTGCTCATCGGCAGCCGAACTGATCGGTCGAACCCATGTTTGCCGGCTGCATCCGCCGATCTTGTCGAGCGTTTCTTTTCTTATCTCGCAGGTCAAACCCGAAAAGCCATGAGGGTTGTATGACTGCGGTCCGATTCTGCCGGGGCGGCATTTCACTGAGACAGTCGGCTGAATGAACGTCCGGGAACTGGACGCACTCCGGCACGCTATCTCTTTTGTGGTAGCAGAAACATAAACCTGGCAACCGGGCCGGACAATTAGGATGTCTACTTAGTAGGGCGGAGGATGTCCCTGATTGATTGCCGGCATGCGCGCACTAGACTGGCATTCTCGATAACCTGCGCATACAGGAGCTCCTTATGGCCGAGACGCTGCTCACCCGCCACCTTACCCGGCCCGGCATGAACGACCGGCTGCGGAGCTACATTCGCCTGACCAAGCCGCGCGTGGTGTCGCTGATCGTCTTCTGCGCGGTGATCGGCATGTTTCTGGCCACGCCCGGCATGGTGCCGACGACGATACTCGTCGCGGCCACGCTCGGCATCGCCCTGGTGGCCGGCGCCGCGGCCGCGGTGAACTGCCTGATCGAGCGCCAGATCGACGCCATCATGGCGCGCACCCGCGGCCGGCCGCTGCCGCGCGGGGATGTGAATACGCTGGAAACCTTCCTCGTCTCCGGTGCGCTGGGCGGCTTCGGCCTGTCGCTGCTCTACGTCTACGTGAATCCGCTGACGATGTGGCTGACGCTGGCGACCTTCATCGGCTACGCCGTCATCTACACGGTGATCCTGAAGCCGCTCACGCCGCAGAACATCGTGATCGGCGGCGCCTCGGGCGCCATGCCGCCGGTGCTGGGCTGGGCGGCGGTCACCGGGCAGATGCCGGAACAGGCATGGCTGCTGTTCCTCATCATCTTCGTGTGGACGCCGCCGCACTTCTGGTTCCTGGCGCTGTACCGCGCCAGGGAGTACGCCGACGTGAACCTGCCGATGCTGCCGGTGGTGCATGGGCGCGAATACACCCAGCGCAGCATCTTCGCCTACTCGCTGGGTCTGGCGCTTGTGACGCTGATGCCCTTCTTCATCGGCATGAGCGGCTGGTTCTATCTGGCGGCGGCAGTGGTGCTGAATGCATTTTTCATCAGGCATGCCTGGCGCATCTGGCGTCGCTACAGCGATTCGCTGGCGCAGAAGGCCTTCCGCTATTCGATCCTCTATCTGTCCCTGCTCTTCGCGGCCCTGCTGGTCGACCACTACCTGCCCTACTAAGTGAGCCCGGCATGCGGCCGCATGGCCGCAGCGCAGCGTTCGCATAAAAGGGTTATCCCTTAGCCGCAAGGGGAACCTCCCGAGCCGCCTCGGGAAACGCCCCAATTCAATTCCGCGCCGATTTGTCCCACAGTCATTTGCGGGCAATGGACGGCAATGGTTGGCAGGTGCCCCGCTTATTCCACAACGAGACCTATTGGAGGAAACCGATCATGTCGCAGGCAGCCTTGAAGGAAGCACTCAGCAAGACCGTGAAGGGCATTCAGGACAATCCCGTCATGTCGCGCGTGGTTTTCGAAGCGCAGACGGCGCTGGTCGAGGGTGTCCGATGCTCGGGCAATGTCCGCAATTTTTCCGCAATCACCGTTGATGAACCTCCGGAACTCGGCGGCGGCGACAAGGGCGCGAATCCGGTCGAGCTGCTGCTCGTCTCGCTCGGCACTTGCCAGGAAATCATGTACGCCGCCATGGCCGCGATGATGGGCATCCAGCTGGACGAGGTGAAGGTCAGCCTGAAAGGGTCGCTCGACCTGAAGGGCCTCTTCGGCATGGACCCTGCGATACCGCCGGGCTACCAGAAGATCACCTATGAAACCGTTCTGCGCAGCCCCGCGCCCGAAGCGCAGCTGCGCCAGTTGATCGAAGCGGTGGAGAGCCATTGCCCCGTGCTCGACACGCTGGTGCGGCCCATCGAGGTCTCGGGCAAGGTGACGCTCAATGGCGCCCTGATGGCGGCCTGATGGCTGAAGGCGCCGGCGCATCGCATCGCGCCGGCGCCCACTATGAGGCGGGAGTGAGGCGGGAGAATCCGGATGGCTGAAGTGCATGAGGTTGCCGTGCCCGATGTCGGCAGCAATGAGGCGTTGTCGGTCGCGGAAATTCTTGTCAAGCCCGGCGACCTCGTCTGGGCGGACGCGGCGCTGATCACCGTCGAGTCGGGCAAGGCGGCGCTGGATGTGCAGGCGCCGGTGGATGGCACGGTCACGGAAGTCCGGGTCGCCATTGGCGACAGCGTGGCTGTCGGCAGCATCGTCGTCGTGATGGAAGCCAGCCTGGAGCAGCGGCCCAGGATTCACAAAAGTCAGCCGCCGCAACACGGCGACACACCTTCTGCGCCACCGCGTTTTTCCCTCTTCGCCGCCTTCACTGCCGCCACCCAGGTTGCTCACGCTCCCGAGGAGATCGCGTGCGATGTGCTGGTGCTCGGCGCCGGCCCGGGCGGCTATTCCGCGGCGTTTCGCGCCGCCGACCTGGGCTTGAAGACGGTACTGGTCGAGCGCCATCCCGTCATGGGCGGCGTCTGCCTCAATGTCGGCTGCATTCCGTCCAAGGCCCTGCTGCACCTGATGGCGGCCATGGAGGACGCCGCCGGCCTGGCCGATGCGGGCATCCGCTTCGCCGCGCCCGACATCGACCTCGCCCGCCTGCGTGCCCACAAGGACAAGGTGGTGGGCAGGCTCACCGGCGGCCTGGCCGGCATGGCCAAGGCGCGCAAGGTGCGCCAGGTGTATGGCACGGGCCGTTTCCGCGACGCGCACAGCGTCGAGGTCGAGCTCGCCGACAATACGGGCCGGCAGGTCATCCGCTTCGACAAGTGCATCATCGCCGCCGGCTCGCATCCCATCCACCTGCCCTTCCTGCCCAAGGATGAACGCATCGTCGACTCCACCGGCGCGCTGGAACTGCGCGCCCGCCCCGGCAGGCTGCTCGTCATCGGCGGCGGCATCGTCGGCCTGGAGATGGCGACGGTCTATTCGGCGCTCGGTGCGCGCGTCGACGTGGTGGAGATGCAGGACATGCTGATGCCCGGTCCCGACCGCGACCTGGTGAGCATCTGGGAAGGACAGAACCGGCATCGCTTCGACAACATCATGCTGCGCACGCGGACCGTCGCCGCAGACGCCCGCGAGGACGGCGTGTGGGTGCGCTTCGAGGGCGACATGGCGCCGGCAGATGCGCAGCGCTACGACATGATCCTGCAGTCGGTCGGGCGCAAGCCGAACGGCATGCGCATCGATGTTGAGAAGGCGGGCCTTGCCGTCGACGCGGCCGGCTTCATTGCCGTCAACAGCCGCATGGCCACCAGCGTGCCGCACATCTTCGCCGTCGGCGACATCACGGGCATGCCGATGCTGGCGCACAAGGCGGTGCACCAGGCGCACGTGGCGGCCGAGGCCGCAGCGGGGCTCGACTGCCACCACGATGCCTCGCTGATTCCCGGCGTGGCCTACACGCATCCCGAGATCGCCTGGGTCGGCTTGTCCGAGGACGAGGCGAAGCGCAAGGGCATGGGCATCGACGTGGCGCGCTTTCCCTGGGCCGCCTCGGGGCGGGCCATTGCCAACGGCGCGGATTACGGCATGACCAAGCTGGTGTTCGACCGGGCCGGCGGCGCGATCCTGGGCGGCGCCATCGTCGGCCCCGGTGCCGGCGACATGATCGGAGAGATCGTCCTGGCGGTCAGCCAGGGATGCGACGCTGCCGCCATCGGCAAGGCCATCCACCACCCCCATCCCACGCTCGGCGAGACGGTCGGCATGGCCGCCAGCGTCGCGCACGGCAGCTGCACCGACCTGCCGCCGATGCTGGTCCGACAGCACTAGGGCAAACTTAAGACGTCACGGACGGGTTCTGCATCGCCAGCTTGACCAGGTCGGAGATCGACCGCGCGTGCATTTTCTCCATCACCTTGGCGCGATGGACTTCGACGGTCTTCGCGCTCAGCCCGAGCGTGTTGGCGATGGCCTTGTTGGACATCCCTTCCACCACCAGGTCCAGCACCTCGCGTTCCCGCGGGGTCAGGCTGGCGAACAGCGCCTTGAGCTGCGAACGCTGTTCCTCCTTGTTGCGCTGGCCGGCGTCATGGGCAATCGCCCGCTGGATGCGGTCGAGCAGATCCTGGTCGTTGAACGGCTTCTCGACGAAATCGTAAGCGCCCGCCTGCACCGCGCGCACCGCCATCTGCACGTCGCCGTGCCCGGTGATGAAGATGATCGGCAGGTGATAGTCGCGTCGCGCCGCCAGGCGCTCCTGCAGCTCCAGGCCGCTCATCCCCGGCATGCGCACGTCGAGCACGAGGCAACCCGGCTTCGTCTCGTCATAGCTGTCGAGAAAGGCCTGGGCCGAGGCGAAGGTCTCCACCTTCAGCCGCACCGTCTCGATCAGCCAGCGCAGGCTGCGGGCGACCGCCTGGTCGTCGTCAACTATGAAAACTGTAGCGTCGCTCATCTTTGCGCAAACTGGCCGGAATGGCCTGCAGGGTGAAGCGGAAGGTGGCGCCGCCGGTGCGCGATTCGGCGCGGATGCTGCCGCCGTGCGACTCGACGATCGAGCGGCTGATGGACAACCCCATGCCGACGCCTTCCGTCTTGGTGGTGAAGAACTGGTCGAACACCTGGTCGATGACGGTCTCGTCGATGCCGGGCCCGGTGTCGACGACCTCGATCTCAACGGTATCCTCGCCGTGCGGCACGGTGCGGATGACGATTTCGCGGCGCAGCGAATGCCGCTCGGCCATCGCCTCCATGGCGTTGCGCACGAGGTTGCAGATCACCTGCTCGACCATGATGGAATCGGCCCACACCCGGGGCTGCTGCGGCGCCAACTGCAGCGTCACGATGGTTTCGTGCTGGCGCGCTTCGTGTTCGGTGAACTTGACCACGCCGCGCACGACCTGGTTGATGTCGACGGCGGTCATCCTCGGCTCGCTCTTGCGGACGAAATCGCGCACGTGGCGCATGATCTCGCCGGCGCGTTCCGCCTGCTCGCAGACCTCCTCGAGCGGCTCGATCATGTCGGCCGGCGCCATGTCGCCGCTGCGCAGCCGGCGAATGCAGCCGCGGGCGAAGTTGGCGATCGCCGCGAGCGGCTGGTTGAGCTCGTGGGCCAGGCCGGTGGCCATTTCGCCCATGGTCGACAGGCGCGCCACCCGCGCCAGCTCCGTCTGGTGGCGCCGCCCCTGCTCCTCGGCCCACTTGTGCTCGGTGATGTCGCGCGTGATGCCGAGCAGGGCATAGACTTCGCCGCGCGCATCGCGCAGGGGCACGGCATGCGTCTCCATCCAGCGCGTCCGGCCCCTGAGGGTAATCGACTTGAATTCATAGACGGCCGCTTCGCCGGCGAAGACGCGCCGCATGTTTTCCCGGTAGATGGCCTTGTATTCCGGCGCGACGACTTCATAGATCTTCCTGCCGATGATGTCCTCCGCACGCTCGGCGTCCACCAGCCTGAGCCCCGCCGGATTGATCTCCAGCACCGTGCCGTCGGCGGCCTGCAGCTTCACGCACTCCGGCTCGGATTCGATGATGGTGCGCAGGCGGTATTCGTTTTCCTGCAGGCGGTCCAGCACGCCCTGATGGTCGGCTTCCCTGTCGCGCACGCGCTGCTCCGCTTCGCGCAGGCGCAGCAACAGGTAGGCGAGGCCGATCAACGCAGCCGCCAATCCGCCGCCGAGCGCGATCAGGCCCAGCCACATCACATCACTTTCCATGAACATTCCGCCGATCATTCCCCATTGTGCAATGCAACCTTAACAGCCCCTCATGACGGATCAATCAGGGACAACCGCCAACCGCCTAGGTAAACACCCCAATTGCCCACGCAGTCCGTTCTGCTAACTTACTTCAATAATAATTAATTCAATAATGAAACGCATCTGTCTGCATGCGCGCCGGCAATGGTTCCTGCGGCGCCTGCATTCAGGGAAATGTTACCCCCAACCAGGAGACACGAATGAAGAAATCAGTACGCGCTGCGGGACGGCCCCGCCAATTGGCAATGGCGTTGGCGGTGTCGGCCGCCCTGGCCGGCGCCCCGACGTTCGCCGACGAGACGAGCTGCTCGCCCTTCACTCCGTTGATCAAGGGGCAGGAAGACCTGGTCTATGTGTGGACGCTCGGCGTCAAGGGCGTCGGCGACGGCTCGGACAAGCTGGTGACGGTCGACGTCAATCCGGCCTCGAAGACCTACGGCAAGATCCTCCACAAGCTGTCGCTCGGCGGACGCGGCGAGGTGCACCACGTCGGCCTCTCGGACGACCGCCGCTACCTGTGGGGCGGCGCGCTGGATTCGAACAAGATCTACATCTTCGACATCGGCACGAACCCGGCCAAACCGAAGCTGGTGAAGACCATCACCGACTTCGTGCAGAAAACCGGCTTCGTCGGCCCGCATTCCTTCATCGCCATGCCCGGCCGCATGCTCATCACACCGCTGTCGAACAACAAGGACCACGGCGGCGAGACCGGCATCGCCGTCTACAACAACAAGGGCGACTACGTCTCCCACCAGGCCATGCCGAAGGGCGAGTCGGCCAGCTGGAGCGGCAAGGGCGACGGCTACAACTACGACGTCGGCATCAACCCGCAGAAGAACGTGTTCCTCACCTCCTCCTTCACCGGCTGGAACAACTACATGATGGACCTCGGCAAGATGGTGAAGGACGGCGAGGCCATGAAGCGCTTCGGCAACACCTCGGTGATGTGGGACATGAAGACCATGAAGCCGCTCAAGGTATTCAGCACGCCGGGCGCGCCGCTCGAGGTGCGCTGGTCGTGGAAGCCGGGCGACAACTGGGCGGTGACGACCGCGGCGCTGACCTCGAAGATCTGGGTCTACAAGCAGGATGCCAAGGGCGAGTGGCAGGCGCACGAGGTCGGCACCATCGGCAATCCGGCCGACATCCCGCTGCCGGTCGACATCTCCATCACCAACGACGGCAAGGGCATGTGGATCAACACCTTCATGGACGGCCACACGCGCTACTGGGACTTCTCCGACCCGATGAAGCCGAAGGAGGTCTACAAGAAGAAGATCGGCTCGCAGGTCAACATGGTGTCGCAGAGCTATGACGGCAAGCGCGTCTACTTCACCTCCTCGCTCCTCGGCAACTGGGACAAGAAGGGCAAGGACGACGAGCAGTACCTCAAGATCTACGACTGGGACGGCAAGGAACTGAAGGAAAAGCTCTCCATCGATTTCTACAAGGAGAAGCTCGGCCGCGCCCACCACATGAAGTTCCAGGCGCGCGACCTGTCCACCCTCAAGCCGCTGGAAACCGCGCAAAGCCTGCCCGCCGTGGTGGCCCGGAAACAGTAATGCTCTCTCTCCCTCTGTCCTTTCGGACAGCCCGCCTTCTGACCGGAGGCGGGTTTTTTTTCCTCTGGGGGCTGGGTGTGCTGGATGCGGCCTGGGCCGGCCCGCCCGTGCCGCGCATGGACTTCGTGCCGCCGCCGGCCGGCACCTACAAGCTGGAGCGGATCCAGCGCGCGACGGACGGCGCGGTGCTCGATGCGGCGGGCAAGCGGCGCAGGCTGGCCGAGTTCACGCAGGGCAAGGTCACCCTGCTGGCCTTCATGTATTCCTCCTGCGCCGACCCGACCGGCTGCCCCTACGCCTTCACCGTCATGCACCAGGTGAAGAACGAACTCGAGAAGCTGCCGCAGACGCGCGGCCGCGTGCGCTTCGTCAGCCTGTCCTTCGACCCGGAGCGCGACACGCCGCAGGTGCTCGCCCTCTACGGGCGCGACCACGGCGGAACGGAACAGCACGTCGCCTGGGATTTCCTCACCACGCGCTCGCGCCGCGAACTGCTGCCGATCCTCGACGGCTTCGGCCAGGATGTCGGCGTGGACGTCGACCGCGCCACCGGCAAGGCGATCGGCACCTACAGCCACGTGCTCAAGGTCTTCCTCATCGATGGCCGGCGAAACGTCCGCGAGATCTACACCACCGACTACCTGCTGCCGGCGATGGTGCTCAACGACATCAAGACGCTGCTCATGGAGGCAGGCGTCCCGCTGAAATGAGATCCCGACCATTCATTCTGCTGCTGCTCGGCCTGCTTGCCCTGCCGGCCTGCGAGCGGCCCGCCCCGGTCGACACGCCGCTTAACCTGGCGGTGCCGCTCGGCCTGCCGCCGCTGCCGGTGCCGCCGGAGAATCCGCTGACGCAGGCCCGCATCGACCTGGGGCGCACGCTGTTCATGGACCGGCGCCTGTCGCACAACAACACGCTCTCCTGCGCCATGTGCCACGTGCCCGAGCAGGGGTTCACCTCCAATGAGCTCGGCACCGCCATCGGCCTCGAAGGCCAGAGCATCCGCCGCAACTCGCCGACGATCTACAACGTCGCCTACGTCGAACAGCTGTTCCACGACGGCCGCGAGTTCAGCCTGGAGAACCAGGCCTGGGGACCGCTGCTCGCCGGCAACGAGATGGCCAATCCCTCCATCGGCTATGTGGTCGAGAAGATCAAGGCATTGCCCGAATACGCCGGCCGCTTCGAGCAGGCCTTCGGCGGCCGCGGACCCGACGTGCAGACGATCGGTCAGGCACTGGCGGCCTACCAGCGCACCCTGGTCTCCGCCAATTCCCGCTTCGACCGCTGGCGCTACGGCAAGGATGCGGATGCCCTCGCCGCGGAAGAACGGACCGGTTTCCGCCTCTTCGCCGGCAAGGCCGGCTGCAGCGCCTGCCACAGCGTGGACGAGCGGCACGCGCTCTTCAGCGACAACCGCTTCCACAACACCGGCATCGGGTTCGCCAACAGCATGGGGCTGCCGAAAAAACATCGCGTGCAGCTCGCACCGGGCGTGTTCGTCGAGGTGGAGGACAAGGCGCTGGCGTCCTTCGAGCCGCCGCAGCCGGATGTCGGCCGCTACGAAGTCACGCTCGATCCGGCGGATTCCTGGGCGTATCGCACGCCGTCGCTGCGCAACGTCGCGCTCACCGCACCCTACATGCACGACGGCTCGCTCGCCACGCTGGAAGAGGTGATCGAATTCTACGACCGCGGCGGCATCGACAACCCGCAGAAGAGTCCGTTGCTCAGGCCGCTCGGCCTCGCGCCGGAGGAAAAGCGGGCGCTGGCCGCCTTCCTGAAAAGCCTCACCGGAGACAATGTCGAAAAACGGGTCGCCGAGGCACGCGCAGCGCAGCCGGGCGAAATGCCGCCGGAAAAGGATCCGGCCAGCGCCTACCGGCGCAGTTACTAGCCGGACGGCACCGTCGTTCGGCAATACCGGCCGGGATCGCGTTCTGGCACAATGCCCGTCAGATGATGGCGCCATACCGCGCCGTCCGCACCGCAACCCAACCGCGCAAAGGAGACCCTCATGAAAAAACTGATTCTGGCCGCTGCACTGCCGCTGCTGGCCGCTTCCGCCTTCGCCGATTCCGGCATGAAAGCCGGCCTGTGGGAGGTCAAGACCCTCAAGCAGATGATGGATGGACAGGACATGAAGGCGCAAATGGCCGCCGCACAGGCGCAGATGCAGCAGCAAATGGCCAGCATGCCGCCCGAGCAGCGCAAGCAGATGGAAGCCATGCTGGGCCGCCAGGGCATGGGGATGGGCGGGGGCGGTGCCATGCGCATCTGCGTCAGCGAGGAAATGGCCAAGCGCGATACGCCCGTGGTGGACCCCGAAGGTCGCTGCCAGCCGACCAAGATGAGCCGCAGCGGCAACACCATGCGCTACGAGGTCGACTGCACCGTCGAGGGCCGCCGCTCCCAGGGCAAGGGCGAGAGCACCTTCTCCGGCAACACGATCCACTCGCGCATGGACATGACGACGACCGATGCACGCGGCCGCCACACCATGCAGTCGGAGTCGCAGATGACCTGGCTCGGGCGCGACTGCCAGGGGCTTGCGCCGGTCGGCGCCGGACGGCGCTAGCCGGAGCGCCTGGCGTACCTAGAGCGCCGGCATCCTGCCCGAGCGCAGCGCGTAGTCGAGGGCCAGGCCGGCGAAGATCGCCGCGCCGACCCAGTTGTTGTCCTTGAAGGCGCGAAAGCACGCCATGCGCTCGCGGCCGCGGATCCAGAAATAGTGGCGCAGCATCATGCCGCCGGCCACGACCAGCCCGGCATGGAACCATATGCCGCGCCCTGCCTGCGCGCCCACCCAGGCGAGGGTCGCCAGCGTCGCCGCGTAGCTGAGCATCACCGCCGCCACATCGAAGCGGCCGAAGGTGATGGCGGAGGTCTTGATGCCGATCTTCAGGTCGTCCTCGCGGTCCACCATGGCGTAGCAGGTGTCGTAGCCGATGGCCCAGAAGATGTTCGCCAGCAGCAGCACCCAGGCCAGCGGCGGCACGGTGAAGAGCTGCGCGGCGAAGGCCATCGGGATGCCGAAGCCAAACGCCACGCCCAGATAGGCCTGCGGAATGGCGAGGAAGCGCTTGGTGAGCGGATAGCTCGCCGCCAGGAACAGCGCCACCACCGAGAGCAGCCACACCAGCTTGTGCAGCGGCAGGATGAGCACGAAGGCCAGCAGCGTCAGCACGCCGGCGAGCAGCAGCGCCTCCGTCTCCGTCACCTGCTTCGCCGCCAGCGGCCGGTTCTTCGTGCGCTCGACATGCGGATCGAAATGGCGGTCAGCGTAGTCGTTCATCACCACGCCCGCCGAGCGCATCAGCAGCGTGCCCAGCGCGAAGATCCACACGATGAACCCGCTCGGCGCGCCTTCGCGCCGCGATCCACACCGCCCACATCGTCGGCCACAAGAGCAACAGCGTGCCGATCGGCTTGTCGAGCCGCATCAGGCGTTCGTAGGCGTCGAGGCGCTGGCGCAGGGTGAGTTCGGACATGGGGGCGGATTTTACACCTTGAGCAGATCTCTCCTGCCGCCCAGCCAGCGCTCGACGTGCCGGTCGGCGGCATCCGGATAGTCCTTCAACAATAGCTCCGCCGACTCGCGCGCAGCTTCAAACAAGTCGGCGTCGGCCTCCAGGTCGGCGAAGCGCAGCAGCGGCACGCCGCTCTGGCGGCTGCCGAGGAATTCGCCGGGGCCGCGCAGGTGCAGGTCCTGGCGGGCGATCTCGAAGCCGTCGGTGTTCTCGAAGATGATCTTCAGCCGCGCCCGCGCGGTCTCGCCGAGCGGGTGGGCGTAGAGCAGGATGCATACCGAGTCGTCGGCGCCGCGGCCGATGCGGCCGCGCAGCTGGTGCAGTTGCGAGAGGCCGAAGCGCTCGGCGTGCTCGATCACCATGAGCGAGGCGTTGGGCACGTCGACGCCGACCTCGATCACCGTGGTGGCGACGAGCAGCTGCACCTTCCCTGCCGCGAAGTCGCCCATCACGCGCGCCTTCTCTTCGCCCTTGAGGCGGCCGTGCACCAGGCCGACCTTGAGGCCGGGCAGCTCGGCGCGCAGGCGCTCGAAGGTGTCCACCGCCGTCTGCAGCTGCAATTTTTCGCTCTCCTCAATGAGCGGGCATACCCAGTAGGCCTGCCGGCCTTGCGCACAGGCGTCGCGGATGCGCGCGATGACTTCGTCGCGGCGCGCTTCCGACGCCAGCTTGGTGAGCACCGGCTGGCGGCCGGGCGGCAGCTCGTCGATCACCGAGACGTCGAGGTCGGCGTAGTAGCTCATGGCGAGGGTGCGCGGGATGGGCGTGGCGGACATCATGAGCTGGTGCGGATTGACGCCCTTCCCGCGCAAAGTCAGCCGCTGGCGCACGCCGAAGCGGTGCTGCTCGTCGATGATGGCGAGCCCGAGCTTGGGGAATGCCACCGCTTCCTCGATCAGCGCATGCGTGCCGACGGCCAGTCGGGTGCGGCCGCTGGAGATGGCTTCGGCCATAGCGACCTTGTCCTTCTTCTTCAGGCTGCCGGAGAGCCAGGCAATGTCCAGCCCGAGCGGCGCCAGCCACTGCGTGAGTTTGCGGAAATGCTGCTCGGCGAGAATTTCCGTCGGCGCCATGAGCACGGCCTGATGCCCGTTCTCGACGGCCTGCAGCATGGCGAGCGCGGCAACCACGGTCTTGCCGCTGCCGACATCACCCTGCAGCAGGCGCTGCATGGGATGGGATTGGCCGAGGTCATGTGAGATCTCGCGCCAGACGCGCTGCTGCGCGGCGGTGAGCGTGAAGGGCAGCGCAGCGAGGAGTTTTTTAGTCAGCGAGGATCTGGCCGGTAGCGGCGGCGCATTCTTGGCGCGGCGCGCCTCGTGGGCGCGGCGCAAGGAAAGCTGCTGGGCGAGCAGCTCGTCGAACTTGATGCGCTGCCAGGCGGGATGGGTTCGCCCGGTGAGCTCGGCAGCGGCGGTCTGCGGCGTCGGGTGATGCAACAGCTGCACGCTGTCGGCGAAGTCCGCGAGGCGCAGCTGCTTGCGCAGCGCGTCGGGCAGAGTCTCGGCGAGGTCGGCCTGCTTTAGCGTGAGATCGATGAGCCGCCTAAGCGCCAGTTGCGAGAGGCCGGCGGTCGTCGGATAAATCGGCGTCATCGCCTCAGGCAGCGCCTCGCCTGCTTCGACGACGCGGCAGCGCGGGTGCACCATCTCGTCGCCCAGGAAGCCGCCGCGCGGTTCGCCGAAGAGGCGCAGGCGCCGGCCGACGGCAAGCTGCTTGACCTGGCTGCCGTAGAAATTGAGGAAGCGCAGCACCAGTTCGCCGCCGCTGTCGTCCTGCACACGGACGACAAGCTGGCGGCGCGGCCGGTACTGCACGGAAGCGTCAGCGATCTCGGCCTCGACCTGGGCCGGCACGCCGGGCCGCAGGTCGGCGATCGTCGTGAGGCGGGTTTCGTCCTCGTAGCGCAGCGGCAGGTGCAGGACGAGGTCGGCCTGCGTGCGGATGCCGAGCTTGGCGAGCTTGTCGGTGGTCGCCGGGGTGGCGCCGGGCAGTGCGGATTCTGGCGCGTTCATGGGTATCGTGACTCGCGTCGACTGTCCGCTCACCCTTCGACAAGCTCAGGGCGAACGGTCATTTCCAGGGCCGTTCGTGGTGAGCTTGTCGAACCATGAACGGCCCGGTCGGCAGCGCATTGAATGCACTCAGCCGACGACGAGCACGGCGTCGACTTCGATCAGCGCGCCGCGCGGCAGCGCCGCGACCTGCACCGTGGCGCGGGCCGGATAGGGCTCCTGGAAGTGCTGCGCCATGATTTCGTTCACCCGGGCGAAGTGGCCGAGGTCGACCAGATAGATCGTCAGCTTTACGGCGTCGGCGAGGGAACTCCCTGCCGCCGCGGCAACGGCCTCGAGATTGCTGAAGACGCGCCTGGCTTGCGCATCGAGGCCTTCGGCCAGCTGCATGGTGGCGGGATCGAAGCCGATCTGGCCGGAAAGATAGACGGTGTTGCCGGCCCGCACGCCCTGCGAATAGGGGCCAATGGCAGCGGGGGCATTCGTCGTGGCGATGACCTTCTTGCTCATGGCGCCTCCTGTAGAATCGAACAAGTTCTATGTTAATCGACAAGCCCGCCGCATGGACGAGGACACCCGAAAAACCCTGAGCGGCATCACCTTCCTCGCCGGCCCCGACGGCCGGCGCAGTTCGCTGGTCGCCGGGCGCGAGATATTCGCTACGGCGCTGGCGGCAGTTTCAGCGCAGGCCGCCGGGGCGGCGCGCGCCGAGCGCGACTGGCGCAAGGGCTACATGCCCCATGTGCGCCGCGCCGTCGAGCTGGGGCTCGCCGACGCGGCATCGGCACATTCAATCGCTCAGGCCGGCCTGACGGCCTTGCATGCGAACTTCGAATGCATCCGTGACGGCGAGGCGCTGCCCCTGCAAACAGCCATGGCCCGACCGAGCGCCATCGCCTTCGACACAGTGACAATCACCGGGAGCGGCAACGCGCGCCCTGAACTCGCGGTGCCCTATCGCGGCGAGCGGCTGACGGGCGATGCCTTGCGCCGGCAACTGGGAAACTGGGCCGCTACAGGCGTCGTCGAACCGTCCTTCGCAGCCGCCATCGGCGAGGTGATCGACCATCCGGACTGGCTGGACCTGTCCGACTGGCATGTGGCGGTGATGGGCGCCGGCGCGGAACTGGGCCCCCTGCCGACGCTGGTGAACTGGCGCGCCAACCTGGCCGTGATCGACCTGCCCGGCACGCCGGCCTGGGGCCGCATCATCGCCACGGCGCGCGCCGGCAACGGCCGCGTGCTGCTGCCCATGCACGAACCGCTGGCCTCCGACGATCCGACGCTGGCCTTCAAGGCGGGGGCCGACCTGCTTCACGAAACGCCGGAGATCCGCGACTGGCTGGCCGCACTGCCGGGGCCGCTGGTCGTCGGCAACTATGCCTATCTCGACGGCGAGGCGCATGTGCGCGTGTCGCTGGCGATGGACGCCATCGTCGCCAGCCTGCTGGAACGACGCCAGGATGCCGTGCCGGCCTGGCTGCTCAGCCCGACCGATGTCTTCGCCGTGCCGGCCGAGGATGCCGAGCACGCCATGCAGGCGCGGCGCGAGCGCGGCGGCATCCGCCATCTGCAGGCGCCGCTCCGCCTGCTCGGCGGCAAGCGCTTTTTCGCGCCGAACGTGGAGCGGCTCGTAGACTGCAGCGGCGCACCCGCCGGCATCGTCGATGCGCTGGTAGCGCAGCAGGGGCCCAACTACGCGCTGGCCAAGCGCCTGCAGGCGTGGCGGGCTGCGGTGGCGCACAAGGCGGGGCGGCATGTCTCCGTCAACGTGGCGCCGGCCACGCGCACCCGCTCGGTGGTGAAGAACAAGGCGCTGGCCGCCGCCTATGGCGGCGCCAGTCACTTCGGCGTGGAAGTTTTCGAACCGGACACCGCCAATGCGCTGATGGCGGCGCTGCTGGTGTACGACCTGCGACACGGCGGCGGCGCGGCGGCGCATCCGGCACGGCTGTTCATGGACAACGCCGTGCATGGCGGCCTCTGGCGCATCCCCTATCTGCCGCGCTCGGCCCTGCCCTTCGCGGCGGTGCTCGGGTTTTTCTAGATCTACTTCTTCTGCGGCGGGATCAGCAGGCCGGGGCCGAGGCCGAGTTCCTTCAGCTTGCGGCGCGCCTCGTCGGCTTCCTTCTGCGACTTGAAGGGGCCGACATGCACGCGCGACTCGACATAGGAGGGAATGCCAGCCTTCTCGAGTTTGGCATGCAGTTCGTCCGCATTGGATGCGCTGGTAAACACGCCCATCTGCAAGCGGTAGCTGCGCGCAAGTACGGTGGCAGGATCGGGCGGCGCGGGTGTGGCGGCCGTTTTGGCTGGAGCAGGCTCCGGCTTCTTCGCCGGTGCGTGCGGCGTCGCCGGCCCCGCCTTGATGACGACGCGTGAGGAAGGTTTCAGTTCCGGCGCGGGTGCGAGCGGCGTTTCGGTTTTCTCGGGTTCGGCCTTGGGCGCTTCCGCAGCCTTCTCCTCGACTTTCGGTTCTTCCTTCTTCTCTTCGGCGGGTTTTTCTTCAACCTTGTCGGCGGCAGGCGCGGCGGCCGTGGGCGCCGGCGCTGCGGGCGGCGCGGGCTTCTCCAGGAGGTAGTCCTCGACCAACGTCAGCCCGCCGAGCAGCACGACGACCAGCACGCCGGCAATCGCGATGCGTCGCACCAGCTTCTTTTTCAGGTCTTCCTGTTCAGACTGTCCCGGTTCCGCCATATCCCCTCCCCTATTCGGACCTGGCCCGGCTCAAGGCGCACACCATCTCGGCCTCCGCCACCGAGATGCCGCAGCGTTCGGCGATCTGCTGCGCGGCCATGCCCTTCTGCGCCATGGCCACCGCCTCGCCGTACTGCGGCGAGATATTCCGCGCCGCCTTGAGCAGCGCGACCTCGTCCTTCAGCGCGGCCACTTCGCCGCGCAACTCGGCGAGCTCCGCCTCGATGCCGGTTTTCATCACCTGTTCGCCAAACTGTGTCGGCGCCTGCTTCCATATCGGCTCAGGCGGGCTGGAACGCGACATGCGGGCCAGGCGGATGATGACGATGCCGGAATAGATGCCGAGCAGCACCGCGGTGCCGATCACCAGTTCGCGCAAGCCGAAATTCTCGAAAAATTCCATTCTTTTTCCTCAGGCAATGCTCTTCTCGAGCGCTTGGTCGATGTCCCACACAATGTCGTCGAGCGTCTCCAGCCCCACCGACAGGCGGATCATGTCGGGCGTGACGCCGGCCTTGATCTGCTGTTCTTCGGAGAGCTGGCGATGCGTGGTCGAGGCCGGATGGATCACCAGCGTCTTGGCGTCGCCGACGTTGGCCAGGTGGGAGAGGAACTGCACACTCTCGATGAACTTCTCGCCGGCACGTTGACCACCCTTCTCGCCGCCCTTGATGCCGAAGGTGAAGATGGAGCCGGCGCCCTTCGGCAAATACTTTCGCGACAGCGCATGATAGGGATTATCCGCCAGTCCGGCGTGATTGACCCAGGCAACGCGCGGATGGGCCGCAAGGAATTCGGCCACCGCCTGGGCGTTGGCGACATGGCGCTCCATGCGCAGGTGCAGCGTCTCCAACCCCTGCAGCAGCAGCCAGGCATTCATCGGCGAGAGCGCCGGCCCGAGCGTGCGCAGCGTCTCGAAGCGGGCGCGCATGGTGAAGCCGAAGTCGCCGAAGGTCTCGTAGAAGCGCACGCCGTGGTAGCCCTGCGAGGGCTCGGTCATCTGCGGAAACCTTTCGTCTCCCCAGGGAAATTTGCCCGACTCGACGATGACGCCGCCCATGGTGGTGCCGTGGCCGCCGATGAACTTGGTGGCCGAATGCACGACGATGTCGGCGCCGTGCTCGATGGGCCGGCAGAGATACGGCGAGGCAAAGGTATTGTCGATCACCAGCGGCAGGCCGGCCTCGCGCGCCACCTGCGCCACGGCGGCGATGTCGAGCACGTTGCCGCGCGGGTTGCCGATGGTCTCGGCATAGAGGCATTTCGTCTTCGGCGTGATGGCGCGGCGGAAATTCTCCGGTTCGTCAGGGTCGACGAAGGTGGTGGCGATGCCGAGCTTGCGGAAGTTGAAGTCGAACTGCGAGTAGGTGCCGCCGTAGAGCGTGCTGGCCGAGACGATGTGGTCGCCCGCCTCGCACAGCGTCAGCAGCGCCACCATCTGCGCCGACTGGCCGGTGGCGGCGGCGAGCGCGGCGCGGCCACCCTCGAGCGCGGCCATGCGCTCCTCCAGCACGGCGACGGTCGGATTGGAGATGCGCGAGTAGACGTTGCCGAAGGTCTGCAGGTTGAACAGGCTGGCCGCATGCTCGGCGGAATCGAAGACGAAGGAGGTCGTCTGGTAGATGGGCGTCGCGCGCGCGCCGGTAGCAGAGTCGGGCTGGCTGCCCGCATGAAGGCACAGGGTCTCGAATCCGAATTTCCTGTCGGGCATGGCGCGTGCCGGTATCTTGACGGCTCCATTATGCCAGTTGGGCCCGGGTTTTCATCCGATGCGATCCCGCTCCGGGTCCGCAACAAAAAAACGGGCGCCACAAGGGCGCCCGAAAACGGAGGAGAGGAGAGTCTTCGTTATTTCTGGAAGGCCTGGCGCGGACGCCCGGCTGCGGCGTCGATTCCGATCAGTTCGGCTCGCTTGGCATCGTCGGGCGCTGCCGACACCGCCACGGCGGCCTGCTCGGAGGCAAGCGACCGCACGTCGCCCGAGACTTCGCCGCCCTCCTCGATGACGATCTTGCCGTAGCGGATCTTGCCGGAGACCTTCCCCGTCGAATGCACCACCAGCTTCTTGCGCGCCAGCAGGTCGCCCTCGAATTGGCCATGGATCTCGGCCACGTCGATGACCACGCGGCCGGAGAAGGCGCCCTGCTCGGCGATCTGGATGGCCAGGCTGTCGAGCACCGCTTCGACGCGCCCCTCGACGACGAGCGTGCCGCAATCGCTGATCTCGGCGCCCTTGAGCTTGATGTCGGGTCCGACGATGAGTTTGCTGCCCTGAATGTTGTCCGGTTTGTCGCCGGCCTTCGATGCCGCCGGGGCGGGAAGGGGTTCGGGACGTTGCGTCGCGGGCGAGGCGGGCTCGCCGGGTCTGCGCGCGACCGGCGTGCCGGGACGCTGCGGGGGTTGGGGATCGTTGTGTTTGCCGAAGAGTTGCATCTTGTCGAGCATGGTGACTCCTGTGATGATGAGTAAACAACATGCCGCCGGAATCTGGCGGCATAACCCCTTTGCAAGGGCCGTGCCTGTCCGTTTTTTTTCCTAAGTATCAGGCGACTGGCGCCGTTGGTCGCCGCTTTCGGCGACCCAGCGCCGCGAAATCTGTCGTCCCCCGCCGACGGGAATTCAGCCCGGCGGCACGAAGCCTTTGTCAGCAATGACTTGGCGTGTCGCCGAATGACGACTCATGCGCTATGCTTCCGTTTCGCGGGACAGGGATAAAACAACAACCCGCAGCGGACGGCGCAGTCGCCGCGAGGAGGAACACGATGCATACCTACAAAAGCGACGTCGTCGTCATCGGCGGCGGCCTGGCGGGCATCTGCGCGGCGCTGGAACTGCTCGACGCCGGAAAAAGCGTGACGATTCTCGATCGCGACAGCGAGGAGAACTTCGGCGGCCTGGCGAAGGAGAGCTTCGGCGGCATCTTCGTCGTCGGCAGCCGCGAGCAGCAGCGCGCGGGCTTTCAGGATTCGCCCCGGCGAGCCTACGACGACTGGTGCGCCTTCGCCGAATTCGGCGCCGACGACCTCTGGCCACGCAGTTGGGCCGAGGCCTACACCGGGCGCTGCCACGATGACGTCTATCTCTGGCTGAAAGGCAACGGCATCGATTTTTTTCCGGTGCCGCACTGGGTCGAGCGCGGCCTGCACACGCCGGGCAATTCCGTGCCGCGCTTCCACATCGTCTGGGGCACCGGCCGCGAACTGGCGGTGCAGCTCATCAAGCGGCTGCGCAACCACCCGAACGCAGCAAGGCTGTCCGTGCATTTCGAGCATCGCGTCGAGGCCTTCTCCAGCCTGATGGGGGAGATCAGCGGCTGCAGCGGCAGGCGCGAAGACGGCGGCGAACCCTTCGAGGCTTTCGGCGAGGCCATCCTCGTCGCGGCGGGCGGCATCAACGGCAATCTGGAACGGGTGCGGCAAAACTGGCACGCCGACTGGCGCACGCCGCCGCAGACGCTCCTCAACGGCTCGCACCGCTACGCTGACGGCATGCTGCACGACGCCGTCGGCAAGGTCGGCGGGAACCTCACGCACCTGGACAAGATGTGGGACTACGCCGCCGGCGTCCATCACTGGAAGCCGCGCAAACCCCACCACGGCCTGTCGCTGGTGCCGCCGCGCTCCGCCCTGTGGGTCGACTGGCGCGGCCAGCGCTTCATGCCGCCGCTGGTGACGGGCTTCGACACGCGCGACCTGGTGACGCGGGTGTGCGCCACCGAGCGGCAGTATTCCTGGCAGATCCTCAACCGCAAGATTGCCCTGAAGGAGCTGGCGGTCTCCGGCGCGGAGTTCAACCCGTCGATCCGCGACAAGAAGAAGCTGTCCTTCCTGCGCGACCTGCTGTTCGGCAACCGCTGGCTGGTGGGCCAGCTGACCACGCACTGCGAAGACGTCGTCGTCGCCGGCACGCTGCCGGCGCTGGTTGGGAAGATGAACGCGCTGCAGGGCGACCAAGGCAACGATGGCGTCGACCTGGAGACGCTGGCTGCAGCGCTGACGAAATACGACGCCCAGATCGCGCGCGGGCCGGCCCATTACGAGGACGAACAACTGCAGCGCATCGCCTACCTGAGACAATGGAAGGGCGACCGCATCCGCACCTGCAAGTCGCAGCGCATCCTCGACGACAGGGCGCTGCCGCTCATCGCCATCCGCGAGTTCATCATCAGCCGCAAGAGCCTCGGCGGCATCCAGACCGACCTGCAGAGCCGCGTCCTCGACGCCGCCGGCCAGCCGATCCCGCGGCTCTATGCGGCGGGCGAGGCGACCGGCTTCGGCGGCGGCGGCAGCCATGGCCTGCGCGCGCTGGAAGGCACTTTCCTCGGCTGTTGCGTCCTCACCGGACGTATCGCCGGTCAATCGATCGCAAAGGGTTAACCATGAAAAAAACCGCGGCATGGCTCGCCACGCACGCCCTGGAGCAGCTTGGCGTGCGCTTCACCTTCGGCATTCCCGGCGTGCAGAACACCGAGTTCTACGACGAGCTGAACAATTCGGAATCGGTCACGCCGATCCTCGTCACCCACGAGGGCAGTGCCGCCTTCATCGCCGATGCGGTGAGCCGCGTCTCCGGCTCGATCGGCACACTGGCCATCGTACCGGCGGCCGGCCTCACCCACGCCTCGAGCGGCATTGCCGAGGCGCTGCTCGCCGGCGTGCCGATGCTGGTGATCACCGGCGGCATCCGCACCGACCTGGGCAAGCATTACCAGTTGCACGAGATCGACCAGCACGCCTTCATGAAGCCGCTGACGAAGGCGACCTTCCGCATCGAACGCCATGCCGACGTCGTGCCGACGATCTATGAGGCCTACCGCATCGCCACCTCGGGCGAGCCGGGCCCGGTGTTCGTCGAGCTGCCTGTAAACCTGCAGCTGTTTCCCGAGGAGGTGGGTGAACTGCCAGCCTGGGTGCCGGCTGCGGGGCCGCCCCTGCCGGCGCAGGAGGACATCGCCCATGCAGCCGAGGTGCTGCTGGCTGCCGACCGCCCCGGCATTTTCGCAGGCTGGGGCGCGGTGGATGCGTTGCCGCAGCTGAAGGAGATCGCGGAGTTCCTGCAGGCGCCGGTGGCCACCACCCTGCAGGGGCTGTCGACCTTCCCCGCCACGCATCCGCTGCATGCCGGCTTCAGCTTCGGCCCGCATGCCGTGCCCGCCGCGCGCAACGCCTTCGCCAGCTGCGACGCCCTGCTCGCCGTCGGCACGCGCTTCGGTGAGATCGGCACCGGCAGCTTCGGCGTCACCGTGCCGGAGAAGCTGGTGCACATCGACATCAACCCGCAGGTCTTCGGCAAGAACTATCCGGCCAAGGTGGCGCTGGAAGGAGATGCGGCCGCCGTACTGCAGGCGCTGACTTTCGAACTGCAGAAGCGCGGCGCGGCACGCTCGGCCGGCAACGGACCGCAAGAGCAGATCCGCCGCGACAAGCAGGCCTACCGCGAGGAATGGTATGCGCACGACAGCCAGGGGCGCGTGAATCCGGCGCGTTTCTTCGACGAACTGCGCAGGCAAATGCCGGACGACGCCATCGCCACAGTGGACGACGGCAACCACACCTTCCTCACCGCCGAGCTCTTCCCGGTGCACGCCACCCGCTCACTGATCCTGCCGACCGACTTCAACTGCATGGGCTATGCCGTGCCCGCCGCGGTCGGTGCCAAGCTGTCGCAGCCGCAACGCGAGGTCTTCTCCATCGTCGGCGACGGCGCCTTCATGATGACCGCCATGGAAATCCTCACGGCGACGAAGGAAGAACTCGGCATCGCCTACTTCGTCTTCCACGACGGCGAGCTGTCGCAGATCGCCCAGGCGCAGGAGATCCCCTACAACCGCAAGCCCTGCGCCGTGCTCGGCTCGGTGAACCTCGAAGGCATCGCGCTGGCCACCGGCGCGGCCTACGTCCGCATGGAAAACGACGCCGCCATCGCCGGCGCCGTCAGCGAGGCAAGGCGCATCACCGCGACCGGCCGGCCGGTAGTGGTGGACGTAAACATCGATTACTCCAAGCGCACCGCCTTCACCAAGGGCGCGGTGAAGACCAACTTCAAACGTTTCCCGCTGGCGCAGCGTCTGCGCATGGTAAGCCGGGCACTGGTGAGGAAGGTCACGGGTTGATGTTCCTGCTCAAGAAGCTCATTGCCATGCTGGTGCTGCCGCCGGCGGGACCGCTGCTGCTCGCCGTGCTGGGCCTGCTGCTCCTGCGGCGCAGGCCGCGCCTCGGCAAGTCGCTGGCCTGGAGCGGCTTCCTCCTGCTATGGCTGCTCGCCACACCCGCCGTGACGAAACCGATGCTCGCCGCGCTCGAAGACATCCCTGCGCTCGACCTCGCACAGGCGAAAAGCGCACAGGCCATCGTCGTACTGGGCGGCGGCAGCTACTGGGCAGCGCCGGAATACGACGGGGATACGGTGAGCCGCTGGTCGCTGGAGCGCATCCGCTACGCGGCGCGGCTGCACCGCGAGACCGGCCTGCCGCTGCTCGTCACCGGCGGCGCGCCGCTGGGCGGGGTGCCTGAGGGCCGCAGCATGCAGGATGTGCTGGAGCGGGATTTCGGCGTCAAGGTGCGCTGGGTCGAGGACCGTTCAGCCGACACGCGCGAAAACGCCCGCTACAGTGCCCTGCTGCTGGAAAAGGCCGGTGTGAAGCGCGTATTGCTGGTCACCCATGCCTGGCATATCAAGCGCGCACGGGAAGCGTTTGCCTCAGTCAATCTGGAAGTCATTGCCGCGCCGACCGGCTACGAAACCGCCGGTCCGCTCACGGCTTTGGACTACCTGCCGCGCCCGGGCGGGCTGCAACTCGGCTACCTTGCCTTGCACGAGGCGCTCGGCCTGTTCGTCCTGCGAATGACTCGAACCTAGCCACGGCCCATGCGCCCTGCCGCAATCCTCGCAGCGACGCTGCTGTCCAGCGCCTCGGCCTCCGCGGCGCCCTGCCCCGCGCCGGACCAGGTGACGCGGGTCAGCGGCAGCGGGGAATGCCTGATCATTAAGACCTACGCAAAGAATGATGGTGCCGCCCGATCCACGCTTTTCGTCCTGCTGCACGGCAACCACACCTCCGGCTCGCCGGCGACCTCGCAGTACAGTGTGGCGCAGGCACTAGCCGACAAGGGCCCGCCCGGCACCATCGCAGTGGCGATGATCCGTCCCGGCTACAACGACGACACCGGAAGTTATTCCAGCGGGAGCGCCGCCGGCCGTGCCGACAACTTCACGGCAACCAACATCGACATCGTTGCCGACGCCGTGGTCCGCCTGAAAGCCCATCACAAGGCAGACCGCCTCGTGTTGATCGGCCATTCGGGCGGGGCGGCGATGGCCGGCGTCATGCTTGGCCGGCATCCGGGGCTCGCCGATGCGGCGGTGCTGGTGGCGTGCCCCTGCAACGTGCCGGCGTGGCGCGTCATGTCGGGGCGCTACGACATGGCCTGGACCAGCGAGTCGGCCATCGATTACGTGGCGAAGGTGCCGCCTCTAACGCGGGTCTCGGTACTGGTGGGAGCCGGTGATAAGGTGACGCCGCCGATTCTGTCGAAGGAATACGCCGAGGCACTGAAGCGGCGCGGCATTGCCGCGGAACTGGTGATCCTGGAGGGAATCGATCACGTCGGCGTAATCGATTCCCCCCGGGTGGTGACGGAGGCGCTCCGCCTGGGAGAATGAAACGGGAAGCCGTTCACTCCATGATCGGCTCTATTTCCACCCGCCGGTTCGGCGCCAGGCAGCGAATCAGTTCTGGCCGCGGTTTCTTCGCATCGCACTTTACCAGCGGCTGGGTTTCGCCGAGGCCGGCAACCTCGATGCGAAAGTTCCCGTCCTGGGAAATAAGGTACTTGCGCACTGCCTCGGCGCGACGCAGGGAGAGCTTGCGGTTGTCGTCTTCCTTGCCCATATTGTCGGTGTGCCCGGACACCCTGATCTTTCGCATCACCAGCGACGGGTTGTCCTTGACCACCTTGTCGAGGGCCTTCTTCCCGCCCGCGGTAAGGACATCTTCGGCGCTTCCGAACAGCGTGGCGCCGTCGAGCCGGATGACGTCGAGATTGCGGCTGCCTTGCACCTGATCCTTCTTTGCGGTGATCTCGGCGGCGGCGGGAAACGCCAGCACGGCACAGGCAAGCAATAGCAGGGTCGGTTTCTTCATGGGGATGCTCCCTTGGTGGTTGGACAACGCGGTCAGTGGCCCTTGAAGGCCGGTTTGCGTTTCTCGATGAAGGCCGCCACGCCCTCGGCGAAATCGGCGGTGGCGCTGCAGCGCGCGAAGGACTGCGCCTCGGCACCCAGCTGTTCGGTAAGCGGCGTCAGCAGCGACTGGCCGAGCAGGCGCTTGGTACCGGCATGGGCCTGCGCCGGCCCGGCGGCAAGGCGCTGCGCCAAGGCAGCGCAGGCCGCATCGAGCTCGGCCAAGGGCACGACGCGGTTGACCAGGCCCAATGAAAGCGCCTGCTGCGCGTCGATGCGCTCGGCCAGCAGCATGAGTTCGGCCGCCCGCTTGGCCCCAATCAGGCGCGGCAGGAACCATGTGCTGCCGCCGTCGGCGGAGGTGCCGAGCAGCGCGTAGCCGGTGGTGAAGTAGGCATTGTCGGCCGCCACCGCCAGGTCGCAGCCGGCCATCAGCGAGAAGCCGAAGCCGGCACAGGCGCCGCGCACCTTGGCGACGACGGGCTGCGGCAGGCCGCGCAGGATCTCGATGGCCGGATGCACGTAGTCGCTGATCATGTCGTGAAAGGCCTGCTGGCGCTGTTCAGGCGCGGCGGCGATGATGCCCTTGAATTCCTTGATGTCGCCGCCGGCCATGAAGTGGTCGCCGGCGCCGGTGACGACGACGACTTTCACGCCCGCCGCCTGCTGCAGTTCTTCGGCACGCGCCAGCAGAGCCTGGGCCATTTCCTGCCCGAGCGAATTCATCGCCTGCGGACGATTCAAGGTCAGCGTGGCGACGGCGCCGCGAATCTCCAGCAGGACCTGCTCATTCATGGCTTTCTCCTCAGGGATGCGGCGCGGCAGCGACAACTACAGTTCGGGCGGCACTGCGCGCTTGCTGCCATCCGCGGCGAGAGCGACGTAGGTAAGCTGCGCTTCGGTCACCTTGACCACGATGGGGTCAGCCGGATGGCGCTCGGCATAGACCTCGACGTTGATGGTCATCGAGGTGTGGCCGACCTGGATCACCTCGGCGTAGAAGGACAGCACATCGCCCACCGACACGGGCTGCTTGAAGAGGAACTGGTTGACGGCGATGGTGGCGACGCGGCCGCGCGCGCGGCGGATGGCGACGATGCCGCCGGCCAGGTCGACGTTGGCCATGACGTAGCCGCCGAAGATGTCCCCGGCGTGGTTCACGTCGGCCGGCATCGGCATCAGGCGCAGGGTCGGCTGCTTGTCCGGCAACCGGGTCGGGTGATCCGTCAAACCTTGTGTTCCTTCAAGCTGTGCTCCTTCAAATAATTCATCGGCCCGCCGGTGTAGGGCGCAAAGCCGGTGCCGAAGATCACGCCGGCATCGGCCAGCTCAGCGTCGGCGACGACGCCCTGTTCGATGCAGCGCTGCACGGCGTCCAGCAGCGGCCGCACGAGCCGCTCGGCCAGCCCTGCCGGCACCGAGGTGGCAGCCTGCTTCGCCGGCTTGCCCTGATTGTACGTGTAGAAGCCGCGCCCGGTCTTGCGGCCGAGGTGGCCGGCCGCGACCAGTTCGAGCAGCTTCTTCGGCGGCACCGCGCCCTCGCCGGCCAGCTCCTTGCCCGCCGCCACGGCGATATCGAGGCCGACGGTGTCAGCCAGCTCGATGGGCCCCAGCGGCATGCCGAAGGCCAGCACCGCCTCGTCCACCACCTCCGGCGCTATGCCCTCGTCCACGCAGCGCATCGCCTCCTGCATGTACGGCGCCAGCACGGCGTTCACGAGGAAGCCCGGCGCGCTCTTCACCGGCAGCGCCAGCTTGTCGATCTTGCGCACGAAGGCCATGGCCTGCTTGAGCGCCACGGCATCCGAGGATGCGCCCTCGACCACCTCGACCAGCGGCATCTTCGCCACCGGATTGAAGAAGTGGATGCCGACCAGGCGCGCGGGGTTCTGCAGCGCCGTGGCGATGTCCTCGAGCCGCAGGCTGGAAGTGTTGGTGGCCAGCACGGCGCCGGGCTTGGCGATGCGCTCGATGTCGGCGAACAGCTTGCGCTTCGCTTCGAGGTTCTCGAAGATCGCCTCGATCACCACGTCGGCCTGGCGCACGCCCTGGCCTGAAGGATCGGGAATCAGGCGGTCGAGCGTGAAGCGCACCTGCGTGTCGTCGCGCAGCTTCTTCTTGAACGCCGCTGCGGCACGCTGGATGGCCGGCGCGATGCGCTCGACGTTCTGGTCCTGCAGCGTCACCGTCAGGCCGCGCAACGCCGCCCAGGCAGCGATGTCGCCGCCCATGACGCCGGCGCCGATCACGTGCAGGTGCTTCGGCGCGAAGTCACCGCTTTTGCCATCACTCTTGCCGAAGCCTTTCAGGCGCTCCTGCAGATAGTAGACGCGCACCAGGTTGGCCGTCGTCGGCGAACGGGCGATGGCATCCATCGAGGTCGGCTTGTCGGCCGGCACGGCGAGCGCATTGCCGCCGTAGTTCGCCCACATGTCGAGGATGGCGTAGGGCGCCGGATAATGCTCGGGCGCGCGCGCGCGGCCACCTGCTTGCGCGCCTGCGCGGCGACGAAGCCTTTCAGCGGACCGTTCATCAGGCGCTGCATGAAGGGCAGCTTGCGCGGCGGCCGGCCGGAGGTGGCCAGCATGCGCGCGGCGTTGTCCATGACGCGCGGCGGCACGCATTCATCGGCGAAGCCGAGGCGCTTGGCGCGCTTGGCGTCGAGGGCGCGGCCGGTGAGCATCATGTCGAGCGCGGCGGCCGGGCCGATCACTTCCGGCAGGCGCAGCATGCCGCCCCAGCCCGGCACGATGCCGAGCATGACTTCCGGCAGGGCGATGCGCGTGCCCGGTTCGTCCACCACCACGCGGTAGCGGCAGGCCAGCGCCAGCTCGGTGCCGCCGCCCATGCAATGGCCGCGGATCAGGGCCAGCGTCGGATAGCGCACGGCGGCGAGGCGGTTGTACATGTCCCAGCCACGCTGCACAAGGGCGCGCGCGCCTTCGGGCGAGTCGATCTTCGTAAACTCCTCGATGTCGGCGCCGGCAATGAAGCCGGCGCTTTTCCCGGAGCGGATCACCAGGGCCTTCGGCGGTTCGCGGTCGAGTTCGTCCAGCACCAATCCCAACTCACGCATCGCTTCCGCAGAGAGCGTGTTGGTCGACTCGCCGGCCTTGTCGAAAATCAGCCAGGCGAGGCCGGCGGGTTCGCGCTCGAGGCGCCAGTGTTTCAGTTCCTGCATGGCTCTTCCTTTCTCAAATCATGTCCTGTCGTGGCAGGCTGGCAGCTCAATCGTCCGACGATGGCGGGCCGCACATCGCCTTCCACATGCAACGCAAACACCGCGCCGCCATCATCCTGCGCATGGCGCAGCGTGACTTCCGCGCCGTAGAAAACCGGGCCTTTCAGCCAGGTGTCCAACCCGACCGCGCCCTCGCCGTCCGCCTGCGGCAGGCGCGCCAGGCAGTGCCCGAGCACGCGCTGCGGATGCAGGAAGGCGCGCGCATAGCCGAGCTTCTTCGCGTAGCCGTTCCACAAGTGCAGCGGGTTAAAGTCGCCCGAAAGGCCGCCGTACTGCCAGCCGCCCCGCAAAGGCAGTCGCCAGCTCGCCGTCTCGCCGGCGCTGACTTTTGGTTCCGGCGTAACGCCCGGGGGGGCGCCCTGTTTCGTGGCACCGAAACCAGTTTTGGCGCTGCGGGCACGGCGGCGTCTACCGTCGGCGCGCCGTAGCGGCCGCGCGCGTAGAAGGTGTTCACGCTCTCCCAGGCGAGGCCGCTGCCGTCCCGCACCGAGGTACGCAGGTCGAACTCGGCGCCCTTGTCGAGCACGCGATGACCGGCGACCTCGACGGCAATGTCCAGCGTCGCATCCTGCGCCAGCGGCCGGTGCTGCAGGATGCGGTTGCGCACCTGCAGCATGCGCCAGATCGGCAGCGGGAAGGCCGGCTGGGTGAGGATCGCCATGTGCAGCGGAAAGCCGATGGTGTGCGGGTAGAGCAGCGGCAGCGTTTGCTCCCCGGGCAGGCCGGAGAGGGCCAGAAAGCGCGCAAGTTCGCCGGGGTCGACGCTATGCCGCCAGCGCGCGCCGATCGCCGGCACGCTGCCACGGCGCACGCCCGGCGAGGTCCGCACCACCCGCGCCATGAAGGCCAGCGCCGAGGGACGTCTGCGAAACTCGAGGCGGATATCCCTGTGCATCACGCCGGGGCCCGGCTTCAGACCGTCTCCACCAGCATGGCGCCGCCCTGGCCGCCGCCGATGCAGATCGAGGCGATGCCGCGCTTGCCGTTCGTGCGCCTGAGGACATGCAGCAGGTGCAGCACGATGCGCGCGCCGGAGGCGCCCACCGGGTGGCCCAGTGCGATGGCGCCGCCGTCCACGTTGAGCTTGCTCTCGTCGAGCGCGCCCAGCGGCGCGTCGAGGCCGAGTTCGTCCTTGCAATAGGCGGCGTCCTGCCAGGCGGCGATACAAGCCAGCACCTGGGCGGCGAAGGCCTCGTTGATTTCCCAGGCGTCGAGGTCGTTGAGGCCGAGCTTGTGGCGCTGCAGGATGGGCGTGGCGGCATGCACCGGGCCGAGGCCCATCTGCGCCGGATCGAGGCCGGCCCATTGCGAATCGACGATGCGGCCGAGCGGCTGGAGATTGTGGCGCTTCACCGCCTCTTCCGAGGCGAGGACCAGCCAGACGCCGCCGTCGGTGATCTGCGAACTGTTGCCCGGCGTGACGTTGCCGTACTTGCGGTCGAAGAAAGGCTTGAGCTTGGCCAGGCCCTCCATTGAGGAATCGCGCCGCACGCCGTCGTCCGCCGGATAGACCTTGCCGTCGCGTCCGACCAGCGGTGACACTTCGTTGTCGTAATGGCCTGCATCCTGACCGGCGGTGACGCGCTGGTGGCTGCGCACGGAAAATTCGTCCATCTGCTCGCGCGTGATGCCGAAGCGGAAGGCGAGGTTCTCCGCCGTCTGGCCCATGAGCAGGTTCACCACCGGGTCGGTGAGGCCCTTCATGATGCCGATCACCGGTGAGAGCAGCGCGGCGGGACTCAGCTTGGCGAACATCGCGGCCTTCTGGCCCATCGACCGGGCCTGCGCCATGCGGGCGAACCACAGCACCATCCTGTCGGAATAGAGCAGCGGCGCATGCGACAGCGCGTCGACGCCGCCGGCCAGCACCAGCTGCGAGCGGCCGTTCTGGATGTTGGCGATGGCCGAATCGAGCGCCTGCATGCCGCTGGCGCAGTTGCGCATCACCGTCCAGCCCGGCACCTTGTGGCCGCAGCCCATGCGCAGGGCGGCGACGCGGCCGATGTTGACCTCGTCCGGCGAGGGCGAGGCGCAGCCGAGGATGACCTCGTCGAACTCGTCTGCGGCAAAGGGCTGGCGCACCAGCAGGGCGCGGCCGGCGGCGGTGGCGAGATCGCCGGCCGAGAACGGGCCGGGGGCGTTGCGCGCCTTGAGGAACGGCGTGCGGGCGCCGTCGACGATGTAGACCGGTTGGTTGTTCATTTTCGCTCCTGAAAAAAACCTTTCACCACAGAGACACAGAGAAATGCCGATTTATTTGCTCTGTGTCTCTGTGCCTCCGTGGTTAATGGTTCTAGGCCGCGGCGCGGTGACCGGCAGGAAATCCCGCGGGATGTTGTGCCGGCTTCGGTTCGCTGCGCTGCAGGCCGAGATCGAAGGGGAAATCGTCCACCTTGATGACTTCCGCCGTCAGCGCGTGGGCGCGGGCGAGCAGCGCCTGCTCTGCGGCGGTGATGACGCCGTGTTCGAGCGCCTGACTTTCGATTTCCTGCGCGCTGCGTCCCTCGATCTTGCCGGCCTTCTGCGCCGCGCGCAGCTTGGACTGGACCGGCTCGGCCTGCATTACGGCTTCCAGCGCCAGTTCGATGACGCCGACGGGATCCTTCTCGTCGCGCGGGATGTACATGCCTGAAGTGAGGCGGTCACGCGTGGCCGAGGGGGCGATGAGCAGGTCGGCGACGCAGCCGCCCAGGCGGTCGGACGGCACGACGTAGGGCCGCCCGAGCGGGAAAATGATCCGGCGCAGCAGGGTCGACACGAAGCGGCTGGGGAAATTGGAGACCATGCCTTCGAAGGCATTCTGCGCCTTGAACATGGAATCCCACATGGCCCAGTTCATCAGCGGCGCATCGGCCTGCTGGCGCCCTTCGGCCTCATAGCGCTTGAGTACCGCGGAAGAGAGGTACATCTGCGAGAGGATGTCGCCCATGCGCGCCGAGAGTTTCTCCTTGCGCTTCAGGTCGCCACCCATCACCAGCATGGAAATGTCGGCGAGGAAGGCGAAGGCCGAGGAGAAGCGTGTCAGCTGCTGGTAGTAGCGGCGCGTTTCCGGCGCCACGTTGCTCGGCACCTTGACGAAATGCGAGCCGGTGATGCCGGTGAGGAAGGCATGCCAGCCGTTGCCGAAGGTGTGACCGATGTGCGCGAAGATCGCCGCGTCGAAAGCCTTCAGATCGTCGTTCTGCGCGGCCTGCATTTCCGCCAACACATAGGGATGGCAGCGCACTGCGCCCTGGCCGAAGATGATCAGGCTGCGCGTGAGGATGTTGGCGCCCTCGACCGTGATGCCGATCGGCACCTGCTGGTAGGCGCGGCCGAGGAAGTTCGAGGGCCCGAGGCAGATGCCCTTGCCGCCGAGGATGTCCATGCCGTCGTTCAGCGACTGGCGCGCACGCTCGGTGACGTGATACTTGACAATGGCGGAGACGACCGAGGGCTTCTCGCCGAGGTCGACGGCGCCGGCGGTCATGACGCGCGCGGCATCGCACAGGTAGAGGTTGCCGCCCATGCGCGCCAGTGGTTCCTGGATGCCCTCGAACTTGCCGATGGCAGTCTTGAACTGGTTGCGCACGCGGGCATAGCCGCCCACCGTGCGCACCGCCAGCTTCTGCATGCCGGTGTTGGAGCCCGGCAGCGAAATCGAGCGGCCGGCGGCGAGGCACTCCATCAGCATGCGCCAGCCCTGGCCGGCCATCTGCTGTCCGCCGATGATGAAGTCGAGCGGCATGAAGACATCCTTGCCGCGCGTCGGACCGTTGTGCCAGGCGCGCATTGAGCGGGAAATGGCGGCGGCCGGTTTCCACGCCGGGGTGATTTGCCGGCACCAGGGCGCAGGTAATGCCGATATCTTCAGTTTCACCGAGCAGATGCTCCGGGTCGTAGAGGCGGATGGCCAGGCCAACCACCGTGGCCACCGGCGCCAGCGTGATGTAGCGCTTGTCCCAGGTGACGCGCATGCCGACGACTTCCCTGCCCTGCCACATGCCCTTGCACACGATGCCCTGGTCGGGAATCGAAGCGGCGTCCGAACCGGCCCAGGGGCTGGTCAGGGCGAAGCAGGGAATGTCGAGGCCCTTGGCCAGGCGCGGCAGGTAGTGGTTTTTCTGCTCGTCCGTGCCGTAATGCAGCAGCAGTTCGGCCGGGCCGAGCGAGTTGGGCACCATCACGGAGACCGCCGCCGCCGCGCAGCGCGTGGACAGTTTCGTCACCACTTCGGAATGGGCATAGGCGGAAAACTCCACCCCGCCGTAGCGCTTCGGAATGATCATGCCGAGGAAACCCTTTTCCTTCATGTACTGCCAGGCTTCGGGCGACAGGTCATGGTCGTAGTGCGACGACGTCCAGTCGTCCGACAGGCGGCACAACTCCTCGGTCTCGTTGTCGAGGAAGGATTGTTCCTCGGGTGTAAGTTTGGGCTGCGGATAGGCCAGCAGCTTGTTCCAGTTGGGACGGCCGTGAAACAGTTCGCCCTCCCACCAGACGGAGCCGGCTTCGATCGCCTCCTTCTCGGTTTGTGACATCTGCGGCAGCATCTTGCGGTAGGCGGCAAAGATCGGCCGCGTCACCACGGCACGCCGCAGCGGCTTGATGGCGAAGAGCGCCACGATCGCTGCGATCGGCAGAAGTATCAGAATGGTCCAGGTCATGCGGTTCTCCTTTGTCTTCCTCCGGCGGGAATCGTCGCCGTGTGGTTCTTCATCAGTTGTTTACGGCCTGGGGCGGACAATCCGCAGCCAGGCCACACGGTCAGGCCACTTTTCGCGACCCTTTTTCCTTCTTGACCGGCTGCTCCGCCAGGGGCGCACGCAGGCCACCGAGCAGGAAGGGCATCAGGCGACGCGCCAGGGCGCCGGGATCCTTCTCGTCCATTTCGTACTCGGCAACGAGCTGCAGGGCATCGGTGCCGGCGATGGCGTAGGACATGGCACCCAGCATGAAATGGAAGCGCCAGAGGATCTCCTCGGGCGGCACGTCCGGCAGCGAGCGAAACAGCGCCTGCTTGAAGCGCGGCACCACGGCGGCGTATTCATCGGCGAGGAACTGGCGCACGAAGGCGGTCGGTTCGGTATAGGTGCGGCCGAGCAGGCGCATGAAGGTATGGCCGCCGCGCTCGGTGTCCGCCGCCATGCGCAACGACACGCCGAAGAAGGCCTCGACGATCTGGTGCGGTTTCAGGGGGGCGCCTTTTGCTCCGGCCTCGGCGCGATCCAGCGCGCGCAGGCGCTCATGGTTGAGCCACGCCAGGCGGCGGCGAAAAACTTCCTGGATGAGCGCTTCCTTGCTGCCGAAGTGGTAATTCACCGAAGCCAGATTGACCCCGGCGCGGCCGGTGATCATGCGCATCGAGGTCGCTTCGAAGCCGTGCTCGACGAACAGCGCCTCGGCCGCATCGAGGATGCGCTTGCGGGTGTCCGGGTGCTGCTTCGAATCAACCATGCTCATAGAAAGGGAACGCTCGTTTCAAACGATCGTTTTAATGATACGTCAGGCCAGCGCAATGTCAAGCCGATTAGGTGCCGTTACCTAAGTTCCGCAGAGATGGCTTGTTAGTACCCCAGAACCAAAGGCGGGCACTAGTAATTTAGAATTGAACAATGCGCCGCAGCCATACCACCCGGGCATTGCCCGCCCCCGCCACGGGCAAGCCCCGCGACTGGGAAACCATCCGCAGCCTGATTCCCTACATCTGGGCCTACCGGGGCCGCGTACTGTTCGCCCTCGCCTGCCTGATCGCCGCCAAGCTGGCCAACGTCGGCGTGCCGCTGGTGTTCAAGGACATCGTCGATGCCTTCACCGCGGAACAGGCGGCCCTGGCCGCGCCGCTGGCGCTGCTCGCCGCCTACGGCCTGCTGCGCTTCTCCATGTCCCTGTTCACGGAATTGCGCGAACTGCTCTTCGCGCGCGTCACCCAGCAGGCGGTGCGCAACATCGCCCTTCAGGTGTTCCGCCACCTGCACGCGCTCTCCCTGCGCTTCCACCTCGAGCGCCAGACCGGGGGGCTCACCCGCGACATCGAGCGCGGCACGCGCTCCATCGGCACCCTGATCAGCTACACCATCTACAGCATCCTCCCCACCTTCGTGGAGGTGGGGCTGGTGATCGGCATACTGGCGTCGCGCTACGAGGCGAGCTTCGCCTGGATCACCGTCGGCGCCCTGGTCCTCTACATCACCTTCACCGTGCTGGTCACCAATTGGCGCACCCACCTGCGCCGCGAGGTCAACGAGATCGATTCAGCCGCCAATTCCCGCGCCATCGACAGCCTGCTCAACTACGAGACGGTGAAGTACTTCAACAACGAGGACTACGAGGCGCGACGCTACGACGAGCAGATGCAGAAATGGGCGGCAGCGCAGGTGAAGAGCCAGTTCTCCCTGTCCCTGCTCAACGTCGGCCAGGCCGGCATCATCGCCGTGACGGTGACCCTGATCATGTGGCGGGCGGCGACTGGCGTGGCGAACGGCTCGATGACGGTGGGCGACATCGTGCTGGTCAACGGCCTGCTCATCCAGCTCTACATCCCGCTCAACTGGCTCGGCGTGCTCTACCGCGAGATCCGCCAGGCGCTCACCGACATCGAGCGCATGTTCGCACTCAAGGCGGAGCATCGCGAGATCGCCGATGCGCCGGACGCGATTCCTTTGCCCGCCGGCCCCTGCGCCGTGCGCTTCGAGCACGTCGGCTTTTCGTACGAGGCGAAGCGGCAGATCCTCTTCGACGTGGATTTCGCCATCCCGGCCGGCGGCACGGTGGCTGTGGTGGGGCATTCCGGCTCGGGAAAGTCGACGCTGTCGCGCCTGCTGTTCCGCTTCTACGACGTGCAGTCGGGCGCGGTGAAGGTCAGCGGAACGGACATTCGCCAACTGACGCAGGCCTCGCTGCGCGCGGCGATCGGCATCGTGCCGCAGGATACGGTGCTCTTCAACGACACCATCCTCTACAACATCCAGTACGGCCGGCCCGATGCCAGCCCCGCGGACGTCATCGCCGCCGCCCAGGCCGCCCACATCCACGATTTCGTCGAGTCGCTGCCGGAACAATACGAGACGCGCGTCGGCGAGCGCGGCCTCAAGCTGTCCGGCGGCGAGAAGCAGCGCGTGGCAATTGCCCGCGCGCTGCTGAAGAACCCGCCCATCCTCATCTTCGACGAGGCCACCTCGGCGCTGGATTCCAAGTCGGAGAAGGCCATCCAGGCCGAACTGGAGCGCATCGCCGTCGGCCGCACCACTCTGGTCATCGCCCACCGGCTGTCGACCGTCATGAACGCCGACGAGATCCTGGTGCTGGACCAGGGCCGCATCGTCGAGCGCGGCACCCACCGCAGCCTGTTGGAGCGAGGCAGTGCCTATGCCCAGATGTGGGCCCTGCAGCAGCAGGAGGAAGCCGAGCAGCTCAGTGGGCAAGGCACGGCTTAGACAAGCCGTTTTAACGGGCATAGAATGCCCGTTCCAAGAATAACCCCACAAGAGGAGACATCCATGAAGCGACTCACCGTACTACCCGCACTGACTTTGCTCGCCGGCTTCCTCGCCGCCACCCCGGCCCTGTCCCAGGACCTCGGCGGCACCCTGAAGAAGATCAAGGACAGCGGCGCCGCCACCATGGGCGTGCGCGAGTCCTCCGGCGGCCTCTCCTTTACCATCGGCGACGGCAAATTCGCCGGCTTCCACGTCGAGCTGTGCCAGCGCGCACTGGCGGACGTCCAGAAGCAGCTGGGCCTGGCCAAGCTGGACATCAAGTACCAGCCGGTAACCTCGCAGAACCGCATCCCGCTCATGCAGAACGGCACCATCGACATCGAATGCGGCTCGACCACCAACAACGCCGCGCGCCAGAAGGACGTGTCGTTTGCCGCCACCACCTACGTCGAGGAAGTGCGCATCGCCGTCAAGGCCAATTCCGGCATCAACTCGATCGGCCAGTTGAACGGCAAGAACGTCGCCACCACCACCGGCACCACCTCCGTGCAGCACCTGCGCAAGCACGAGCGTTCCGCCGGCGTGAACTTCAACGAGGTGTATGGCAAGGACCATGCGGACAGCTTCCTGCTGCTCGAATCCGGTCGCGCCGACGCCTTCATCATGGACGGCCAGATCCTCGCCGGCAACATTGCCAAGGCCAAGAACCCGGCCGACTTCAAGATCGTCGGCGAGGTCCTCTCCGTCGAGCCGATCGCCATTATGCTCAGGAAGGACGACCCGGCCTTCAAGAAAGCGGTCGACGACAGCCTCATGGCCATGATGAAATCCGGCGAAGTCGCCAGGATCTACGACAAGTGGTTCATGCAGCCGATCCCCCGACCAACACGCGCATCGGTCTGCCGGCTTCGGAGGCCACCAAGGCGGCCTGGGGCAGTCCCAACGACAAGCCCATGGAAGACTACGCCAAGAAGTAATCCTCCCTCCCCTCTCCCGCTGGCGGGAGAGGGGCCGGGGGAGAGGGCGACCGGCCTCGGACCCCTCTCCCCGACCTCTCCCCCCGCGTGCAGGGAGAGGGAGTTGACCTTAGGCACTCATGAGCAGCTGGGACTGGCAGGTCTTCTGCAAGGACACCATCGACGGCGAGGTCGTGCCGGGCTGCTTCGGCGGCGCCGGCGACGTCACCTACCTCGACTGGCTGCTCTCGGCCTGGGGCTGGACGCTCTCGGTGTCGGCACTGGCGCTGGTGGTGGCACTGGCCCTGGGCTCGCTCATGGGCATCCTGCGCACCACGCCGCACCGCGGGCTGGTGCTGCTGGGCAACGTCTGGACCGAACTGTTCCGCAACATCCCCCTGCTGGTGCAGATATTCCTCTGGTACCACGTCGTGCCGACGCTGATCCCGCCCCTGCGCGGCGTGCCCAGCTTCATCCTGGTGGTGATCGGCCTCGGGCTGTTCACCTCGGCGCGCATTTCCGAGCAGGTGCGCGCCGGCATCCAGTCGCTGGCGGGGGGGCAGCGCATGGCCGGGCTGGCGATGGGCTTCACCCTGCCGCAGACCTACCGCCACGTGCTGCTGCCGATGGCGTACCGCATCATCATCCCGCCGCTCACCAGCGAGTCGATGAACATCATCAAGAATTCGTCGGTGGCCTTCGCGGTCAGCATCTCGGAACTCACCCTCTTCGCCCTGCAGGCGCAGGAGGAAACCTCGCGCGGCATCGAAGTCTACCTGGCCGTCACCGGGCTGTATTTCGTCTCCGCCTTCGCCCTCAACCGCGCCATGCTGTTCGTCGAGAACCGCGTGCGCGTGCCGGGCATGATCGGGGGAGGAGGCCACTGATGCTGGCCCTGGATTTCTCCTTTCTCACGCCGGCAGTCATTTCCGGCTATATCGTCAAGGGCTTCATCTTCTCGCTCCAGCTGACGCTCATCGCCATGCTCGGCGGCATCGTCCTCGGCACCCTCCTGGCGCTGATGCGCCTGTCCGGCAGGCCCTGGCTGGTCGTGCCGGCGGCCGGCTACGTGAACACCATGCGCAGCATCCCGCTGGTGATGGTCATCCTCTGGTTCTTCCTCCTCATCCCCCTGGTGATCGGGCGCCCGCTCGGCGCCGAGATATCGGCCATCATCACCTTCACGCTGTTCGAGGCCGCCTACTACTCGGAGATCATGCGCGCCGGCATCCAGAGCATTTCCCGGGGCCAGGTTGCCGCCGGCTACGCACTGGGCATGAGCTACCGCCAGACCATGGGGCTGATCGTGCTGCCGCAGGCCTTCCGCAACATGCTGCCGGTGCTGCTCACGCAGACCATCATCCTCTTCCAGGACACCTCGCTGGTGTATGCCATCGGCGCCTACGACCTGCTCAAGGGCTTCGAGATCGCCGGCAAGAACTTCAACCGCCCGGTCGAGACCTATCTGGTCGCGGCCCTGCTGTACTTCGTCATCAGCTTCAGCCTGTCGATGCTGGTGAGAAGATTGCAGCAGCGCATCGCCATCGTCAAGTAGGAACCCGGAACATGCCCATGATCGAAATGAACAATGTCAGCAAGTGGTACGGCCGCTTCCAGGTGCTGGCAGAGTGCAGCACGCAGGTCGAGAAGGGCGAGGTCATCGTCGTCTGCGGCCCCTCGGGCTCGGGAAAATCCACGCTCATCAAGTGCGTGAACGGCCTCGAGCCCTTCCAGCAGGGCGAGATCCTCGTCAACAGCATTTCCGTCGGCGACCCGAAAACCAACCTGCCGAAACTGCGCGCCCGCGTCGGCATGGTGTTCCAGCACTTCGAGCTGTTCCCGCACATGTCGATCACGGAGAACCTCTCCATCGCCCAGGTCAAGGTGCTCGGCCGCGGCAAGGACGAAGCCCGCGAGCGCGGCCTCAAGCTGCTCGACCGCGTCGGCCTGCGCGCCCAGGCCGACAAATTCCCCGGCCAGCTCTCCGGCGGCCAGCAGCAGCGCGTCGCCATCGCCCGCGCGCTGTCCATGGACCCGATCTGCATGCTCTTCGACGAACCCACCTCGGCGCTCGACCCGGAGATGATCAACGAGGTGCTCGACGTCATGGTGGAACTGGCGCAGGAAGGCATGACCATGATGGTGGTGACGCACGAGATGGGCTTCGCCCGCAAGGTCGCGCACCGCGTCATCTTCATGGATCAGGGTAGAATCGTCGAGGACGACAAGAAGGAAGCCTTCTTCGGCAGCCCGCGCTCCGAGCGCGCGCAGCAGTTCCTTTCCAAGATCCTTCACCATTAAGGAGGCCGCCATGGCCGCACAGAACGAAACGAAAAACATGGCGCTGTTCTGCGACTTCGAGAACGTCGCCCTCGGCGTGCAGGAAGCGAAGTACGAGCGCTTCGACATCCGCAAGGTGCTCGAGCGCCTGCTGCTCAAGGGCAGCATCGTCGTCAAGAAGGCCTACTGCGACTGGGCGCGCTACAAGGACTTCAAGGCGCCCATGCACGAGGCCGCCTTCGAACTGATCGAGATCCCCCACGTGCGCCAGTCCGGCAAGAACTCCGCCGACATCCGCATGGTGGTCGACGCCCTCGACCTCTGCTATACGAAATCCCACGTCGACACCTTCGTCATCATCAGCGGCGACTCCGACTTCTCGCCGCTGGTCTCCAAGCTGCGCGAGAACAACAAGCTGGTGATCGGCGTCGGCGTGAAGAAGTCGACCTCCGACCTCCTCATGGCCAACTGCGACGAGTTCATCTACTACGACGACCTGGTGCGCGAGGAAGAAACGAAAAAGCGCACCGCCAGGAAGCGCACGGCCAAACCCGCCGCCGCAAAGGGCGCGCAGAAGCCGGAGAGCAAGGCGCCGGCCGAAGAGGATGCCCGCAAGCAGGAAGCCCTCGATCTGGTCCTGGAAACCGTCGAAGCCCTCGTCGCCGAGCGCGGCGCCGGCGAACCCATCTGGGGCTCGATGGTGAAACAGGCGCTCAAGCGCCGGCAGCCCGGCTTCAGCGAGTCCTATTACGGATTCAAATCGTTCAGCGACCTGCTCGAGGAAGCGCAGGCGCGGCGGCTGCTGGAGCTGCAACGGGACGAGAAGTCGGGGGGCTATATTCTTCGTGTCCGCGCTTGAGGCAACCTCTGCCGTGCCGTGTTCTAGGGCTGCTCTCTGCCAGTAATGGGCGACACTACAACCCCCGGATGCGCCCTCCCTCCCCGCCAGCGCCGACTCCACCATGCGGCGCGTCAGGTGAGGTGCGAACAGTTCGATGAAGGTAAAGACATAGCCGCGTAGCCAGGCGTTCCTGTGGATGCCGATGCGCGTGGTTGCCGACTCGAACAGGTGGGCGGCGTCCACCGCCCGCAATCCCTTGTCCGCCGCCGGATCGTAGGCCATATACGCGACGATGCCGATGCCCAGACCCAGCGCCACGTAGGTCTTGATGATGTCGGCGTCGAGGGCCGTCAGCACCACGTTCGGCGCAAGGCCGCGCCCGGCGAAAGCCTTGTTGATCTGGCTGCGGCCGGTGAAGGCGAAATCGTAGGTGACGATCGGGTATTTTGCGATTGCCTCCAGTGTCAGCGGCTTCGCCTTGAGGATGGGATGCCCTGGCGGCGCGATGACGCAGCGGTTCCACTGGTAGCAGGGCAGCATGACCAGGTCTTCCTGTTCCCCGATGGCCTCGGTGGCGATGGCGAGGTCGGCCTCGCCGGCCAGCACCGTAGCGCACACCTCGGCCGGGCTGCCCTGGCGCAGGCTTACCCGCACGTTCGGGTGGCGCTGCATGAACTGTTGTACGACAGACGGCAGGACATAGCGCGCCTGGGTGTGGGTGGTGGCGAGGGTCAGCGTGCCGGACTCCTCGGCGCCGAACTCCCTGCCCACGCTGCGCATGTTGTCGAGGTCGCGCAGCATGCGCTCGGCGATCTTCAACACTTCGCGGCCGGGGTCGGTGACGGCGGTAAGACGCCGACCCTGGCGCACGAAGACATCGACGCCGAGTTCCTCTTCCAGTAATCGAATCTGTTTGGACACGCCCGGCTGCGAGGTATGCAGGGCGGCGGCGGCCTCGGAGATGTTGAGGCCGTTGCGGGCGACCTGGAAGACGTAGCGCAGTTGCTGGAGGTTCATTTCCCGACTCTATATAGCCAATGGTTATTTAATACTAACATCAAAGTATTTTTCAATTCTATAGGCCGTCACTACCATCCGTACCTACTATGGATGCGGCCTATACATTCTCCGGATTCGTCGTCGGCGCCATCGTCGGCCTGACCGGCGTCGGCGGCGGCTCGCTGATGACGCCGCTGCTGGTGCTGCTGTTCGGCGTGCACCCGGCCACGGCGGTGGGCACCGACCTCCTCTACGCCGCCCTGACCAAGGCCGGCGGCACGGCGGTGCATGCCGGCCACCGCACGGTGGACTGGCGCGTCAGCGGGCGGCTGGCCGCGGGCAGCCTGCCGGCGGCGGCGCTGACGTTGGCCTCCGTCTGGTTTTTCGACATCGACCGCGCCATTTTTTCCCACTTGGTTTCGGGCGCGCTGGGCGTGGCGCTGCTGCTCACTGCTGCCGCCCTCGTCTTCAAGGCGCGCGTGCAGCGCTTCGCCCTCGCCCACCTCTCCGACGCCTGGCACACCCGCCGCGTCGGCCCGGCGACCGTCGTCGTCGGGGCACTGCTCGGCGTGCTGGTCTCGCTCTCCTCGGTGGGCGCCGGCGCGCTCGGCGTCACGGCGCTGCTGTTCCTCTACCCGCAGCTTCCGGCGGTGCGCATCGTCGGCTCGGACCTCGCCCACGCCGTGCCGCTGACGCTAGTGGCCGGCCTCGGCCACTGGCTGCTCGGCAACATCGACTGGAGCCTGCTGGGCGCGTTGCTGCTGGGCTCACTGCCCGGCATCTGGCTCGGCAGCCATTTCGCGGTGAAGGTGCCGGAGCGCTGGCTGCGCTCGGGCCTCGCCGCGCTGCTGGTGCTCATCGGCACGAAACTGGTTCTTTGAAAGGAAACGTCATGACTTTGCTCAAATCCCTCGCTGACGCCGACGAAATCGCCCACTACGAAGAGGCACTCGCCCGCTATCTCGACCTGGAACTCGACGCCGAGCGCTTCACCGCGCTGCGCCTGCAGCAGGGCGTGTATGGCCAGCGCCAGGAGGGCGTGAACATGGTGCGCATCAAGCTGCCCGGCGGCCGCCTCGATCCGGCGCGGCTGGCCGCCATCGCCGAGGTCGCCGAGAAGCATGTGCCGCAGCAGGTAGCGCACATCACCACGCGCCAGGACATCCAACTGCACCACGTGCCGCTGGCGGAAACCGGCGCTGTGCTGCGCCGCCTCGCCGAGGACGGCGTGACCACGCGCGAAGCCTGCGGCAACACCATCCGCAACATCACCGCCTGCCCGCTCGCCGGCGTCTGCCCGCGCGAGCACACCGACGTGACACAGCACCTCGACGGCGCCGTGGCGCACTTCCTGCGCAACCCGCTGAATCAGCAGATGCCGCGCAAGGTCAAGATCAGCTTCTCCGGCTGCGAGGCGGACTGCGCCCAGGGCCTGATCCACGACCTCGGCATCGTCGCCACGCGCCGCGGTGAAAAGGCGGGCTTCACCGTGCTGGCCGGAGGCGGCCTCGGCCACAAGCCGCACGAGGCCATCACCGTCGCCGAGTTCATCGAGGAGCAGGACCTGCTGCCGGCCATGGAAGCCGTCATCACCCTGCACAACAAGTACTCCGACCGGACCAAGCGGGCCAAGTCGCGCGTCAAGTTCCTGGTTGACCGCTTCGGCGAGGCCGGCTTCATCGAGCGCTTCAACGAGGAGTTCGCCCGCACCAAGGCAGCGCTCGCCGGCAAATCGGCGCCGCAGGGAGAATGGCGGCAGGCCACGCGCGGGCCGGTGCCCGGCCCCGGCGCACCGCGCGTCTACTTCGCCCAGAAGCAGGCCGGCCTGCATGTGGTGCCTGTCGCTGCGCCGCTCGGCCAGCTCACGACCACGCAACTGCAGGGTCTAGCCGCGCTTCTCGGTGAATTCGGCTTGACTGATGTGCGCACCACCCAGGACCAGAACCTGATCGTGTTGAACGTTCCGGCCGCTCAGATATCTGCGCTGACCGCACGGCTGGCCGAGCTCGGCCTGAAGACGCCGCAGGCCGGCGACAACGTCGTCGCCTGCCCCGGCGCCTCGACCTGCCGCCTCGGCATAACCACCTCGATGCACGTCGCGCCGAAGCTCTCCGGCGGCCGGCACGACCTGCGCATCCGCGTCTCCGGCTGCCACAACGGCTGCGCCCAACCCGAGTCGGGCGACATCGGCATCTTCGGCGAGGGCAAGCGCCAGCACGGCAAATTGATCCCGCACTACCAGATGTATTTCGGCGGCGACGGCACCAGCGCCTGCGGTTCGATCGCTCTGAAGGGTCCGTCGATCCCGGCGGCTCGCATCGAGCAGGCCATCCAACGCGTGCAGAAGACCTACGACGAGGAGCATGTCGAAGGCGAGCGCTTCTTCGGCTGGGCGCAGCGCCAGGGCGCCGGGCGCTTCCAGTCTCTGCTGGCCGACCTGACCCAGGTCTCGCGCTTCGAACTGGCGAAGCTGGCGCGCGACCACGGCGACGCGGCGGATTTCCGCGTCGTCTCGCTCGGCGGCGGCGAATGCGCCTCGGCCACCGATGTCGCCGTCGGCCGCGCCTTCTTCGACGCCGCGCATGAGCGTGCCTACCGCGAGGCCTTCGTCTTCCAACGGAAAATCGGGGACGCGGCGGCCTGCGCCGAGGCGCAGCTCAAGCTGGTCGGCGAGGGACTGGCCGGTTTCCTCGGCGGCGGCAAGGCGAAGGAACTCGCCGACATCGCCGCCGTGCTGCAGGGACTGACTTTTGCGGAAGCGCTGGGCGAACGGCTCGGCCGGATTGCAGAGACCCTGGCGGGCCTGGTCGATGCGGTCGAAGCCGAGGTCAAACAGGTCTTTGCCGAGGTAGACCACTGGATCGTCGGCGCCGCCGCCCTGTGCCAGGCGCGCGACCCGCAACTCGATCTGCGCGGCGCGCTGCCCACCGTTCCCGCGTCGCGTCCATCACGCCGGACCGCAGCCGCGGTTGCCTGAGGAGAAGTCAATATGAGCATCGAACGCATTCCCCAGCAGCGCATCGACGAGGCCGTCGCGCTGCTCAAGCGCATCGAAGGCGAATTCGCCCCGGCCGCCTTCGCCAACAGCCTCGGCGCCGAGGACATGGTGCTGACCGACCTGATCGCGCGCCACGCGCCCGGCATCGAGGTGTTCACCCTCGACACCGGCCGCCTGCACGAAGAAACCTACCGGCTGATGCAGAAGGTGGCCGACCAGTACGACATCCGACTGCGCGTCTATTTCCCCCAGCCTGAAGCAGTGCAGCAGTATGCGACGGCGCACGGCGTGAACGGTTTCTACGACAGCATCGAACAGCGCAAGGCCTGCTGCCACGCGCGCAAGGTCGAGCCGCTCGGCCGGGCGCTCAAGGGCAAGGCGGCCTGGATCACCGGCCTGCGCCGCGAGCAGGCGGTGACGCGGCGCGACCTGCCCGAACGCGAGTTCGACGCCGCCCACGGCATCGAGAAATTCAACCCGCTAGCCGCCTGGAGCGAGGCGGAGGTGTGGGCTTACATCCATGCCTACGGCGTGCCCTACAACGAACTGCACGAACGCGGCTTCCCCAGCATCGGCTGCGCGCCGTGCACCCGCGCCCTGAAGGGCTGGCAAAGCCGCCCTGAAGAAGTACTCTTGGGGTGCGCGCTGGCCGCGGGCGAGGACCTCCGCGCCGGCCGCTGGTGGTGGGAGGACCCCGCCACCAAGGAATGCGGGCTGCATCCCGCCAAACGCAGCAAAGTGGCTGCCTGAGGAACCCCCATGGACACTCGCGTCACGCCCCATGCCACGATCGCAGCCCGCCTCGACCATCTCGACTGGCTGGAGGCCGAGGCCATCCACATCCTGCGGGAAGTCGCCGGCCAATGCGGCAATCCGGTGCTGCTGTTCTCCGGCGGCAAGGACTCGGTCTGCCTGCTGCGCCTGGCCGAGAAGGCCTTCCGTCCGGGGAGGTTCCCCTTCCCCCTGCTGCACGTCGACACCGGGCACAACTATCCCGAGGTGACCGCCTTCCGCGACAAACGCGCCGCAGAACTGGGCGAACGCCTCATCGTGCGCGCGGTCGCGGATTCGATCGCGCGCGGCACCGTCGTGTTGAAAACGTCGAACGAGTCGCGCAACAAGCATCAGTCGGTGACGCTGCTGGAAGCTATCGCCGAATTCGCCTTCGACGCCTGCATCGGCGGCGCCCGCCGCGACGAGGAGAAGGCGCGCGCCAAGGAGCGCGTCTTCTCCTTCCGCGACGATTTCGGCCAATGGGACCCGAAGAACCAACGCCCCGAACTGTGGGACCTATACAACGCTCGCATCCATCCCGGCGAGAACATCCGCGCCTTCCCGATCTCCAACTGGACCGAACTGGACGTCTGGCAATATATCGCCCGCGAAGGGCTGGAACTGCCCTCGATCTACTTCGCCCATTCCCGCCCCGTCGTGCGCCGCAATGGCGCCCTCGTGCCGGTGACAGCCCTAACGCCGCCGCGCGACGGCGAGCCGGTCGAACAGCTCTCGGTGCGCTTCCGCACCGTCGGCGACATCACCTGCACGGCGCCGGTGGAATCCGCCGCCGACAAAGTGGAGAAGATCATCGCCGAGACCGCGGTCACCACCCTCACCGAGCGCGGCGCCACGCGCCTGGACGACCAGACGTCCGAGGCGTCGATGGAGCAGCGCAAGAAGGAGGGCTACTTCTGATGTCCGCCCGGGAACCCCTGCCCGAAGCGCAGGCCGAGGACCGCGGCCTGCTGCGCTTCCTCACCTGCGGCAGCGTCGACGACGGCAAGAGCACGCTGATCGGGCGCCTGCTCTACGACAACAAGTCCATTCTCGCCGACACCCTGCACGCCATCGAGCGCACCTCAAGGAAGCGTGGCCTGGATGTCGTAGACCTTTCCCTCCTTACCGACGGCCTGCAGGCCGAGCGCGAGCAGGGTATCACCATCGACGTCGCCTATCGCTACTTCTCCACCGGCACGCGCAAGTACATCATCGCCGACGCCCCCGGCCACGAGCAGTACACGCGCAACATGGTCACGGCGGCGTCCACCGCGGATCTCGCCGTCATCCTCGTCGATGCGCGCAAAGGCGTACTGACGCAGACGCGCCGGCATTCATACATCGCCCATCTCGTCGGCATCCCCCACCTGGTGGTCGCCGTCAACAAGATGGATCTGGTCGATTATTCGCGGGAAATCTTCGACCGCATCCGACAGGATTACCTGCGGTTCGCCGCAAGCCTTGGCATCCACGACGTGCGCTTCATCCCGCTCTCCGCCCTGAACGGCGACATGGTGGTGGTGCGCGGCGGCCGGCTCGATTGGTACGACGGGCCGACGCTGATGGAAGTGCTCGAATCGGCGGCAGCAGCCCATAGCGAGTCGCCGGAGCCTTTTCGCTTCCCGGTGCAGTTCATCTGCCGTCCGCGCACCGCTGAGCACCACGACTTCAGGGGCTACATGGGCCGCATCGAGTCCGGCGAGATTGCAATCGGCGACGAGGTGCAGGTCCTGCCATCGGGCCGCAGGACGCGCGTGCGCAACATCTGCCTGCTGGAGCGCTCCCTTCCGCTGGCCGCCAGCGAGCGCTCGGTGACGCTCCTGCTGGAGGATGAGGTCGACATCTCGCGCGGCGACATGATCGTAAAGGCCGGCGAACCGCCGCGAATGGCCAAGCAGATCGAGGCCATGGTGTGTTGGCTGGCGGCGGTGCCGCTCGAGCCCGGCCGCAAGTACGTCGTTCGCCACACGACGCGCGAGACCAAGGCGCTGGTGGCGGCAATCGAGTACCGGCAGGATATCAACGGAATGCAACGCGTGGCGGGCGGACGGCTGGAAATGAACGAAATCGGCAGCGTTACCTTCAAGCTGGCGCAGCCGCTTTTCGTCGATCCCTATCGCGAGAACCGCGCCACCGGTGCCTTCATCCTCATCGACGAGGCGACCAACAACACCGTCGGTGCCGGAATGATCGTCTAGACGCTTTCGGGATAGCCGAACAGGCCGGGTGCACCGCCGGTGTGCACGAACAGCAGAGACTGGTCCTTGCCGTAGCGTCCGCTGCGCGCGAGTGCGAGGAGGCCGGCGAACGCCTTGCCGGTGTAGACCGGATCGAGCACCAGGCCTTCGAAGCGCGCTGCCAGCGACAGGGCTTCGCGCATCGCTTCGGTCGGCCTGGCATAGCCGGGGCCGACGAACTCATCCAGCACGAGGACCTCGCCTTCGAAGCCGGCATTCCCCATCCCGAGGACGCGCTGCGTTTCCGCCGCCTGCCTGGATGTCAGCGCCTCTTGTTCCTGTCGGTCGCCTTCGACGGCGATACCGATGACCGGCACGCCGGCGTGCAGCTTCATGCCGGCAACCAGCCCGCCCTGCGTGCCGCCGCTGCCTGTGGCGGCCACTACCGCCTCGAAGCGAACGTTCAGTTCCTCCGACTGGGACAGGATTTCCTCGGCACAGGCGACATAGCCGAGATTGCCCAGTCCGCAACTACCGCCGACGGGAATGCAATACGGCTTGCGGCCTTCAGAGCGCAGCGTTTCAGCGCGCATGGCCATGCGCTCTTCGCGGCTCTCGTGCGCTTGAAGGAGGTGGATGCGCGCAGCAAAGAGCCGGTCCAGCAGCACGTTGCCATTACAGAGATAGGCGTCGCTGAAGTGGCTGCTCCGGCGCAGGATCAACTCGCAGTCGAGCCCCAGACGGGCGCATGCGGCCGCTGTCTGGCGGGCATGGTTCGATTGCATGGCACCAACGGTGAGCACAGTGTCGGCCTCTTGCGCATGCGCTTCGCCCAACAGGAACTCCAACTTGCGCAGCTTGTTGCCGCCCAGCCCGAGACCGGTGAGGTCGTCCCGCTTGACGAAGAGCCGCGGCCCGCCAAGATGCGCCGACAGGCGCGGCAACGGCTCGATCGGCGTTGGCAGTCGGGCGAGCGTAACGCGGGGGAAATGCGACAAGACCATGAATTTAGCTTAGCAGCCAGTCGCAGAAACGACAAAGCCCGCCGAGGCGGGCTTTGTGAAACGGAGCGAAAACCCTTATTCGGCAGCGGCAGGCGCTTCGGCGGCCTGTTCCGGACGATCCACCAGTTCGACCAGGGCCATCGGTGCGTTGTCGCCCTGGCGAAAACCGAACTTCAGGATGCGCAGGTAGCCACCGTTGCGGTTGGCGAAGCGCGGCCCCAGTTCGTCGAACAGCTTGGTGACCATGTCGCGGTCGCGCAAGCGGTTGAAGGCCAAGCGGCGGTTGGCGAGAGAAGGCTTCTTGCCCAGCGTGATCATGGGCTCGACAACGCGGCGCAATTCCTTGGCCTTGGGCAGCGTGGTCTTGATCGCCTCGTGAAGCAACAGGGAGTTGGTCATGTTGCGCAGCATGGCCAGGCGATGGCTGCTGGTGCGGTTGAGTTTGCGAAGGCCGTGACGGTGGCGCATTTGGATTACCTCTTGTTCTGTCCGCTGCCGTGGTTACGACAGTTTTTCCAGGCCCATCGGGGGCCAGTTCTCAAGCTTCATGCCCAACGTGAGGCCGCGGGAGGCCAGTACTTCCTTGATCTCGTTGAGCGACTTGCGGCCCAGATTCGGCGTTTTCAGCAGTTCCGTCTCGGTGCGCTGGATCAGGTCGCCAATGTAGTAGATGTTTTCGGCCTTGAGGCAATTGGCCGATCGCACCGTCAGTTCGAGATCATCCACCGGGCGAAGCAGGATCGGGTCGACCTGGCTAGGACGCGGCGCCTCAACGGCAATCGGCGTACCTTCCAGATCGGCAAAGACGGAGAGTTGCTCCATCAGCACGCGCGCGGCGTAGCGTATGGCCTCTTCCGGCTCGATTGCACCGTTGGTCTCAATGTCCATGATCAACTTGTCGAGGTCAGTGCGCTGTTCTACTCGGGCGGATTCGACCGTGTAGGCTACGCGGCGGACCGGACTGAACAGGGCGTCTATGACGATGCGGCCGATGCCCTTGGTCTCGCTGTCGCTGGGACGCGTATTTGCCGGCACATAACCCAGGCCGCTTTCGACCTTGATCTGCATCTCCAACTTTCCGCCGGGGGCGACATGGGCGATGACGTGATCCGGATTGATAATCTCGACATCGTGGCCAACTTCGATGTCACTGGCGGTGACAACGCCTTCGCCCGACTTGGAGAGCGAGAGCACGGCCTCGCCGCGCCCATGCAATTTGAGCACGACGCCCTTCAGGTTCAGCATCAAGTCAACGACGTCCTCGCGCACTCCGTCCAGCGTCGAGTACTCGTGCAGCACGCCTTCGATATTGACCTCGGTCGGCGCCGAGCCCGGCATCGAGGACAGCAGAATGCGGCGCAGGGCATTGCCGAGCGTGTGGCCGTAGCCGCGCTCGAAAGGCTCCATGACGACGCGGGCATGCACCGGGGAGAGGGTTTGCACATCAATGATGCGCGGTTTCAGCAGCGAATTCGCTTGCATCTTGTTCCCTTCAGATTCGTTGCGTCAGCAAGACGTCAGATTAGCGCGAATACAATTCGACGACGAGGCTTTCGTTGATCGTCGCCGGCAGTTCGGTGCGCGCCGGGTAGGCCTTGAATACGCCCTTGCCGGCCTTGGCATCGACATCGATCCACTCCGGAAAGCCACGCGACTCAGCGGCATCCAGTGCTGCCTTGACGCGCAAATGGCTGCGCGTTTTCTCGGCAAGCTCAACCGTGTCGCCTGGGCGCACGTCGTAGGAGGGGATGTTTACACGCTTGCCGTTGACCAGCACGCCGTTGTGGCGAACCAGTTGGCGCGCTTCCGCACGGGAAGCTCCGAACCCCATGCGATAGGCCACGGTGTCCAAGCGGCTCTCCAGCAACTGGAGCAGGTTTTCGCCTGTCTGTCCTTTGCGGCGGTCGGCTTCTGCGTAGACCTTGCGGAACTGGCGCTCAAGCACGCCGTAGGTTCGACGGATTTTCTGCTTTTCGCGCAGTTGAACGCCGTAACCGGACAGGCGCTGACCAGATTTCTGTCCATGCTGGCCGGGCGCATAAGAACGGCGCTCTACAGCACATTTGTCAGTAAAGCACTTCTCGCCTTTCAGAAAGAGCTTCTCGCCTTCCCGACGGCATTGACGGCATTTAGCATCTAGATTGCGGGCCACTGTTCAACTCCTGATGTTCGCTGGTTCTCAGACGCGGCGTTTTTTTGGCGGGCGGCAGCCGTTATGGGGAATCGGCGTGATGTCCGTAATGCTGGTAATCTTCATGCCGATAGCGTTGAGTGCGCGGACCGCAGATTCCCGGCCCGGGCCGGGACCCGTAATGCGCACTTCCAAGTTTTTCACGCCGCACTCCTGAGCAGCTTTGCCGGCGTGCTCAGCAGCTACTTGGGCGGCAAACGGCGTGCTCTTGCGCGATCCCTTGAAGCCCGCGCCGCCGGATGTTGCCCATGACAGGGCATTGCCCTGACGGTCTGTGATCGTGATGATCGTATTATTGAAGGACGCATGCACGTGGGCGATGCCTTCTGCAACGTTCTTCTTGACCTTCTTGCGCGCCTTGGTGGAGGCGGATTTTGTAACCATCTGTCAGTCCCTTACTTCGTCATGCGGATCGCCTTGCGCGGACCCTTGCGCGTGCGAGCGTTGGTGCGGGTGCGCTGACCCCGGCAGGGTAGCCCCTTGCGATGGCGTACACCGCGGTAGCTGCCCAGATCCATCAGGCGCTTGATGCTCATGGTCACTTCGCGGCGCAGGTCGCCTTCGATCGTAAATCTGCCGACCTCCTCGCGCAGCTTGTCCATCTGCGAGTCAGTCAGATCCTTGACCTTCGTCGCATGCGCGATGCCGGCGGCGCTGCAGATTTTCTGCGCGCGCGTACGGCCGATACCGTAGATCGCGGTCAGCGCGATGGAGGTGTGTTGATGGTTGGGTATGTTTACCCCAGCAATGCGGGCCATAAGCGTAGACCTTTCGTCACCCCGAAAAAGCGAAACCGTTAATTATATTCAAATCGCCCTGCCTGATCAACCTTGGCGCTGCTTATGGCGGGGATCCGTACAAATGATGCGGACCACGCCCTTGCGGCGGATAACCTTGCAGTTGCGACACAACTTCTTGACCGATGCGAGAACTTTCATGTCTTACTCCCGTAATGCTTCGTTACTTGGAGCGGAAGGTGATGCGGCCTTTAGTCAAATCATACGGCGTCAGTTGCACCGTCACCTTGTCGCCCGGCAAGATGCGAATATAGTGCATTCGCATCTTGCCCGATATAAATGCATGGATCACGTGGCCATTCTCGAGTTTTACCTTGAAGGTCGCATTAGGCAGGTTTTCCTGAACCTCGCCCTGCATCTCGATGAGGTCTTCCTTGGCCATGCGCCCTATCTACCGGGGATTCCCGCCCCCTTGAAATTCGCCTTTTTCAACAAACTTTCATATTGGTGCGACATGATATAGGCCTGAACCTGCGACATGAAATCCATGGTTACCACGACGATAATCAGGAGGCTAGTGCCACCGAAGTAGAATGGCACATTCCATTTCAGGATGAGAAATTCCGGTAGCAGGCAGACCAGCGTCACATATATTGCGCCGGCCAATGTGAGGCGCATCAGAATCTTGTCGACGTAGCGGGCCGTCTGGTCGCCTGGGCGGATGCCTGGAACAAAGGCGCCACTCTTCTTCAAGTTATCGGCCGTTTCCTTCGAATTGAAGACCAGTGCAGTATAGAAAAAACAGAAGAAGACGATCGCTCCGGCATAGAGCATGACGTAGATCGGCTGGCCGGGGGACAGTGTTGCCGCAATATCCTTCAGCCAGAACATACCCTCGCCAGAACCAAACCAGCCGGCCACGGTGGCGGGGAAAAGTATGATCGACGAAGCAAAGATCGGCGGAATGACACCCGACATGTTGAGCTTCAGTGGTAGATGCGAACTCTGCCCACCATAGACCTTATTGCCAACCTGGCGCTTAGCGTAATTCACCAATATCTTACGCTGGCCGCGCTCGACAAATACGACAAAGCCAGTCACCAGGAATACCAGGGCAATAATAAAAATTGCCGTTAGTGCATGCATCGCGCCGGTGCGTACGAGTTCAAGCAAGCCGCCAATGGCGCTAGGTAGACCCGCAATAATACCGGCGAAGATGATGACGGAGATCCCGTTGCCTAAGCCGCGCTCGGTGATCTGTTCGCCCATCCACATGAGGAACATGGTTCCGGTCAATAGCGTCGTCACGCAAGTGACGCGAAAGAGAATGCCCGGATCGGGTACCAACCCAGCTTGGGATTCCATCGCGATGGCAATGCCGAGCCCCTGGACCAGAGCCAGGGCAACTGTGCCGTAGCGGGTATATTGGGTGATCTTGCGGCGACCGGCCTCGCCTTCCTTTTTCAATGCCTCCAGCGTAGGCACCGCCACCGTCATCAGTTGCATGATGATGGAGGCTGAGATATAGGGCATGATCCCCAGCGCGAAGATCGTAAACCGTGATAGCGCGCCGCCCGAGAAGAGATTGAAGATTCCGAGAATGCCGCCTTGCTGACCCTGGAACAGTTCGGCCAGGCGAACTGGATCGATGCCCGGCACAGGGATGTGGGCGCCGATTCGATAGACGATCAGCGCACCGAGCAGGAACAACAGTCGGCGCTTCAGGTCGCCGAATTTTCCTGTCTTCCCCAGAGTCGCTGTTTCGGTAGCCAAGGTGATTCCCGATTACTCTGCTGCGACACTGCCGCCTGCGGCTTCGATGGCGGACTTGGCGCCCTTGGTGGCGCCAACGCCTTTCAGAGTAATTTTCTTTGTCAATTTACCCGACAGAATGACCTTGGCGGAAAGCGCATCACCCGACACTACACCGGATTGCTGGAGCACAAGCAGGTCAACCTCGCCTACCGGCAGTTTTTCCAAGTCGGACAGGCGTACCTCGAAATTGCGCGCGCGCGTCAGCGAAGTAAAGCCACGTTTGGGGAGGCGGCGTTGCAGTGGCATCTGTCCGCCCTCGAAACCAACTTTGTGGAAACCGCCGGCGCGGGACGTCTGACCTTTGTGACCACGGCCTGCCGTCTTGCCGAGTCCGCTGCCGATACCGCGCCCTACGCGGCGCTTGGCGTGCTTGGCACCGGCTGCGGGCTTGAGATTGTTCAGTTCCATTAGTCCTCCCACTTCACGAGGTAGGCGACCTTGTTGATCATGCCGCGCACTGCCGGCGTATCCTCAAGCTCGACCGTATGATTACGGCGCTTCAACCCGAGGCCTCGAACGGTAGCGCGGTGATCCTGCTTGGTGCCCATCAGGCCCTTCACAAGAGTGACTTTGACTTTTTTCTCGGCCATGGCTTACCCCAGGATATCTTCGACTGTCTTGCCGCGCTTGGCTGCCACTTCCGACGGGGTGTTCATCTTGGTCAGGCCATCCAGCGTCGCACGCACCACGTTGTACGGATTGGTCGATCCAAGGCATTTTGCCAGCACATCGGTTACGCCCATGACCTCGAAGACGGCGCGCATCGGACCGCCGGCAATAATGCCGGTACCCGCCGAGGCAGGCTGCATCAGGACGCGCGAAGCGCCGTGCTCACCGATCACCGCATGTTGCAACGTACCGCTCTTGAGGGAAATTTTGACCATCTTGCGGCGTGCCTCTTCCATGGCCTTCTGCACGGCGACCGGCACTTCGCGCGACTTGCCCTTGCCCATGCCGATGCCGCCATCGCCGTCTCCAACGACGGTAAGTGCGGCAAAGCCGAGTATACGGCCACCCTTCACCACCTTCGTGACGCGATTGATGGAAACCATCTTCTCGCGCAGGCCGTCGTCACGCTCTTCAGATGCCTGCGGTTTTCTCGTCTGCGGTTTTGCCATTGCTAACCTCGCTTAAAACTTGAGTCCGCCTTCACGCGCGGCTTCAGCCAGCGCCTTGATGCGACCGTGATACATGAAACCGGAGCGATCGAACGCTACTGTCTCGACGCCTGTAGACTTGGCGCGCTCGGCGATCAGCATGCCGACCAGGGTCGCTGCCTTGACGTTACCGCCGCTGGACGCCTGCTTGCGGACACCCTCTTCCAAAGTCGACGCAGACGCAAGCACCTTCGCGCCTGCGCCATCAATGATCTGGGCGTAGATGTGGCTGTTGGAGCGATGCACGCAAAGACGCACCACTTTGAGTTCGGCAATCTTGGCTCGGGTTTTACGAGCTCTGCGCAAACGCGCCTGCTTTTTGTCCATTGCGGTACCCTTTACTTCTTCTTCGTTTCTTTCAGAACGATGACCTCGTTCGCGTAGCGAACGCCCTTGCCCTTATAAGGCTCCGGCGGACGATAGCCGCGCACTTCGGCCGCCACTTGGCCCACGACCTGCTTGTCTATCCCCTTGATGAGGATTTCCGTCTGCGATGGCGTCTCCACCTTGATACCGGCAGGCATCTCATGCACTACCGGATGCGAAAAACCGAGCGACAAATTTAGCTTTGTACCCTGCGCCTGAGCACGGTAGCCAACGCCGACCAGGGTTAGTTTCTTCTCGAATCCCTTAGTAACGCCCGTCACCATGTTGGCCAGCAGTGCGCGCATCGTTCCGGAATGGGCACCGCCGTTTTCTGCGCCCGCCACCGATTTGCATTGCAGCTTGTCGCCATCGCGTTCAATGCTCACAGACGGATGCATAAATTGCTTGAGCGTGCCAAGAGGTCCCTTGACGCTGATTTCGGCTGCAGACAGCGTGACATCCACGCCTTTAGGCAGTTCTACCGGGTACTTTGCAATACGTGACATCGCTCTCTCCTTACGCCACGATGCACAGCACTTCGCCACCGACATTGGTGGCGCGGGCGCGACGGTCAGTCATGACACCTTTGGGCGTCGATACGATGGCGATGCCTAGGCCGTTCATCACGCGAGACAGGTCGCCGGAACCTTTGTAGACGCGCAGGCCGGGACGCGAGATCCGTTCGATGCGCTCGATCACGGGACGGCCGGCATAGTATTTGAGGGCGATGTCCAGTTGCGACTTGCCCTCTACATCACGCATGGCGAAATCGTCGATATAGCCTTCGTCCTTGAGCACAGCGGCGATAGCCACCTTCAACTTGGAGGAAGGCATGGCAACTGAAGTTTTCTGGGCCATCTGCGCATTGCGTATGCGCGTCAGCATATCGGCGACCGGGTCAGTCATACTCATTCTCGATCTCCTCTTACCAACTGGCCTTGATCATGCCGGGAACTTCGCCGCGCATTGCCACTTCGCGCAACTTAAGGCGACAAAGGCCGAACTTGCGGAAATAGCCGCGCGGGCGGCCGGTCAGTTCGCAGCGGTTGCGCTGGCGCACTGGGCTGGCATTGCGCGGCAGTTGCTGATACTTTAGGCGCGCGTCCATACGCTCCTCATCGGAGAGCTTGAAATTGTTGATGATGGCGAGCAGTTCTGCGCGCTTGGCGGCGTATTTGGCCACCGTCTTGGCGCGCTTGGCTTCGCGATTCTTCAGTGCAAGTTTCGCCATGGTTCCCTCAGTTCTTGAAGGGGAATTTGAAGGCGGCGAGAAGCGCTTTGGCTTCTGCGTCGGTCTTCGCGGTTGTGGTGATGCTGATGTTCATGCCGCGCAGGGCATCAATCTTGTCGTACTCAATTTCCGGAAAGATGATCTGTTCCTTGACGCCCAAGTTGTAGTTGCCGCGGCCATCGAAAGCCTTGCCCGAGATGCCGCGGAAGTCGCGGATACGAGGCAAAACGATACTGACAAGCCGGTCGAGAAATTCGTACATGCGGCCGCCACGCAACGTGACCATGCATCCAATCGGGTAGCCTTCACGGATCTTGAAACCTGCAATCGACTTCTTCGATTTTGTTGTGACGGGTTTCTGACCGGCGATCTTGGTCATATCAGCCACTGCGTGCTCAAGCACTTTCTTGTCACCGACCGCTTCACCCACGCCCATGTTGAGCGTGACCTTGGTGATACGGGGGACTTCCATGATCGACCGGTAGCCGAACTTCTTGGTCAGATCGGCCATCACAGTTTGTTTGTAGTATTCCTGCAGGCGCGCCATAAGCCCTTCCTTACGCTTCCACGTTTTCGCTATTCGACTTGAACACGCGGACCTTGCGACCGTCGTCCAGTGACTTGAAGCCGACTCGATCGGCCTTCTGCGTGGCCGGATTGATCAAAGCCACATTCGATACATGAATAGGCATTTCTTTCTCAAGGATGCCGCCAGGCTGGCCCTTGACGGGGTTGGGCCGCGTATGCCGCTTGACCTTGTTCACACCTTCAACAAGTACGCGCTGGTCTTCAAAGCGGCGTAATACGGCACCCCGCTTGCCTTTGTCTTTGCCGGCGATAACTATGACGTCATCGCCCTTGCGAATCTTGTTCATGGCCAGAATCCTCAGAGAACTTCGGGCGCCAATGAGACGATCTTCATGAAACGCTCGGTGCGCAGTTCGCGCGTCACCGGTCCGAAGATGCGCGTACCGATCGGCTCCAGCTTATTGTTAAGCAGTACTGCAGCATTGCCATCGAACTTCACGACAGAGCCGTCTGGACGGCGCACGCCCTTGGCTGTACGCACCACCACAGCGCTATAGACTTCGCCCTTCTTGACGCGACCGCGCGGCGCAGCATCCTTGATGCTCACCTTGATCACATCGCCAATGCCGGCATATCTACGCTTGGAGCCGCCCAGCACCTTGATGCACATGACTGAACGTGCGCCTGTGTTATCGGCGACATTCAGCACCGTCTGCATTTGAATCATTTTTCAATCTCCAACTTAATCGCAGCCTGAGCCGCGGTCAGTCTTGGAACCCGTCTGGGTTGGACCTGGCTGGCGAACCGGCCAAGCATAAAACCCGTTCTACACCCCTTGAGTTGTAGAACGAAGAAAGAGCCGAAGATGATAACATTATTCTTCGGCCGAGTAAACAGCTATTACAAATTAAATCAAGCGGGCTTTTTCCACAACGCGGGTCACGCGCCAGGCCTTCGACTTGGAGATCGGGGCACACTCCTCAATCTGCACGACATCTCCCGCACCTGCCTCGAACCCCTCGATATGGGCTGCGTATTTGCGCGAACGAGTAATGATCTTGCCGATCGGATGCTTCACCCTGCGTTCGACCAGTACTGTCACGGTTTTCTGCATTTTGTCGCTCACGACGCGACCGGTCAGGGTTCGCCGCACTTTCTGGATTACCTCGTTCATTTTGCAGCCGCCTTTTCACGCAAGAGGGTTTTCACGCGCGCAATGTCCTTGCGCACCTTGCCGAGCTGACTGGTATTTTGCAATTGCTGAGTGGCCACTTGCATGCGCATGGAGAATTGGGCTTTGCGCAATTCCAGCAATTCCTTGTTCAGATCAGCCATGTCCTTGGCCCTAAGTTCTTTCACTTTCATGGATCACCCCACTAGGCGAACGACGAACGTCGTCTCGATTGGCAACTTGGCCGCGGCCAGCGCAAAAGCCTCGCGGGCCAGCGCTTCGTCTACGCCGTCCATTTCATAAATGACCTTGCCCGGCTGAATCTCTGCGACGTAGTACTCTGGGTTGCCCTTGCCATTCCCCATTCGCACTTCAGCCGGTTTATGGGAAATCGGCTTATCCGGGAAGATCCGAATCCAGATACGTCCGCCGCGTTTGATATGGCGTGTCATGGCACGCCGGGCTGCCTCAATCTGGCGCGCTGTGATACGGCCACGGCCGATGGCCTTGAGGCCGTATTCGCCGAAGCTCACCTTGGTGCCACGCGTAGCTATGCCCTTGTTGCGGCCCTTCTGTTCCTTGCGATATTTCCTGCGTGCTGGTTGCAGCATGACTATTACTCCTTACCTTCCGCCTTGGGCGCGGCCGGCTTGCGCACACGTTTGGCGGGCGTCTTGGCTGGCTCGGCGGTCTCGCCAGCAGGGGCGGCTTCCGGCTTGGCTTCGGCTGACTTCATGGCAGTCTTGCGGGGCGTGCGCGGCTTGGCTACCGGCTTCGCCTCGCCCTCTCCAGCCTTGGCTACCGGACGAACCGGGGCCTTGCGTACCTTCTTCGCCGGCTCCTCGGCAGAGGCAGCTTCCGGAACAGCCGTCAGCTGTTCGTTTCGCGCCATGGTTTCGCCTTTGAACACCCAAACCTTGATTCCAATGATGCCATAGGTGGTCTTGGCTTCCGAGGTGCCGTAATCGATATCGGCACGCAAGGTATGCAACGGCACGCGGCCTTCTCGATACCATTCGCGTCGGGCAATCTCGGCCCCGTTCAAGCGGCCGGAACTCATAATTTTGATCCCTTGGGCTCCGAGGCGCATGGCGTTCTGCATGGCGCGCTTCATGGCGCGCCGGAACATGATTCGCTTCTCGAGTTGCTGGGCGATCGAATCGGCGATCAGTTGCGCATCGGTCTCCGGTTTGCGAATTTCCTCGATATTGACGTGAACCTGAACGCCTAAAATTTTTTGCAGGCCAACTTTCAGTTGCTCGATGTCCTCGCCCTTCTTGCCGATCACCACACCAGGACGCGCCGAATACACCGTGATACGGGCATTTTTCGCAGGGCGCTCGATGACAACGCGACCGACCGAGGCGTGTGCCAGTTTTTTCTTCAGGTATTCACGCACCTCAATATCTTCGTTGAGCATCTGCGGGAACAATTTGCTGTTGGCATACCAACGCGAGCCCCAGTTGCGCGTGACCGAAAGGCGAAAACCGGTCGGATGTATCTTCTGTCCCATAGCTTTTCCTTACTTCCTTCCGGATTTCTTCGCCGGCGCGTCGCCGACAGTGACATAAATATGGCAGGTCGGCTTAAGAATCTTGAAGCCGCGACCTTTGGCGCGCGGCATGAAGCGCTTGAGTGTCATGCCGCGTTCGACATGGATCGTCCTGACTTGTAGCGTGTCGATGTCGGCGCCATCATTATGCTCGGCGTTAGCGATGGCCGACTCAAGCACCTTCTTGATAATCTTGGCGCCCTTCTTCGGCGAGAACGTCAGGACGTTTAGTGCCTGATCGACCGGCAGGCCGCGAATCTGGTCGGCGACAAGTCGGCCCTTCTGCGCCGAGAGGCGGACGCCACGCAAAATCGCATTGGTTTCCATCATCTCTCCTTACTTCTTGACCACGGCTTTTTTCGTGCCAGCGGTATGGCCCTTGAATGTGCGCGTCAAGGCGAACTCACCGAGTTTGTGACCGACCATATTTTCCGAGATATACACCGGAATATGCTGCTTGCCGTTATGCACGGCAATGGTCAATCCGACGAAATCCGGCAGAACTGTGGATCGCCGTGACCATGTCTTGATCGGGCGCTTATCGTTTGTGGCGCGCGACGCTTCCACCTTCTTTTCCAGGTGGGCGTCTACGAACGGGCCTTTCTTAACTGAGCGTGCCATGCTTCACCCCCTATTTCTTGTGCCTACGCTGGACAATCATGCTGTCCGTACGCTTGTTGCGGCGTGTGCGGTATCCCTTGGTCGGCGTGCCCCACGGGCTGACCGGATCGCGACCGGCTGCGGTCTTGCCTTCGCCCCCACCGTGCGGGTGGTCAATCGGATTCATGGCAACGCCTCGAACCGTCGGTCGGATGCCACGCCATCTCTGGGCGCCAGCCTTGCCGATAGAACGCAGGCTGTTTTCCTCGTTGCCGACTTCCCCGATCGTGGCGCGGCATTCAACATGCACGCGACGGATCTCGCCAGAGCGCAGGCGTAGCTGGGCATAGCTGCCCTCTCGTGCCAACAGCTGGACCGAGGTACCGGCTGCACGTGCCAGTTGCGCACCCTTACCAGGCACCATTTCGACGCAGTGTACGGTTGTGCCGACCGGAATATTGCGCAGCACTTTGGCATTACCGACCTTGATGGGCGCGTTTGGCCCGCTGGTCAATTCCATCCCTGCTGTCACCCCTTTGGGTGCGATGATGTAGCGACGCTCACCGTCGGCATAGCAAAGCAGGGCCAGATTGGCACTACGGTTCGGATCGTACTCGAGCCGCTCAACCTTGCCCGGAATGCCGTCTTTGTCGCGGCGGAAATCGACGATTCGATAGTTTTGCTTGTGCCCGCCACCCTTATGGCGCGTCGTAATGTGGCCGTGGTTGTTCCGGCCTGCCTTGCTATTTTTCTTCTCGACCAGCGCGGCAACTGGTTCGCCCTTGTGAAGGTCGGGATTGACGACCTTGACGACGGCACGCCGTCCAGCGGATGTGGGTTTAACTTTAACGAGTGGCATGACTTACTCCCCCGCCGCGAAGTTGATTTCCTGACCAGGCTTCAGGCTAACGTAAGCTTTCCTGATGTCGTTGCGACGGCCAACATAGCGGCCGTGGCGCTTTTCTTTGCCTTTCAGATTAGAAACCTGCACCGACTCGACCTGCACCTTGAAGAGCAGTTCGACAGCGGCCTTGATTTCCGGCTTGGTTGCATCAGGCGCAACGACAAAAATCACCTGTTCGTTCTTGTCGGCGATAAAGGTCGCCTTCTCGGAGATCTGCGGCGCGACGAGAACCTGCATCAGACGTTCCTGGTTGAAAGTGCTCATCCCAGCATCTCCTCCATCTTGGCCACCGCGCCTTTGGTAAGAAGCACGTTCCTGAAGCGGACCAGTGATATCGGGTCTGTCTCGGCCACTTCAAGCACAAGAATATTGTGTAGATTACGCGAGGACAGATACAGATTCTCGTCCAGATTGTCTGTGATCACCAGCACCGACTCCAGACCCATGCTTTTGATCTTCTGGGCCAGCACCTTAGTCTTGGGCGATTCGACCGAAAAGTTCTCGACGACGGCCAAGCGGTCCTCCCGAGCCAGTTGCGAGAGAATGGCCGCCAGGCCGGCACGGTACATCTTGCGATTGACCTTTTGGCTGAAGTTCTCGTCCGGTCTGTTTGGAAAAATACGGCCGCCACCACGCCATATCGGGCTGGAAGACATACCGGCGCGCGCGCGGCCCGTACCCTTCTGTCGCCATGGCTTCTTGGTCGTGTGGCTCACTTCGCCACGATCTTTTTGAGCACGGTTGCCCGCGCGAGCATTGGCCTGGTAAGCGACAACGATCTGATGCACCAAAGCTTCGTTATATTCACGGCCGAACAACGCATCGGACGCCTTCAGTGTCGTCGCGGCCTTGCCTTGTTCATTGATGAGTTTGAGTTCCATTGCGCCCCCTTAGCCTTTGATCGCCGGATGAACCACGACGTCAGTGCCGCGGCTGCCGGGAACGGCACCTTTGACGAGCAGCAGTTGGCGCGCCTCGTCCACTCGCACCACCACCAGATTCTGCGTAGTACGCGTGACGGCGCCTAGGTGGCCGGCCATTTTCTTGCCAGGAAAAACGCGGCCCGGATCCTGGTTCATGCCGATTGAGCCGGCCGAGTTATGCGACACGGAGTTGCCATGACTGGCTCGGTTCGACGAGAAGTGATGACGCTTGATGGCGCCCGAAAAACCCTTGCCCTGCGAGGTTCCAGTGACATCCACCTTCTGACCTGCCTGGAAGATCGTCGCGGCAACCACGTCGCCCGGCTTGAAGTTTGTCAGTTCGCCTGGGGCGACGCGGAATTCCTTAAGGACATGGCCAGCTTCGGCACCCGCCTTGGCAAGATGTCCCGCCGCCGCTTTGTTCACGCGACTAGCACGGCGTTTGCCGTAGGTCACCTGCACCGCGGCATAGCCATCGGCTTCAGGCGTCTTGATTTGCGTAACGCGATTGTTCGACACGTCAAGCACCGTCACCGGGATGGTTTCCCCATCGTCGGTAAAAATGCGCGTCATGCCGACCTTGCGTCCGACAAGGCCCAGACTCATTTTATTCTCCTATCCCCGGTTGCGATTGACCGGGAGCAATTCAGCATCAATAGAAACAACTTTGCAGCCTCAGTTCAGGCCGCGACACAAATGATTACTGCAACTTTATCTCCACATCGACTCCTGCGGGCAAGTCGAGCTTCATCAACGCATCGACCGTCTTGTCCGTCGGGTCGATGATATCCATCAGGCGCAAGTGGGTACGAATCTCGAACTGGTCTCGCGAGGTTTTGTTCACGTGCGGCGAGCGCAATATGTCGAAGCGCTCGATTCGCGTTGGCAAAGGCACTGGGCCACGCACAACGGCACCTGTACGCTTAGCGGTATCCACAATCTCCAGAGCCGATTGATCGATCAGTCGATAATCGAACGCCTTGAGTCGAATTCGAATTTTCTGGCTTTGCATGTCTGTTTCCCAAAGAGCGATGGCTGGCGCACTATGCTCCAGCCTATATTTTATTCGATCACTTTCGCCACGACGCCGGCGCCGACGGTACGGCCGCCTTCGCGGATGGCAAAGCGTAGGCCGTCTTCCATGGCGATCGGGGCGATCAGCTTCACCGTTATGGTGATGTTGTCGCCCGGCATCACCATCTCGGTGCCAGCCGGCAGTTCGATCGAGCCGGTGACATCGGTGGTGCGAAAGTAGAACTGCGGGCGATAACCGTTGAAGAAGGGGGTGTGGCGACCACCTTCGTCCTTGCCCAGCACGTAAATCTCGGCCGTAAAGTGAGTGTGCGGCGTAATCGAACCCGGCTTGGCCAGCACCTGGCCACGCTCGACTTCCTCACGCTTGGTGCCGCGCAGGAGCACCCCGACGTTGTCACCAGCCTGCCCCTGGTCAAGCAACTTCCTGAACATCTCGACCCCAGTGCAAATCGTCTTAACGGTCGGGCGCAGACCAACGATCTCGATCTCCTCGCCCACCTTGACGACACCGCGCTCAATCCGCCCAGTCACGACCGTGCCGCGGCCGGAAATGGAGAAAACGTCTTCGATCGGCATCAGAAACGGGCCGTCGATGGCGCGCTTGGGCTCGGGAATGTAGGAATCCAGCGCTTCAGCCAGCTTGATGATGGAACCTTCGCCCAGATCACCCTTGTCGCCTTCGAGGGCCTTCAGGGCGGAACCCTTGACGATGGGAATGTCGTCGCCAGGAAAGTCATACTTGCTGAGCAACTCACGCACTTCCATCTCCACCAGCTCGAGCAACTCGGCATCGTCAACCATGTCGCACTTGTTCATGACAATGATGTAGGGCACGCCAACCTGGCGGGCCAGCAGAATGTGCTCGCGCGTCTGCGGCATCGGACCGTCTGCCGCCGAGACCACCAGAATGGCCCGGTCCATCTGGGCTGCACCCGTGATCATGTTCTTGACGTAGTCAGCGTGGCCCGGGCAGTCGACGTGTGCGTAGTGCCGGTTCTGAGTCTCGTACTCGACGTGCGCCGTGTTGATGGTGATGCCGCGCGCCTTCTCCTCCGGCGCCGCATCAATCTGATCGTACCCCTTGGCCTCACCACCAAACTTGCTCGACAACACCGTCGTGATCGCCGCAGTCAGAGTCGTCTTGCCATGATCCACGTGCCCAATCGTCCCAACGTTCACATGCGGCTTCGTACGTTCGAATTTGCCTTTAGCCATGTCGTTATTCCCCTAAAGAACAATCACTTCTTGTTGATGATTGCTTCGGCGACGTTCTTCGGCGCCTCCGAGTAGTGCTTGAACTCCATCGAATAGGTGGCACGGCCCTGGCTGAGCGAACGCATTGTGGTCGAGTAGCCGAACATCTCAGCCAATGGGACCTCAGCCTTGATCACCTTGATTCCTCCTGCCTGGTCTTCCATGCCCTGTACCATGCCGCGGCGGCCTGATAAGTCACCCATAACGTTACCCATGAAATCCTCAGGGGTCTCAACCTCGACGGCCATCATCGGTTCGAGCAGAACCGGGTTGGCCTTGCGCATGCCGTCCTTGAAGGCGATCGAGGCCGCCATCTTGAAAGCGTTTTCGTTCGAGTCCACATCATGGTAAGACCCGTCAAACAGCGTAACCTTGACGTCAACCACCGGGAAACCGGCCAAAACACCGTTAGGTAGGGTGTCGATAAGCCCCTTTTCCACGGCTGGGATGAATTCGCGCGGCACAGTACCACCCTTGATGGCATCAACGAACTCAAATCCCTTGCCGGCCTCATTTGGCTCTATACGCAACCAGACGTGGCCATACTGGCCGCGACCACCGGACTGCTTGATGAATTTGCCCTCGACTTCGGCGTTCTTCTTGATTGCCTCACGGTAGGCGACCTGTGGCGCGCCAACATTGGCTTCGACGCCAAACTCACGCTTCATCCGGTCAACAAGGATCTCCAGATGCAACTCACCCATTCCGGAGATGATGGTCTGACCTGACTCTTCGTCCGTGCGAACTCGAAAGGACGGATCTTCCTGCGCCAGCCGGTTTAGGGCGATGCCCATCTTTTCTTGGTCAGCCTTCGTCTTCGGTTCGACGGCGACATGAATCACGGGCTCGGGGAACTCCATTTTCTCTAGGGTAATGACCTTGTCCGGGGCGCACAGCGTTTCTCCGGTAGTCGCTTCCTTAAGGCCGACTGCGGCAGCTATGTCGCCGGCGCGCACCTCCTTGATCTCTTCGCGCTGGTTGGCGTGCATCTGCAGGATGCGGCCAATGCGTTCCTTGCGGCCCTTAATCGGGTTGTAGATCGTGTCGCCGGAATTAACAACACCGGAATAGACGCGGAAGAAAGTCAATTGACCAACATAGGGGTCAGTCATGATCTTGAATGCCAAACCGGCAAACGGCTCTTTGTCGTCGGCCTTGCGCTCACCTATCTCATTGTTTTCCAGATGGCCCGTAACTGGCGGAATATCAGTCGGCGCTGGCATCAGCTCGATAACGGCGTCCAGCATAGCCTGCACGCCCTTGTTCTTGAAGGCGGATCCGCATAGCATTGGCACAATTTCACTGCCAATGGTGCGAAGACGCAACCCATTCTTGATGTCCTCCTCGGAAAGATCCCCCTCCTCAAGATACCTGTTCATCAATTCTTCGCTTGCCTCGGCTGCAGCCTCTACCATCTTCTCGCGCCATTCCTTGGCCTGCTCGATCAGGTTGGCCGGGATATCGCGCAGATCAAACTTCATGCCTTGGCTCGCGTCGTCCCAAAATATGGCCTTCATTCGAATCAGGTCGACAACACCTTCGAAATTCTCCTCGGCACCGATCGGCACTTGAAGCGGTACCGGGTTGGCTTTCAGGCGGGACTTCATCTGATCATAGACCTTGAAGAAGTCAGCGCCCTGACGATCCATCTTGTTTACGAACGCTAGGCGCGGCACTTTGTACTTATTGGCCTGGCGCCAAACAGTTTCAGACTGAGGTTGCACTCCGCCTACCGCGCAATACACCATACAAGCACCATCAAGCACACGCATGGAGCGCTCCACTTCGATGGTAAAATCCACGTGTCCCGGTGTATCGATGATGTTGATACGATGCTCGGGAAAATTGCCATCCATTCCCTTCCAGAAACAGGTGGTAGCGGCAGAAGTGATAGTGATACCGCGCTCGCGTTCCTGTTCCATCCAGTCCATGATCGCGGCGCCATCGTGCACCTCGCCAATCTTGTGCGAAACGCCCGTATAGAAAAGGATGCGCTCCGTGGTCGTGGTTTTACCGGCATCAATGTGGGCACTGATGCCTATGTTTCGGTAGCGCTCAATCGGGGTCGTGCGTGCCACTTTGCTAACCTGCCTTCTCTAAGCCAAACCGCCAGGGTGTCAATCGGGACACCGTGGCGGGCGTTTTCCCTATCAAGGCCGGGAATCCCGGCCACTCATCAGAAGCGATAGTGCGCAAATGCCTTGTTGGCATCAGCCATACGGTGCACTTCCTCGCGCTTCTTCACTGCGCCTCCACGACCTTCGGCCGCTTCCAGCAGCTCTCCGGCCAAGCGTGCGCCCATGGATTTCTCAGAACGCTTGCGGGCCGATTCGCGTATCCATCGCATAGCCAAGGCGGCGCGACGTACCGGACGAACCTCTACTGGCACTTGGTAATTGGCTCCGCCAACACGGCGACTCTTCACCTCGACCGAGGGCTTGACGTTGCCGACCGCCAGTGTGAATACCTCCAACGGATCCTTGCCAGACTTGGTCTTGATCTGGTCGAAAGCGCGATAGAGCGTGCCTTCTGCAACAGACTTCTTGCCGCTCATCATCAACACGTTTACGAATTTCGCTACATCCTGACTGCCGAATTTGGGATCGGGCAGGATGTCGCGTTTTGGAACCTCTCTGCGTCGTGGCATATTCTTTTACCTCTGTTCTTCCAGTTAGGCCGCTTTAGGCCGCTTGGCACCATATTTGGAACGGCTCTGCTTGCGATCCTTGACGCCCTGCGTATCCAGGCTACCGCGTACGATGTGGTAGCGCACGCCCGGCAAATCCTTTACGCGTCCACCGCGAATCAGCACCACCGAATGCTCCTGCAAATTGTGGCCTTCACCACCAATGTACGAGATCACCTCAAAGCCATTGGTAAGCCGGACTTTGGCAACCTTTCGCAAGGCCGAATTCGGCTTCTTTGGCGTCGTTGTGTATACGCGGGTACACACACCACGTTTGGCAGGGCAATTAGCCAGCGCCGGCACCTTGCTCTTGGTGACGGGGGCCTTTCGCGACTTACGCACTAACTGATTGATTGTTGGCATATTTTCGAATTTCCAAAAAACCGAGGCGGCTCTTAATGCTGCGCCGCCCCAGGATTCGTATATCTCGCGCAGCGCGCGGTTTCGCCGCGCCGTTCGCAAAGAGGCCGGATTATAAGGGGGTTATTACTCGAGCGTCAACCCGCCTGTACGTCTTCCTGAGCCGACCCTTCCTCGACCACCATCTCGCGATCGACTGCGATATCCTCCCCCACGGCTTGCATGCGCCGAGTGCGATGATAGGCTAGGCCCGTACCTGCCGGAATAAGGCGGCCGACAATCACGTTTTCCTTCAGGCCACGCAATTCATCGCGCTTGCCCATGATGGCTGCCTCAGTAAGCACGCGAGTGGTTTCCTGGAATGAAGCTGCAGAGATGAAGGAATCCGTTGACAGGGAAGCCTTGGTGATGCCAAGAAGCAAATACTGATACTCGGCCGGGCGCTTGCCCTGATTGATCGCTTTGTCATTCTCGTCAAGCACCTCCGCGCGTTCCACTTGCTCCTCGCGTATGAAATGCGTATCGCCCGGGTCGGTGATGACGACACGGCGCAGCATCTGCCTCACGATCACCTCGATATGCTTGTCGTTGATCTTCACGCCCTGCAGGCGATAGACGTCCTGCACCTCGTCGATAATGTAATGCGCCAGTTCCTCTACCCCCTTTAGCCGAAGTATGTCGTGCGGATCAGCCGGTCCATCGACGATGAATTCGCCACGATTCACGACCTGCCCGTCGTGGGCCATGACATGCTTGTCTTTCGTGATCAGGTACTCGTGTGCCACACCATCCGGTTCGGTGATCACTAGGCGCTGCTTCCCCTTGGTGTCCTTACCGAACGAGACCGTGCCAGTGACTTCTGCAAGCATTCCGGCATCTTTGGGTGAACGGGCTTCGAAGAGTTCCGCCACGCGCGGCAAGCCGCCCGTAATGTCGCGTGTCTTAGACGATTCCTGCGGAATACGCGCAAGAATGTCTCCGACACTCGCCTGTTGTCCATCCTTCACCGTAATGATTGAGCCCACTTGAAATGTGATGGTTACAGAATGATCGGTGCCGTGAATCTTTACTTCATCGCCGGAAGGGGTGAGAAGTTTCACCTGCGGACGCAAGCCCTTCGTGATTGCACTCGCCTTGCGCTTGGAGTCAATGACCACAAGGGTCGACAGACCAGTGACTTCGTCAATCTGCTTGGTGACGGTTGCACCTTCTTCAACGTTCTCGAACTTCACCGTGCCTGCGTACTCAGTGACGATCGGTCGGGTATGGGGATCCCATGTGGCCAGTTGGGTGCCGGCTCTTACGTGCTTGCCGTCATCCACAGACAGCATGGCGCCATAAGGCACCTTGTGGCGCTCGCGCTCACGTCCATGGTCATCTGTTATCAATACCTCGGCTGAACGTGCGATGACGACTTTCTCCCCTTTCGGGTTGGTAACATAGCGCATGTTCTGCGTAAACCGCACCGTGCCTACAGACTTGGCCTCGACATGCGAAGCCGACGCTGCGCGTGACGCCGCTCCACCGACGTGAAAGGTGCGCATGGTAAGCTGGGTACCCGGTTCACCGATCGACTGGGCAGCAATGACTCCAACCGCTTCGCCCGAGTTGACCAGAACGCCGCGCCCCAAATCCCGGCCGTAGCATTTGGCGCACAGGCCATAACGTGTCTCGCAACTAAGCGGGGTTCGCACGCGCACCTCGTCCACGCCCAGCGACTCAATCAGATCGACCGCATCCTCATCAAGCAGAAATCCAACTGGAAAGAGGACATCCTGTGTTTCCGGATGGAGCACCTCGGAAATTGTGACACGACCGAGAATACGTTCGCGCAATGCCTCTACCACCTCGCCGCCTTCGACCAGCGCCTTCATGGCAAAACCGTTGCTGGTTCCGCAATCATCCTCCGTCACCACCAAGTCCTGTGTTACGTCGACCAGACGGCGGGTCAAATAGCCTGAATTCGCGGTTTTCAGAGCGGTGTCGGCCAGGCCTTTGCGTGCTCCATGCGTCGAAATGAAGTACTGCTGAACATTGAGGCCTTCCCGGAAATTTGTGGTGATTGGAACTTCAATGATCGACCCGTCCGGCTTGGCCATTAGTCCGCGCATGCCGGCCAACTGTCGAATTTGTGCTGCAGAGCCGCGAGCGCCGGAATCGGCCATCATGTAAATGGAGTTAAACGACTCCTGCGCTACCCTTTTGCCACTACGGTCAGCTACTTCCTGATGCGAGAGCTGCTCCATCATGGCTTTAGCAACCTGGTCACCCGCACGGCCCCATATGTCCACAACCTTGTTGTAACGCTCGCCGTCGGTGACGAGTCCCGAGGTGTATTGCTTTTCGATTTCCTTGACTTCATGCTCGGCGGCAGAAATGATTTCGTGCTTCTGTGGCGGCACTAACATGTCCCCAATCGATATGGAAATCCCGGCGCGTGTCGCCAAAGCGAAGCCCGCCTGCATCAGCTTGTCGGCGAAGATCACCGTCTCCTTCAGACCGCAGCGACGGAAGCATGCGTTGATAAGGCGTGATATTTCCTTTTTCTTGAGCGTTTTATTGATGATCGAGAAAGGCAGTCCGGCTGGCAGTATTTCTGACAGGATGGCTCGGCCGATCGTGGTTTCGTAGCGCGTGATCTTCTCGCGCTTTTCCCCTTCCTCGCTGACGTCGTATTCCTTGACGCGCGCAAGAATTCTGGCGTGTAAATCAGCCTGGCCAGACTCATAGGCACGCTTCACCTCGGCGATATCGGTGAAGGCCATGCCCTCGCCACGAGCATTGATGTGCTCGCGCGTCGCGAAGTAAAGGCCCAGAACAATGTCCTGCGATGGCACGATAATGGGTTCGCCATTGGCAGGCGAGAGTATGTTGTTCGACGACAGCATCAGCGTCCGCGCTTCCATCTGGGCTTCCAGCGACAGCGGGATGTGCACCGCCATCTGGTCGCCGTCGAAGTCAGCGTTAAAGGCTACGCATACGAGCGGATGCAACTGAATGGCCTTCCCCTCGATCAGGGTCGGTTCGAAAGCCTGAATGCCAAGCCGGTGCAGGGTTGGCGCGCGGTTGAGCATGACAGGATGCTCACGGATCACCTCTTCGAGGATATCCCACACCTCTGGCACTTCCTGCTCGACCAGCTTCTTTGCCGCCTTGATGGTGGTGGCTAACCCCAGCAACTCCAGTTTGTTGAAGATGAATGGCTTGAATAGCTCCAGCGCCATCTTCTTCGGTAGGCCGCATTGGTGCAATTTCAACTGCGGACCCACCACGATCACTGAGCGCCCAGAGTAGTCCACACGCTTTCCCAGAAGGTTCTGGCGGAAGCGGCCGCCTTTACCCTTAATCATATCTGCGAGTGACTTCAGCGGGCGCTTGTTGGCACCAGTCATTGCCTTGCCACGGCGACCGTTGTCGAGCAGCGAGTCAACCGCTTCCTGTAGCATGCGCTTCTCGTTGCGCACAATGATTTCAGGAGCCTTGAGTTCCAGTAAGCGCTTCAGACGGTTGTTGCGGTTGATAACGCGGCGGTAGAGGTCGTTTAGATCCGACGTGGCGAACCGACCGCCGTCCAAAGGCACCAGAGGTCGCAGGTCGGGGGGCAGTACAGGTAGCACTTCGAGAATCATCCAGTCCGGCTTGATGCCGGAATGCTGGAAGCCCTCCAGAACCTTGAGTCGCTTGGCGATTTTCTTGATCTTGGCCTCGGATCCGGTCGTCTCAAGTTCCTTGCGCAGGACGTCGATTTCGTGATTTGCATCAAGAGAGCGAAGCAGTTCGCGAATGCCCTCGGCACCCATCAACGCGGCAAAATCGTCACCGTACTCTTCGACCTTGGCGAGATAGTCATCTTCTGACAACAACTGGGCTCGATTGAGCGGTGTCATGCCGGCATCGACAACGACATAAGCTTCGAAATAGAGTACGCGCTCAATATCGCGCAACGTCATATCAAGCACCATACCGAGGCGGCTGGGCAAACTCTTCAGGAACCAGATGTGGGCAACGGGCGAAGCAAGTTCAATGTGGCCCATGCGCTCACGACGCACTTTGGACAACGTGACTTCGACTCCGCACTTCTCGCAGATGACCCCGCGGTGCTTGAGGCGCTTGTATTTACCGCACAAACATTCGTAGTCCTTCACCGGACCAAAAATCTTGGCACAGAAAAGACCATCTCTCTCCGGCTTAAAGGTGCGGTAGTTGATGGTCTCCGGCTTTTTCACCTCACCGTAGGACCAGGAGCGAATCTTCTCAGGCGAGGCGAGGCCGATGGTAATGGCATCAAACTCTTCTTCCTGTGTTACCTGCTTGAACAGATCGAGTAATGCTTTCATGTCTTCACTCCAGTAAGGGGTGAACCTTCAAATCAAAGAATCGGCAATATAAATGGCCCTGACCGCACCAGATGCGCGTCCGGTGGCATCTTTATGTCGTCAGTACCGCTCCAAGTCGATATCGATTGCCAGGGAACGGATTTCCTTCACCAGGACATTGAAGGACTCTGGCATTCCGGCATCAATCTTGTGCTCGCCCTTGACGATATTTTCATAGACCTTGGTACGGCCAGAGACGTCGTCAGACTTGACCGTAAGCATCTCCTGCAGCGTATAGGAGGCACCGTAGGCTTCGAGCGCCCACACCTCCATCTCGCCGAAGCGCTGACCACCGAACTGCGCCTTTCCGCCCAACGGCTGCTGTGTTACAAGACTGTACGGCCCAGTGGAGCGCGCATGCATCTTGTCGTCAACTAGGTGATGCAGCTTCAGCACGTGCATGTAGCCCACAGTCACGGGACGTTCGAACTTCTCACCTGTGCGGCCGTCAAATAGCGAGACTTGCCCTGTACTTGGCAATCCGGCCAACTCGAGCATGTTCTTGATTTCGTCCTCATGGGCACCATCAAACACCGGTGTGGCAAACGGCACGCCCAGTCTGAGATTGCTTGCAAGTTCAGCAATCTCCTGGTCGGACAGCGAATCGATATCCTCACCCTTACCGCTTGAGTTATAGATCTTGTTTAGGTATTTACGCAGTTCGGCCACGGCGGTCTGCTTCTTCAGTATTTCGCCGATCTTTAGCCCGAGGCCTTTGGCAGCCCAGCCGAGATGTGTCTCCAAAATCTGACCAATGTTCATCCGCGAAGGCACGCCGAGCGGATTGAGCACAATGTCGACAGTCGTACCATCGGCCATGTGAGGCATGTCCTCTATGGGTACGATGCGCGAAACGACGCCTTTGTTGCCATGGCGCCCAGCCATCTTGTCGCCGGGCTGTAGGCGACGCTTGACGGCCAGGTAAACCTTGACCATTTTCTGTACGCCCGGTGGCAGTTCGTCACCCTGCGTGAGTTTTTTCTTCTTTGCCTCGAAGGCCTGGTCGAAATCTTTGCGTGTCTGCTCGATGCTCTCACGCAAATTCTCCAATTGCTGCGCCGTTTCATCATTGGCCAAGCCAATGTCGAACCAGTGGTGCGGGTCGATCGATTCCAGATAGGCCTTGCTCAACTTGGTGCCTTTTGCCAGCTTTTTCGGACCCTTGCTGGCAACCTTGCCGACAAGCAGGCGCTCGATACGCGCAAAGGTGTCCCGCTCGACAATTCGCATCTGATCCGCCAGATCCGTCTTGTAGCGGCGCAACTCATCGTCGATGATCTGCTGGGCGCGCTTGTCGCGTTCGATACCCTCGCGCGTAAACACCTGTACATCAATCACCGTACCGGACATGCCTGACGGGACACGCAGACCCGTGTCTTTCACGTCGGAGGCCTTCTCGCCGAAGATGGCACGTAACAGCTTTTCCTCCGGTGTCAGTTGCGTCTCGCCCTTCGGTGTCACCTTGCCGACCAGCACATCCCCCGCTTCAACCTCGGCACCGATATAAACAATGCCAGATTCATCGAGGCGCGACAGTTGCGCCTCGCCCAGGGAGGCGATGTCTCGGGTAATTTCTTCCGCACCTAGCTTGGTGTCGCGGGCGACCACAGTCAATTCCTCGATATGGATCGATGTGAAGCGGTCATCGGCCACTACTCGCTCGGAAATGAGGATGGAATCTTCGAAGTTATAACCGTTCCAGGGCATGAAGGCCACCAACATGTTCTGACCCAGCGCCAGTTCACCCATGTCGGTAGAGGCGCCATCAGCAATGACATCACCCTTGGCGATGATATCGCTTACCCTCACCAGTGGACGCTGGTTGATATTGGTGTTCTGGTTGGAGCGGGTGTACTTGATCAGATTGTAAATGTCGACACCGACCTCACCAGGTACCGTTTCGTCGTCATGCACGCGCACGACAATCCGGTTGGCGTCGACATAGTCGACCACACCACCACGCAGTGCCTGCACGGCTGTGCCGGAATCGACGGCTACAGTGCGCTCGATGCCAGTGCCGACCAACGCCTTCTCGGCGCGCAGACAGGGTACTGCCTGCCGCTGCATGTTGGCGCCCATCAGGGCGCGATTGGCATCATCGTGTTCGAGAAAGGGGATGAGTGAGGCGGCCACCGAGACGATTTGACCGGGCGCAATATCCATGTATTGCACCTGATCCGGCGTAACCATCGAGAATTCGCTCTTGTGACGAGATGAGACCAATTCGTCGACAAGCTTGCCTCGTTTATCAAGTTGGGCGTTCGCTTGCGCGATGATAAAGTGCCCCTCCTCAATCGCAGACAGATAATCAATCTGATCGGATACGCGACCGTCCGCTACCTTGCGGTAGGGTGTTTCCATAAAACCAAACTGGTTTGTGCGTGCGTACAGCGCCAGCGAGTTGATCAGGCCAATGTTTGGGCCTTCTGGCGTTTCGATCGGACAGACGCGGCCATAGTGGGTCGGGTGCACATCGCGAACCTCGAAGCCAGCACGTTCTCGCGTCAGCCCCCCGGGGCCGAGAGCCGAAACGCGGCGCTTGTGTGTGATCTCAGACAACGGATTGGTCTGATCCATGAATTGTGAGAGCTGACTGGAGCCGAAGAACTCCTTGATCGCGGCCGAGATAGGCTTGGCATTGATCAGGTCGTGCGGCATCAGGTTGTCGCTCTCCGCCTGGCCAAGCCGTTCCTTCACAGCACGTTCGACACGCACCAAACCTGCGCGGAACTGGTTTTCGGCCAGTTCACCGACAGACCGCACGCGACGATTGCCAAGGTGGTCGATGTCATCGATCTCGCCGCGGCCATTCCGAAGTTCGACGAGAATGCGGATGACGTCGATGAGATCCTGATTGGACAGTGTGCCGGGGCCGTCCAGTTCGGTGCGCCCGACGCGGCGGTTGAATTTCATGCGGCCTACGGCCGACAAATCATAGCGTTCTTCCGAGTAGAACAATCCGTGGAATAAGGTCTCCACGGCGTCCTCGGTGGGGGGCTCGCCGGGACGCATCATTCGATAGATTGCGACTCGGGCCGCCAACTGATCTGCCGTTTCATCGGTGCGCAACGTCGATGAAATGTAGGCGCCACGATCAAGGTCGTTGGTGTGCAGCGTGTTCAGTTCAGCAACACCGGATTCGCGCAACTTGCCGAGCAAATCCTCGGTGAGTTCATCATTGGCATTGGCGAGAATCTCGCCCGTCTCGGCATCGATGACATTGCGGCCGATGACGCGGCCGACAAGGAATTCCTCGGGTACATTGATCTTCTTGATGCCTGCTTCGGCCAACTCACGGATGTGTTTGGCGGTAATGCGCTTGTCCTTGGCGACCAGCGTCTTTCCGGCCTTGTCGGTGATATCGAAGCGTGCCACCTCGCCCCGTAGGCGTTCTGGCACGACCTCGAACTGAATACCCTTCTTGGTCAGGTGAAAGGCATCGAACTCGAAGAAAGTAGCCAGAATCTGCTCCGGTGTCAGGCCAATTGCCTTGAGCAGGATCGTCACAGGCATCTTGCGCCTGCGGTCCACGCGAAAGAAAAGATAGTCTTTAGGATCAAACTCGAAATCCAGCCACGAGCCCCTGTAGGGAATAATGCGCGCCGAGAACAGCAACTTGCCCGACGAGTGGGTCTTGCCACGGTCATGTTCGAAGAACACGCCCGGGGAGCGATGCAACTGGGAAACGATAACCCGCTCTGTGCCATTGATGACGAACGAACCGGTGGTCGTCATGAGCGGAATTTCGCCCATATAGACCTCCTGTTCCTTCACTTCCTTGATGGTCTCCTTCGCCGCTTCACGATCCATGATGACCAGGCGTACTCGAGCGCGGAGCGGACTCGCAAAAGTCAGGCCGCGCTGCTGGCATTCCTTTACGTCAAAGGCGGGTTCGCCCAGCGCGTAATATACGAACTCCAGCCGAGCGTTGCCGCTATGGCTCGAGATCGGAAAGATCGAGGTAAAGGCGGCTTGCAAGCCCTGATTGCGGCGTTGCGCCGGCGGGATGTCCGTCTGCAGGAAAGCCAGGTAGGACTCCAGCTGAGTGGCCAGCAGGAAAGGCACATCGAGCACGCTCGCACGCTTGGCAAAGCTCTTGCGGATGCGTTTTTTCTCGGTATAGGAGTACGTCATATCGGCTCCGGGGGTGAGAAATCAGTTTTCAGTTGTCAGTTGCATGCGGCGCCGTGTTGTCCTATGCAGGCTGCTGGCAACTGGAAACTGGGTCTTTCTTCAAAGGCAAAGGGCTGGCGGTCCAAACCGCCAGCCCAACCTGCAAAAACAGCCTTACTTGATCTCGGCTTTCGCGCCGGCGTCTTCCAACTGCTTCTTGATTGCCTCGGCGTCAGCCTTTGGGATCGCTTCCTTGACAGGCTTGGGTGCGCCATCGACTAGGTCTTTGGCTTCTTTGAGACCCAGGCCAGTTACCGCGCGAACCACCTTGATCACCTCAACCTTCTTGTCGCCCGTAGCGGCGAGAATGACGGTGAACTCGGTCTGCTCCTCCGCCACCGGGGCAGCGGCACCGCCAGCGCCGGCGCCGGCGACTGCCATCGCCGCGGCAGAAACACCGAACTTCACTTCGAACGCCTTTACCAGGTCGTTCAAGTCCATCACCGTCATGCTGCCGACGGCTTCGAGGATGTCTTCTTTGCTGATAGCCATGTTCAATTACTCCAGATTCGTAAATAGTAGGGGATCGTTCAAGCAGCGGCTGCTTCGCGCTGTCTGGCAAGCGCGCCTAGTGCAATGGCAAATCCAGACACCGGCGCTTGCATGACACCGAGCAGCCTGGCGAGCAACTCCTCGCGGCCCGGTATTGAGGCCAGCGCCTGCACGCCTGCCTTGTCCAGTGCCTTGCCGGCATGCGCACCCGCCTTGAGCACCAGTTTTTCGTTGCTCTTGGCGAAATCATGCAGTACTTTTGCCGCTGCGACCGGGTCGCTGGAAATGCTGTAAATCAGCGGGCCAGTCAGTTGGTCGGCGAGCACTGAGAATATCGTGCCCTCAACCGCCCGACGGGCCAGAGTGTTCCTTAGCACGCGCAAATAAACACCCGACTGCCGCGCCTTGGCACGAAGCTGGGTTAAATTGCCCACCTCAATGCCACGGTACTCCGCCACGACGACGGTCTGGGCGCTGGCAACCTGCGCCGAAACCTCCGCCACAATGGCTTTTTTGCTTTCAAGATTGAGGCCCATGAGGTCCTTTCTCCTATCAAGTCCACACACGGCGGAACACTCCGCCGCACCTACGGCGACCTGGATCAGGAGTGCAATCCGTTACAATCTGGCAACGGACAAAATCCTGTCTGAGTACACCGTCTGCGCAGGCCGCTTTCGCGCTTAAGCCTTCAGGCCAAACAGCACCCTCGGGTACCTGCGGTCTTTGACGATCCGCCGGATCAGCTAGCGCTTCCTCGACGTCTCAAAGCCTTCTCCTCGCCTTGGCGAAGATCTCATTCTTTACTGCTACGCCGACAAACTTGCCTGGTCGACACGTATCCCCGCTCCCATGGTGCTGGAAACGGAGATTTTTCTCAGGTACTGTCCTTTGCTGGTGGCCGGTTTGGCCTTATTGAGTGCATCGATCAGCGCCGACACATTCTGCTGCAACTGCTCGACCGAGAACGAGGCACGGCCAATCGTGCATTGCACAATGCCGCCCTTGTCAGTGCGATACTGCACCTGACCTGCCTTCGCGTTCTTTACTGCCGTAGCGACATCCATCGTCACCGTACCAACCTTCGGGTTGGGCATGAGGCCACGCGGGCCAAGTATCTGGCCGAGTGCGCCAACCACCTTCATCGCATCCGGCGTAGCGATGACTACGTCGAAATTCATCTTGCCTTCCTTGACCTGGGCTGCAAGATCATCGAAGCCGACGATGTCCGCACCGGCGTCCTTAGCTGCCTGGGCCTTGTCGCCCTGAGCAAAGACTGCAACCCGCATTTTCTTCCCTGTGCCAGCCGGCAATACGACGGAACCGCGCACCAACTGGTCGGATTTCTTGGCATCGACGCCGAGGTTCACGGCAACATCGACAGCCTCATCGAATTTAGCAGTGGCACATTCCTTGACGAGAGTGAGTGCCTCGACTACGGAATAAGCCTTGTTGCGATCTACCTTGGCGCGCAGCGCAGCAGTGCGTTTGGAGAGTTTTGTCATTTACATGCCCTCTACGGTAACACCCATGCTGCGAGCGCTGCCTGCAACAGTGCGCATGGCGGCTTCCAGGTCGGCGGCAGTGAGGTCTTTCATTTTCGCCTTGGCGATTTCCTCGACTTGTGCGCGGGTCAGTTTGCCCACCTTGTCGGTATGCGGCTTAGCTGAACCCCTGTCAATCTTGGCAGCCTTCTTGATGAGCACGGACGCCGGCGGCGTCTTCATGATGAATGTAAAGCTCTTATCCGCAAAGGCAGTAATCACTACGGGAATCGGCAGTCCGGGCTCAACACCCTGCGTCTGGGCATTGAACGCCTTGCAGAATTCCATGATGTTGAGGCCGCGCTGACCCAGCGCAGGACCGATCGGTGGCGAGGGATTCGCCTTGCCAGCCGGCACTTGCAATTTAATGAAACCGACTATCTTCTTGGCCATATTGGCTCCTGTTAAGTGAGTAGTAACGCGCTTTCGTCAACCTACTTGCGCTCCTCTGCCGAAATGCTCTCCCGGATCAGCAATCCGGAGGACGGTCCCGACTCCGTCCGAAACTACGCCTTCTCGACCTGCGAGAACTCCAGTTCGACCGGCGTCGAGCGGCCGAAAATGGTTACGGCCACACGCAGTTTGCTCTTTTCGTAATTTATGTCTTCCACCGTGCCGTTGAAGTCGGTGAAAGGGCCTTCCTTGACCCTTACCATTTCACCAACCTCATACAGTACCTTGGGCTTCGGTTTCTCGACGCCTTCCTGCATCTGCTGCATGATCTTGGCGACTTCCTTTTCGGAGATCGGCGTCGGTTTGGTGGCGGTACCACCGACGAATCCGGTCACTTTGGAAGTGTTCTTCACCAAATGCCAAGTGTCGTCGTCCATCTCCATCTCCACCAGCACATAGCCAGGAAAGAACTTGCGTTCGGAGATGCTTTTCTGGCCGGATTTCATCTCGACCACCTCCTCGACCGGCACTAGAATCTGGCCGAATTTTTCTTCCATGCCTGCCCGTTTGATACGTTCAGTCAGGGCGCGCAACACAGACTTCTCGAAGCCTGAATAGGCATGCACAACGTACCAGCGCTTGGTCATGATTTCTTCCATCCCAGAATCAGATCGTAGAGAACCCATTCCAGGCTCTTGTCGGTCAGCCACAGGAAAACCGCCATGACAACGACAAATGCAAACACTACGCCGGTGGTCTGCATGGTTTCCTTGCGGGATGGCCAAGCCACCTTCTTGGTCTCTGTCCATGCTTCCTGACTGAAGGCGAAGAAACGCTGCCCCGGATTTGTAAACCAGGCAATCGCTGCGCCAGCAATTACGCCCGTCATGACGGATAACACGCGCAGGATCAACGCTGCTTCAGCCAGCAGATAGAAACCCGCAACGCCCGCAGCCACCAACAACAGTGCCAGCGCGAACTTGATTTTGTCGGCCATTACTCTCGCCTTAAGTTCTGTTGGCAGGGGCAGAGGGTCTCGAACCCCCAACCTTCGGTTTTGGAGACCGACGCTCTGCCAATTGAGCTATGCCCCTGCGGCAGAGACTACGAGGCATCCCAAGGGTCGGGGTGCCTCTCGTTCACGCATCGATTATTCGATCACTTTCGCCACGACGCCGGCGCCGACGGTACGGCCGCCTTCGCGGATGGCAAAGCGTAGGCCGTCTTCCATGGCGATCGGGGCGATCAGCTTCACCGTAATGGTGATGTTGTCGCCCGGCATCACCATCTCGGTGCCAGCCGGCAGTTCGATCGAGCCGGTGACATCGGTGGTGCGAAAGTAGAACTGCGGGCGATAACCGTTGAAGAAGGGGGTGTGGCGACCACCTTCGTCCTTGCCCAGCACGTAAATCTCGGCCGTAAAGTGAGTGTGCGGCGTAATCGAACCCGGCTTGGCCAGCACCCGGCCACGCTCGACTTCCTCACGCTTGGTGCCGCGCAGGAGCACCCCGACGTTGTCACCAGCCTGCCCCTGGTCAAGCAACTTCCTGAACATCTCGACCCCAGTGCAAATCGTCTTAACGGTCGGGCGCAGACCAACGATCTCGATCTCCTCGCCCACCTTGACGACACCGCGCTCAATCCGCCCAGTCACGACCGTACCCCGGCCGGAAATCGAGAAGACGTCCTCAATCGGCATCAGAAAAGGGCCGTCAATGGCGCGCTTGGGCTCGGGAATGTAGGAATCCAGCGCTTCAGCCAGCTTGATGATGGAACCTTCGCCCAGATCACCCTTGTCGCCTTCGAGGGCCTTCAGGGCGGAACCCTTGACGATGGGAATGTCGTCGCCAGGAAAGTCATACTTGCTGAGCAACTCGCGCACTTCCATCTCAACGAGCTCGAGCAACTCGGCATCGTCCACCATGTCGCACTTGTTCATGTAGACAATGATGTAGGGCACGCCAACCTGGCGGGCCAGCAGAATGTGCTCGCGCGTCTGCGGCATCGGACCGTCTGCCGCCGAGACCACCAGAATGGCCCCGTCCATCTGGGCTGCGCCCGTGATCATGTTCTTGACGTAGTCAGCGTGGCCCGGGCAGTCGACGTGTGCGTAGTGCCGGTTCTGAGTCTCGTACTCGACGTGCGCCGTGTTGATGGTGATGCCGCGCGCCTTCTCCTCCGGCGCAGCATCAATCTGATCGTACCCCTTGGCCTCACCACCAAACTTGCTCGACAACACCGTCGTGATCGCCGCAGTCAGAGTCGTCTTGCCATGATCCACGTGCCCAATCGTCCCAACGTTCACATGCGGCTTCGTACGTTCGAATTTGCCTTTAGCCATGTCGTTACCTGTCCCAAAAAGTCAGAAACCAAAACAAAAAATTCAGCGCTATTGGTGCCCATGGCGTGGATTGAACACGCGACCTCTCCCTTACCAAGGGAGTGCTCTGCCACTGAGCTACATGGGCGGTTAAACTGCCGCTGGAGCGGCGAACGGGAATCGAACCCGTGTCATCAGCTTGGAAGGCTGAGGTTCTACCATTGAACTACCGCCGCCCGCCGTCACCACTCCAAGGACCCGCCGTTGCCATGCCAGCCCTCTTTTTCTGCTGGTGGAGGGGGAAGGATTCGAACCTTCGAAGGCAGAGCCGACAGATTTACAGTCTGTTCCCTTTGACCGCTCGGGAACCCCTCCAGCGAAACCGCGAATTTTGCTTGTTTTCATCAAAAAAGTCAAACATCTGTCGGATCAAGCGAGAAAATCGCTTGGGGCCATAAACACTTCGACTGACATGGCTTATGCACCCGGATCCCGGCTGCGGCGTAGAATCGATGCTTCACTCTGGATTGAACTGAAAATGAGCATCCCTAATTTGAATTCTCATGCCCTCGACACCCTTTTCCTGCAAGCCAGAACTCACAATGACTGGCTGGACAAGCCTGTAAAGGATGCCCTGCTACGACAGATTTGGGACCTGGCACGGATGGGGCCAACCTCAGCGAACTGCAGTCCGATACGGATTGTCATTATTCAATCTCAGGAAGCCAAGGACCGCTTGCTTCCGGCTCTGCTGGAAGGCAACCGGGCAAAAACCCAGGCAGCGCCCGTCACGGCCGTCTTCGGCAATGACAGTCAGTTTTACGATCTGCTACCCATGTTGTTTCCGCATACCGACGCCCGCGTCTGGTTTGCCGGTCCCGGCAAGGAGGCTATCGCCTCGACCACGGCCTTCCGCAACGGCACGCTACAGGCCGCCTATTTCATGCTTGCTGCACGTGCCGTGGGTTTGGACTGCGGCCCGATGTCCGGCTTCGACAATGAGGCAGTGGACCGCGAATTCTTCCCCGGCGGTCGAATCAAGTCGAATTTCATCTGCAATCTCGGCTACGGCGATCCAAACCGTTTGTTCCCGCGCAGCCCAAGGCTGGAGTTCGAGGAGGCATGCAGCATCGCATGAGAGTGAGGGCTTATTTATGAATCAGCCATACTTACCCCATCTGCCTCTTCCGGCGGCCTTGGTAAAGGAACTGGGGCAGCGCTTCGGAAAGCGCTTCTCGACCAGCCAGGCGGTTCGCGACCAGCACGGCCGCGACGAATCCGTGCACCCTGCTGCCGCGCCCGATGCGGTCGTGTTTGCGGAATCCACTGACGATGTCGCCGAAGCCGTGCGACTGTGCCACACCTACCGGGTACCCATCATCCCATTTGGCGCGGGCAGCTCGGTCGAAGGCCATCTCCTTGCCATCCATGGCGGGGTAAACATCGACCTCACCGGCATGAACCGCATCATCACAGTGCACAGGGAAGATCTCGATGCCACAGTGCAACCAGGGGTGACTCGCAAGCAACTCAATGCCGAACTTCATGACACCGGCCTGTTCTTCCCCATCGACCCCGGCGCCGACGCCTCAATGGGCGGCATGGCCGCCACGCGCGCGTCCGGCACCAACGCCGTACGCTACGGCACCATGCGCGAGAATGTGCTCGGCATGACCGTTGTTCTTGCCGACGGTCGCATCATCCGTACCGGCGGTCGAGCACGCAAATCTTCCGCCGGCTACGACCTGACGCGACTATTCATCGGCTCGGAGGGAACGCTCGGGATCATCACAGAGCTGACGGTCAAGCTGTATCCCGTGCCGGAAGCCATTTCCAGCGCAGTCTGCGCCTTCCCGAGCGTAGACGCTGCGGTCGATACCGTCATCCAGACCATTCAGCTCGGCGTGCCGGTGGCGCGCATCGAACTGCTCGACACCCTGACCATTTCCGCAGTGAACCGCTACAGCAAGACCACCCTGAAGGAGGCGCCGACGCTGTTCTTCGAATTCCACGGCTCGCCAACGAGCGTCGAGGAGCAAGCCACTACAGTGCAGGCGCTTGCCCTGGATCAGGGCGGCATGAATTTCGAGTGGGCGACCCGTCCCGAGGACCGTTCACGGCTTTGGCAGGCCCGGCACGACGCCTACTTCGCCTGTCTGCAACTGAAGCCTGGTTCGCGAGCCTTTCCCACCGACGTCTGTGTGCCGATATCGCGCTTGGCTGAGTGCATTCACGCCACCAACGAGGACATTGCCCGCAGTTCCCTTCCCATCGCGCTCTTCGGTCACGTCGGGGACGGCAACTTCCATCTGGTGGTGCTGATAGATCCGGCCAATCCGCAGGATGTGACGGAAGCAGAGTCAATCAACAACGCAGTCGTGGAGCGTGCGCTGTCCATGGAAGGCACCTGTACCGGCGAGCACGGCGTGGGCATCGGCAAGCAGAAGTTCCTCGTCGCGGAGCACGGTGAAGGCGCTGTCGAGGTCATGCGTGCGCTGAAGCGCGCCCTGGATCCGGACAACCTGCTCAATCCGGGAAAGATCCTGCCTTGATTTGAGTAGCTCCTGACGTCGTGTTAAATTGCGGACGGCTGGCGCTCACGAGGTGCTCAGCCGAGCTGGGCAGCGATTAGCGAAAGCCCACGCCAAAAACACGATTTTTTGCGGAGGAGACACCTTATGGCGGAAACCGCCTCTTCGGCTCGTTCCGGGCCGGATACCGATATCACCCTCGACACCAAGTTTACCCGGGAATCCGGCCGCATCTACCTGTCCGGCACCCAGGCGCTCGCCCGCCTTCCCATGATGCAGCGGCAACGCGATCTCGCCGCAGGGCTCAACACCGCAGGTTTCATATCCGGCTACCGCGGGTCACCGCTGGGGGGGCTCGATCTGACGCTGTGGCATGCAAGAGAACACCTCGATGCTCACCATGTGAAATTCCAACCCGGGGTGAATGAAGACTTGGCCGCTACGGCCATTTGGGGCACGCAACAGGTCAATCTTTTCCCCGGCGCCCGATACGACGGCGTTTTTGCTCTGTGGTACGGAAAGGGGCCGGGGGTCGACCGTTGCGGCGACGTCTTCCGCCATGCCAATGCCGCCGGCACATCAGTTTACGGCGGCGTTCTTGCCGTCGCCGGCGACGATCACGCCGCGCGCTCTTCCACCGTGCCACATCAAACCGAGCACGCCTTCAAGGCGGTGATGATGCCGGTCCTGGCACCTTCCAGCGTACAAGACTACCTCGATCTCGGCTTGCATGGCTGGGCCATGTCGCGCTATTCCGGTTGCTGGGTCGCCTTCAAGGCGGTGGCCGACACGGTGGAATCGTCTGCGTCGGTTTACATCGATCCGCATCGCATCGAAATCGTCCGGCCCGACTATCCCCTGCCGCCAAGCGGGCTCAACATTCGCTGGCCGGATGACCGTTTGGTGCAGGAAGAACGGTTGCTGCACCACAAGCTCTATGCCGCATTGGCCTATGCCCGAGCTAACCGCCTCAACCAGGTCATCATCGACAGTCCGAACCCGCGATTGGGCATCATCACCTGCGGCAAATCCTACCTGGACGTGCGCCAGGCCTTCGACGATCTCGGAATCGACGAGCGGCTGGCCGCCGAAATCGGCATCCGGCTCTACAAGGTCGGCATGGTCTGGCCGCTCGAATCCGCCGGCGTACGGCAATTCGCCGAAGGGCTGGAGGAAATACTCGTCGTCGAGGAAAAACGCCAACTCATCGAGTACCAGCTCAAGGAAGAACTCTATAACTGGCGTGAGGATGTGCGTCCGCGCGTCGTCGGGAAATTCGACGAGAAAGGCGAATGGGGCCAGCCCCACGGCGACTGGCTGCTGCCGGCCTGCGGCGAACTGACGCCGGCCATGATTGCCCGCGTCATCGCCGCGCGCATCGGCCGATATGTCACCTCCGACCGCATCAAGGCACGCCTCGCCTTTCTCGAGGCCAAGGAACGAGCGCTGGAGAAGTCCGTCATCCCTGTCCAGCGAATCCCGCATTTCTGCTCGGGTTGCCCGCACAACACCTCCACCCGCGTGCCGGAGGGCAGCCGCGCGCTCGCCGGCATCGGTTGCCATTTCATGGCGACCTGGATGAACCGCAGCACTGAAACATTCTCCCACATGGGCGGCGAAGGCGTGGCCTGGGTCGGCCAGGCACCCTTCACGGAAACCCGGCACGTCTTCGCCAACCTCGGCGACGGCACCTACTTCCACTCCGGCCTGCTCGCCATTCGCCAGGCTGTCGCCGCCGGCCACCCGATCACCTACAAGATCCTCTACAACGACGCGGTCGCCATGACCGGCGGCCAGCCGGTGGATGGCAGTCTCAGCGTGCCGCAGATCGCACGCCAGCTGGAAGCCGAAGGCGTGCAGAAGATCATGGTCGTCACGGATGGCACGGAGCGCGCTTATGGCGCCTCAAACCTGCCCCCGGATGTGCCGATGCGCCATCGCGACGAGATGGACCAGATCCAGCGCGAATTGCGTAACCACCCCGGGGTCTCGGCACTCATCTACGATCAGACCTGTGCGGCAGAGAAGCGCCGGCGCAGGAAACGCGGCAAGCTTGCCGATCCGGCAAGGCGGGTCTTCATCAACGAGGCTGTTTGTGAAGGCTGCGGCGACTGTTCAGAAAAATCCAACTGCCTCGCCGTAGCCCCGATCGAAACGGAGTTCGGTCGCAAGCGCACCATAGACCAATCCGCCTGCAACAAGGACTACACTTGCCTCAACGGCTTCTGCCCCAGTTTCGTCACTATCGAAGGCGGACAATTGAGGAAAGGTCGGGCCCTGCGGACTGACGAGAGCGGCTTCACCGATCTGCCCGAGCCGGCACTGGCGGATACAGCAAAACCGTGGGGCATCCTCATCACCGGCGTCGGCGGCACTGGCGTCATCACCATCGGTGCGTTGATCGGCATGGCGGCCCACCTGGATGGCAAGGGCGTCACCGCGCTGGACATGACCGGTCTGGCGCAGAAATTCGGCGCCGTCTTCTCCCATGTGAGGATCGCCGATCGGCCGGAGGACATTCACGCCGTACGCGTGGCAGCCGGCGAAGCCGATGCCGTCATTGGGGGCGACATCGTGGTTACCGCCAATACCGAGGCTTTGGCCAAGATGCGGGCTGGCGTGACGCTTGCGGTGGTGAATTGCGCGGAAACGCCGACGGCGGAGTTCATTCGCAACCCGGACTGGCAGTTTCCCCTGGCAAGAATGCAGCAGACCATTGTCGAGGCGGGCGGCGAGGGCCGCGTCGATTTCATCGACGCCAGCAATCTCGCCACCACACTGATGGGAGACGCCATTTTCAGCAATCTATTCCTGCTGGGCTATGCCTGGCAGAAGGGGATGGTCCCGATCTCACGCACAGCGCTAGAACAGGCCATTGAGCTCAATGGGGTCGCGGTCGAGGCCAATCGAAAGGCTTTCCTGTGGGGCCGCCGCGCGGCCCACGACCGCAGCACCGTCGAGCGATTCGCCCGCCCTGCCGAAATCCTCGACCTGCCTCGCGTCAAAACCCTCGATGACATCGTTGCGCAGCGCGCAGAATTCCTTACGGCCTACCAGGATGCTGCCTACGCCGCCCGTTACCGCTCGCTGGTGGACAAGGTGCGCGCTGCGGAAGCGCCGTTCGACGCCACGCGTCTAACCGAGGCGGTTGCACGAAATTACTTCAAGCTGCTCGCCGTAAAGGATGAATACGAGGTGGCGCGGTTGCATGCCGACCCGGCATTCCTGGCGCGGATCTCGGCAATTTTCGAAGGGGACTACCGGCTCAACTTCCATTTGGCGCCACCTCTGCTGGCAAAATCCGATCCCGCCACCGGCGTGCCCAGAAAGCGTGCCTACGGGCAATGGATGCTGACGGTTTTCCGCTGGCTGGCCAAACTCAAGATCCTGCGCGGCGGCGCGCTGGATCTGTTCAGCAAGACGGAGGAGCGGCGCCTCGAGCGGCGCCTCATTGCGGAATATGAGCAAGACATGATCGATATGCTTATGCTTCTGGAGGCCGCGAATCTCGACACCGCCATTGAGCGCGCCAGCCTGCCCGAGCACATCCGCGGCTTCGGCCACATCAAGCTTCGATCGGCCGAGGCGGCACAGAAGAGACGACTGGAACTGCAGGCGACATGGGGCAAGCCCGATGTGCCTGCAACAAGAGCGGCCTGAGGAGCAGGCTTGCCGGCACTCAAGGCCCTCGTCGCGCAACTGCTTGGCTGGACGCTGGCGTGGGCGCTCTTCGTCGTTCTTGGCCAACCCATCGCGCCCACCCTGGCCATGGCAGTCGTTCAGGGCGGCCTGGCGGCTGGCATCGGCGCGCTGCTGAAATCCGAGCGCTGGTGGATCGCCATCCATCTGGCGTTTTCGCCTGCGCTGGTCGCCGCCCTGCAACTGGATCTGCCGCCGACGTTCCATCTCGCCGTGCTGGCGGGGCTGACTTTGGTTTTCTGGACCACCTTCAGCGGCGAAGTGCCGTTATTCCTGTCCAGCCACGCTACGGCCGAAGCATTGCTCGCCCTCCTGCCGGAAAGATCCGCCTGGCACGTGGTCGACCTCGGGGCCGGCACCGGAGCCCTTCTGCGCCGGCTGGCGCGAGAACGGCCGGATGCCAGTTTCACCGGGATCGAGCACGCGCCATTTCCCTATCTCGCCGCGCGCTGGAACGCGCGCGGCCTCGCCAACTTCTCTGTCGAGCGAAGCGACATCTGGCGCCGCCGCCTGGACGAGATGGATCTCGTATATGTCTTTCTCTCGCCGCGAGTGATGCCGCGTTTGTGGCAAAAGGCGCAGTCGGAAATGCGTCCTGGCACACTGCTGGTCAGCAGCAGCTTCCCGGTACCTGACGTCGTGCCCGAACGGGTCGTCGAGGTCCCCGACCGGCGCGGCACCCACCTCTTCTGCTATCGGATGTAGCTGGCATCCCGGGAATAGCCGGCAAATTCAGCTTCAATTCTCGATATTGACCTGGCGCCCGCCGGCCGATACTGCGACCATCACCAAGGATTCGACATGGCTGAAATCATCTGCATCATCGGCAACAAGGGCGGCACGGGGAAAACCACGATTTCCCACATGCTCTGTCAGGGCATGGGCCTGCTCGGCCAGCGATCCGTCTGCGTGCTGACCGACACGCACCGCGAGCCGCTCGATCCGGACGGGCGTCGTTACCTGATTGCCGACGCGCGCACTCGCGAAGCGCTGGGGAAAGTGGTGGACAAGATCCGCGCACTGCCGGGCTGGCTTGGCATCATCGACGGTGGCGGCAACCGCAGCGAGATGGACCGAAAGCTCTACGGATTGGCTAATCTGGTATTGCTGCCTTTCCGCGATTCGCACGAAGACATCCGCACCGTCATTCGGGATCTGGATGCCTTTCCGCGCGCCTGGGCAATTCCTTCGCAATGGCCCACCAATCCATGGCAGCAGGAAACCGCCGGGAAGGTGCTGCGCGAACAACTCGGGCAGTATGCGGATCGCATTCTGCTACCCGTCAGCACCCTGTCCGCGAGCAAACTGCTGCTGCAGAAGGACATTCCCGGCAAGCTGCCGACTCCGCTGGGAAATGCCTGCCGCGCCTTGGCCTATCAGGTACTGGACATGCTGGAGATCGCCTGCGAGGCGCCGCTCGAGGATACCGAAGAGGAAACCCAGGGGGCGGATATGCGCAAGGACGATGCCCTACCGTCCGCAGAAGCCTTCGATCCCATGACCGACATCGGCGACCGCAGTTCCACGCGACACTGAGGTGTGCTACAGCCTGCCGCGTTGGCGTTGGAACAGGGCGATTGCCTCCGCGCGGCTGACCACACCCAGCTTGCGGAAGATCTTGGAGACATGGACCTTGACCGTGCCTTCGGTCAGCCCAAGCAGATCCCCGATCTCCCGGTTCGACTTGCCTTCCCGCAGAAGTTCCGTCACGCGCCTCTGGCCCTCCGTCAGGCCGTAACGATCGGTCAGTGAGCGCCCTCTCCCAATGCTGCTGCCCAGACTGACCGACAATTTGTCTTGCAGAAGGGGGGGGAGATAGACCTCGCCGGCCAATACCCGCTTGAGCGCATCCAGAAGTATGTCTCCGCTCACGGACTTGGCCACATAGCCGGCGGCCCCGAGACGCATGGCGCGATTGACGGTGTCCAGATCGTCCAGCGCGGAGAGCACCACCACGGGAACGGCGGGAAAGCGCTTGCGCAGAATGCCCAGTAAAGAGAGTCCGTTGGTGCCCGGCAGCATGATGTCGAGCAGAACCAGGTCGAATTCCCTTTCCGTCTCCATCAGCAGAAGGGCGCTCTCGGCATCCTGCGCTTCATACTGGGCAACGCTCGGCCCGAGTTTGCGCAATAACTGCTGCAATCCCTCCCGAACCATCGCATGATCGTCAATTACCAACAAACGGAGCAGCACACTTCCCTCCCGAGCATTTGGCGCGGCATTCAGCCTGTGAAATGATACGTGAGTATCACCATGTCGCCAACCCAATAGGGGCCGGCCGCCGTCATACCGCTTGCATGCTTCCATCAGGTGAGCGGAGAATTGAAATATGTGGACTCGCAAGGGAAGGCCGCTTGAAATCCTGGGATATTAGGCAACGCGTGATATTCGTGGCCGCCTTGCCGGCCACGTTCATTGCCGTCGTGCTGGCCGCCTATTTCCTTCTGCTGCGCTATGCGGATGCGGAAAAGGAACTGCTTGACCGGGGCCACTCCCTGATCGGATTGCTCACGCCTGCCGCCGAGTACGGCGTCTTCTCCGGCAACCGGGAGGAACTGCAGCAACTGGCCGCGGCCCTGTCACGGGCATCTGATATTCAGTCCGTGATCATCTATGACGGTAAAGGATTCCTGCTGGCTCAGGTGGGCCAGCCAAATCCAACACTGGACCCGGAAGCACTGGAAGACGGTTGGTCGAATCGCAGTGAGAACGGAGACACGCAATACTTTCATGCCAAGATCTGGCGGACCGCTCTCCAGATCGATGATCCGCTGACATGGGCCGGGAAGGCCCGCCCCGGAAAGGAGGCCATCGGCAGCATTTTTATAGCCATGTCGCGTGCCGACGTGTTGGTGCGCAAGCAGGAAATGATGGCGGTAACGCTGATAGCAACGCTCGTCACGTTGGGCTTGGCGGCATTGCTGGCATTACGTCTTTCAAGGGATGTGTCCGCACCGATCCTCGCCCTGCAGCAGGTAGTGGAACGCATCCGAGGTGGGCATCTGGAAACCCGCGCGGCACGCCACCCGGCCCAGACCTTGCGAGGCCTGGAAGATGGCATCAACGACATGGCGGTCGCCCTGCAGGCGGGTCGCGACCATCTGGAAAACCGCATCGCCCAAGCGACGGCCGAATTGCAGCAAAAGAAGGATGAAGCAGAGCAGGCCAGCATCGCCAAGTCAAGATTCCTGGCTGCGGCCAGCCACGATCTTCGCCAGCCCCTGCATGCCCTTGTCCTGTTTTCCGCCGACCTGATGTCCAAGGCGGACTCCACCTCCATGCGTCGGCTGGCTGGTCAGATCAACGCCGCCATTGCCTCACTGGGTGAGCTTCTGGATGGTCTGCTGGATTTCTCGCGTGTCGATCTGGGTGCAGCCCGGCCGGAACTGCAAGCCGTGGGGCTCGACGAACTGCTTGAGCGCGTGGTCGCCACGCATCGAAATAGCGCCCAGGTCAAGGGGCTTCAGTTGCGCCGTCATCCGACGCGCTCCCATGTCCTGAGCGATTCACTCCTACTCTACCGCATGGTCAGCAATCTCGTCGCGAATGCCGTGCGCTATACCGAACGGGGTGGCATCCTGATTGGCGTACGCCGGTCTGCCGACAGGGTGCGCATCGAAGTTTGGGACAGCGGCATCGGCATCACGGATGCGCATCGATCGCTCATCTTTCAGGAATTCTTTCAGGCAGGCAATCCGGAACGCAACCCGGGCAAGGGATTGGGGCTGGGACTCTCCCTGGTCGAGCGACTGGCGCGCCTGCTGGATCACTCGCTCAGCGTGCGCTCTGTGCCCGGCAGCGGGTCAGTATTCGGTATATCGCTTCCGCGATGCCCCGCTGGGAATGCGAATCCCAGCTGCGACGCAGGCAACGCAGCCCAGGCAGCGGGCGACTTCGACGCGTCCCTGCTGATCGTGGGGGTGCAGGAAGGCATGTGCGCCTCACTCTGTAAACAGCTTGCGGCTTGGGGTTGTCGAATCACATGCGCCCGCACGGCCATCGACGCAATTGAGGCAATGGGCTTGTCGGATGGGCGGCCTGACTTGATCCTTTGCGAAGGGCAGGGATGTGACGAAGCGCCCATCCTCCTCAAGGCCATGGCGGGTTCCGGCCCGCCCTCTCCCCTCATTCTGCTGGGCCATCCTGACGTAGACGCCAAATCGTGGCCAATCGGCAGCCGCGTGACATGCCTGTCCAAGCCCATCCGGCCCGCCAAGTTGCGCGCCTTGATGCACCACCTGCTGAGAGAGGATGCGTCTCGCTCGGAGGGGATCCCTTCGGCCGCATGAAGCATGCAGGCTCGCGTCACAACCTATCGTCTTTAGCCCAACTGTTCCCATGAAACCCCACTTGCCAAAATCCGCCGGATTGCGCATTGCGCTGCTGGCATGCTGCATATCGAGCGCCTCGTTCGCCCAAACATCAGGCGAAGCCAGCGAGCACGACTTCCTCGACGAGTTGCCGGTCGTGCTGTCGGCCTCGCGGCTGGTGCAACCCCTCGCCGATGCGCCCGGCGCGGTGACCATCATCGATCGCGCCATGATCAAGGCTTCGGGTGCGCGGGAAATCGTCGACGTCTTCCGCCTCGTGCCGGGTTTCCAGGTGGGCATGGCCTATTTCTCCACCCCGGTCGTCGCCTATCATGGCCTAGCCGACGAATTTTCACGTCACATGCAGGTTCTGGTCGATGGCCGCTCCGTCTACTCGCCCTATTTCCTCGGCAGCATCACCTGGAATTCGCTGCGTCTTTCGCTCGATGACATCGAGCGCATCGAGGTATTGCGAGGCTCCAATTCAGCCGCCTATGGCGCCAATGCTTTCCTCGGCGTGATCAACATCATCACCCGGCATCCAAGCCAGAGCCAGGGCACCTACCTTTCGGCCACGCAGGGAAATCAGGGCATCAGCGATCAGGTGTGGCGCTACGGCGGCAGCCAAGGCGACCTGCACTACCGCATCACGGCTGGACGAAGAAGCGACGACGGTTTGGACAACTTCCACGATAGCCGGCAGGCCGGCTATGTCGCCTTCCGTGGCGATATGCGGCTGTCCCCTCGAGACGAGTTGCAGATCCAGTTCGGCGCCAGCCGAAACAGCACTGGCGCCGGTTTTGCAAGCAGCAGCGGTGATCCCGAGCGCACCGTGCATGAGAAAGGTTACTTCGCCCAGGCGGTCTGGCGTCGCAGCTTCGGACCTGACGAAGAACTCATGCTGAACGCCTATCACATGCAGGATGACAGCCGTGAGAACTTCTCATTACAGGGTTCCATTAGCAATCCCTTTCCGTTCCCTCCGACGCGCTTATTCACCTTTGTCGATGCCGACCGCCGCACCCGACGAACCCATCTGGAACTCCAGCACATCTTCCGCCTGAATCCTGCGGCGCGTGTCGTCTGGGGCCTGGAGCAGCGACACGAATCGGTCGTCTCACGACTGATGTTCGATACGTCCGATGCGCAGACGACAAACCTGAGCCGTCTTTTTGGCAATCTGGAATGGCGGCTAGCGCCGCAGTGGCTGCTCAATGCCGGCGCCATGCTGGAAAAGCACAGCTTCGCGGGCACCGATCTGGCCCCCCGTCTCATGCTCAATTTCCAGCCCAGCCCGGAACACACAATCCGCGCCGGCATGACTACGGCTTACCGGAATCCATCGCTGGCGGAGGAGCGCGGCAAGGTCAAGTATTACATTACGGCCGTTCCTCCTGCGCCCTTCCCGCCCTTCCAGGTCGTTCAGACCACCTATAGCACCTCGGGTGGCCTACAGCCGGAAAGGATCCGTACCGGCGAGCTGAGTTATCTGGGTGAGTTCCGCCGAATCGGTCTGACCCTGGATGCCCGCGCCTTCCACGAGAACGTCAGCCGCATCATCGACAAGACCGGCAGTCCCGCCGACTTCATCAACCGCTGGGGCGCAATCGTGCGCGGTCTGGAATACCAGTTGCGCTGGACGCCGACCCGGGACACCCTGATGCTGCTCAACCACACCCGAACCCGCATCACTTCGGACGACGACCGGATCGCCGAGTCCTCTCCGCAGCGCGCAACCACGGTGTTTCTTTCCCAGACGCTTCCCGGCGGCTGGCAGTTGAGCATGGCGCATCACTGGATCGGTCAGATGCGATGGCTGGGCTGGAGCAATCCGCTGCCCCTGCACCGCCGCCTCGACCTGCGCCTAGCCTATCCGTTCAGGAGCGGGCCATACAAGGGCGAGGTGGCCATCGTCTCGCAGAACCTTACTGCTCCCTACAGCGAATTCCGCACCGACTACGTATTTGATCGGCGCAACTTCGCCACGCTCAGCCTGGAATTCTAGGAGCCACAGCGTGCGCCGCCTTCGCCGCCTCGTATCGCTTTCGATATATGCATTAGCCATATTGGCAACGGCATGGTCGGCGCGGGCCGGGGCAAACGAAGTCACTGTCGTCATCAGCGAAGATACGCCCACGTACCGCGACGTGGCTAACACGATCCGCGGCCGACTGGCGCCATCGAAGGGCGTCAGCATCGTCAAGGCGGCAGCGCTCGACGGTTTGAAGCTGAAGCCGCCGCACTATCTAGTCGCCGTCGGCAGCCAGGCGGCCCAAGCGCTCGCGACGAGCGACCTCGATGCGCCGATGCTGGTCACCTTACTGCCGAAAACCGCCGTTGACCGCCTGATCGCAGAAAGCCGGAAAGACATCAATCCTCGCGCCATATCCGCCGTATATCTGGATCAGCCCATCGGGCGTCAGTTCGACTTCATCCGCCTAATCCTGCCCGAGGCCACCCGAATCGGCGTCCTGCTTGGGTCCGAGAGCGGCAAACAATATGCCGTTCTGCAGGCCGCCGCTCTCGAAAAACGAATGCGCCTGGTGGCCCAAAGCGTGGGCGGCGAGAGGGAACTCGCGCCGACACTGCAGAGGCTTCTACCAGAGATCGACGTCCTGTTGGCGCTACCGGACCCAGCCGTATTCAATGCCGGCACCATCCAGTTCATCCTGCTGGCCTCTTACCGGCAGGGACTGCCGCTCATCGGGTTCTCCGCAACATACGTCCGTGCCGGGGCAATCGCTTCACTTCACTCGACGCCGGCACATATCGGTGAGCAAGCCGCGGATATGCTGACCGCTGCTATGCGAGGGGGCGCCTTGCCTCCGCCGCAGTACCCGCGCCAATATGCCGTTGCGACCAACCCGCACGTTGCCCGCTCTCTCGGCATAGTCATCGAGAGCGAGGAAGCCATGTTGCAACGCATGCGGGCGCTCGACCCACGCTGACGACGTTGCGCCTTCTTTGGCCGGCACGCGGTAAGCCCGAGCAACCTGCTCAGCGCCAGGCTACAGGCGTAACATGCGTTATCGCACAACCGGAGGCCACCATGTCCGCAGAGAACCAGAACGCCGATCCACTCGAATTCCTCAAGGGCATGTGGGGCAGCATGGGGTTCGCCGTGCCAGGCATGGTGACGCCGACAATGGATGTGAACGAGATCGACAAGCGCATCACAGACTTAAAGACTGTCGAGGGCTGGCTGCGCATGAACCTCAACATGCTGCAAATGAGCATTCAGGGCCTGGAGATGCAGCGCGCCACGCTCGCTGCCATGCAGGCCATCAGCCAGTCCACCAGTTCTCCCGAGGCGAACGCCAACCCCTTCGCCAATCCGGCGTTGTGGCCCTGGAACATGATGCAACCAACCGCCTCGACACCTGAAACGGAAGCCCCCGAAGAGAAGCCGGGCAAGAAGAAGAAATAGCTCAGGCTGCGCCCAGCGCCACCAGCCAGAGCGGCATCGTCAGCATGGCGCCGAGCGTCGAGGCCGAGATCAGCCAGGCGACGCCCGGACCGTCCCCACCCATTCTCATGGCCAGGATGTAGGCCGAGCTAGCGGTGGGCAGGGCGCCGAACATGACGACTACGTCGAAATAAATCCCCTGCAGACCAAGCGCACGCGCCGCTCCCCAGGCTATTGCAGGAACGGCAACAAGCTTCACACCCAGGAGGAAAGCCGAAGGCAAATGCGCCCCTGAAGCGCCGCGCAGCTGCAGCGCCGCCCCTACCGCAAGCAGGCCGAGCGCGATCGAAGCTTCCGACAAGCGTGCCAGAAACTGGCCGGCCACCACCGGCAGTGCAGCGCCACTCAGATTGAACAGCAATCCGGCCAGCGTGCCAAGGATCAGGGGGTTACGCGCCAGTTCGCGCAGCACGCCGAGTTGGCCGTGGCGGGCGAGCATCCACACCGAGGCAAGATTCGCCACCGGCACCATCGCGCCTATGAGGATGCCCATTGCCGCGATGCCGGCCTCGCCATGCAGATTGGCTGCGACCGCCAGGCCGATGTAGGAGTTGAAGCGGAAGGCGCATTGGAAGCGCGAGGCAAAGACCATCCCGCGGTTATGGCCCTCACTCGCCAAATGCGCGCCGAACAAGGGACGCGCTAACATGCCCAGCAGAATGCCGCCCAGCATCGCGGCTAAACCGCTAGCTATGAATGGGGCTGCTGCGGCAAAATCGATGCGGGTGCGCGCAATGGCATGGAACAGCAAGGCCGGGAACAGCACGAAATAGACCAGCTTTTCCAGGCCGCTCCAGAAATGGTCGCCCAGGTGCATCTGCCGGCGCAGACCGAAGCCGAGCAGGATGAGGGCGAAATCGGGAAGCAGCAGGAGAACCGACGACATGGAGCGAACGCGGATGGCGCCCAGAAGGGGTAAGGCTAGATGATACCTTGCGCCCTCAGCGTCGCGACGGCCTCGTTGTCATAGCCGGCCTCGCGCAGGATGTCATCGCTGTCCTGTCCAGGCGCGGGTGCGCTGCGATCGATGGAAAATCGAAATCCGAAAGTTTGTAGGGCGGCGCGAACTGGGGCAGGCCGTCGGCCTCGACGACCATCCCGCGCGCCTGCAGGTGTTCATTGTCGAGTGCCTCGTTGATGGTCAGCACCGGCGTCACGCAGCAGTCGACTTTGTCGAACATCGCGATCCAGTAGCCCTGGGGATGGCTGATAAACACCTCGGCAAGTTCCGCCTTGGCCTTTTCCCCCTTCGCCCCGAAGTCCAGATGGATGGGCTTGAGGTCGGGCCGCCCGAGCGTATCGCAGAGTAGTTCCCAGAATTTCCGCTCAAGCGCACCGACCGCCATGTAGCGGCCATCGGCCGTCGCATAGACGCCGTAGCAGGGCACGCCGCCGGAAAGCAGGTCGGCACCTCGTGGCGGCGGCGCCCTGCGCGCCAGCATGCCTGCCAGCGGAAAAACGGCATGCGCCAGAACAGCGTCGGTCATGGCGACATCGATTTGGCGGCCGCGACCCGTGGCACGCGCATCGATCACGGCGGCCAGAAGGCCGACCAGCGGCGTCAGCGCGCCGCCAAGGAGATCGCCGATCTGGAAATTGGGCACCGCTGGCGCCCGCCCCGCTTCGCCGATCTGGTCGAGCACGCCGGCATAGCCGATGTAGTTGATGTCGTGCCCGGCGCGCTGCGCGTAGGGCCCGGTCTGGCCGTAGCCGCTGATGGAGCAGAAGACGAGGCGCGGATTGAGCGCCGAGAGGGCTGCATACCCGATCCCCAGCTTGTTCATCACGCCCGGCCGAAAGCCTTCAATGACGACGTCTGCGGTCAAAGTCAGCCGCTGGAACACGGCGGCCCCTTCGGGGGTTTTCAAGTCTAGGCGCAGGGCACGCTTGTTGCGATTGATGAGCTTGAAGAAGGCGCTGGATTCTCCCGCTTTTTTGTCACCTGGGCCGCCCATGCTGCGGGCGTAATCACCCGCACCGGTGTCCTCGATCTTGATGACATCGGCGCCCAGATCGGCCAGATGCAGGGTAGCGACGGGACCGGGCAACAGCCGGGTCAGATCGAGTACGCGCAGGCCGGCGAGCGGCTTGGCGCGCGCTTCACTCATATTTGCGGGCGTCGTCGATCACTTTTCCGTCGTTGGGAAGTTCTCCTGCAGCGGCAAACGCGACTTCGCCGCGCAGCTTGGTGACCTCACGGATGCTGTCCACCAGCGCCTTGGCCAGCGCATCGGAAGCGGTGCCCTCGCAGCGCAGGGTCATACGATCCTGGCCGGTCTCGTTATCTACAACCAGGCGTGCCCGGCTGACCTCGGGATGCCGCTGCAGGACTTCAGCCACTTGGCTGGGATGCACGAACATGCCCTTGACCTTCGCCGTCTGGTCGGCGCGACCCATCCAGCCCTTGATGCGCACATTGGTGCGGCCACAGGGTGAGATGCCGGGCAGCACGGCGGACAGGTCGCCGGTGCCGAAGCGGATGAGCGGATAATCGGGATTGAAGCTGGTGATGACGACTTCGCCTACCTCACCTTGCGCCACCGGATCTCCGGTGCCGGGACGCACGATTTCGAGGATGAGCGACTCCTCCAGCACCAGGCCTTCGCGTGCCTCCGTCTCGTAGGCGATCAGGCCGAGATCGGCCGTGCCGTAAGACTGCAGCGCCTGGATGCCGCGCTCTGCGCAGAGTGCCTTCTGGTTTGGAAAAAAGGCCTCGCCGGAGACGACCGCCTTCTTCAGGCTGGACACATCCGCCTTCAATTCGTCGGCCTTCTCGATGATGATTTTCAGAAAGGACGGTGTGCCGATATAGCCTGTGGGCTTCAAGTCTGCAATGGCCTGCACCTGCATTTCAGTTTGTCCGACGCCGGCAGGGAACACCACACAGCCGAGCCTACGCGCTGCGCCCTCCACCATGAAGCCGGCCGGCGTGAAGTGATAGGAGAAGGTGTTGTGGACCAGGTCGCCTGAGCGGAAGCCCGCCGCATAAAGGGAGCGGGCAAAGCGCCACCAGTCCTCGCCAGTGCCTTCCGGATCGTAGATCGGGCCGGGCGAGCTGAAGACCCGCCCGAGCTTGCCGACCGGCGTGGCGTTGAGTCCGCCGAAGGGCAGCAGCGCTTTCTGCCGCTCGATCAACTCGTGCTTGCGGATGACCGGCAGTTTGGCCAGCGCCTCGCGGCTGGTCACGGCAGCGACATCGATAGCGCCGTAGAGCTCAGCGAAGGCCGGTGCATTTGCCTTGGCGTGCGCCAGCTGTTTCGGCAGTGCGGCGAACAGATCCCGTTCGCGCTGCCCGGGGTCGCGGTTTTCGAGGGCGTCGAAGAATTTCATCAGGCAGTTCGGCGATCAGGCAAGCCAGCGTTTCCTGCGGCGATAGTGTTTGACGTCGCGGAAGCTCTTGCGCCCCGCCGACGACAGGCCGAGGTAGAACTCCTTGACGTCCTCGTTGGAGGCCAGCTCCTTGGCGTCGCCTTCCATGACGACGCGGCCGTTTTCCAGGATGTAGCCGAAGTCGGCAAAGCGCAGCGCGACCATGGTGTTCTGTTCGGCCAGCAGGAAGCTCACCTTCTCGCGCTGGTTCAGGTCGCGCACGATCTCGAAGATCTCCTCGACGATCTGCGGCGCCAGGCCCATCGAGGGCTCGTCGAGCAGGATCATGGTCGGCTTGGCCATCAGGGCGCGGCCGATGGCGGTCATCTGCTGCTCGCCGCCCGAGGTGTAGCCGGACTGCGATCCGCGGCGCTGCTTGAGCCGCGGGAAGTAGGTGTACACCATCTCCAGGTCGCGCTTGATGTCGGCGCGCGAAGCCTTGCGCGTATACGCGCCGGTGAGCAGGTTTTCCTCTACGGAAAGGTGCTGGAAGCAATGGCGGCCTTCCATCACCTGGATGACGCCGCGCTTGACCAGATCGGACGGCGTCATCTGGTCGATGCGCACGCCCTGAAACTCGATGCTGCCCTTGGTCACGTCGCCGCGCTCGGCGCGCAGCAGGTTGGAAATCGCCTTCAGCGTGGTGGTCTTGCCGGCGCCGTTGGCGCCGAGCAGCGCGACGATCTTGCCCTGCTCGACCTGCAGCGACACACCCTTCAGCACCAGGATCACATGATCGTAGATAACCTCGATGTTGTTGATGTTGAGGTAGGGTGTGCCAGCTGCTGCTGCGGTCTGTGCTTGTTGCATGGCGAATCCGATGGTTGCACTGCACTATCGAAAGGGTTGAGGTGAAAGGACAGCCGCCCCCTCACCCCAACCCTCTCCCGTCCGGGAGAGGGAGGGAAGCGCTATCAGCTCTCCTTCGAGCAATCGCGCGGAGTGATGCCCTTCTCCTTGGCGTACTTCGCCGCGGACTCCTCGATCATGCCGCGCACCAGCTTCTGGTCGGACTCGATCCAGTCGGTGATGACCTTCCACTGCTTGCCGTCCCACTGCTGGAATTTCACCAGGCCGGAACCCTCGTGGTTGAGGCAGCTCATCTTCAGCGCCGGCATGAAGCCTTCGGCGCCCAGCTTCTTCAGCATGGCGGCGTCGATGCTCAGGTTCTCGATGCCCCAGCGCATCTGTTCGCCGGTGATCGACTTGCCCTTGCCGTATTTCTCCTGCGCCTTGCGGATGGCCTCGACGGTGATGATGCCGTGCACCACGCCGCGGTTGTAATACACGCTGCCGATGCGCGACTTGTCCTCCATGTTGGTCTTGCCCTTGGCCACCACATGTTTCTGGATGTCCTTGATGACGGGATAGTTGGTGCCGGCGACGTTGAAGCCGGCGGAGATATAGCCTTTGGCGGCGGCGCCGGCCGGGATGGTGTCCTCTTCCGCGCCGGACCACCAGACGCCGACGATCTTCTCGCGCGGGAAGCCGATCTTGGCGGCCGCCTTCAGCGCCGTCGGGTTCATCACGCCCCAGCCGCGCAGAATGACCCAATCTGGCTTCTCCTGTCGTACCTGCAGCCACTGCGACTGCTGCTCATTGCCGGGGTGGGCGACGGGGATATGCTTCACCGTGAAGCCGTACATCTTCGCCTGTGCGTCGAGCACCGGAATGGTTTCCTTGCCGTAGGCCGAGTCGTGATAGATGTTCACGATCTTCTTGCCCTTCAGTTTGTCCATGCCGCCTTCCTTCATGCCGATGAACTTGATCTTGGCGGTGTTCTGCGACCAGTAGTTCGTCAGCATCGGGAAGATGTAGGGGAAGACGCGGCCGTCGGAAGCGTCCGTGCGGCCGTAACCCAGCGAGATCACCGGAATCTTGTCGGCGGTGGCCTTGTCGATGACGGAGTAGGTGATGCCGGTCGACAGCGGGTGGAACACCGTGTTGCCGGTCGGCCCGTTCTTCTTCATGCGCTCGTAGCACTCGACGCCACGGGCGTTGTTGTACTCGGTCTCGCACTCTTCCCAGGTTAGCTTGACACCGTTGATGCCGCCGTCGCGTGCATTGACCAACTGGAAGTAGTCGATCATGCCGCCGAAAATGCCGGTGCCGCCGGCAGCGTAGGGGCCGACGCGGTAGCTGGGCAGGCCAATGTACTGATCCGCCGCCTGCACGGCGGATGCCCCGAGTGCCGCGGCAACCGAAAAACCGATCAGGGCCGATTTTTTCATTTTCATGCTTTGTCTCCTCACATTGTTAGCGATACGTAAAACGATGCAGACAGGGTGTGCAACAAATCAATTCTAATACCATTGACCCAACTGCTGTCACTAGTGCGGGAACGGCCATAGCCGCAGCTTTTCCTTGCCGATCTGCCACAGGCGCGCCAAGCCGTGCGGCTCGACGATCAGGAAGAAAATGATCAGCCCGCCGAAGACGATCAGTTCGAGGTTGGAACTGATACCCTGCGGCACCCAGCCGCCGAGGGCATGCATGGCGACGTTCAGGAAGATCGGCAGCAGCACGATGAAGGCGGCGCCCAGGAAGGAACCCATGATGCTGCCGACGCCGCCGATGATCACCATGAACAGGATCTTGAAGGACAGGTCCAGGTTGAAGCCTTCCGGCTCCACCGTGCCCAGATAGGTATAGGCATACAGCGCGCCCGCCACGCCGCAGTAGAAGGAACTCACCGCGAAGGCCATCAGCTTGGTGTGCATCGGCCGGATGCCGATCACTTCGGCCGCCACGTCCATGTCGCGGATGGCCATCCAGGAACGGCCGATGCTGCTGCGCACCATGTTTTTCGCCAGCAGCGCGAGAACGGTGACGACCGCCAGCGTCAGCAGGTACTTGGCCTCGGGCGTCTCGAAGGCATAGCCGAGGATCTCGACTTTCTGCGCCGTGATGACACCCGACGAACTGTTGTTGGAGAACCAGGGAAACTTGGTCAGCGCCCAGACGATGAAAAACTGCGCCGCCAGCGTCGCCACCGCGAGGTAGAAACCCTTGATGCGCAAACTCGGCAGGCCGAACACCATGCCCACTGCCGCCGCGCACAGGCCGGCCAGAATGAAGGCCACGAGGATCGGCATGCCGGGAATGCGCAGCACGAAATTGTAGGCGGCAAAGGCGCCCACGGCCATGAAGGCAGCCGAGCCGAGCGAGAGCTGGCCGGCATAGCCGGTCAGGATGTTCAAACCGATTGCCGCCAGTGAAAAGATCAGCACCGGGATCATGATGCCCTGCAGCCAGTACTGGCTGGCGAAATACGGCACCACCAGATAGAAGAAGGCGAGAATCAGCGCGATCGCGATGCGGTCCTGCCGGATCGGGAATATCTGCTGGTCTTCCTTGTAACTGGCCTTGAACTGGCCTGCCTCACGGTAAAGCATCGTCGGTTACACCCTGTCGATATGTTTCTCGCCGAACAGGCCTTCCGGCCGGACGAGGAGGAAGAGGAGAGCCATCACGTACGGGAACCAGCCCTCGATGCCGCCGAGATTCGTCTCCAGTCCGAAGGTGCTCTGCACGAAGGGCGGGATGTAGATTTCACCCAGTTTTTCGCTGGCGCCGATGATCAGCCCGCCGACGATCGCTCCCGGTATGGAGGTAAACCCGCCGATGATCAGCACCGGCAGCGCCTTGAGCGCGACGAAGGTCAGGGCGAACTGCACGCCGTTGCGCGCGCCCCACATGACGCCCGCCACCAACGCGACGAGGCCGGCCACGGCCCAGACAATGCGCCAAATATCCTGCAGCGGAATGCCAATGGCCAGCGCCGCCTGGTGGTCGTCCGCCACGGCGCGCAAAGCACGACCGACACGCGTCTTGTTGAAGAAGAGGGCCAGCACGACCACCAGCACCGCCGAGACGCCGGCGGCGAACAGGTCGAACTTGGAGACGCCGATGCCGGTGTTCTCCATCATCCACTCCAGCGGCTCGTCCTGGATGCCGGGGATTTCCAGACCGCGCACGCTGGCGCCCCACATGCCCTGGGCGAGGCCTTCGACCAGGAAGGTGAGGCCGATGGTGGCCATGAACAGCGTGATCTGCGGCTGGTTGACCAGCGGCCGCAGCACCACGCGCTCGGTTGCGATGGCCAGCAGGATCATCGCACCGAAGGCTAGGATCAGGGCAAAGCCGAAGGGCACGCCCAGCTCCGTGATGCCGACGAAGGTCAGCGCGGCGAAGAACACCATGGCGCCCTGGGCGAAGTTGAACACGCCCGAAGCCTTGTAAATCAGCACGAAACCCAGCGCGACCAGCGAATACATGACGCCGGAGAGCAAGCCGCCGATGAGCACTTCGAAGAAAAATTGCATGTCGATTTACCCCTTTCCCGCCCGTTCAATGCGTCGTGCCGAGATAGGCGCGGATGACGACAGGATCGGTGCGGACTTCGTTCGGCGTACCCTCCGCGATTTTCTGGCCGTGGTCCAGCACGACGACGAAATCGGAGATATCCATGACCACGCCCATGTCGTGCTCGATGAGGAGGATGGTCGTGCCGAACTGGTCGTTAACGTCCAGGATGAAGCGACACATGTCCTGCTTCTCCTCCACGTTCATGCCGGCCATCGGCTCGTCGAGGAGCAGCAGGATCGGTTCCGCGGCCAGCGCCCGCCCCAGTTCGACGCGCTTCTGCAGGCCGTAGGGCAGGCGCCCGACGGGCGTCTTTCGGATGTGCTCTATCTCGAGAAAATCGATGATCTCCTCGACCTTCTTCCGATGCGCCAGCTCCTCGCGCTGCGCCGACCCCCAGTAGAGCGCCTGCTGTAGGAAGTTGCATTTCATTTTCAGGTTGCGCCCGGTCATCAGGTTGTCGAGCACCGACATGCCCTTGAAGAGGGCGATGTTCTGGAAGGTGCGGGCGATGCCCTGGGCGGCCGCTTCGTGGGTTTCCATCTGGTGTCGCGGGTGGCCGAGGTAGGTGACCGTACCCTCCTGCGGGCGATAGACGCCGTTGATGACATTCAGCATCGAGCTCTTGCCGGCGCCGTTCGGGCCGATGATGGCCGAGATCTCGCCGCGCTTGATCTCGAAGCTGATCTCGGTGATGGCCTTGACGCCGCCGAAGCGCAGGCTGACATTCTCGACGCGCAGGAAAGTCTCCTCGGCCGCCGTCTGCGCATCCCGTCGACGCTTGCGCATTTCGCCGAGGGCCACGATGGCCTGTTCGCGGGTATCGTAGATGTTGGCGCGGAAGGATGCGCGCCCGGCGTGTTCGCGAATGGCATCCCGTGTTTGCGATGTGGCGCCCACGCGCACGGTGCCGAGGCCGTGGGCCACGTTGGCACCCTTGCCGCGCTCGGCAAAGCGCTCCCAGGCCTGTGCCTGGATGACGCAGTCGGTGTAGACCACCAGAAAGTACCAGCGCCGGCCGGTATCGGCCAGGCGATTTTCCACTTCGTCATAGAACGCATCCACCTGGACCGTATCGGCCATCGTCAGGTGCGAGAAATCCACCTCCATCGTTTCGATGGCGTCGTGGAAGGTGATGCGCTCGGCTATGGTTCGTTCGTTCATGTGTCGTCGGAGTGTTCTTGCCTGGCTACGCGGCCTTCTTCGCCGTCTGCGGCAGGCAGGTCTTCGCTTCCATGATGCGCAGGTCGGCGCTGACCCTGCCCCTGCGGCCGTCCTCGAACTTGACTTCGGTCTCGATGAACTGCGAGGCCTTGCCCGAATACAGGGCTTCGATCAGCACGGCGTACTTTTCTCCGACAAAACCGCGGCGCACTTTCCTCGTTCGGGTCAGTTCGTCGTCGTCCGGATCGAGCTCCTTGTGCAGGATCAGGAAGCGATGCACCTGCGAGGCGCTGAGCATGGCATCGTGCGCCAGCTCGGCGTTGGCCTGCTCGACGCAATCGCGGATGAGCTCGTACACTTCCGGTTTCAGCGCCAGGTCGGTATAGCCCGAGTAAGCGATGTTGCGGCGCTCGGCCCAGTTGCCGACCGCGCCCATGTCGATGTTGATGAAGGCGCAGACCTCGTCCCTGCCGTCGCCGAAGGCCACCGCCTCCTTGATGTGCGAGAAGAACTTCAGCTTGTTCTCGATGTAGTTGGGCGCGAACATGGCGCCGTTGGCCAGCTTGCCGACATCCTTGGCGCGGTCGATGATCTTGAGGTGGCCGTCCTCGTCGAAGAAGCCCGCGTCGCCCGTGTGGAAGTAGCCCTGGGCGTCGATCGCCTCGGCCGTGTCTTCGGGGCGCTTGTAGTACTCCTTGAGCATCACCTGGCCGCGCACCATCACTTCGCCGTTGTCGGCAATCTTCACCTCGACGCCCGGCGCCGGCGGGCCGACCGTGTCGAACTTGATCTGGCCGTCCGGCTGCAGGCAGACGGCGGCGCAGGTTTCGGTCGAGCCGTAGAGCTGCTTGAGGTTGACGCCGATCGAGCGGTAGAAGCGGAACAGGTCCGGCCCGATGGCGGCGCCGGCGGTGTAGGCGACGCGGATGCGGCTCATGCCGAGGACGTTGCGCAGCGGGCCATACACCAGCAGGTTGCCGAGCGCGTAGAGCAGGCGGTCGCCGGAGCCGACGGCCTTGCCGTCGAGAATCTCGGCGCCGCAGCGGCGCGCCACACCCATGAAGTAATGGAACAGGTTGCGCTTGATGACGCTGGCGTCCTCCATGCGGATCATCACCTGGGTCAGCAGGTTCTCGAACACGCGCGGCGGTGCGAAGTAGTAGCTCGGGCCGATCTCGCGCATGTCGGTCATCACCGTGTCGCCCGATTCCGGGCAGTTGATGGTGAAGCCGGCGTAGGTCGCCTGGGCGAAGGAGAAAAGGTGGTCGCCGACCCAGGCCATCGGCAGGTATGAGAGGATGTTGTCCTCCGGGACGAGCTTGTCGAACTCGCAGCCGCTCTGCGCCGCGGCGATGAAGGAGGCATGGGTCTGGCAGACGCCCTTCGGCTTGCCGGTGGTGCCGGAGGTGTACAGCATCACGGCGACATCATCCGGCTGGCCGAGGCCGATTTCGCCATCGAGGAATTCGGGGTGGTTGCGATTGTGGATACGTCCCATCTCCTGCACTTCGTCGAGGCCGTGCAGGAAAGGCTGGTTGTAGTGGCGCATGCCGCGCGGGTCGTCGTAGAGGATGTGCTGCAGGCCAGGGCACTCGGCCATATTCTCGAGAAGCTTGTCTACCTGCTCCTGGTCCTCGACGATGGCGAACTTGATGCCGGCATCCTGGAGCACGAAGACCATCTCGCCCGCGACGGCATCCTGGTAGAGGGGTACCGGCACGCCGCCCAGGCACTGCGCGGCGCACATCGCCCAGTAGAGGCGGGGGCGGTTGTCGCCGATGATGGCGAGGTTGTCGCCGCGCTTGAAGCCCAGTTCCGCCAGGCCGCAGGCCATGGCACGCACTTCTTCGGCAACCTGCGACCAGGTCCAGGTCTGCCAGATGCCCATATCCTTCTCGCGCGTCGCCGGATGGTTCGGGCGCACCTGGGCGTGATGCATCAAAAGACGAGGAAACGTGCTGAGCGATGGCAGTCGAACGTTGTCCGACATTGACTCCTCCTGTTCCTTGCACGCTGGGTACTGGCCAGCATTGGCGCCTTGACGATCGACTGTTCGGCGCTGTCTTATTCACCACTGCGGCCGATGATTCTCCATCGGATTGATCCACCGAGTCAAACCCTAACCGGGCAGCCTACCCGGTAAACGATCCAGCTTACTGGAGACACCCCGCCCGTGCTGTCATCCGACAGACAATCCTGTAAACTGCGCTTCATGCTCAAACTGGGCGACATGTTGCGCGCAAGCCTCTGGTCGCGCTCCCTCTCCACCGAACAGTTGCAGCGGGTGGAAAGCGAGGTCATGACCCGTCAGATTCCCGCGGGGGGGTTCGTTTGCAGAAAAGGGGAGCCGGTCGAGCACTGGATCGGCGTCATCGACGGCCTGGTCAAAATGACCAATCTCTCTGCCGACGGCAAACCCACCACGTTCACCGGCCTGCCGGCCGGCGGCTGGTTCGGCGAGGGGTCACTGTTCAAGGAGGAGCCGCGCAGATACGACGTTGTTGCGCTGCGCAATAGCTTCGTAGCTTACATGCCAAAGGCCACTTTCATCCGGCTGCTGGACAACAGCATCGAATTCAACCGTTTCCTCTTGATACAGCTGAACGAGCGTCTCGGCCAGTTCATCGCCATGGTCGAGCACGACAGGCTGCTCGAGCCCGACCCTCGCGTGGCGCGCAGCCTCGCTGCAATGTTCAATCCCTATCTCTACCCCGGGATCGGCCCCCAGTTACAGATCTCACAGGAGGAAATCGGTTATCTGGCCGGCCTGTCGCGACAACGCGCCAACCAGGCCCTGAAAACCCTGGAGAAGGCCGGCCTGCTGCGCATTGAATACGGCGGCATCACCGTACTGGACCTGGACGGCTTGCGCAAATTCGGCGCCTGAAACGCCGTACTGCGGAGACTGACTTTACCTGCGGATAGAGCCGCGTAGCGGCGAACACCCGGCACCTCCTTCCCTGGAAGGGGGCTGGGGGGAAGGTTGTCACATGCTCCTTCGGTATTGGCCGCCTACTTCGAAAAGCGCGCCGGTGATCTGACCGAGCGAGCAGCAGCGCACTGCATCCATCAGCACAGCAAAGACATTGCCGTTCTCGATGACCGTCTGCCGCAGTCGCGCCAGCATCGGTCCCGACTCGGCAGCATGGCGCTGCCGGAAATCGGCCAGCCGCTTCAGCTGCGACTGTTTCTCCTCCTCGGTCGAACGCGCCAGTTCGATCTCGGTCTGCACATCGCCCTTCGGGTTGCGGAACGTGTTCACGCCGATGATGGGATACGAACCGTCGTGCTTTCGGTGCTCGTAATAGAGGGATTCCTCCTGGATCTTGCCGCGCTGATACCCCGTTTCCATGGCCCCGAGCACACCGCCGCGGGAAGATATCGCCTCGAACTCCTTCAGCACGGCTTCCTCGACCAGGTCGGTCAGCTCTTCGATGATAAAGGCGCCCTGATTCGGGTTCTCGTTCTTCGCCAGCCCCCACTCGCGGTTGATGACAAGCTGGATGGCCATGGCGCGCCGCACCGAGTCCTCGCTCGGCGTGGTAATGGCCTCGTCGTAGGCGTTGGTGTGCAGCGAGTTGCAGTTATCGTAGATGGCAATCAGCGCCTGCAGCGTCGTGCGAATGTCGTTGAAGGCCATCTCCTGCGCATGCAGCGAGCGGCCCGAGGTCTGGATGTGGTACTTCAGTTTCTGGCTGCGCTCGCTGCCGCCGTACCTGTTCTTCATCGCAACCGCCCAGATGCGGCGCGCCACGCGGCCGATCACCGAGTATTCCGGATCCATGCCGTTGGAGAAAAAGAATGAGAGATTCGGTGCGAAGTCGTCGATGTGCATGCCGCGCGCCAGATACGTCTCGACATAGGTGAAACCATTTGCCAGCGTGAACGCCAGCTGCGAGATCGGGTTCGCTCCGGCCTCTGCGATGTGATAGCCGGAGATCGACACCGAGTAAAAATTGCGCACGTTGTGGTGCACGAAATACTCCTGAATGTCGCCCATCATCTTCAGCGCGAACTCAGTCGAGAAGATACAGGTATTCTGGCCCTGGTCCTCCTTGAGGATGTCGGCCTGCACCGTGCCGCGCACGTTGGCCAGCGTCCATTCCCGGATCTTCTCCGCCTCGTCTTCGGTCGGCTCGCGGCCGTTGTCGATCCTGAACTTGTCGAGTTGCTGGTCGAGCGCGGTATTGAAGAACATGGCGAGGATCATTGGCGCCGGGCCGTTGATGGTCATCGAGACGGACGTCGCCGGATCGACCAGGTCGAAGCCAGAGTAGAGCACCTTCAGGTCGTCCAACGTGGCGATCGAGACGCCCGAATTGCCCACCTTGCCGTAGATGTCGGGTCGTTCGTCCGGATCGCAGCCGTACAGGGTCACCGAATCGAAGGCAGTGGACAGGCGCTTGGCCGGCATGCCCTCGGACACTTTCTTGAAGCGGCGGTTGGTGCGGAAGGCATCGCCCTCGCCGGCGAACATGCGGGTCGGGTCCTCGTTCTCGCGCTTGAAGGCAAACACGCCCGCGGTGAAAGGGAATGCGCCGGGCAGGTTCTCGCGCATCAGCCAGCGGAGAATCTCGCCCTCGTCCTCGAAGCGCGGCAGCGACACCTTGGGGATCCTGGTGCCGCACAGCGTGACGTGGTTCAGCGCGGAGCGAATCTCCCGGTCGCGGATCCTCACCACGTACTCGTCCCGCGAATAGGTCTCGACGGTCTTCGGCCACATGTCGAGCAGTTTCTTCGCCTTCGGGTCGAGCTGGCCATCCTTCCACGCAATTACCTCGTCGAAGTCGTCCGTCTTCTTGTCGCAAGCCGCGAGCATGGCCTTCGCGGCGCGCAGCGCCTGTCGTTCGCGCGCGATGCGGCTCTGCTCGATGGCGTGCCGGTGGTACTTCCGCTGCGATTCGGCGATCTCCGCCAGATAGCGCGCGCGCATCGCCGGCACGATGACATTCCTGCCGGACGACAGCTTCGACGCTGCCCGCGGCAACTTGCCCTGCGCAGTCTGCAGTCCATGCTCGGCCAGCTTCGTCAGCAGGCCCTGGTAGAGCGCGGTCACCCCTTCATCGTTGAAGCGAGAGGCAATGGTGCCGAACACGGGCATGTCGTCCACCGGGGTGGTGAACAACTCCCGATTGCGCTGGACCTGCTTGCGCACGTCGCGGAAGGCATCCTCGGCGCCCTTGCGGTCGAACTTGTTGATCGCCACGAAGTCGGCGAAATCGAGCATGTCGATCTTCTCCAGCTGGCTCGCCGCGCCGAACTCCGGCGTCATGACGTAGAGCGAGGCGTCCACGTGCGGCACGATGGCGGCATCGCCCTGGCCGATGCCCGAAGTCTCGGCGATGATGAGGTCGAAGCCGGCCAGCTTGCAGGCGGCGATCGCCTCCGGCAGCGCTTTGGAAATCTCGCTGCCCGTATCCCGCGTCGCCAGCGAACGCATGTAGATGTTCGGATGGCTGATCGCGTTCATGCGAATGCGGTCGCCCAGCAGCGCGCCGCCGGTGCGCTTGCGCGAAGGGTCCACGGCAATGACGGCGATCTTCAAGGCGTCGTCCTGATCGAGGCGGAAGCGTCGGATCAGCTCGTCCGTGAGCGAGCTCTTGCCCGAGCCGCCCGTTCCGGTGATGCCCAGGGTCGGCACGGCGATCTTCCCGGCGCGCTCCATTAAATGCCGGCGCAGTTCTTCCGGCACGGCGTTGTTTTCCAGCGCGGTAATGAGGCGCGCGAGCTGTCGGCGGTCGCCCGCCGCAACGGCCTGCAATTCCCGCGGCGCGGCCCGGGCCGGATCGAGATCGCAGCGTGCGACCATGTCGTTGATCATGCCCTGCAGACCCATCTTCCGGCCGTCCTCGACGGAGTAGATGTGCGCCACCCCATAGTCATGCAGCTCGCGGATCTCGGCAGGCACAATGACGCCGCCGCCACCGCCGAAGACCTTGATGTCCTCGCCGCCGCGGCCTTTCAGCAGGTCGACCACGTACTTGAAGAACTCGACGTGACCGCCCTGGTAGGACGAAACGGCTATGCCCTGCACGTCCTCCTGCAGCGCGGCAGTGACGATTTCTTCGACTGATCGGTTGTGGCCCAGGTGGATCACCTCGGCGCCGGTCGCCTGCAGTATGCGCCGCATGATGTTGATGGAAGCGTCGTGGCCATCGAACAGGGAAGCCGCGGTGACGAGGCGCACCTTGTGCTTCGGCTTGTAGGCGGCGATTTTCTTGCTCACGCTCAAATCGGTCATGGAAACCTCTGCGGCGACGAAACAATCGGGAAGGCCAATCTATCTTACGTTGACGTCAACGTCAACCTAACTCAATCTCCAAGTGACTGTCACGACACGGAATTTGTCGTTTGGGCGACCATCTTGCGCCGTCAGGAGCGCTGGCGCAACTCGGTTTTCAGCACCTTGCCGGTGGCATTCCTGGGCAGGGTATCCCGGAAGACATAGCACTTCGGCCGCTTGAAGCGGGCGATGTGTTCCAGGCACAGGGCATCCAGTTCGGCCGCCGTGATCTTCGCCCCCGGCCGCAGCACGACGAAGGCTTCCACGATCTCGCCCCATTCCGCGTCCGGCGCCCCTACCACCGACACCTCCGCCACGGCCGGATGCCGCAGCAGCACCTCCTCCACTTCGCGCGGGTAGATGTTCGAACCGCCACTTATGATGACGTCCTTGCTACGGTCGCGCAGGGTGAGGAAGCCCTCCTCGTCGAGAAAGCCGACGTCGCCGGTGTGCAGCCAGCCGTTGCGTAGTGCCTGAGCCGAAGCCTCGGGATTATTGAGGTAGCCCGCCATCACCGTCGGCCCGCGCACCAGCACCTCGCCGATTTCTCCGGTCGGCAGCGGATTATCGTCCGCGTCGGCCACGCGCACCTCGATGCCGATGAAAGGCCGCCCTACCGAAGCCAGCCGTTCTTCATGGCGCGGATGGGCGGTGTCTGCATGCAGCGCCTTGTCCATGGCGGTGATGGTCATCGGGCTCTCGCCCTGGCCGTAGATCTGCGCCAGATTGTTGCCGAGGACGCGCATCGCTTCCTTGCAGTCCTCGACATACATCGGCCCGCCACCATAGACTAGGGTCTTCAGGTTTGCGCTGTCCGCGCCAGCCTGCCTGGCCCAGGCGACGAGGCGCTTGACCATGGTTGGCGCGGCAAACATCGTCACCCCCTGGTGCGTGCGCAACAGGCTGAAGATTTCTGCCTCATCGAAGCTGCCCGACTCCGGCACGACATTGCAGGCCGCCCTCGCCACATGCGGAAGAATGTACAGGCCGGAGCCGTGCGACATCGGCGCCGTGTGAAGTATGGCGTCGCTCGACGCAATCGCATCGACGTCGGCAAAGTAAGACAAAATCATGGCCAGCAGGTTGTCGTGCGTGAGCATCACGCCCTTGGGCCTGCCCGTCGTGCCGCTGGTGTAGAACAGCCACGCCAGATCGACCGGCGCGATGTCCGCCGGCGCGATCGGCTCGTGTCGCAGCAAGGCGGCATACGCTTCGCCGGCGACATCGATCACGTTCTGCAAGGCCGACGCCGCGGACTGGGCCGAGGCGGCCGCTTCGGCCAGGTCGGCCGTGACGAAACACGCACCGGCGGCGGTATCCTGAAAAATGTATGCCAGCTCGCGCGGATGCAGCTTGGCGTTGATCGGCACTGCGCACAGCCCGGCATGCCAGCAGGCGAAGAGCAATTCCACGTACTGCGGGCTGTTCTTCATGACCAGGGCGACGCGTTGTTGCGGCAGCAGGCCGAGTCCGCCGCGCAAACCACCGGCCAGGCACGCCACACGCCCGGCCAGCGTCGCGTAGTCGTGCAGCACGAAGCCGCCAAGCGCCACGGCCGGCAGATGCGGAAAGGCCTGGGCGCTGCGCGCCAGGAGCAGGGCTAGGTTCATGCGTCAGCCTGTGCCGCGCGGGCTACTCGCCGGCTTTGCGGCAGAGCGGTCCGTCGATCGGGTTCTCGATGCTTTGCGCAATGGCGGAAACGATCCCATGGACCTCTTCCGGCGCAAAGCGCTCGAAGAGAAGGCGCGCGACCGGTGCAGGAAGGCGCACGCTGCGGCTGCTGCCGTCTGCCATCGCAACTGTGACACTGGCGACCCGGTTGCTGACCATCTCTCCGTCGGCCTCGGCCAAGAGCATCTGCTCGTCCATCAGGGACTCGTACTCATCGTCGACAACTTCCTGCATGGCATCGGCGAGGCCATCCGGCAGTTCGACGACGTAGCCCTCGATCATGTCCTTCCGCACCGTGCTGGCGATGCCGTGGCCGATGCGAAGCCGAAGACGTCGAACTCAAGCATGCCTCCGGGATGCGCAACAAGGCGCGCCCTGCCGTAAAGCATATATTTCACCTTGTCACGAGGCAAGCCGTGCGATGAGTGACAGCCCTGGCAGCAAGGGTGCAGGAGACTGGCTCACCGACCCGCCCGGGAGAGCACAATGGCTACTAGTTTTACAATGCGCCGACGTACAGGGATGGCACTGCTATTGGCATTCTCCCTGCTGCTGGCCGGTTGCGCCGGCCTGACCCTGCAGGACCAGATCGCCGGCCTGATGAAGGAAGGCGAGCAGCTTTACTCGGAAAAGAAATACGACGAAGCGCTCGACAAGTTCGGCCAGGTCATCCTGAAGGACCCGCAATACTGGCAGGCGTATTTGTGGGCAGCACGCTCGTTCATCGCCAAAGGCAACTGGAAGGACGCCATCGCCAACAGCAAGAAGGCGTTCGAACTTTCCCCCAAGGGGCAGAACGTGATGCCAGTGTTTGCCGAGGCGCTGTTCGGCGGCGGATCGGATGCACTGAAGAATGGCCGCTTCGCAGAATCCATCAGCTACTTCGTCGAACTTCTCAAGCTCGAGCCCGGTAATGCCCGCGCCTGGCTCAACGTCGGCAAGGCCTATCTCGAACAGAAGCAGTTCCGCGAAGGGCTGGGCGCCCTGGTGCAAGGGCTGGCCACCGGCAGCAGCGCGGAACGTTCCGACCTGATCCGCGAACTGCTCCAGGGTGGGCTGCAGGCGTTCTCGAACGGCAAGTACCGCGAGTCGATCGATCTGCTTGAAGAGTTTCTCAAGTACGACGCGAAGAATCTGCAGGCCTACATCAGCCTCGCCAAGGCCTTCTGGGAGTCGGGCGACCGAAGCGATGCGCTCAATACCTTCCGCAAGGTGCTGGAACTCGACCCGCGCCAGGAAGAGGCCCTGCGCTACCTGTTTCGCCGCTGAGGCTTATTCGACGACTTTCACCAGTTGCCCGGGCGACGGCTCGCCGCCCGCGTAGACGCCGTTGATCAGGCGCAGCTCCCGTTCCGCGTTGCCAGACAGCGGCGACGTTCGCGCAAACTGGGAAAAACCGCTCCGCGGGTAGGGCACCGTCTTGAGCACCCAGGGGCGCGCCGCGGCGCTGTCCGGCCCGGTCAGTGCGCGGAACGAGGCCTCGGCCTCCTTGAGCTGGCCGCGGGCGCGCTGCAGCGCCTGTGCATCCTTGGCGCCATAGATCAGCAGAAAATTCCGGCTGGCCGGTCCGGTCACCACCGTCACCTCGACGCCTTGCACCCGACCCTGCCGGTTCTTGCCCATGCCAGCGAAGTGCGTGGCAGGGAAACCGCCCAGCGCCAGTTTTTCCGTGCGGCCCTGCTCGGGCCTGAAGACGTTGCGGATGATGTCCTCATGCGTCTTACCCGCGTCGGGCGGCGCCACATGCACCAGCAGGCCGGCGTCGCCGGCGGCATTGATCAGCGCGACGACCTCCGGCGTGTTCTGCACTTTCCAGCCTGCCGGTGCCGTCAGCGCAATGCCCAGCGGCTCGTGGTAGAAATGCTGCCCGCGCGTGACGCCCTGCTCGCGGCTCTCGCCGAAGGTCATGCCGTCGATGGCCTTCAGGTAGCGGCTGCGGCCCTCGTCGTCGTACTTGCCCTTGTACTGACCGGCTATCTGCACGATGTCCTGCAGGCGCTTGTCGTTGCTCGGGTGCGAGGCCAGCCAGCCGGCCTGGGACGGCGGGCTCCGCCCTGCGGCGCGCGCCGTGTCGGCGGCGAACTGTTCCTGGCTCTTCAGCACGCGGATCACGTCGACCATGTTCTTCGGATCGTAATTGACCCGCGCCAGGTACTCGGCCCCCAGCTTGTCCGCCTGCGATTCCTGGTCGCGACTGTACGAGGCGATGTAGCCCGCCGCCGCGCCCTGGGAAAGCGAACCAGCCAGGTCCGTGGCGCCGGTGACGCCGCGGCTCTCCAGCACGGCACCCAGGATCGTCGCCGCAAGCACGCCCAGGCCCGCCGTCTGCTGGCGCGTGGCGCGCTGCGCGCCATGGCGGGCGGTGACGTGGCCGATCTCGTGGCCGATCACGCCGGCCAGGTCGGCCTCGCTTTCCAGGTAGGCCATGAGGCCGCGCGTCACGTAAACATAGCCTCCGGGCAAGGCGAAGGCGTTGATCTCCGGGCTGTCCAGCACCGTGAAATGCCAAGGCAGGTTCTTGCGGTGAGACTGACCGGCCAGCCGCTGGCCGATCTCGTTCACATAGGCCTGCAGTCGAGGGTTCGGGTAGGCGCCATATTCCTTCAGCACTTCCTCGTGCGCCTTGCGGCCTTCCGCAATTTCGCTGCGCTCGTCCATGACCGTTAGTTCCCTCTGGCCCGAGACCGGGTTTGTCACGGTGGCGCAGCCGGCCAGCAGGGCGGCGGCCAGGGCGATCGGCAGAAATCGCATTGCGTGTCTCCTTCAGTCCGGCAGGCAGCGTGGCGCGGCCCTCGCCATTCGGTGGATTCTAAACGCCATCGCAGGTCGGCCGGGAGATTATGAACCCGCTAGGGATATCACGGATCGCATGATAAGGTGTGGCTTCCTCTATCCAAATATCATCAACCGGGCGGGCAGGCTCACTCGCCATGAACAGGAGACATCATGGCAAACGGAAAACATGCAGGACTTCGCGTGCGGAAATATTTATGCTTTCCGGCGATAGTCGCTTCGATGCTCTTGCTGCAGGCCTGCAATGGCACCAGCACGGTTTTCACCATCAGCAAAATCGAACTGGGCAACACCGAGCGCCTCCCCAACCCCATTTGCGACTCGCGGGATCCGCAGGTTCAGCCGTCCTGCACACCCGAGCTGTACCAATCCCTGCTGTATGCCCCAATGGACAAGACATCCCTAATCAATGTCTTTGGCGTGGGCACCTGCAGCGAAGTGATCGTCGATTACGGCGATGGGCCCAAGGAAACGTACCAGAACGTAACGTTTCGCGGCTCATGGCAACGGGTACACACCTACAGCGGCTGGCCCGGCCACAAGCTGATTCGCGTCACCGGATGCGGGATCGAGAGAACCCGGCAGATTCTGGTCGGGCACATACCGGATGGAAGAGCCACTTACGTACTGGGCTTTACGCCGAACACTTCGGTATGCAACTTCATCTCCAGCCCCAGCAGTCCGCCGCCACTGCGCAAAGGGACTGTCGTACGCATTGAAACCGATGGGAAAAAGATCAAGTACGGCCTCCCCGAATTCGATGCCAGCGGGGGACAACTCGCAAGTCACGCCGTCGGATTACCCCTTCCCGGGACACAAGGTGTTTTCCCTCGTCTATCGCGTCGGCGCAGCCCCGCCGGTTCAGGGCGAAGCCGGCCCGGTTGTGTTCAGGGTCGCCCAGACCGCACCCCTGGAAATCTGCGTCAACGATCACGCCAGCCTGCTCCGCGACAACAGAGGAAGCATAAGGCTGGAAATAACGGTCAATGAAAGCAGCGCCGAATGATGCGTTCGCCGCCTGCCGGCAAACCTGCCAGCAATTGACTCGCCCCAGCACCGGCCTACAATCCCCCTGTACCCCACCTGCACGGCGGCGGCCATCGAGGCCGCCCGCTGCTGCCCGCGCTTACCGAACCCAGGAGAACAAGATGACCCTCTGCCCCATCGCCATCGTCGCCGGCTGCCAGAAATGCCCGGCGCTCAAAATCTGTCCCCTGAAAGGCGTCATCGGCGACCACGCAAAGCCGGAAGAGAAACAAGCGAAACGGCCTGCCGGGAAAGCCAAGGGCGGCACGAAGAAAGGCCGCTAATCGTTAGCCCGTGAAAAGTGCGGTCGGAAAGCCTCTTTCGCCGTCCTGCAGCGACTGACTTTTACTGCGTGGAAACCAATGTCGCCTCAGCGGATCTGCTCGTAAACCCGAGTTTTTCCGGCCCGATCGAAAGCGATCACGTCGAACGGGTCGCTATTCCCGGGGACGTCCATCCCCGGCGAGGCGGGCGGCATGCCGGGGGCCGCCAGCCCGCGCACGGCAGGCTTTTCGCTCAGCATGCGTTTGATCGTGGATGCCGGCACATGGCCTTCAATGACATAGTTGCCAACCTTGGCGGTATGGCAGGAAGCCAGTCGCGCCGGCACGCCGAGCCGGTTCTTCACCGTCTGCATGTCGCGCTCCGGCACCGTTTTCACCTTGAAGCCATTCGCCTCGAGATGCTCAGCCCACTTCCCGCAGCAGCCGCAATTCGGATCCTTGTGCATCACGACTTCGGGCAGCGGCTCGGCACTGGCGCCAATTGCCGACAACGCCAATAGCGCCGTCGCCAGAAATTTCGATGTTTTCATTTTCACTCCCTCAACCACGGCGATTTTTCAGCATTTCCCCACGTGCGCGCTGCACTTCCGGCGGCCAGCGACTCTGGATGTAGGACAGCACGGCGGCGATGTCGGCATCGCTCAGGATGCTGCCGAAGGCCGGCATGTCGCTCACGTAACCGGGCGGGCCGTACTTGCCGGGCACCAGCCCTTCCTTGGTGATGCCGAACAGCACTTCGTCGGGATGATGCCAGGTGTGGCCCGAGTCGTCATGCGGCGGCGCCGGCATGCGACCGTTGGGCAATCGCTGCCGCCAGTTGAACTGGCCCTGCAGGCTGGCGCCGTGGCAGGCGGCGCAGGAGGCCGCGTAAACCTCCTTGCCCCGCGCCACCTTGGCCGCGTCCTGCGGGTCGATGCCTGCCACGCCCGACTTCGGCCCGCAGCCTGCCAGCAACAGCAGGATCGCTCCGGACAGCATCGCGCCCCTGTATCTCATAGGCATCTCACTGGCCCATCATGCGGCCGCGCCAGCTCTGGCCCCAGTAGTCGCGTGCGGATTTGCGCTGCTCTGGCGTCAGCAGTTCCTCGATCTTGTTGTGCGCAGCGACGGTCGCCTCGATCATCTGGCGCCGCAGGTCGAAGACACGCTGGTAGGCGGCGCCGATCGCTGCCGGATCGCGCTTGTCGGCTTCGTAGAGATCGCGCAACTTGATCTGTTCGTCCATCGTCCGCCCCATCAACTCCCAGCGCTTGCGGCGCAGGTCGTCCTGGATACCGTTGGCCTTCTTGCGCTGGGCATCATCGAGGGTGATGCCGGGCAGCCCGTCACGCTGACCCATCATGCCGAAACCGTGATGGCCGCCACTCATCATGCCTTGACCATAACCGCCACCCATCATGCCCTGCCCCATCATGCCCTGCCCCATCATGCCCTGCCCCATCATGCCTTGTCCGTAGCCGCCGCTCATCATGCCGGGACCCATCTGACCCTGGCCGTACCCCCCCATCATCCCCGCACCCTGACCACCGCCCATCATCCCGGGTCCGTAACCGCCGCCCATCATCCCTGAGCCCATTGAACCCGGATAAGGTTCGGCAAGGGCAATGCCGGCAAGGCCTGCCCCAATCGTCAATGCCGCGAGAGTTCTTGTCCAACGCTTATTGTTTAGCATGTGCATCTCCTTTCACTCAAAAAAACCGGCAGCACGACCGGCATGCCGGCAGCACGAATCACGAGAGAACCAATGTGCTCTCGCGACAATAACTTCCATCTTCGGCATCATCACCCTTGTCCGCCTGCCTCATCGGCGCCGATCAGCAGGCGGGTGTCCGATAGATATCTGTGTCTGGGAATTTCCAGGTTGAGCGGCGCGGGAACGTTCCTGAAGACACGCCCGGCGAAATCGAATTTCGAGCCGTGGCAAGGGCAGTAATAACCGCCGTGCCAATCCGGTCCGAGATCGGCCGGTGCTACGTCCTTGCGAAGAGTCGGAATGCAGCCAAGGTGCGTACACAGCGCCAGCGCGACCCAGTATTCCGGCTTGATAGAGCGCAGGTCATTGCGGCAGTACTCCGGCTGCTGTTCCCGGACGGAACGCGGGTCCAGCAACCGTTCCGTGTCCTGTTGAAGACTTTCGATCATTTCCGGGGTGCGGCGCAGTACCCACACCGGCTTCCCGCGCCACTCCACTGTCGCCAACTCGCCTGAAGCAAGCCGAGCCGCATCCACCTCAACCGGCGCACCAGCTGCGCGCGTGCGTTCGCTCGGCGCCATGCTCGCGACAAACGGGATGGCTGCTGCGACAACCGCCATGCCGCCGACAGCCGAGGTCGCCACAACCAGGCGGCGGCGCGTTGCGTCAAGCCCGTAACCTTCCTCGCCGTCATGCGCCATGGTTGCCACCTCGTGTCCGCCAGTCATGCCGTGCCGCCGTCAGCTCGAGAGATCGCGTTTCTTCAGTTCGAACTCTTCGCGTTCGATTTCGCCACGGGCATAGCGTTCCTTGAGAATGTCGAGCGCCGCCCTTTCCTGCTGCCCCCCGGAAGAGGCCCCGCCACCCCCCCACATGCCGCGCACCAGCGCAACGATGGCGACGACAATCAAAATCCAGAACAAAGACATACCGATCATGCCGCCCCACCCCCAGCCGCCTTCCCACCCGTAGCCACCCATATGCCCCCACATCGCTTCGCTCCAAGGAAAATGCGGAACCGCCTCACGACGCTCCACGCTTGTATGAATAAGGGACTGTCGTCATCAACGAGAGTTCCTCTTCGTCACCATGGATTTCCTCTGTCGTGGCCAAATCAAGGTGGCGAAAACCCTTGCCGAATATGTCTCCGTACCAGCCACACGACGATCGGCGGAATCAGCAGCCATTGGAGCAGGGGCAGCACGCCCGTACCCAGTACGGGAATGGTCGGCATCGTCTCCGCATATGCCCAGCGCCCCGAAACTCGTGTCGCCCACCACTCGAGCACAACAGTCACGAGCAATCCTGCCGAGATAAAAGCCAGATAGGTTCTCGGCAGCGGTTGCGAAATCCAGTTTCGCGTCTGCTGCAAGCACGCCGCTGCCCAGAAGGCTCCCAACAGGATGACGGCGTCACCTGCGGCCGCGCGCACGCACTGGATCACGCCATCCCAATGCGCGGCAGAAGGCATTCCGGCAAAGAACGGTATCTGCAGCAACTCCCAGGGCAGGTTCAGCAGGAAACCGAACAGCAGCACGTTCGGTTCCGGTTGCCGGAGAAATCCGGATGCGCTCGCCATGGCAGGACTCAGTATTCGCTGCTCCCATGGGTTCTATCCCATTTTGGCAAGAAAGCGGGGGTGCGGTCCCGGTAGCGCACGTAGTCGCCGCCGAACGTCGCTTCCATATCACGCTCTTCGCGCTTTGCCAGGCGCCAATACATGAGCAGCAGGATCGGGAACATCACGAGCGTCACCAGCGTCGGCCACTGCAGCAGGAAGCCGAACATGATGAGGACAAAACCGAGGTATTGGGGATGCCTGATCCGGGCATAGGCGCCGTCAGTGGCCAGGAGGTGGGCTTTCTGCGCCTCATACAACACCTTCCACGCCGCCGAAAGCAGCCAGAATCCGCCGAAGATGAACAGCGTACTCAGCAGGTGGAACGGGCCGAAGTGGGGATTCGATTTCCAGCCGAAAATCATTTCGAGCAGATGGCCAGAGTCGTGAGCGAGCCAATCGACGCCCGGAAAGTTGCTGCTCAGCCAGCCTGACAGCAGGAAGATGGTCAAGGGGAAGCCGTACATCTCCACAAACAGCGCCACGATGAAGGCCGAGAATACGCCAAAGGAGCGCCAGTCCCGCCGGCTTTGCGGCTTGGCGAAACTGAACGCGAAAATGATGAAGATGAGCGAATTGATGAACACCAGGGACCACAGGCCGTAGGCGGGCACATCATTCATTTCCCGTCTCCTTCCGGCTTGTTACGAGGTTCGCCGCCGTGGCCGCCATGTCCCCGGTGGTGAAAGAAATGCATCACCGGGCAGGCCAATAGAAGCAGAAAAGGCAGCGCGCCGAGCAGGTGTGCCCGGTGCTCCGTGAAGAGGAAGAACGCGGCTATCGCGGCAAAAGCGAGAAATACCCACTTCGAGCGCGCCGCCGCCCGCGGAGGTCCGTGCCGATGCCCGGATTCGTGCGTCTCATTCATGTCCCGCTCCCGATTCAGATCGCTGCCCTGCGCAGCCGCAGCGCATTCGTCACGACCGAGGCCGAGCTGAAGCTCATCGCCAGCGCTGCGATGAGCGGCGAGAGCAGGAGGCCGAACACCGGGTAAAGCACGCCAGCTGCGACCGGCACCCCAAGCGCGTTGTAGAGGAAGGCGAACGTCAGGTTCTGCCGCATATTGGCGACGGTGGCCAGCGAGAGGTTGCGAGCAGTGGCGATGCCGCGCAGGTCGCCCTTGACGAGCGTCACCTGCGCGCTGTTCATGGCCACGTCGGTGCCGGTGCCCATTGCGATGCCGACATTGGCGCGAGCGAGCGCCGGCGCGTCGTTGATGCCGTCGCCGACCATGGCGACGATACGGCCTTCAGCCTGAAGTTTGGCGACCAGATCGTTCTTGTCCTGCGGCTTGACCTCGCCATGGACGTCATCGATGCCGAGCCTGCGGCCTACGGCGCGTGCGGTGGTGAGGCCATCGCCGGTCGCCATGACGACGGAGAGGCCGCTGGCGCGCAGACTCTCCAGCGCAGCCGGCGTCGAGGCCTTGATCGGATCCGAGACGGCAAGGAGGCCGGCCGTCTTGCCATCCACGGCAAGGTACATGACGCTCGCGCCTTCTTGGCGCAGGGTTTCTGCCTTTTGTTCGAGTGGGCGCCAGTCGACGCCGTCTTCTTCCATCAGCGCGGTGTTGCCGATGGCCACTGCCTGACCCTCCACGGTGCCGCGCACGCCAATCCCGGAAGCGGACTCGAAGGTCGCTGGTGTGCTGAGCTTGAGTTCGCGCCGATGCGCTTCGGCGACGATGGCGTGGGCCAGCGGATGCTCGCTGCCCTGGTCCAGGCTCGCCGCCACGCGCAGGATGTCATCCTCGCGCCAGCCTTCTGCCGCCGCCAGACCGTGAAAGGCAGGTTTGCCCTCTGTCAGCGTGCCGGTCTTGTCGACGATGAGCGTATCGACCTGTCGCAGCGTTTCGATGGCCGCCGCATCGCGGAACAGCACCCCGTGGCCAGCCGCCTTGCCGGTGGCCACCATCACCGACATCGGCGTAGCCAGGCCGAGCGCGCAGGGACAGGCGATGATGAGCACCGCAACGGCATTGATAACCCCGTAAGCCCAACTCGGCTGCGGACCGAAAAAGCCCCAGACGACGAGCGTGAGGATGGCAATCGCCACCACTCCGACGACGAAATAGCCGGCCACTATGTCGGCCATCCGCTGCATCGGCGCGCGGGAGCGCTGCGCTTGCGCGACCATCTGCACGATCTGCGCAAGTACCGTCTGCGAGCCGATCTTCTCTGCCTGCATGATCAAGGCGCCGCTGGCATTGAGGGTCGCACCGATCAGCTTGTCGCCGGGCGACTTGTTCACCGGGATCGGCTCGCCGGTCAGCATGGATTCGTCCACCGCGCTCGATCCTTCGAGCACCGAACCGTCGACCGGCACTTTCTCGCCCGGCCGCACGCGCAGCCGGTCGCCGGGATGGACGTGGGTCAATGGGATATCTTCTTCGCTGCCGTCTTCGCGAATCCGGCGCGCGGTTTTCGGCGCAAGCCCGAGCAGCGCCTTGATGGCGGCCCCGGTCTCCGAGCGCGCCTTGAGTTCCAGCACCTGGCCAAACAGCGTCAGTGAAATAATCACCGCAGCCGCCTCGAAATACACCGCGACATGGCCGGCAACCCGGAACGAGGGCGGAAACATGCCCGGCCATAGCGTGGCCACCACACTGTAGCAATAGGCCGCGCCGGTGCCGAGGCCGATCAGCGTCCACATGTTCGGACTGCGATTGCGCACGGATTGCACGCCGCGCACGAAAAACGGCCAGCCCGACCACAGCACCACGGGCGTGGCAAGCGCCAGTTCCACCCAAGGCCGCGATGCCCCGAGCAGCGGATCGAACAATCCGCCGGACATGGCGATTGCCGTCACGATCACTGTCAGCGGCAAGGTCCACCAGAAGCGGCGGCGGAAATCCGCCAGTTCGGGGTTCTCGCCCTCCTCCAACTCGGGCAGCACCGGCTCCAGCGCCATGCCGCACTTCGGACACGTTCCGGGGCCGGCTTGCCGCACTTCCGGATGCATGGGGCAGGTATATTCCGCGCCCTGCGGCACCTCCTGCGCTGTAGCAGGCTTCGGGGCCAGGTAGCGCTGCGGCTCCGCCTCGAATTTCGCCAGGCACTTCGCGCTGCAAAAGCGGATTTCCCGGCCGGCATGGTGTGCCTTGTGCGGAGAATCCGGCTTGACCGTCATGCCGCAGACCGGATCCTTGCCCTCTGCCGGCTCCGGCGACGGACTAAGCCCGTCGTCACCATGGCCGCTGTCGTGGTGCTGCGTGTGGTGCTGATGATCATGTGCCATGGCGTCAGGCACCCTTCCTATTGAATGCCGGCGCGGCGTTGCATAGCGCGAACATAGGCGGTCACATGCGCAACGTCGTCCGGCTTCATGCCATGGATTGGCTGCATGTCGCCGAATTTCCAGTGATGTGCCCGCACGCCGTTCCTGACTGCCAGTTGGAAGGCTGCATCGGCATGGTGCGAAGGTTCATATACTCTGTGTAGAAACGGTGGCCCCTTGTCGGTCCCTTTCAGATCCAGGCCGTGGCAACTGGCGCAATTTTTTTCGAAGAGCGGTTTTCCGGCGGCCGGATTGGGCATCAGTCCCGGGCTGGGCCTGGGTATCTGCAAGCTTTGTGCTGCTGTCGGCAAGCTGATCAAAGCTGCAAGCAGTACTGGCAAAATATTTCTGTGTGACATTCAGCCTCCTTTGCCGTCTCGGGTGCCCGCTCCGGGTGGTAGCGAGGAACAGCACGCGCGGGTTTGCGCTTGCCTATGCGATTCCCTGTTGGCGCGCATCCATGCACGAAACGCCGCCCACTGCTTTCTCAGCCAAACCAGCACGTTGTTCCAGGACGAAGCGTGCCAAACAACCTGCGGGATGAATCTGTGTTTCGTGCCGAATTCAACATGGCGGCTGTTTGGGTGGCATGCCATGCTGACGATGCGCACGAAGGTAGCGTTGCGGGTCCGCAAGGAACGCATCCCTGCATACTTGCGCGCAAAAATAGTAGGTCTTGCGCTGATACTCGACTTCCGCAACCGCGGTGAGTCGGCTAACGACCATGCCGCAAACAGGGTCCTTGTAGCTTCTTTCGTCCGGATTGCGTTTCATATTTGCTTCTTGAGCCCGGAATCAATTGCCCGGCTTGGCAGGCTCGCCCTGCTGCATCCCCATGCGGCCCTGCATCATCATTTGCATCATGTCCATGCGCTTTTCCATCATGTCCATGCGCTTGGCCATCATGTCTCCGGACCCCGCCATCCCCTGCCCCATCATGCCCTGGCCGCCCATCATGCCCATGCCACCCTTGCCCATCATTCCGCCTTCCATCATCGGGCAGCCCATCATGCCGCCGCTCATCATCCCGGCCTGCATGCCACGTGCCATCTGCATGCTCTCCTGCATGGTCTGCATGTGCTCGGTCATCGTTTTTTGCCGCTCCTCGTCGGTCTTCGCTTTGGCAATGCGGTCGAGCTGGCCTTGCATCTTCTTTACGTTGTCCTGCATCTTCCTGACGGCCTGCTCGGGCTTGACCGCCGGCTTGGCGATCGCGGCCTTGGTCTCTTGGCTTTTTTCCGGATGATGGGAATCATCAGCAAACACGGGGGCCGCGAACGCGAGCGAGGCGGCAAAGGCTGTAATGGCAAGTTTGTTCATGGTCATATCTCCGTAGGTGTGTAAGTTTCAGTGCTTGTGGTCGGTATGCGTATCTTTCGCGACTACGATCGGGGTAAAGCGCGCCTGTTCCGTCTGCTTGCCGGCCAAGGTGACCGACACCACCACCTTCATGTCGGGGGACGAGACGTACTTCGCGACACCCTTCATGCGATTGTCACCGTCAGGTTGCAGCGTCGCAGTGGCCTTGAGTTTCCCGGCAAGGATCGTCGCTGTACCGCTGGCGCCCGCAGTGGGTACTTTCTGACCGGCGTGATCGGTCACATACACCACGACCGGGTTTTCCTTCACATCATTGACGCCCTTCACCACGACCAACTCGTAGTGGTATGGGCCCGCCATGCGCAACTGGCCGCCGTTGGGCGCCTTCTGCGTGTCGAGATAGGCGTCGTCGTGGGCCAGGGCGGCGCCCGTGGCAAAAGTCAGTCCCAGCAGGACGGCGATGGAAGCGATGCGTTTCATTGCGTGCTCCTTCAAAAATGTGCCCAGAGGGCGATCAAAAACTTTCCTGCTCTTTTGAGGCTAACAGGCGTACGAGGGCCTTCTCACCCCACAAGCGGAACATCACCGGTGTCAGCAGAGTGTCGAGCAGCGTCGAGCTCACCAGCCCGCCGAAGATCACCACCGCCACCGGGTGCAGCACTTCCTTGCCGGGCGCGTCGGCCGAAAGCAGCAGCGGCACCAGGGCGAAGGCCGCCACCAACGCCGTCATCAGCACCGGCGTCAGGCGCTCGAGCGAACCGCGCACGATCATGTGGTCGCCGAAGCGCTCGCCCTCGAAGGCGCACAGGTTGATGTAATGGCTGATCTTGAGAATGCCGTTGCGCGTGGCAATGCCGGTCAGGGTGATGAAGCCCACCAGCGCCGCCACCGAGAGCGGCTGGCCGGAGATCCATAGCGCGATGACACTGCCCACCAGGGCCAGCGGGATGTTGCCCATGATGATGGCCGTCAGCACGGCGGAACGGTAACGGCTGTAGAGCACGAGAAAGATCATCGTCAGCGACACCAGCGCCAGCAGGGAAATCAGACGGGCAGCCTGCTCCTGCGCCTGGAACTGGCCTTCGAGTGCCGTGAAGTAGCCTTCAGGCATCGGCCGTGCGGAAAGCTCGACACGAATGTCGTCAATGACTTTCGACATGTCGCGTCCGTCGCTGTTGGCCGAGATGACGATGCGCCGGCGTGAATTCTCGCGGCTGACCTGGTTCGGCCCGTCGCCATCCTCGATTGTCGCCAGACGCGAGAGCGGCACGTGCCCGCCGGGCGTCTCGATCAGCAGGTTCGGCAGTTCCTGCAGGCCGCGTCCGCTTTCGGGCAGACGCACAAGCAAATCGAAACGCCGGTTGCCTTCGACGATCTGCGTGATGCGCTCGCCTTCGATCATCTGCTCGAGGGAACGCAGCAGACTGCCCGGCGCGACGCCATAGCGCGCCGCCTGCTCGTAGTCGACGCGGATCTTGATCTGCGGGATCAGCACCTGTTTCTCGATCTGCAGGTCGGTGATGCCGGGTATCTTTGCCAAGCGCGCGCGCAAGTCACCCGCCAGGCCGCGCAGGGTATCGAGATCGTCGCCATACACCTTGAGGGCGATCTGGGCACGCACGCCGGAGAGAAGATGGTCCAGCCGGTGAGAGATGGGCTGGCCGACGTTGCTGACCGCTGGCAGCACGGCCAGCCGGGCGCGGATGTCGCTGATGATGGCCTCGCGATTGCGCTCGGAGGCCTTGAGGTCGACGTCGATTTCCGAGTAATGCACGCCCTCGGCATGCTCGTCGAGCTCGGCACGCCCGGTGCGTCGGCCGACCTTGGTGACTTCCGAAACCTGGGCAATGAGTTCCTCGGCGAGCGTGCCGATGCGGTTCGACTCGGCGAGCGCGGTGCCGGGGTTAAACAGCACGTTCACCGTCAGCGTGCCTTCGTTGAAGGGCGGCAGGAAGGCGCGTGGAAAAAGCGGAATGGTGGCGGCGGCAATCACCACCGTCACCAAGGCGCCCAGGAGCAGCTTGCGGCTGTTCGCGAACGACCAGTGCAAAAACTTCGTATCCCAGCGCTTCAACCAGATGACCAGCGGGCTGTCGCCGGCATGCAATTGCTTCATCCTCGGCAGAAGGTAGTAGGCCATCACCGGCGTAACGGTGACCGAGACGATCATGCTGGCGAGGATGGAAACAATGTAGGCCACGCCGAGCGGCGTGAACAGCCGCCCCTCGATACCCGGCAGGACGAACAGCGGCACGAACACCAGCACGATGATCACCGTGGCGTAGACGATGGCGGAGCGCACTTCCAGCGTCGCCTTGGCGATGACTTCCGCGACGGGCCGCGGTTCGGCCAGGGTGCGATTGATCTTCAGGCGGCGCAGGACGTTCTCGACGCCGACGACGGCATCATCGACCAGCTCGCCGATGGCGATGGCCAGCCCGCCCAGCGTCATGGTGTTGATGGACAGGCCGAAGTAGTGGAACACCAGTGCCGTCGCCAGCAGCGAGACGGGAATGGCCGTCAGCGAAATGAGGGTGGTGCGCACATTCAGCAGGAACAGGAAGAGGATCACCGCCACCAGGATGGCGCCGTCGCGCAGCGCTTCCTCGACGTTGGTCACCGAGTGCTCGATGAAGTCGGCCTGCTTGAAGAGGAACTGCGGCGCCTCGACGCCCTGCGGCAAGGACTTCGACAATTCGGTCATGGCATGCTCGACCTCGCGGGTGAGCGCCACGCTATCGGCGGAAGGCTGCTTCTGCACGGAGAGGATCACGGCGGGCTTGGCGTTGTAGCCGGCATCGCCGCGCTTGATGGCCGGCGCCAGTTTCACCTCGGCGACCTGTTTGAGGAGGATGGGCTGTCCGCTGCGGATCGCCACCACCAGGTTCTGCAGATCCTCGATGCGGCTGGTGCGCCCGATCTGGCGGATCAGGTATTCGCGGCCCTGCGCCTCGAGGAAGCCGCCGCTGGTGTTGGCGCCGAAGTCCTTCAGCGCGCCTTCCAGCTTCTCGCGCTCGACGCCAAGTGCCTGCAGCTGCGCCGGCTTCAGTTCGACGCGGTACTGCCGCACTTCGCCACCGATCGGAATCACCTGGGCGATGCCGGGAATGGTCAGCAGGCGCGGCCGCATCACCCAGTCGGCGTATTCGCGCACCTGCATCGGGCTGACTTTCTCCGGGTCCGCCGGCAGTGCGATGAGCAGGATCTCGCCCATGATCGAGGAGATCGGGCCCAGCTGCGGCACGATGCCCTCGGGCAGCTGCTCGCGCACCAGGTTCAGCCGCTCGGCGATCTGCTGGCGGTTGCGGTAGATGTCCGAGCCCCATTCGAACTCGACATAGACGATCGACAGGCCGACGCCGGAAACGGAACGCACGCGCGTGACGCCCGGCATGCCGTTCATGCTCGACTCGATGGGAAAGGTGACGAGCTGCTCGACTTCCTCCGGCGCCATGCCGCCGGCCTCGGTCATCAGCGTCACCGTCGGCTTGTTGAGGTCGGGGAAGACATCCACCGGCATCTGGCGGACGGTCAGCGCGCCGTAGATCACCAGCAGCAGTGACACGCCAATGACGATCAGGCGCTGCTTCAGGCTGGTGTTGATGATGTAATCAAACATTGCCGTCCCTCGCTCAGCGCACTTGCGCCAGCAGGCCGGCGCCGTCGGTGACGACCCGCTCGCCGTTCGCCAGGCCCGAGGTCACCGCCGCCGTCACCGCATCGAGCGACTGGATGCGAACCTTGCGCAGGACAAAGCGTTCCGCCCCGTCACGAACCCAGATCGCCGTCTCGCCGGCGCTGACTTTCACCAGCGCCGCCTGCGGCACTGCCGCGCCCTTTGTCGTGCGCGTGGTTTTGGCGATCACCTTGAGCGGCTGGCCGACTGCCACCGGTGCATCCTGCGCGACGACCCGGAAGAGGAGCGGCATGGCCTGGTCACGCAACAGAAGACCGCCGCCGACGAACTGCAGCTTGAGGACGCCGCCGGACACCGGCGCACTCGCCTCGCCGATGCCGTCCGCCAGCGCCGGATCGTAGGCCAGGGCCTCGACGGCCAGCCGCGCCGGATCGACGACCTCGAACAACACTTCCTTCGACTCGACCACCTGACCGGCCACCACGTTGGCAGCGGCGATCATGCCCGACACCGGCGCCCGCAAGGGCTCCGCGGCGCCGACGCTGGCGCCGACCGCGGCGCGGCGCTTCTTCAACGCTTCGGCTTCGAAGCGCGCCGCCTCGATCTCCTTCTGCGGCACCGCGCCTTCGAGCTGCTCGTAGCGGGCCAGCTTTCTTTCGGCGATGGCCAGCTGCGCATCGAGTTCCGCGAACTGGGCTTGCTGGTTGCCCCGCTCGATGCTGCTGGCCGTGGGCCGGAGGTAGGCCAGCACCTGCCCCTTGGTGACCCTCTGCCCCAGCGTCGGCAGTCCTTTCGGTCCGGCCTCGATGCGGCCGGACTGGGCCGCCTGGATGCGCCCGCCGGCATTGGGATCAGCGATGATCCTGCCGTTGAACTCCACGGTTGCAGCCAGATCCCCGATTTCAGCTACCATGTGGCGCAGGCCGAGCTGGCGCTGCACGCCCTTTGGCACGAACAGGCTGCCATCGGGCAGCCGCAGCGCCGAAACCGATTCCACGCTCATGCCGCCCGCGGCAGCGGGCTTGGCATTATTGGCAATGGCGGCCGGCTTCTTGTCCTTGCTGTGGTCCTCGTCGCCGTGGGCGGCAGCCTGCCCGGCCGCAAGTCCGATCAGCGCGGCAGCGAGGATGGCCAAGGGTGCGGCCATGGGAGCGGCTGCAAGTTGAATGCGAGACATGGATTTCATCCTTGGTGTTAGCGAATCTGTTTGCGACGGCGGGCGACAACCAGACCGGCGCCGGCAAGCAGCAGCACGCCTGCGGCACTCCATGCGGTCGTTACGTCCCATGAGCGCTTGTGCTCGACCCCTTCAGACGGGCCGCTGAGGTCGAGCGTGGCGGTGAGCAGGTCGGCGCTCTCGCCCGCCTGTATTGAAATGGCCAGCGGATACTTGCCGGGTTGGGCGAAAACCTCACCCGGCAGCACATAGACGCCAGGGGAAGCCTGGGCCGCCACCGCCTTGAATGCCCCGCTCTCCACTTCGATTTCGGCATCGGCCACGGGGGCATTGTCGGCATAGCGGTCAAGGTAGAGGGTCAGTTTCCCGGCCGCCAGCACGGCGACCAGTTCGAAGTCCTCGGTCTGCGCAGAGGCGCGCGGCGCGACGTCGCCAGTCAATGCCGGAGCGACATCATGGCTGTGATCTTCGCCGCCGTGGGCCCAGGCGGCCGCAGTGAAGAAAGCTGCGACGGCGAATGTAATGAGGTGCTTCATGGCAGTACTCCCAGGGCTTGTTTGAGACGGGATTGGGACGCGGCGCGCGCGACCTGCTGGCGGTTGAAGAAAGCTTCGGCCTCGAAGGCACTGGCACGCGCGCGCAGCAACGTCGCCAGGTCCGACTCGCCCAGGGAAAAGGCCCTCTCGGCGAGCCGCTGGTTGTCGGCGGTCAGTTCGCGGCGCTCCCGCGCCATGGCGAGCTGGCGCCCCGCCGCTTCGAAATCGAGGCGGGACTTGTCAACATCGAGTTTCAGCCGGAGCTGGGCCAGCGCCTGCTCGGCGTCGGCCTGGGACGCCTCGATGCGCGCAGCAGCGTTTTCCTGGCGCACGCGCGGGCCGGAGGAAAAGGGGATGGTCAGCTTGACGCCGACGAGATTTGCGTAGGGCTCGGAGAACTCCCCTCGCTCCCGCACCATGCGCACGGCAAATTCCGGCGCATCGCGACGCGTTTCCTCGGCCACCTTGAGCCTGGCGCGCGCCGTGCGCGCGGCGGCGGCGACGGCGGCAATCTGCGGGTGATCCACAGACGGCTCACGCGTGCGGACCGGGCGTTCTTCGGCCAGATCTGACGGGGCGGCTACTCCAGTGAGGTTGCGCCAGGCCTGTTCCGCCTGCAGCAGTGCCGCTTCGGCCTCGATGGCCTCCGCTTCCGCAGCGAGCCGCTCACTCCTCGCCAGGTTGGCGTCGATCCGCGACAAATCGCCAGCCTTGAAGCGGCGCAGCACGTCGCCCTCCAGCGCGCGGGCGGTGGCCGTCCGCTGTCCGGCCAGGGCGCGGGTATGCCGTGACGCAGCAACGGCCCACCAGGCTTCGCGCACCTCGCCGGCAACCTGCAGGCGCAATGCGGCGCGGCGCGCAGCCACCTCCGCCGCGGCACTCTCCGCTTCGGCCTCACGCGCCGCCTGCTGCCCGGGCAGCCAGAGCGGGACGGCCATCTCCGCCTCCCATTCCTGCTTGCCGCGGTTGCGATTGAGCCGGTCGTTGAGGCTGGACAGCGACAGCGCGGCCGGTCCGGGCGTGATGCTGCCCGCGACCTCGGCACGGGCCTGGGCCTCATCCTGCCGTGCCGCCATGGCGGCAGCCTGCGGATGGCGCGCCCAGGCCTGCTCCAGTCCTTCGGCCAGTGTCTGGGCCTGGGCCGGCATCACAGCAAGATGCAGGGCCAGAAATCCCGGCATCAATGCAATCGTTCTGTTCTTCATGGCATTCCGTGTTGTTTGCAGCTGATCTGGAGGAGGCACACTGCGGGATGCATTGGCTTCACTCCCCATCTCGACCGCCATGATGCTTTCCGGCGCCCAACAAATAGCTGACAGCGTCATTACAAATTTGTAATCTTCAACAAATGGGGACCTGCGCATGCACAATGCCTCCCATAACCATGGCCGCAAGAGGGCAATGAAAATCCTGATTGTCGAAGACGAACCGAAGACCGGCGACTACCTGAAGCAGGGATTGTCCGAGGCCGGCTTCGTGGCGGATCTGGCGCGCGACGGGCTGGATGGCATGCATGCCGCCTTGTCCGGCGACTATGATCTCGTCGTGCTGGATGTGATGCTGCCCGGCATCGACGGTTGGCAGGTGTTGCGTCAAATACGGCAATCGGGCGGGCACATGCCCGTCCTGTTCCTGACTGCCCGCGACCAGGTCGAGGATCGGGTGAAGGGACTGGAACTGGGCGCCGACGACTATCTTGTCAAGCCGTACGCCTTTTCCGAGCTTCTGGCACGGGTTCGCTCCCTGTTGCGCCGGGGCAAGGCAAAAGAACCGGAGACACTGAAAATTGCCGACCTGGAACTGGACCTGCTGCGGCGCCGGGTGACGCGCGCTGGCAGGCGCATCGATCTCACCGCCAAGGAATTCGCCCTGCTTGAGTTGCTGCTGCGCCGCCAGGGTGAGGTGTTGCCGCGATCGTTGATCGCCTCGCAGGTCTGGGACATGAATTTCGACAGCGACACCAACGTGATCGAGGTTGCCGTACGGCGCTTGCGGGCCAAGATCGACGACGAATTCGAGCCCAAGCTGATCCGGACCGTCAGGGGGATGGGCTACGTGCTCGACATCCTCGAGCCTGCCTGATGCGGATCGCCTCGATAACGGTTCGTCTGGCGCTGTTCTTCTCGACGGCCTCGCTGCTGGTCCTGCTGGCGATCGGCTACCTGATCGGCAATGCCGTCGGCAGGCATTTCGAGGAGCAGGATCTGCACGAGCTCCACGCCAAGCTGGTGCTGATCCGCCATGTCCTCGCAACGGTGCGCAGCCAGGGAGATCTCGATGAAGCCGGCAGGCGCCTGAATGAGGCATTGATCGGCCATCATGGCTTGTCGATCACGGTCCTGGGACCGCACCGCCGCGTTCTGTTCGCCTCGCGCGAGGCGGCTTTCCCGGACAATCTGCTGGAAAGCCGTCCATCGGACGAGCACATTCGGACTACGGATCTCGTGGTCTGGTCGAAAGGCGGCGAGACCTACCGGGGCATCGCCGCCGCAGCTTTCACGTCCATGCAGGACATGCCCCCTGCCACGGCGCTGCTGGCACTCAACATTGGCCATCACCTCGAATTCATGTCAGCGTTCCGCAAGAGCCTCTGGCTGGCCATCGTGTCCGGCATCCTGCTGACCGTGCTGCTCGGCTGGATCGCTGCGCGGCGAGGCCTGCTGCCGTTGCGGGACATGGTTCAGGTCGCTCATGGCATCTCGGCCAGCCGCCTCGACAGGCGGCTCCAGCTCGATGAGGTGCCGACCGAGCTCCTCGACCTGGCCACGGCCTTCAACCAGATGCTCGACCGCCTGCAGGACTCCTTCAAACGCCTGTCCGACTTTTCCTCCGACCTGGCGCACGAGCTGCGCACGCCGATCAGCAACCTGATGACGGAGTCCCAGGTGGTGCTCAGCCGCGCGCGATCCGCCGATGAGTATCGCGAGGTGCTCTATTCGAATCTGGAGGAATACGATCGCTTGGCCCGCATGATCAGCGACATGCTGTTTCTGGCAAAGGCCGACCATGGCCTGATCGCACTGCGCAGCGAACCGGTCGATCTGGCCAAAGAGGTACGCCAGCTCTTCGAGTTCTATGAGGCCTTGTCGGATGAGCAGGGGGTACGACTTGCTCTCGAGGGTGAGGGCATGGCCAACGGCGACGACCTGATGCTGCGCCGGGCGCTCAGCAATCTTCTCTCAAACGCCTTGCGCCACACACCGCGCGAAGGCGCCATCACGGTCAGCATTTCCCGGGCGAGCACAGGTGAAATGCTTATTGCGGTCGAGAATACAGGGCAGACAATCTCTCCGGAACATTTGCCGCGCCTCTTCGACCGTTTCTATCAGGTCGATCCATCCAGACACCGGACGCATGAAGGTGCCGGCCTCGGGCTGGCCATCACCAAGTCGATCATCGACGCGCACGGCGGCAAGATCAGCGTAACTTCTGAAAACGGCCTGACGCGATTCGTGATGGCTATCCCCGCCGTCACTCCACCGTAACTGACTTGGCCAGGTTCCTCGGCTTGTCCACGTCGGTGCCCTTGACCAGGGCGGCATGGTAGGCAAGGAGCTGCAGCGGCACGACGTGCAGCACCGGCGAGAGCAGGCCGTAGTGCTCGGGCATGTTAATGATGTGCACGCCCTCGGATTCGGGGATTTCGCTTCCGGCATCGGCGAGCACGAACAACTCGCCGCCGCGGGCGCGCACTTCCTGCAGGTTGGACTTGAGCTTCTCCAGCAGAGCGTCGTTGGGCGCCACGGCAACCACGGGCATGTCCCCGTCCACCAAAGCCAGCGGACCGTGCTTGAGTTCACCGGCCGGGTAGGCCTCGGCATGGATGTAGGAAATTTCCTTGAGCTTCAACGCGCCTTCCAGCGCAATGGGGTAGTGCATGCCGCGGCCAAGGAACAGGGCGTGCTGCTTGCCGGCAAACAGCCGCGCCCACCCGGCGATTTCGTTTTCGAGCTCGATCGCGCGGCCAACCGCCAACGGCAGGTGGCGCATGGCCGCCAGGTGCGCGGCTTCCTCCTTCGCGTCGATGCGGCCATTCAACTTGGCCAGCGTCACCGCCAGCAGGAACAAGGCGGCCAGCTGCGTCGTGAAAGCCTTGGTCGAGGCGACGCCGATCTCGGGCCCGGCGCGGGTGAGGAATTTCAGCGCGGCTTCGCGCACGATGGCCGATTCGGGCACGTTGCAGATGGCAAGGGTGCGGGACTGACCGAGGATGCGCGCATGCTTGAGCGCCGCCAGCGTGTCGGCCGTCTCGCCGGACTGCGAAATCGCCACCACCAGCGCTTCCGGATTCGGCACCGACACGCGGTAGCGGTACTCGCTGGCAATCTCCACGTTGCAGGGAATGCCGGCCAGCCGCTCGATCCAGTAGCGCGCCGTCAGCCCGGCATGGAAGCTGGTACCGCAGGCGAGGATGAGCACGCTCTTGGCGTCGGCCAGCATCTGCTCGGCGCCGACGCCGAACAACTGTGGCGAGACGGAATGCGCCGCGCCGATCATCTCGAGCGTGTTGGCCAGCGCCTGCGGCTGCTCGAAGATTTCCTTCTGCATGTAGTGCCGGTATTGGCCCAACTCGACGGCATCCGCCGAAAGCGTGCTTTCGTGGCGTGGCCGCTCGACGGGCGAACCGTCGGCGCGAACGATGCGTACGCCGCTGCGGGCGATCTCGGCGATATCGCCGTCTTCCAGGTAGATCATGGTGCGCGTCACCTGCAGCAGCGCGGCGGTGTCCGATGCGGCGTAATGCCCGTCCTCGCCCAATCCGAGCAGCAGCGGCGCGCCGTGCCGGGCGACGACCACCCGGTGCGGTTCCTTTTCCGAGAGAACGGCGATGGCATAGGCGCCCACCAGTTCGGCGCAGGCCGCGCGCACGGCAGCCAGCAGATCGGCCTGCGACTTCTGCTTGTGCTCGATGAGATGGGCGATGACTTCGGTGTCGGTCTCCGAAGCGAAGGCATAGCCCAGGCCGGCGAGCCGGGCCTTGATTTCCTCGAAATTCTCGATGATGCCGTTATGCACCACTGCCAGGCCACCTGACACGTGGGGATGGGCATTGCGCTCGGAGGGCACGCCATGGGTGGCCCAGCGCGTATGGGCAATGCCGCTGCCTGCCGACAATCCATCCGCGCGCGTCGCCAGTTCGGCCACGCGGCCAACCGCACGCAACCTGTGCATGCCGCCGTTGTGCACGGCGAGTCCTGCCGAATCGTAGCCGCGATATTCGAGCTTGCGCAGGCCTTCGATCAGGATAGGTACGATGTTGCGGTCGGCGACCGCTGCGACGATGCCGCACATGATTATTGCCCCTCCGCCGGGCCGCCCCAAGGAGGGGCCGTCCAAATACGGAGCGGGCGCAGCCCGCGAACTTCAGTCACCCCCTTCCGCGGGAAGGGGGTTGGGGGGAAGGCCGTCATTTCTTTTTCTGTGGGCGCTTCCAGCCCGGCACGGTCAACTGCCTCACGCGCGTGATGGTGAGTTTGTCGGCTGGCGCATCCTCGGTCAGCGTGGTGCCGGCGCCCAGCGTGGCGCCGCGGCCGACTGTAACGGGAGCAACGAGCTGGGTGTCGGAGCCGATGAAAACGTCGTCCTCGATCACCGTGCGATGCTTGTTAGCACCGTCGTAATTGCAGGTGATGGTGCCGGCGCCGACATTGACGTTGCGGCCGACCGTGGCGTCACCTATGTAGGCAAGATGATTCGCCTTGGAGCGATCGGCCACCGTGCTGTTCTTCACCTCGACGAAATTGCCGATGTGGACGTCCTCGCCCAGCTTGGTGCCGGGGCGCAGGCGCGCGTAGGGCCCAATGATGCAGCCGGACCCGGCTTCGGCATCCTCGATGTGGCTGAAGGGAGCGATGCGCGTGCCGGCGCCAATGACGGCATTGCGCAGCACGCAGTGCGCGCCGACCTCGACGCCATCGCCGAGGATGACGCGGCCCTCGAACACGCAGTTCACGTCGATCGTCACGTCACGCCCGCAGTCGAGTTCCCCGCGCACGTCGATCCGGTCCGGGTCGAGCAACGTGACGCCCTGCTCCATAAGCAGCAGCGCGTTGCGGTACTGATGGATGCGCTCCAGTTCGGCCAGCTGCACCTTGCTGTTCACGCCGAGCACTTCCCAGGATGCGTCGGGTTGCGTCGTTGCCACCGGCATGCCTTCGTCGATCGCCAGCCGTACGATGTCGGTCAGGTAATACTCGCCCTGCGCGTTGTTGTTGTCCAAGGAAGGCAGCCAGCGCAAGAGCGCCGACGTCGGCGCGACCATAAAACCCGTGTTGATCTCGGACAGGGCGCGCTCCTCGTCGGAGGCATCCCGCTCCTCGACGATGCGCAGGACGCGCCCCCCTTCGTCGCGCACGATGCGGCCATAGCCGTCCGGCTCATCAAGGTCCTCCGTCAGGATGCCGAGGCCGGGGCCGGCCAGTTCGGTCAATCGCGACAGGGTCGCCGCGCCGATCAGCGGCACGTCGCCATAGAGCACCAGCGTCGGCGCGCCTGCCTCGAGGAAAGTCAGCGTCTGCAGGACGGCGTGTCCCGTGCCCAGTTGCGGCTCCTGCCTGACCCAGACGAGGTCGTCGGCATCGAGCGCCTCGCGCACCGCCTCGCCGCCGTGGCCGTAGACAACGCAGATTCGTTCCGCCCCCAGTTCGCGCGCCGTATCCAGCACGTGGGCCAGCAACGGACGACCGCCCAGGCGATGGAGCACCTTGGGCAGATCGGAGCGCATGCGCTTGCCCTGGCCGGCGGCGAGGATGACGACGTTCATGACGTGAGGATCGGGCTTCGAAGGGAAAATTCTAACATGCAGCCCTGCCGACCCTGAAACGACAAGGGCGGCCGCAGCCGCCCTGTTTGCCAGCTGACGCGTCAGCGAGGCAGGGACGAGGCCCCAATGAGGAATTCGTCGACGGCGCGAGCGCATTGCCGTCCCTCACGAATAGCCCAAACAACCAAGGATTGCCCGCGGCGCATGTCGCCGGCCGCGAAGACCTTGCCGACATTCGTCTTGTAGCAGCCTTCTCCATCCGTCGTGGCGCTGGCGTTGCCGCGAGCGTCCTTGGCTACGCCGAAGGCATCGATCACACCGCCGATGGGAGATACGAATCCCATGGCGAGGAAGGCCAGGTCGGCCTTGACGATGAACTCGCTGCCGGGAATCTCGATCATCTTCCCGCCCTGCCATTCAAGACGGACGACCTTGAGCGCCTTGAGTTTCCCCTTCTCGCCGATGAATTCCTTGGTGGCGACGGACCAGTCGCGGCTGCAGCCTTCTTCGTGGGAAGAAGAGGTGCGCAACTTCATCGGCCAGTAGGGCCAGGTGAGCGGGCCGTTTTCCTTATCCGGGGGTTGCGGCAGCAGTTCGAATTGGGTGACCGACGCAGCGCCATGGCGATTCGAGGTGCCGACACAATCCGAACCCGTGTCGCCGCCGCCGATGACGACGACGTGCTTGCCCTTTGCCGAAATCGGGTTCCGCCCCTCTCCCGCCACTTCCTTGTTCTGCGGAATGAGGAATTCCAGAGCGAAGTGCACCCCGGCCAGGTCGCGGCCCGGCACCGGCAGGTCGCGCGGATGCTCGGCGCCGCCGGCCAGGACGACCGCATCGAAGTCCTTCACCAGTTTGTCCGCCGGGATGGTCTTCGCCGCGTCGTTCGCCACGCCTTGCGGCAGGGCCGATCCGGTCACCATCACGCCGGGCGCAAATTTGACGCCCTCGGCCTCAAGCTGGGCCATGCGCCAGTCGATCAGGCGCTTGTCGAGCTTGAAATCGGGGATGCCATAGCGCATCAGGCCGCCGATGCGGCTGTTCTTCTCGAACACGGTGACATGGTGACCGACGCGGGCCAGCTGTTGAGCGCAGGCCAGGCCGGCGGGGCCGGAGCCGACGACAGCGACCTTCTTGCCGGTCTTCCTCGGCGGCGGTTGCGGTCGCACCCAGCCGTTTTCGCCGGCCTTGTCGATGATGGCATGCTCGATCGACTTGATGCCGACAGGGTCGGTGTTGATGTTCAGCGTGCAGGCCGTCTCGCAAGGCGCGGGGCAGATTCGGCCGGTCACTTCGGGAAAGTTGTTGGTCGAGTGCAGCACTTCGATGGCCTGCTTCCAGTTGCCGCGATAGACCAGGTCGTTCCAGTCCGGAATGATGTTGTTCACCGGGCAACCGCTCGAGCAGAACGGGATGCCGCAGTCCATGCAGCGCGCACCCTGCTGGGCGGCCTGATCGTCAGTCAGGTGGTGTACGAACTCCTTGTAATGCTTCAGGCGCGCTTCCTTGGCCTCGTAGGCCTCGGACAGACGCTGGAACTCCATGAATCCGGTTGGCTTACCCATTTGCCGTCTCCGCCGGACCGCCCCAAGGAGACGGCCATTCAATACCCGGAAGCCACGCGCAGCGTGGCTGAACTTGCGTCACCCCTTTCCTCGGGAAAAGGGTCGGGGAAAAGGTTGTACTCATGCGGCCTCTAACTGATTTTTCTGCCCCGCCATTTCCTTCAACGCCCGACGATATTCGTTGGGCATGACCTTGACGAATTGCATCCTGTAGCGGCCCCAGTTGTCCAGGATATCCCTGCCGCGCGCACTGTCTGTCAGTTGCACGTGCCGCTCGATCAGCGAACGCAGGAGTTCATCGTCGGCACGACCAAGGTGGCGAACGTCCACCTTGCCGTGGGACTCGACCTCACCCGTCTCGCTGGCAGCCTCTTCCTCGGGAACGGGCTCGAGCGCCACCATGGAGAGGTTGCAGCGTTTCTCGAAGCCGCCCGCTTCGTCCAGGACATAGGCAACGCCGCCGCTCATGCCGGCAGCGAAATTGCGGCCGGTCTGCCCAAGCACGACCACCGTGCCGCCGGTCATGTACTCGCAGCCGTGGTCGCCGACACCTTCCACCACCGCGGTCGCGCCCGAGTTGCGAACGGCGAATCGCTCCCCTGCGACGCCGCGGAAAAAGCATTCCCCCGCGATCGCCCCGTACAACACGGTGTTGCCGATGATGATGTTCTCCTCCGGCCTGCCGCGAAAAGCTTCCGCCGGCCGCACGACGATGCGTCCGCCCGAGAGCCCCTTGCCAACGTAGTCGTTGGCTTGGCCGGTGAGCTCCAGCGTAATGCCCTTGGCCAGAAATGCCCCGAAACTCTGGCCGGCGGTGCCTGTCAGCTTGACGAGTATGGCGCCGTCCGGCAGGCCGGCATGGCCATGACGCCGGACCACCTCGTGCGACAACATGGTGCCTACCGTGCGGTTCACATTGCGCACCGGTGTCTCGATCGTGACCTTCCTGCCATTCTCCAGCGCGGGCTTTGCCTTCTCGATCAATTGATGATCGAGTGCGCGTGCGAGGCCATGATCCTGCACCTCGCATTGATGGCGCGCGACTTCTGCCGGCACCTTCGGCTGGGCGAAGATCTTGCTGAAATCGAGCCCCTTCGCCTTCCAGTGATCGATGCCCCGCTTCATGTCGAGCAGGTCGGCGCGGCCAATGAGATCGTTGAACTTGCGGATGCCCAGCTGCGCCATCAGTTCACGCACTTCCTCGGCGACGAAGAAAAAGAAGTTCACTACATGCTCGGGCTGACCAGTGAATTTCCTGCGCAGCACCGGATCCTGCGTGGCCACGCCCACCGGGCAGGTGTTGAGGTGGCACTTGCGCATCATGATGCAGCCCTCGACGACCAGCGGCGCGGTGGCAAAGCCGAATTCATCTGCGCCCAGCAGGGCGCCGATCAACACATCGCGGCCGGTCTTCATCTGGCCATCGACCTGCACGACGATGCGGCCACGCAGACGATTGAGCACCAGCGTCTGCTGCGTCTCGGCCAGGCCCAATTCCCAGGGCGTGCCGGCGTGCTTGATGGAGGACAGGGGCGATGCGCCCGTGCCGCCGTCGTAGCCCGAAATCGTGACATGGTCGGCCTTGGCCTTGGAGACGCCCGCGGCCACGGTGCCGACACCCACCTCGGAGACAAGCTTCACTGAAATGGAGGCCTTCGGGTTGGCATTCTTCAGGTCATGGATGAGCTGCGCCAGGTCCTCGATCGAGTAGATGTCATGGTGCGGCGGCGGCGAGATCAGGCCGACGCCCGGCACGGAGAAGCGCAGCTGGGCAATGTACTCGGATACCTTGTGGCCGGGCAGCTGGCCGCCCTCGCCGGGCTTGGCGCCCTGCGCCATCTTGATCTGGATCTGGTCGGCGTTGGCCAGGTATTCGGCGGTGACGCCGAAGCGACCGGAGGCGACTTGTTTGATCTTCGAGCGAAGCGAATCCCCGGCCGCAAGCGTGATGTCGCGCTCGATGCGGCTCTTGCCGATCAGCCCGGCCAGCGTCTCGCCGCCCTTCAGGGTCTGGTAGCGTGCGGCATCCTCGCCGCCCTCGCCGGTATTCGACTTGCCGCCAATGCGGTTCATGGCAATGGCCAGGGTCGTGTGTGCCTCGGTCGAAATGGAACCAAGCGACATGGCGCCAGTAGCAAAGCGCTTGACGATTTCCTTGGCCGGCTCGACCTCCTCGATCGGCACCGGCTTGCCAGCCGGCCGCACATCGAACAGTCCGCGCAGCGTCATGTGGCGCTTCGTCTGATCGTTGATGAGCTTGGCGTATTCCCTGTAGGTTTCGACCTTGCCGGTGCGCGTGGCATGTTGCAGCTTGGCGATGGACTCTGGCGTCCACATATGCTCCTCGCCGCGCGTGCGCCAGGCGTACTCGCCTCCCGCCTCCAGCGCACTGGCTAGCACGGGATCCAGACCAAAGGCCTCGCGGTGGGCGCGCATCCGCTCCTCGGCCACCTCTGCCAGACCGATACCCTGCACGTTGCTGGCCGTACCGGTGAAATATTCGTCCACAAAAGCCGAATTGAGGCCGATGGCTTCGAATATCTGCGCACCGCAATAGGACTGGTAGGTCGAAATGCCCATCTTGGACATGACCTTCAGCAGCCCCTTGTTGATGGCCTTGGTGAAACGCTTCTTGGCCTCCTTGGGCTCCAAATTCAGCGCCGGCGCCATGTCGGCCAGCGTTTCGAATACGAGCCAGGGACAGACCGCCTCGGCGCCGTAGCCGGCGAGCAGGGCGAAATGATGCACCTCCCGAGCAGATCCAGTGTCCACTACGATGCCTGTGCTGGTGCGCAGGCCGCAGCGAACCAGATGGTGATGCACGCCCGAACACACCAGCAGCGTCGGGATCGCCACGCGGTCGCGCGAGACGGCACGGTCGGAGAGGATCAGCACGTTGTACTTGCCCACTGCCTTTTCGGCGGTGTCCCGCAGCTTGGCCAGCGCCTTTTCCATGCCGGCCGCGCCATGCTTGGCAGGATAGGTCACGTCAAGAACCAGGGCGCGGAAACGCCCTCCCGTCAGCTGGTCGATGTTGACGAGCTTGGCGAGATCCTCACCGGACAGCACGGGTTGTTGCACTTCCAGTCGAAGCGTGGGATCGGTCTCGTCGATACCGAGCAGGTTCGGCTTCGGGCCGATGAAGGATGTCAGCGACATGACGATTTCCTCGCGGATCGGGTCGATCGGCGGGTTCGTCACCTGGGCGAACAGCTGCTTGAAATAGCCGTAGAGCGGCTTGTTTTTATCGGACAGCACGGGCAGGGCGGAATCGTTGCCCATCGACCCCGTGGCCTCCTCGCCGGCAGTGGCCATCGGCTGCAGGATGAACTTGATGTCCTCCTGCGAATAGCCAAAAGCCTGCTGGGAGTCGAGCAGGGATTCCTTCATTGCCTGCAGGCCGCCCTCCACGGTAGGCAGGTCGGCAAGGAAGTAGCGCGTCTTCTCAATCCATTCGCGATAGGGTTTGGCCGAAGCAAGCTGCTGCTTGATTTCGGCGTCGTCGATGATGCGGCCCTGTTCCAGATCGATGAGGAACATCTTGCCCGGCTGCAGGCGCCATTTCTTGACGATGCGCTCCTCCGGAATGGGCAGCACACCAATCTCGGAGGCCATCACCACCAGGTCGTCGTCAGTGACGAGGTAGCGCGCCGGACGCAGGCCGTTGCGGTCAAGCGTGGCGCCGATCTGGCGGCCATCGGTGAACGCCACTGCGGCAGGTCCGTCCCAAGGCTCCATCATGGCGGCGTGATACTCGTAGAAGGCGCGCCGCTCCTCGTCCATAAGCGGGTTCCCGGCCCAGGCCTCGGGAATGAGCAGCATCATGGCGTGAGCCAGGCTGTAGCCACCCATTACCAGCAGTTCCAGTGCGTTGTCGAACGAGGCCGAGTCCGACTGTCCGTCATAGATCAGCGGCCAGATCTTGTCGAGATCCTTGCCCAGGACAGGCGATGAAATCGCTTTCTGGCGTGCGCGAATCCAGTTGACGTTGCCGCGCAGCGTGTTGATCTCGCCGTTGTGGGCAATCATGCGGAACGGGTGCGCCAGATCCCAAGTCGGAAAGGTATTGGTCGAGAAGCGCTGATGCACCAGAGCCAACGCTGTTTCCATGCGCGGATCCTGCAGGTCGAGATAGTACTCGCCGACCTGATTGGCCAGCAGCATGCCCTTGTACAGGACGGTCCGTACCGACAAAGACGGCACATAGAACATCGCACCATCCTGGAGCTTTAACGCCCTAATTTGATGGCCTGCAGCCTTTCGGATGATGTAGAGCTTGCGCTCCAGGGCATCTTCGTCCCGCATGCTCGCGCCGGCACCGATGAAAACCTGGCGCACCACCGGCTCGATGTCCCTGGCGGCCTGGGCCAACCCACGGTTGTCCCGTGGCACATCGCGCCAGCCAAGCACGATCTGGCCTTCCGCGCGAATCGAGCGTTCGATCTCCTGTTCGCAGGCGCGTCGGCTGGCCTGCCCCTGCGGCAGGAACACCATTCCGACACCGTAGCGACCTGGCATCGGCAGCGTGACGCCCTGCTTCTCCAACTCCTCTCGGAAGAAGGCGTCGGGCGTCTGGATCAGGATACCGGCACCGTCGCCGAGAAGCGGATCGTAGCCGGTGGCGCCGCGATGCTCGAGGTTTCTCAGTATCTGCAGGCCCTGCTCGACGATGGCATGGCTTTTCCGGTTCCTGATGTTGACGACGAACCCGACGCCGCAGGCGTCGTGCTCGTTTGCGGGGTCATACAGACCCTGGTGCTGGGGGAGGACCATCTCTCTTTCCTCGATACTGGTGCCAAACTTCGTTCCTTGGCACAAATCTTCTCCAGCCGGTCAGCAGGAGCGCCCTCCCATGCCTGATCGGCACGCGGGCCGCGATCGTCAAAAAAGCCGGCGCAAGGCGGGGCGCACCGGCTTCTTCCAAACCGTTCGGGCGAACCAAGAAATATACCGTCAAACGACGGCTTCTTCAAGAAGGAATGTTTCTGGGCGGAATGCGCCGATTTATTCAGGTTGGTGCTGCAGAATTTCTACGATCAGATCTCGCCCACCGCGAATAAACGCCGATGCTCGCGTATGGCATAGCGATCCGTCATGCCGGCCACGTAGTCAGCAATGGCCCGCGGCTTGTCGGTATTTGCCATCTCCAGGTACTGCGGCGGCAGCAATCGCGGATCCTCAATGAAGGCGCCGAAGAGATCGATGATGATCCGGCGCGCCTTGTTCGTCATGCGCAGCACCTGAAAATGCTGATACAGATTGACGCGCAGGAAATGCTTGAGCTCGCGGTGCTCAGCGTGCATACCGACGCTGAAGGCGGCAAGAGGGGGTGCTTCTCTCACATCGGCGAGCGTATGGACGCCGGCAGCGACAATGTTCCGGCTCGTCTCCTCGATCAGATCCACCGCCAGCGAATTGATCATGCGACGCACCGTTTCGTGAATCAGTCGGCGGCCGCCTATCTGCGGATAGTCATGTCTCACAATTGCCGCATGGCGCGCCCAGATGCCGACCGCATCAAGCTGCCCCAGGTCCACCAGGCCGGATCGCAGGCCATCGTCCACGTCATGGTTGTTGTAGCCGATTTCATCGGCCAGGTTGCACAACTGGGCCTCTAGGGAGGGCTGCGTACCGTCGATAAAGCGCCGGCCGAGTGCCCCCAACTCCCGGGCTTTCTTCGGCGCGCAGTGCTTGAGGATGCCTTCCCGCGTTTCGTAGGTCAGATTGAGGCCGTCGAACGCGCCATATCGCTCCTCGAGCAGATCAACGGTTCGCAGACTCTGCAGGTTGTGCTCGAAGCCGCCATGCTCGCGCATGCAGTCGTTAAGTGCATCCTGCCCGGCATGGCCGAATGGGGTATGGCCGAGATCATGGGAGAGTGCGATGGCTTCGGCCAGGTCCTCATTAAGATGCATCGCACGCGCCAGGGTACGGGCGATCTGCGCCACCTCGATGCTGTGCGTCAGGCGCGTTCGAAAGAGATCGCCTTCGTGATTGACGAAGACCTGCGTCTTGTACTCGAGGCGTCGGAATGCGGTGGAATGGACGACGCGGTCCCGGTCGCGCTGGTATTCGCTGCGCGCAGTGGGCGCCCGCTCCGGGTGCAGTCTCCCCAGGGAATTCGATTCACTGACGGCATGGGGCGCAAGGTCAGCCATTGCAGCACGCCTCGATGGCGGCACGGACATCCGCCACACTGGCCTCGGCGCTGATGACCCCCCCGCCGATCTTCCTGAGCAGGACCAGTCGCATTTTCCCCGAGGCGACCTTCTTGTCCAGAGCCATCAGTTCCAAATAACGGCCCGCTCCCAAGGCAGGCCCCTGCGTCGGCAAGCCCGCCCTTTGCAGCAATGCCGAGGTTCTGGCGAACTCGTCGTCGGATAGCCAGCCGAGGCGGCGGGAAAGTTCTGCGGCCATCACGGTGCCTGCCGCGACGGCCTCTCCATGCAGCCAGTTGCCAAAACCCAGGCCCGCCTCGATGGCGTGACCAAACGTATGGCCGAGGTTGAGCAGAGCACGGACACCGGATTCGCGCTCATCCTGCGCCACGATCTCGGCCTTGTTGGCGCAGGAGCGCTCGATGGCGTATATGAGCGCCTCGGTATCCCGGGCCAGCAATTTGTCGATGTTCGACTCGATCCAATCAAAAAAGACCGGGTCGCGGATCAGGCCGTACTTGATCACTTCTGCCAGACCGGCGCACAACTCCCGGTCGGGCAGGGTGATCAGGGTGTCTGTATCGGCCAGCACCAACCGCGGCTGATGAAACGCCCCGATCATGTTCTTGCCGAGCGGGTGGTTGATGCCGGTCTTGCCCCCCACCGAGGAGTCAACCTGGGCCAACAGGGTGGTTGGCAGTTGTATGAAGGGGACGCCACGCTGGTACGTGGCGGCGGCGAAGCCGGCTAGGTCGCCTATGACCCCACCGCCCAGCGCGATGATCGTGGTCGCGCGCTCGCAACGGTTGTCCAGAAGTGCGTCATAAATGCGATTCAGCGTCTGCCAGTTCTTTTGCGCCTCCCCGTCGGGAAGAACGATTTCCGTCAAGCGAACACCTTTCTCGCGCAATCCCCGCGAGACATCCGCCAAATACAGAGGGGCTACGATTTCGTTGCTGACGATCGCAGCCAGCGGCGCCTTCAAATGTGCATGAATCAGATCCGGTCTGGCCAGCAGGCCGGCGCCGATGTGGATGGGATAGCTTCGTGCATCAAGCGCAACAGTCAAAGATCGCATTTTTCCCGGATTTCCTGCTCGAGTTGGCGTGCCGCAACCGACGGAGTGCGCCGTCCTCCCTCGAATATGATATCAGCCACTTCACGGTAGAGCGGATCGCGTATAGCGTAAAGCTCGCGCAGCTTGCCCAGGGGATTGGGCACTTGCAGTAATGGGCGGTTGCGGTCGTGCTGCGTGCGTGCGTACAACTCTTCGGGCGGCGCGCACAGATAAATCACCAGGCCGGTAGCGATAAGGCGCTTTCTGTTCTCCGGGTCGAGCACTGCGCCGCCACCCGTGGCCAGCACCAGCCCCCTCTCGACTGCCAGTTCCTGTAGCACTTGGGATTCCCGGCGACGAAAGCCCGGCTCACCCTCGATTTCGAAGATCAACGGAATGCGTACGCCGGTACGCGCCTCGACTTCATGGTCGCAATCGACGAAGCGCATCTTCAGACGCCGCGCGAGTTGCCGACCGATCGTCGTCTTGCCCGCACCCATCATGCCCACAAAATAAATGTTCTCGCAGGATTTCACGTCAAGATTTTATCAGTCAGGTATGGCGGCGCGAAAAAAAGGCCGGCTAGGCCGGCCTTTGATCGAATCCGTCAGGGTCAGCGCAAGCTGACCGATTCGGTAAGAATCTTAGGAGTGATGAAGACCAGCAACTCCGTCTTGTTATCCCGCCGTTCCTGGGTTTTGAACAGGAACCCGACATACGGCAAGTCTCCCAGCACGGGCACTCTTGACGTAATGCTGCGCTCATCCTGCGTGTAAATACCGCCGATGACCACCGTGCCGCCATTTTCCACCAGGACTTCCGTCTTCACGTGCTTGGTATCGATCGCCACACCGGCCCCCGTTGCAATCGAGGTGTTCGGCGAATCCTTGTTGACGTCAACAGTCAGATTGACCCTGCCATCCGGGGTGATTTGCGGCTTCACCCTGAGCGCCAGATTGGCCTTGCGGAAGGAGATGCTGGTGGCGCCCGAACTCGTGGCCTGCTGATAGGGTATCTCGACACCCTGCTCTATGAGCGCCTCAACTTGGTCTGCCGTCACGACACGCGGGCTCGACACGATTTTGCCCTTTCCGTCAGCCTCTAGCGCAGACACCTCCAGGTTGAGGAATCGCGTCGCCGCGCTGTTGAACAACACGAAGGAGAACTGACCAGGCTGCTTGCCGGCGATGTTGGATGCCGGAAGGTTGGTCATCAACGTATTGGAATTGAAGTTTGGCGTAGTCGAAATCTGGCCGGTATGGAATCCCGTATCCGCAACGCCGCCACCCAGCGTATACCTCACTCCGGTGTTGCCAATGGTTTGACGAGAGATAAGCGCACCGGCATCGTGAAAACCGAACCGGACACCGAGATTCTTCGTGAAGTTGTCGTCCGCTTCGACGATCCTCGCCTCGATCATGACCTGCCGGGCAGGGATGTCAATCTCTGAAATCAGTCGACGAACGTCTTCAAGCCGGGTGGGCGAATCGGAGACGAAAAGCTTGTTCGTGCGCTCATCGACGATCACGGAACCGCGCTTGGAAAGAACCGTCTGGTCCTTGTTCTTGAGGAAGTCGAATACCGATTTCGCCTTATGGTAGTTCAACTGGAACGTCTCGGTACGAACCGGCTCCAGGTCGGTAATTTGCTGGCGGGATTCGAGCTGCAGTTTCTCCTTGGCGGCCAATTCGTCACGCGGTGCGATCCAGATGACGTTGCCGTTCTTGCGCATATCCAGGCCCTTGGCCTGCAAAATGATGTCGAGGGCCTGGTCCCACGGCACATCCTTGAGGCGCAGCGTCAGGTTGCCCCCGACGGTATCGCTGGTGATGATGTTGAAGTCCGTGAAGTCGGCAATCACCTGGAGAACGGCGCGGACATCGATGTTCTGGAAATTCAGGGAGAGTTTCTCGCCCTGGTAGCCGCGACGACCGCTCTGGACCAGCTTGTTCGGATCCTCTACCAATTGCTTCACTTCCACGACGAACTGGTTGTCGCTCTGGTAGGCGTTGTGCTCCCACAGCCCCTTTGGCGAGATGACCATGCGTATGTTGTCGCCTTGCGGCTGCGTATTCACCGCTGTGATCGGCGTCGCGAAATCGGTCACATCCAGTCGCCGGCGCAGGGCATCCGGCAAAGAGGTTTTCAGGAATTCAACCACCAGATTGGAGCCCTGCTGACGAATGTCGATACCCACGTTGCTTTCCGACAGATCCACTACGACACGGCCTTCCCCATTCGTACCACGGCGAAAATTGATGTCCCGTATGCTGGCCTTCTCCGCGGATGGCCTCGCTTCCGCAAAACGTTGCGAACCGATCTCATCGGCCTTCGGGGGAGCGCCGGCGGCCACGCCGCTGATTGTGATGAAGATATCCTTCCCGTCGAGCCGGGTCGTGGATTGGCGTACCTGCCTCAGGTTCAGGACGACGCGGGTGCGGTCGCCAACTTGCACCAGGTTGATGCTGCGCAAGTCGCCTTCGTTGAAGGTCTGCGCATTGCGCCCAAGCGCATTCGTCACGCCTGGGAAGTCATAGGCAATGCGCGGCGGGTTGGCCACGCTAAAGCTGGCCGGTACGGTCGCAAGGGGCTTGCTTGTCGTCAGTTTCAGGACGAGGTCGGCGCCTTGCTGGCTCACCCCCAGCGTTTCAATGGCGTTCTGTGCCCACGCCGGCTGTATCAGCAGCAGGATGAATGGGAGCAACAACCGTTTGAGAATCGCATTTACTGTATTCATTTCCTGCCCTCCTGCTGCTTTTCCTGCAACTGCAAGGTGCTTGTGCGCTCAGCGTAGTCCCCGAGCGAATCGGGAACCAGCTCTTTCAGTTTCACCTCGGTGTCGTTGATGTCGGTAATGATTCCGAAGTTCTGTCCCATGTAGTTCCCAATCTTCACCTGATGCAGATTCTTGTCGGCCTGAACCAGGGCATGCACCATCTTGCCCTTGGTCAGCGTCCCTACCATCTTCAACGACTCCAGCGGATAGGCTTCCAGTGGCTCCTTACGTCGATCGAGATCAGGCTTGATGCCCCCTCCCCCCGCTTTGCGTTCCGGCTCAATCTTCGAGGTATTGAAAGGATCAACCAGGTCGCCGGCTTGGTACGCAACCTGCGGAAAGTTCTTGATCTCCGGCAAAGGCGGAATTCTTCCCTTGAAGTCCTTGGTGGCGTCTTTCATCCACTGACGCAGATCCTGATGGTCCTCGCCGCCACACGCCGCCAGGCCGAGGCAGGCCAGGAAAATGGCTGCGCGCCTCATTTCTTGGCTCCTTTGGCTTTGTCCTGGGCTGCCTTTGCTCGACGCTGTGCAGCCAGTTCCTCTTCATCAAGGTACCGGTACGTCATCGCTGTGGCATCCATCTTGAGCAGCGCCCCCTTATCCGGAGCGACGGCAACATTGGTCAAGGACACGATCCGCGATAGCTTCGCCACGTCCGCAGCAAATGCCCCCAGATCGTGATAGGAGCCCGTTATCTTCAAGGTAATGGGCAGCTCCGCGTAGAAATCCTTGGTCGTTTCCTTGCCGGGCTTGAACAATTCGAACTGAAGTCCCCGCCCCAGTCCAGCCTGGTTGATGTCGATCAGCAAGGCTTCCATCTCGGCCTTGTTCGGCAACTGCTTGAGCAACGCGCCGAACGACTTGTCGATATCGGCCAGCTGCTTGCGGTGCTCCTCAAGATTCACCGCCTGCCGCTTCTTGTCCAGATACTCGTCCTTGAATTTGGCTTCCTGCTGGCGCTTGGCATCCAGGTCCTCGATCTGCGCCTTCCAGTCCAACCACCAGCCGCCAACCAGCAGGGCCGCGAACAAACCCAGCAACACCGTCGCCCGCGGCAGAACCGGCCACGTGCCGATATCCTTCGGGTCCAGGGCCTTGAAATCTTCGGCAAGCGCCCGAAAGTCGATCTTGGGGATTGCCGGAATTTTCGGCATGCTCGGCTTCTTCATGCTTTCTTATCCTGCTGGGGTGGCCGTGCACCCGGTGCCGGCTTCTTGTCCGTCTCCGCCGCCGCCCGCGTGATGATCACATTCAGATTGAATTCAGCGTAACGCCGGTTGCCCACAGTAACCGCCTTGATCTCGACGAGATCGGGCCGCTCGAGAAGCGGCGATGCCTCGAGATTACGCATCAGTGTCGAAACCCTGGCATTGGACTGTGCAACCCCGATGACGCCGATCTTGTTCCCGGCCTGCTTCACCGACTTCAGATAAATACCGGAAGGCACTTGGCGCGCCAGCTCGTTGTACAGTTGGACGGTTTCGGCGCGGCTACCCTGCAGGGATTCGATCACGCCCTTTCTGGACAATAGCGCATTGGTCTGCTCCTTCAGGCGCTTGATCTCGTCGATCTCCTTGTCGAGGGCGGCGATCTCCTTCTTGAGGAAATCGTTCTTGCGTTCCTGCTGGCCGATATAGCCCGCTATCACGCCATGCACCATGACTACGATGAGGATAGCCAATACGGCAATCAGGCCGGACAGTGCGAAGAACTGCTGGCGCTGGGCTTTACGCTTCTCCTCGCGGTGAGGCAGTAGATTGATGCGGATCACTGGTCGAACCTCCGCAGCGCAAGACCGCAGGCAACAAGCAATGAGGGCGCATCCGTCGCCAGATTCTTCGGACGAATGCGCTGTGACAGCGCCATGTTGGCAAAAGGATTTGCGACGATCGTGCTGATCTGGGTTCTTTCCGCTACCGTCTCATCCACCCCGGCGATGACGGCGCAACCGCCGGCCAGCACGACATGGTCAACCTGGTTGAATTGCGTCGAGGTAAAGAAGAACTGCAGGGCCCGCGAGACCTCCAGCGCAAGGTTGTCCAGGAAAGGCCGCAACAGATCCGACTCAAAATTCTCCGGCAGATTGCCCGTTCGCTTAGCGGATTCGGCTTCTTCCTGGCTCATGCCGTATTGACGCACGATATCCTGCGTCAGCTGGCTGCCGCCGAATGCCTGCTCGCGCGCATAAACAGGCTGGTCGTTGCGCAGGATCGTGACATTCATGACGTTTGCCCCGATGTCGATCAGGGCAATGGTCTGGTTGTGCCCGCCTTCCGGAAACTGGCTCTCGACAAGTTCGAAGGCCGCTTGCGCTGCGTAGGACTCGACATCCATGACCAGCGGCCTCAGCCCTGCCGCCTCGGCCACGGCCACGCGGTCCTCGACTTTCTCCTTGCGCGAGGCGGCAATCAGCACCTCGACCTCTTCGGGGCTGCTGGGCGCCGGACCGACGACCTGGAAATCCAGATTCACTTCGTCCAGAGCGAAGGGGATGTATTGATTGGCCTCCGACTCGACCTGGAATTCCAGTTCGCGCTCGCGCTGTCCTGCCGGGACAATGATCTTCTTTGTGATGACAGCTGCGGCAGGCAACGCCATGGCAACAAACTTGGTCGAGGTGCCCATACGCTTCCAGGCGCGCTTGACCGCATCCGCCACGGTCTCCAGGTTGGTGATGTTTCCATCCACCACCGCATCGCGTGGCAGGGTCTCGATCGCGTAGCGCTCGATCCTGTAGCTCCCTTTCGCCGCCTCCGCCAGTTCGACCATCTTGACCGATGAGGAACTGATGTCGAGTCCAAGTAGCGGACGCGCTTTCGGGTTGAATATCGAGAGATCTATCTGCAAGGAAAATCCTTTTGAATTCTCGTTAGTTAGGCGCATTACAGATAATTTACATTAAATCCTAGCAACAACTATGCTTTGTGTAAAGTCTTTTTTCCTTTCCGGTGTCGCTTTCCCCCGACAACTCCAGAATGCGCTTGTAGTTCTTCAATAACTATCTGATTCAGTATGAAAATGTATGATCTGAAGAGTAGGCAAAATAGCCACAACTCACTCTGAGCGGTCACGCCAAGGCGGGCAGAGCATATAATTGCGCGCTTTCCCAATGCATTGAGTCCATCCTTGCCCACCGTACTGCGCTGGATTGCCTATCCCATCCTGCTCCTCGCAGGCCTTGCCCTCATCGGCATTGCCTTGCTGGCCATTGTCGTCATCCTGGCTTATCCCCAGTTGCCCTCGATCGAGGTGCTGACCGATTACCAGCCCAAGATCCCTCTGCGCGTCTATACCGCCGACGGCCATCTGATCGGCGAATTCGGCGAGGAGCGGCGAGCACTCGTACGCATCGCAGATGTGCCGCAGGTCATGAAGCAGGCCATTCTGGCGGCCGAGGACGAACGTTTCTATCAGCATCCCGGCGTAGACACGCTGGGCGTGCTGCGCGCCGCCTATGCGAATTTCACCAGCGGCGGCAAGCGGCAGGGCGCCAGCACCATCACCATGCAGGTGGCGCGTAACTTCTTCCTCTCGCGGGAGAAGACCCTGTCGCGCAAGGTGTATGAAGCGTTGCTCGCCTTCAAGATCGAGAACAACCTCTCCAAGGACGAAATCCTCGAGATCTACATCAATCAGATCTACCTCGGCCAGCGCGCCTACGGGTTTGCCGTGGCTGCGCAGATCTATTACGGCAAGCCGCTGAAAAGCATCAGCCTGGCCGAGGCCGCCATGCTGGCGGGGTTGCCGAAGGCCCCTTCCAGCTTCAATCCTGTCGCCAACCCCAAGCGAGCCAAGTTGCGCCAGCTTTATGTCCTGCGACGCATGCATGAACTGGGTTTCATCAATGACAAGCAACTGGCCGAAGCGCAGGCGCAGGATCTGCGCATCAAGCGCGACGTCAATGAGTTCGCGGTACGGGCAGATCACGTCGCGGAAATGGCGCGGCAAATGGCTTACGAGCGTTTCCAGGATGACGCCTACACAAAAGGCCTGCGCGTCATCACCACCATCCTCAAGGCGGACCAGGAGGCGGCCTATGCCAGCCTGAGGCGCGGTGTGCTCGATTACGACAAGCGCCATGGCTATCGGGGCGCAAAGGGCTATGTGGATATCGGGAAGCCGGGCACCGCTGTGGACGAAGTCCTGGAGGAGGCCCTGCAGGATGAGCATGATTCCGACGACATCTATGCCGCGGTGATCCTCGAGGCCGGGCCGAAGCTGGTGAAGGCTTATAGGCGTGGGGGCGAAATCGTGCAGGTTTCCGGTGACGGCCTGAAGTTCGCCCAGCGCATGCTGGACGAGAAGGCGCCCGCCAACAAGCGCCTGCGCCGTGGCGCCATCATCAATGTGCAGAAGGATGACAAGGGCGCTTGGCTAATCCTGCAGCTGCCGGAAGTCGAAGCTGCCTTCGTCTCCGCCAGCCCGACCGATGGCGCCATACGCGCCCTGGTGGGCGGCTTCGATTTCAATCGCAACAAGTTCAACCACGTCACCCAGGCCTGGCGCCAGCCGGGATCCAGCTTCAAGCCTTTCATCTATTCCGCTTCGCTCGAAAAGGGCTTCACGCCCGCCAGCATCATCCAGGACGAGCCATTGGTCGTTTCTGCCGCCGAAACCGGCAGCCAGGCGTGGGAGCCGAAGAACTACGACGGCAAATACGAAGGGCCGATGCCCATGCGCACGGCATTGGCGAAATCGAAGAACCTGGTTTCCATCCGCATCCTCAAGTCGATCGGTACGCAATACGCCCAAGACTACATTACGCGCTTCGGGTTCGATGCCGACAAGCACCCGCCCTATCTGACCATGGCGCTGGGCGCGGGCAGCGTGACGCCCTGGCAGCAGCTGGCCGGCTATGCCGTGTTTGCCAACGGCGGCTACCGCATCCAGCCCTACATCGTGAAACAGATCCTGGACGACAAGGGCAATGTGCTGGCTGAAGCCCAGCCCGCCACGGCCGGCGACGAATCCCTGCGCGCCATCGATCCGCGAAACGCCTACCTGATGGACAGCATGATGCATGACGTCGTGCGCCGGGGCACCGCAACGCGCGCCATGCAGCTCAAGCGCGGCGATCTGGCCGGCAAGACCGGCACCACCAACGATTTCATCGATGCCTGGTTCTGCGGCTACCAGCCCACCCTGGTCGGCATCGCCTGGATCGGCTTCGACCAGCCGAAGAAACTGGGCAACGGCGAAACGGGCGGCTCCGCCGCCCTGCCGATCTGGATCGGTTACATGGAGAAGGCGCTGAAGTCCGTACCGGAATCCTTCATGGCTGCGCCCGAAGGACTGGTGACGATCAAGATACCGGCGGAAGGCGCCGTCGAAACGGGCGGAACGGCGACGGAACTGATCTACAAGGAAAGCCTGCCGCCGCCGCCGGAAATCGGCGAGCCCGAGTCGCCCCAAAGAATGACCTTCCCGGCGCAGAACGTATCGGGCTGATCCCGCCCGCGGGGACGGAGGCGGGCTCGATCAGGTGAAGACTACGTGCTCGCCGGCCTGCTCCGATGCCAACCGCTCCAGGGTGGCGAACAGTTCTGCGCCGTCTCGGGTGCCGACCCATCGGCCCTGCTCGTGGCGGAAATGAAATCCGCCGGAACGCGCCGCCACCCAGATCTCGCGCGCGGCGGCATGGCGATTGATGATGATCTTGCTGCCGTCGCCGAACTCCAGCTCCAGGACACCGCCGGCCTGCAGTTCGTAATCGATATCCGCAGCACAGGCATCCAGCGCCTGCTCGATCCTCGCCAAGGTTGCCCCGGCCAGGGTGTTGAACTCCGTTTCTTCCATCACAGCCCTTCTGCTAACATCATGATTTTTGCAGACACCATGCGCACCCTCGCTGCACTCATTGCCGTTGTTCTGCTTGGTGCATGCGGCACCAAGACCTCGCTCACCCTTCCGCCCCGGCCCGCGCCGGAGAGCGCCAAAGCGACCACGGCGACATCGCCTACCCCGCCCGCAGATGATAGCAAAGCCGGCGGCGCCACTGCGCGATGAGTCCTTTCGCCTACCGTAACGGCATCCTCTGCGCCGAGGAGGTGCCCTTGCCGCGGATCGCTGCCGACCACGGCACGCCCTGCTATGTCTACTCCCGCGCCGCACTGCTGTCGCGATTCGACGCGTTCCGCCAGGCGCTGGCCGGGCGGGACGCGCTGATCTGCTATGCCGTCAAGGCCAACTCGAACCTTGCCATCCTGAACCAGTTCGCGCGCGCAGGCGCCGGTTTCGACATCGTGTCTGGCGGCGAGCTGGCGCGCGTCCTCGCCGCCGGCGGCGATCCGGCCAAGGTGGTCTTCTCCGGGGTTGGCAAGACGATTGAAGAGATGCGCCAGGCACTGGCAACCGGCATTTTCTGCTTCAACGTCGAGTCCGCCGAGGAACTGGGCCGCCTCAACGAGCTGGCCGGACAGTCGGGCAAGAAAGCCCCCATCGCCATCCGCGTGAATCCCGACGTAGACCCGAAGACGCATCCCTACATTTCCACCGGCCTGCGCAGCAACAAGTTCGGCGTCGCCTACGGCGAGGCGTTCGCGCTGTATCTGCGCGCCCGCGCGCTACCGCATGTCGACATCGCCGGCATCGCCTGCCACATCGGCTCGCAGCTGCTCGATCCGGCGCCGGCCGCCGAGGCCGCCGGCAAGATACTGGTCCTCGCCGATCGACTGGCCGACGCGGGCATCCCCTTGCGTCATCTCGACCTCGGCGGCGGCATCGGCATCCGCTACCGCGACGAAACGCCGCCTGCCATCGCCGACTATCTCGCGCCGATCCTGGCGCAGCTGGCGGGGCGCAAGGAAAAAATCCTCTTCGAGCCCGGGCGCGCACTGGTCGGCAATGCCGGCATCCTGCTCACCCGCATCGAATACCTGAAGCACGGCGAGGAGAAGAACTTCGCCATCGTCGACGCGGCCATGAACGACCTGATGCGGCCGGCGCTCTACGATGCCTGGCACGACATCCTGCCGGTGCGGCAGAACGCCGGCACTGAAGCGGAGTACGAGGTCGTCGGCCCGGTATGCGAGTCGGGCGACTTCCTCGGACATGCCCGCCGTCTGGCGGTCGAAACAGGCGATCTGCTGGCCATCCTCTCCGCGGGGGCCTACGGCATGGTCATGAGCTCCAACTACAACACCCGTCCGCGCGCCGCCGAGATCATCGTAGACGGCGCGCAGGCCTTCCTCGTCCGTCGCCGGGAAAACACCGAGCAACTCTTCGCCCTGGAAACGGTCATTGACTGATGTCCTGAACCTGTTGTCCTGAATCTTATCCAACCATGTGCAAGATCGTCCCGATCATTCTGATTGCCGCCTCCCTGGCGCTGGGCGCCTGCGAGCGCAAGGTCGAGGAGAAGAAATCCTCCGGCCGGCCGGCCACCCTGATCACGACCACGCAGGCCAAGGCCGGCACACTGGAGATCACCGAGGAAACCCTCGGCACACTGGAGGCGCTCGTCGACCCCAAGATCGGTGCCGAAATTGCCGGCAAGGTCGTCACGATCGCGGCCGGCGCCGGCAAGGCCGTCAGGAAAGGCGATCTCCTGGCGATCATCGACGATGCCGACGCCGCGCTACAGCATCGCGCCGACGAAGCGGATCGCAAACGCGCCGAGGCCCTCCTGGCGCAGCAGGAGCGCGTCTTCGAGCGGCAGCAGCAGCTGGTGCAGAAGGGCTTTATTTCGCAGAACGCCGCGGACGATTCGCACGCGCAGCGCGACGCCCTGCGCGAACAGGTCGCCGCCGCCCGCGCCCGCGGCGAGCAAAGCCGGCGCAACCAGGGCAAGGCGCGCGTCGTCGCGCCCTTCGACGGCGTAGTGGAAACGCAGATCGCCTCCGTCGGCGACTACGTCAAGGTCGGCGATCCGCTCCTGCAGCTGGTCTCCAGTCAGCGCTTGCGCGCCCATCTGCCCTTTCCCGAATCCGCCGCGCCCAGGCTGAAGAAGGGTCAGTCCGTCATCCTCTCCTCGCCGCTGCTCCCGGGCAGTGAAATCAGGGGGACGGTCAGCGAGATCAAGCCGGGCGTATCGGAAACCGGACGCGCCCTCGACGTCCTCGTCGACATCGAAAACACGGCCGGCCTGCGCCCGGGCGGCACGGTCAACGCCGCGGTCGTGGTGGCCAGGCGCGAGGAGGCCATCCTGGTGCCGGAGCAGAGCGTCGTGCTCCGGCCCGCCGGCAAGATCGTCTATGTCATCGCGGACGGCAAGGCGATCCAGCACATCGTCGAAGTCGGCGCCAAGCGCGCCGGCCTGGTGGAGATCCTCAAGGGCCTGCCGGCCGGCGCCGTCGTGGCCCTCGACGGCGCCGGTTTCCTCGCGCACAACGCCGCCGTGACCGTGCAAGAGCGCGGCAAACCCGCGGCGGCGGGCAAGCCCACCAAAACGGAGCGAAGCGGAGTTTCAGAGCAGGCTAATGCCCGCGACAGCGGGCGTTACGCCGGAACTAAAAGTCAGTCCCCGCAGAACGGCGCAGCGAAAGTGCAGGCGGGCGCCAAGGCCGAAACCGGCAAATGACCCTGCCTGAGCTTTCCATCAAGCGCCACGTCCTGGCGTGGATGCTCAACGGCGTGCTGGTGCTGTTCGGCCTCATCGCCTACCAGAGCATCGGCATGGACCGTTTTCCCTACATCGAATTCCCGGTCATTTCGGTGACCACGACGGTGAAGGGCGCCAATCCGGACATCGTCGACGCCAGCGTCACCAACCTCATCGAATCCGCCGCCAACACGGTGCCGGGCATCGAGCACATCCAGTCCACCTCCTCGCCGGGCGTCTCCCAGGTCAACATCACCTTCGCGCTCGAAAAGAACGTCGACATCGCCTTCAACGAGGTGCAGGCCAAGCTCAACCAGATCCTGCGCCGCCTGCCGAAGGATGCCGACCCGCCGGTGGTCGCCAAGGTGGAAACCAACACCCAGCCGATCATGTGGCTGGCCCTGCAGGGCGACCGCACCCAGCAGCAGCTCAACCAATATGCCCTCAACATCGTCAAGAAGCGCCTGGAGACCATCGACGGCGTCGGTGAGGTCCGCCTCGGCGGGCGGCGCGATCGCACCATCCGCGTGAGTCTCCTGCCCGCACGCATGGCCGCGCACGGCATCACGGCGCAGGACATCAACGAGGCCTTCGCCAAGGAACACGTCCAGCTCGCCGGCGGCTTCGTTGTCGGCCATGCCACCGAGGCCCTCGTCAAGCTGGACCTGGAATTCCACCGCATCGAGGATCTGGCCGGCATGATCCTCGCCTACAAGGGCGGCTACGCGATCAGGCTGTCCGACGTGGCCGAGGTTGAGGACGGCCTCGCCGACTTCCGCCAGCTGGCCCGCTTCAACGGCGAGACAACCGTCGGCCTGGGCCTCGTCAAGGTCGCCAACACCAATACCGTGGCCATTACCGAGGCGGTCCTGGCGCGGCTGGAAAGCGAAATCCGACCTCAGCTGCCGCCGGGCATGCGCATCACCGTCGTCTCCAACGATGCCGTCTTCATCCAGGAGATCATCACCTCGCTGAAGGAACACCTGATCGAGGGCACTCTGCTCGCTTCTCTGGTGGTGTGGTTCTTCCTGCGATCGCTGCGCTCCACGCTGATCATCGCGCTGGCCATCCCGGTCTCGCTGATGGGCGCCATCGGCGTCATCTATGCTTTCGGCTACACGCTGAACTCACTCACCATGCTGGCCCTGCTGCTGCTGATCGGCGTGGTCGTCGATGATGCGATCGTGGTGCTCGAGAACATCTTCCGCCACCGCGAGGAGATCGACCCCGAACCTGTCGCCGCCGCCATCAACGGCAGCCGGGAAGTGGTCTTCGCCGTCATCGCTGCGACGCTGTCGCTGGTCTCGATCTTCGCCCCGGTGATCTTCCTCTCCGGCATCATCGGCCAGTTCTTCCGCTCCTTCGCCGTGGTCGTCACCTTCGGCGTGCTGGTCTCGCTGTTCGTTTCCCTGACCCTGACGCCGATGCTGTGCTCTCGCTACCTCAAGGTCGAGAAAAACCACGGCCGGCTCTATCACCTGCTCGACGGCCTCCTCGGCGGCATGGAGCGCCTGTATCGCCGCCTGCTCGGCCTGTCGCTCGCCCACCGATGGAAAGTCGTGCTGCTCACGCTCGGCGTCGTCGCCTCGAGCACCTTTTTCTTCGTCAACATCGGCAAGACCTTCACCCCCGAACAGGACGAAGGCCGCTTCCTCGTGCGCCTGCGCGCGCCGCTCGGCTCCAGCATCGAGTACACCGACAGCCGCCTGCGCCTGGTCGAGGAGATTCTCTTCCGCCACAAGGAGATCGTCACCGAGTTCGCCCTGGTCGGCTTCGGCTCCGCGGGGCAAGTCAACCAGGGACTGGTCGTCGTGCGCATGGCGCCGCGCGGGGAGCGCACGGTGAGGCAGCAGGACCTGCTGCCGAAGCTGCGCAAGGAGCTGGCCACCGTGCCGGGCGCCTTCGTCTTCGCTGCGCCCTATCCCATCGTCGGCGGACAGCGGGGCGAACCGCTGCAGTTCGTCCTGGCCGGGGAAAACCTGCAGGAGGTCGGGCGTCTCTCGCGCGAACTGCAACAGCAGCTCACGCAGGTTGCCGGCATCGGCCGCCTCGACACCGACCTGCAGCTCGACCTGCCACAGCTCGTCTTCCAGCCCGATCGTGCCCGCATCGCCGCCGCCCAGCTGAACTCCCAGGACGTGGCACTGGCCGTCAACATGCTCACCGGCGGCATCGACATCGCCAAGTTCAACGACGAGCCGGGCGACGGCCAGCGCTACGACATCCGCGTCAAGGGGCGCGACGGGGAATTCACCCAGCCCGCCGACCTGGCGAAGATCTACCTGCGGTCGAAGGACGGCAAGCTGGTGCGCCTCGACAGCGTCGCCTCGTTCAGCGAACGCCTCGGCCCGGCCGTCATCGGCCGCTTCGACCTGCAATACGCCGCCACCTTCTATGCCACGCCGACCATCCCGCTGGGCGAGGCCGTTGCAGAAGTCCGGCAAACCGCCGCCGATCTCTTGCCGACGGGCTACCAAATCAAGTTCATCGGCCAGGCCGAGGAATTCGGCAAGACGCAGAAATACATGGCCTTCGCCTTCTCGCTGGCGCTGGTGCTGCTCTACATGGTGCTCGCCAGCCAGTTCAACTCCTTCCTGCAGCCGGCCATCATCATGCTGGCGCAGCCCCTCGCCATCATCGGCGGCGTGGCGGCGCTGTGGCTGTTCGGCCAGACGCTCAACATCTACTCGATGATCGGCCTGGTGCTGCTGATCGGCCTGGTGGCGAAGAATTCCATCCTGCTGGTCGACCTCACCAACCAGCGCCGCGAGGGCGGCATGCGCGTGGACGCCGCCCTGCGCGACGCCTGCCCGACGCGCATGCGGCCGGTGCTGATGACTTCCGCCACCATCATCCTGGCGCTGTTCCCGGCGGCGCTCGGCCTGGGCGCCGGCGCAGAGACCAACCAGCCGCTGTCGATCGCCGTCATTGGCGGCATGATCTCCTCCACCCTGCTGACGCTGGTGGTGGTGCCGGCGGTGTATTCGCTGATCGAGTCGCGGCGCGAGCGGGCGTAAAAAACGGCGCCGCTGGCGCCGTTTTTGCCGGGTGTCCGCCGATCAGTACCCCAGACCCAAATGCGGGCACTAGTGCTTCATGCCGGCGCCGTGTCCCTTGTCCATCTTGTCCATCGTCGCCGGCGCCGCGAGGTCGCGCACCTCGGCCTTGATCTCCACGGTCTGCACCTTCTTGTCCTTGCCCTCGATCTTCAGGGTGATGGGCACCACGTCGCCGGGCTTCATCTGCTGCTTGAGGTCCATCAGCATGACGTGGTTGCCGCCCGGCTGCAGCTGCACCGCCTTGCCTGCCGGCAAGTCCAGCTTGGGCAGGGCGCGCATCTTCATCACGCCGTCTTCCATCTTCATGGTGTGGATCTCGACCACGCCAGCGGCCGGGCTGCTGGCCGAGAGCAGCGTCGCGGCATCGCTGCTGGTGATCTGCATGAAGGCGCCGGTGGCCTTCTGCGCCGGCGTGGTGCCGCGCACCCAGGAATCCTTGACGGTCACATCGGCAAAGGCCGTGACGGAAAACGCCGCGAGGGCGAGCGTGGTAATCATCGATTTCATGCGTTGCCTCCTTGGGTAAAGGGTGATTTTACAGTGCTACTTGCCGGTTGGATCGGTAACGAAGCCGATGCGCACCAGTCCGGCTTTGGCCGCCAGGGACATGACCTGTGCGACGCGCTCGTAGCGCACGCCGCGATCGGCGCGAATGTGCAGCTCCGGCTGCGGCGTCAGCATGGCCGCTGCGGAAAAATGCGAGCCCAGTTCATCGAGCACCACCGGCGTGCCGTTCCAGTGCAGCTCGCCGTTCTCGCCGATGCCGAGCTGGACATGCTCCGGCCGCGTGAGGTTCGGGCTGCTCGATGCCTTCGGCAGATCGATCTTCACTGAGTGCGTGAGCAGCGGCGTGGTGACGATGAAGATCACCAAGAGCACCAGCATCACATCCACCAGCGGCACCACATTGATGTCCGCCATCGGCCCCTGACGGGCCTGTTCGTTGAAGCTTCCCATCGCCATCGCGGCTTCCCCTAGCGCTGCGCCGCGGCACGCACCCCAGGGGTGCTTCCTGCCGTGCGCATCGGGCGCACCTCGCCGGCGCTGCCGTTGGCGGAACTGTTGGATTTCGCGCCGACAGTCATCAGCGCATACAAATCATGGGCGAAGGCGTCCAGTTTCGCCAGCCAGATGCGGTTGCGCCGGTTGAAGGCGTTGTAGGCGAGCACCGCCGGAATCGCCACCGCCAGCCCGAGCGCCGTCATGATCAGCGCTTCGCCCACCGGGCCGGCCACCTTGTCCAGCGTGCCCTGCCCGCTCATGCCGATCTGTACCAGGGCGTGGTAGATGCCCCACACCGTGCCGAACAGCCCTATATAGGGCGACGCCGAGCCGGCCGAGGCCAGCACCGTCAAGCCGTGTTCGACATTCGCCGCCTCCTGGTCGATGCCATTGCGCAGCACGCGGGTGAGGAACTCCCCCTCGCCGCCGGCGCTGGCGAGCTTCTGCAGGCCCTGCTGCCCGCCGTCTGCGGCGCTCATGGCCTGCTGCGCCAGACCGGCAAAGGCGTTGTCGAGCGGGCGCTGCGCCAGCATGGCGCTCACCTCCTGCAGGGAAGCCGCCGTCCAGAAATCCCTGAGAAAGGCATCCGCACGTCGCTGCACCAAAACATTCGCCAGGCTCTTGGTCAGGATCAGGTACCAGCTCGCCACCGAGAGGGCCAGCAACAGCAGGAGCACCATGCGCCCGACCGCGTCGGTCTGGGCAAGGAAATGGGCAAAACCCAAGCTTTCATTCATGACGGTTCATTCCAGTTAAAAGTCAGCTTCCACAAGACGGCGCATCCACTAGTGCAGGACGAACCTGAAGGGTTGCATTGCGACCGCGCGCACGGCATGCCCGTCGCGTCGCGCCGGCGTGCAGCGCCATTGCTGCACGGCATCCAGGGCGGCCTGGTCCAGGCGCGGATGGCCGCTGCTGCTCGCCACCTTTGCGGCGGTAACGGCACCCTGTGCATCGAGTTCCACGCGCAGCACGGTCTTGCCTTCCTCGCCCAGCCGGCGCGACAGCGCTGGATAGGCCGGCGGCACGCGTCCAGGACAGGACAAGGCCAGTTCCGCGTCCAGCGTGACGGGGCCGGACGGCTTCGCGATCGTGGGCGCCTCGATGCGCGGCGCGGGTGCGGGCGGCGGCGCCACCGGTTCGACGGGCGAGGTTACCGGCGCCTCGGCCACCAGCTGCTGCGGCCGGGGTTTTTCGATCTGTCGCGGCTTCTCCATGCGCACGGGCTTCGGCTTCTCGACCGGCGCGGGCGGCGTGGGCGGCGCGGGCGGCCGCAGCGTTTCGACGAACAGCGTCACCACTTCGTCCGGGACCACCAGAATGCGGTGGCTCAGCAGGACGTAAAGGATCGCGCCATGCAGGACGGCGACGAGGACCAGGCCGATCGCGCGCTCCGCCGCAGTCCCGGCGCGCGTTCCCGTGAAAGCCGACAGGGCATCAGAGCGTGCCACGGAGCTCCAGCAGCCATGTTCTGGCCGGATAGGGGTGGAAGACGAAGGTGCGCCGGTCGGTCAGGTTGTCCACGCCCACGGCCAGGCGCAGGTGCTTGCCCAGCTTCCAGTTCACCCGGGCATCCCACAGCGTGTAGCGGCTGGTGCCGCCATAGGTGTCGGATTCGTGTCGCTGCCGTCGAGCGTGTTGTACTGCCGGCCGCTATGGCGCAGACCGAGCGTCCAGGCAAGTTTCTCGGTCTGCCGCCAGGTCGCGCTGGCGTTCACGCGCCAGTCGGGAATGCGCGGCATGCGCTGGCCCACGCTGGCCGGGTACTTGTCGTTCTTGAGGATCTCCGAATCAGCGTAGGTCACGCCGCCGGAAACGTCCAGGCCGCGCACCAGAACATTCTCGGCGTTGTAGGCCAGTTCGATGCCGTCGGTGCGGACCTTGTCGACGTTCTGGATGTTCGTGACGTTGGGGAAGACCGTGACATTGGTCTGCGAATAGAGCGCATCGCGCACGTCGTCGCGGAACAGCGTCAGCCGCAGCAGGCCGTTCTCCAGGGCACGCTCGGCGGTCAGCTCGCCCGAGGTGGCGCGCTCGGCGCGCAGGTTGGGGTCGCTGTTGACGATGCTGCCTGCCGAGATGGATCCCTGGAACATCTCGCTCACCGTCGGCATGCGATAAGCCCGGCCCAGGGAGGCGCGCAGGCGCCAGAGCGCATCGAGGTCATGCGTCAGCGACAGCTTCGGCGACCAGTACGATTCGTTGCGCGATGCATAGGACAGGGTGGAGGTGCTGTTCGCGCGCGTGCCATCGAAGGCCTTCCAGCGCTCATGGCGCAAGCCGGCAGTCAAGGTCCAGGCCGGCAGGAAGCGCCAGGCATCCTGCACGTACAGCGCGGTCGTTTCGCTCTTGCCGCCGAAAAAGCTGTTGCGGGTGGTGGTGGCGGCACTGATCCAGTTGGTCGCATTCAGCGTCAAAGTGCTCAGGAGGTAGCGGTCGTAGTGGGCGCCGAGCGTCACTTCGTGCCCGGTACCTGCCGGCCGCCAGATGCCCTTGACGTCGGCCGTGCGCCAGCCGGTGCCATCGCTATAGGAAACCGTCCCGGCGCCGCCCGCGGCGGCGGCGGGCAACGCGCCCGAAGGCTGCCGCGTCTCGTCGGTGGCGAAGTTGTAGTGGGTCAGCGCCGCCTCGAAGTCCCACTCGCCGCGGGTGTTCGTGCGCAGGGACATGCCGTGCATGTGATGCGTCTCGTCACGTCGGCTGGGACGAAAGGCGGCAGCATTCAGCGCATAGCGAAAGCCCTCGATGTTCACATTGCCCGAGTAGACGGTGCCGCCCGCGGCATTGCGCAGATAGCTGTCGACCGCGCTGCTGGAATCGGCGCGCCAGTAGCCAAAAAGATAGTTCAGTTTGAGCCAGGGCGTGGCGTCGTAGCCGAGCTTGATCTTGAAATTGTCCTGGCGCGAATCGTCGATGCTGGTGGCGCCGAAGATCACGCGCCGATTCCCGGAAGGGTCGACATCCTTGTCGTAGCCGGTGACGACCGTATCCCCGCCGCCGGCCGGGGTGGTCGATTGGGTCGCCGTCGCCCACGACATTGGCTGGCTGCGGTTCTCGATATGGCTGGCGGAAACGAACCAGGACAAGGCACCGTGGCGGGCGCCGAGGGTCGCGCTTTCCTGGTGTCCGGAAAAGACATCGTCGGTGCGATAGTAGTCGTAGTGCTGTCTGAACACCTGCACGCGGGCGCTGCCTTCCAGCGCCTCGGGCGCGCGGGTCGTCATCAATACCGTCGCCCCCATGGCATTGCCCGGATACAGCGCCGAATAGGGGCCATAGGCAACGTCCATGCGCTCGATTTCCTCCGGCGCCACCATGCCCCAGCGCGCCGTGTTGCCAAAACTGTTCCCGAGCAGGTTGGAGAGCAGCATGCCGTCGCGTAGGACGAGCGACCGCGCTCCTGCTGCGATCCTGAACTGCGCGAAGCAATCGTACCGTTGCGGTCGCCGACATGGCGCTTACGCACCAGCAGGCTTGGCATATAGCGCAAGCCATCCTCAACGTTGATCACATTCAAGTCGGCAAGTCGGCTTGCATCGATACCCTCGGTAACCGCTGGGAGGGTCGTGTCGAATGCGGGACGCGCGCCGCTGACGGTCATTTCCGGCAGCGCCTGTTCCGCGGCGCCGGCCTGTGCGGCTGCGCCGAAGCAAAGAGATATCGCAGTCAGCCGTATTGTCTTCATGATGATTCGGGATTTAAAAGAATTCAGTTGCCGTTCTGCTTCAGCCAGGCCGTCAGGCGCGCCTCGCCGAGGAGGCCGGAGTGTGCCTCGCGGCGATGGGTGGCGTCATACAGGTAGCTGCGCGGCAGCTCACCGTGCCAGGCTGGATCGATGGTGTAGCGCAACCGCTCCGGCACGGCATCGGCGAAGACCCAGGTGTCGAGTTGCGCAAGGCCGTGGCGCTTGAGCGCCGCGCGCAGGGCCTGTGCGTCGGCGGGGGAGTCGGTCGAGACGATCGCCAAAGGCAGATTGCGGTTCTCACGCACCAGCCGGCCCAGCAACTGCAGCTCCTTTGCGCAGTGGTGACATTCGAGTGACCACAGCGTCAGGATGAAGGGCTTGCCGGCAAAATGCGCCTGGATCGCGGCCAGGCTGCCGGCGCTGAAGGGGCGCAGTTCCGCAGCAGCGGCCACACTGGCCGTACCAGCCAGGCAGAAGGTGGCGAATACCGCCCACAGCACCAGAAGGCGCTTCACTGCGTGCCCTCCCGCAGCGGCAGCACGCGCAGGCCTTCCGCCGCCGTGTTCCAGACGACCAGCGCGCGCCGCGCATCAATGAGCGGGACGGTGTAGTCCGCCGCCTGAGCCGCGTCCGCCAGGCGTTGCGCCGGGCCCCAACTGCGGCCCGCATCGGTGGACAGCATGGCCCAGGCGGAGAAATGCTGGCCGTCGAATTCGCGCCAGCTCACCAGCACGCGCGCACCTTGCGCGACGACGGCCGGATGCCCCGCCTGACGCGCCGGATCGCCGAGCCGCACGGGTTCGCCCAGGGCAAAGTCAGTCCCTGCGACGCCCCGAAGGAAGTCCCCTTGGGGGACACGGCGATAGAAGATGCCCTGCCGCCGGCTGCCCTGGGTGAACCAGACGATGTGCAGGTCGCCCTGTCCATCGGCAGCGATGCCGCCGCCGTGATGCGGACAGGCTTCAATCAGCCAGTCGTCGTCGGTCACGCGGCGCAGCGCGCCCTCCTTTAGATTGGCGATGGAAAAATCGCGGATGTTCCTGCCGTAGACATGTCGCCAGAAGGCCACCGGCCCGTCCGCCGTCCACGTCAGGCCGGTGCGGCAGCACTGGCAGGAATGGCCGGCGATCTTGCGGTTGGGGCCGAAGCGCGCGCCGCCGTCGGACGACAGGGCGGCGTAGAGGCCGACCTGGGTTTCGGGCGAGCCCTTGACGCCCCTGTCCTTGCGCTCGCGCGCATCGAGCCAGACGATGGCGACGCCGCCCTTGCCATCGATCGCCAGGGAGTCGAAACGGTGGCTGATCTCCTGGCGATCGTCGTTGACGATGACCGGCGGCGCGAAGCTGCGGCCGCCGTCGGTCGAGCGTGCGTAGCGGATGTGCCCCGCCATCGGCTTGCCCAGTCCCTGCAGCCAGGTGAGGTGCACGCTGCCATTGTCCGCCACGGCGATCTTCGGCCAGTTCTCGCCGTCGGCGACGACGATTTCGGACTCCGCCGTCACCGCCACTGGGTCGGAAAGCATGCCGCTATCCTCGGAGCGGCTCACCTTCAGGCGGCCCTTGTCGACCCGCGCCAGCCACAGGTGGCCGCGCGCATCCAGCGCGGCGCCGACCGCCAGCGCTGCCGATTTCGTCACTGACTTCACCGGCGCGGCCGGCTGCCTATGCGCGGCATGATCGGCGGCCCGCACGGGCGCCGCCCAGGCAAAGCCGGCAAGCGTGCAGCAGAGAAGCGTTCGCAAGATCATTCGTTGCCCCATTCGAGAGAGGGCAAGGTTAGCGAATTTTCCCCGCCGGCCCGTGCGACAAATCGCCGCATGAGGGTGCAACCATATCCGCTAAAATCGGCTGACATGATGATTTCCGATCCCGCGCACAACAAGGAAGGCCAGGAAAACCTGCGGCGCCTGCTGCTGATGCGCTGGTTGGCCGTGGCCGGCTGGCTCGCGCTGATCGCCACCGCGCGCTTCATGCTCGACATCGAGCTGCCGCTCGTGCCGATGCTGGCCATCATTGCACTGCTCGCCGGCTTCAATCTCGCCACGCGGCGGCGTTTGACGCGGGGCGGCGCCGTCACGGACAGCGAGTTGTTCGCCCAGCTCGGCGTGGACATCACGGCCTTGACGCTGCTGCTGTTCTTCAGCGGCGGCGGCGCCAACCCGCTGGTGTCGCTCTATCTGCCGACGATCGCCATCGCCGCGGTGGTGCTGCCGGGACGGTTCGCCTGGTGCGTCGTCGCGCTCAGCGTGGCCGCCTATTCCCTTCTGGTCTTCTGGAATATTCCCCTGCCCGTGGCGGACGCCGAGCGGGCCACCCGACTGCACCTGGCCGGCATGTGGCTGATCTTCGTCGCCTCCGCCGCGCTCATCGCCTGGTTCGTCGCGCGCATGGCCGCCGCCATCCGCAGCCGCGATCTCCAACTGGCTGCCGCGCGCGAGAGGCCCTGCGCAACGAGCGCGTCATCGCGCTTGGGCGGCCTCGCCGCCGGCGCAGCGCACACGAACTGGTGCCGCGCTGGCGACCATGGCGATTCTTGCCGGGGAGTTGGGGCGCAATGCGGGCCTGCCACCTGAAACGCAGGAGGACCTGGCCTTGCTGCGCCAGCAGGTCGAGCATTGCAAGGGGATCATCACGGGCCTCGCCGCGCGCGCCGGTCAGGCCCGTGCCGAGGGCGGCGGTGCGGTCGCGCTGGATCACTGGCTGGAACAGGTCATCGCGCGCTGGCGGCAATTGCGGCCGCACGCCGCAGCGAAAGTCAGCCTGCACGGCACGGCGACGCCACCGCGCATCGTCGGTGAAGCCACCCTCGAACAGGCCCTCCTCAACCTGTTCAACAACGCCGCCGACGCAGACGGCGGCGAAGTAGACATCGATGCGGACTGGGACGATGAATGCCTGCGCATCGAAATCGGCGACCGCGGCCCCGGTTTTGGCGAGAAGGTCCTGCTGCAGGCCGGCCGCGACTCTGTCCATCGACGCCCGGAAGGCGGAGGGCGCCGGCATCGGCCTGTTCCCTCCCACATGCCGCGGTGGGCGCCTGGGCGCCCGCATCTTGCTAGCCGGCCGCCGAAGATAGCGAGCGCCATCACACGCCACATCAGGCTCCCCCTGGAAAGGGATCGAAGGCAGGCGATTCACGGGAACGACATGCCCCAACAGCTTCAAGAACCACAGAAGCAAGTGCTGGCGGTTCGTCATCGGCGGCGGCCCGCCATCAACCAAAAATGTCCTCTCCGCGCTGGAAAGCGGTGGCTCCGACGTCGCCACGCCGCGCTCCAACGCCGCGAGGCCGCCGCGCGCGATTCCCTTTCGACACAGGCGGCGCGGGCGGTGCTGGACCTCAACATCGCCGGCACCTCCGGCCTGACGCTCATCGCGCCGCTGCTCACCGCCAACCCGGCCTGCCGCATCGTCGTGCTCACCCGGCTATGCCACGCCATCACCACGGCATTCGGGGCGATCAAGCTCACGGCGCCACTCACTACCTCGACAAGCCGACAAACGTGG
>JADJBM010000015.1 GCA_016703785.1 Betaproteobacteria bacterium
GGCGGTAGGACTTGTAGCCGCCTTCCAGCGTGCTGGCCGGCCAGCCGATCTGGCGCAGCACGTGTGCCATGGCGCCGCTGCGCTTGCCGCCGCGCCAGCAGTAGACGAGCGGTTTCCAGGTGCGCGGCTTGTCGAGGAAGCGGGCCTCGATATGTCCGGCGATGTTGCGGGCGACGAGCGCGGCGCCGAGCTTCTTGGCGGCGAAGGGCGATTCCTGCTTGTAGAGCGTGCCGACCCGGGCGCGCTCCTCATTGGACAGTACCGGGCAATTGACCGCGCCGGGCATGTGGTCTTCGGCGAACTCGGCGGGCGAACGCACGTCGACGATCTCGTCAAACTCGCCGGCCTGTGATACGTTGGCAATGCCTATTGATTTCATTCTTGTTCATGTCCATCAAACTGACCCAGTTCTCCCACGGCGGCGGCTGCGGCTGCAAAATCGCGCCGGCGGTGCTGACCGAACTGCTGGCCGGCACGCCCCTGCGCACCATGCCGAAGGAACTCATCGTCGGCACCGAGTCCAGCGACGATGCGGCGGTGTATCAGCTCAACGACGAGCAGGCGCTGGTGGCGACGACGGATTTCTTCACGCCCATCGTCGACGACCCCTACGATTTCGGCCGCATCGCGGCGACCAACGCCATTTCCGACATCTACGCCATGGGCGCCCGTCCGATCATGGCGCTGGCGGTGGTGGGCATGCCGCTCGACAAGCTGCCGCTCGAAGTCATCCGCAACATACTGGCGGGCGGCGAGTCGGTGTGCGCCGAGGCGGGCATTCCCATCGCCGGCGGCCATTCCATCGACGTGCTGGAGCCGATCTACGGCCTGGTGGCGCTCGGGCTGGTGCATCCGAAGCGCGTCAAGCGCAACAGCGGCGCGCACGCCGGCGACGTGTTGATCCTCGGCAAGCCGCTCGGCGTCGGCATCCTCTCCGCGGCGCTGAAAAAGGGTTTGCTGACGCCGGAGGGCTACGCCACGATGATCCGCCACACGACGAAGCTCAACACGCCGGGCACGCGGCTGTCGGAGATGGACGGCGTGCATGCGCTGACGGATGTCACCGGCTTCGGCCTGGCCGGCCACTTGCTGGAGATCTGCCGCGGCTCGAAGTTGTCGGCGACGCTGCGCTTCGACGACCTGCCGCTGATTCCCGAGGCGGTTGGCTTCGTCAAGGAAGGCATTTCCACCGGCGCATCGACGCGCAACTGGAGCGGCTATGGTCAGGACGTGACGCTGGCAGTTAACAAATCGGAATGGCAGCAGAAACTGCTGACCGATCCGCAGACCAGCGGCGGGCTGCTCGTCGCCTGCACCGCTGGCGCCGAGCAGGACGTGTTGGCCGTGCTGCACGGCGCGGGTTTCGATGAAGCCTGCACGATCGGGCACTTGGAGGCGGGCCCGGCCCGCCTTCAGGTCATTTGAGTTGTGGCTGCAGTATCTTCCAGACGTTCTCGAGGATGATCGGCTGTGCCTCGGCAACGGGATGGATGTTGTCGGGCAGGAAGAGCTCGCGCCGCTGCGCCACGCCCTCCAGCAGAAAAGGCACCAGCGCCGCCTTGTGCTTGCGCGCCAGAGCGGCATAGCTTTGCTCGAATTCCCGCGTGTAGTCGGGACCGTAGTTCGGCGGCAGCTTCATGCCGGCGAGGACGACACGCGCCTTGCGCGTGCGGGCGGCGCCCATCATGGCGTCCAGGTTGTCGCGCATGACGGAGACGGGCAGGCCGCGCAATCCGTCGTTGCCGCCCAGCGCAATGATCACCACGGCCGGATGCGTTTGCTCGAGCGCGACGCCGATGCGGCTGCGTCCGCCCGAGGTGGTGTCGCCGCTGATGCTGGCATTGACGACGCTATAATCCATTCGCTGTTCGCGCAGACGCTTCTCGAGCAGCGATGGCCAGGACTGGTTTGCGCCCAGTCCGTAGCCGGCCGACAGACTGTCGCCGACGATGAGGATGTTTCCCGCCGCCTGTGCGGCGAACGAAAGCAGAACAAGAAGTCCCGAGAAAATGAATCTAAGCATTGATGCCCCGGCAAACATGGTAGAAGCCGACGCCCTCGGCAAGGAAGTGCCCAGCGGCGATGGCCGACTGGTGATTCTGCACGAGATTTCCTTCCGGGTCATGGCCGGCGAGGCGGTGGCCATCGTCGGCGCATCCGGCTCGGGCAAGTCAACGCTGCTTGGACTGCTCGCCGGCCTGGATGTTCCGTCGCGGGGCCGCGTGCTGATCAACGGCCGCGATCTGTTCGCTCTCGACGAAGATGGCCGTGCCGAACTGCGCGGCAGCATGCTCGGCTTCGTCTTCCAGTCCTTCCAGCTGCTGCCGGCGCTGACGGCGCTGGAAAACGTCATGCTGCCCCTCGAGCTGGCCGGTCGCAGCGGTGCGCGCGAGGAAGCGGAACAAATGCTGGCCCGGGTCGGGCTGTCGCAGCGGCTCGGGCATTACCCCAAGCATCTTTCCGGCGGCGAGCAGCAGCGCGTCGCCATTGCGCGGGCGTTTGCGGCCAGGCCGGGCCTGCTCCTGGCCGACGAGCCGACTGGCAACCTCGATGCGGCCACCGGCGCCGACATCATCGACCTGATGTTTGCCATGAACGCCGAGCAGGGCACGACGCTGGTGCTGGTGACGCACGACGAGGCGATCGCCCGGCGCTGTTCCCGCGTGCTCAAGCTGAAAAGCGGCGAACTGGTCACTTGACCAGTTTGGCGCAGGCGACGCCGCTGCGCACGGCGGCTTCCAGCGTCGCCGGATAATCCGAGGCGACGTAGTCCCCGCAGAGAAAGAAGTTGGCCAGCGGCGTTTCGCAGGCCGGCCGCCGCACGCCGGGCCGGCAGGCGAAAGTGGCGCGTTTCTCGACGATCACCTGGGACCAGGCAGGGCGTGGCATTTCGCCGACAATGTCGGCGACTTCCGCATGGATGCGGCCGACGAGCGCATCGTGCGGGAGGTCGAGATGCGGGCCGCTGGCGCTGGTGACGGCGCTGAGGATGTCATCAGCGTGCTGGAACAGGAAGTGCGCCGTTCCGCCGACGCCGACCATGGGGCCGGGCAGGCTCACCGGCTGCGGATAGCCGAGGTAGGCCGTCAGGATCGGCTCGTAGGAAAAGCGTTCGACATCCTCCAGCACCGGCTGCAGGCGCGGCAGCTTCGCCGCCAGGCGCCCGAGGTGGTAGGGCGCGACTGCGGCAATGACGTGGGTGTGGCCGCGTCCGGAAGCGTCGCCATCGAGGTGGAATCCGTAGGGAGTCCACTCGACCCCGTGGATTGCGGTGCCGCGCAACACCTCCCCGCCGCGGCTGCGAACATAGTGCTCAGCGGGTTCGGGAAACAGCATGGAGAGATCCGTCCTGGGCAGCAGCAGGTCGCTGGCTTCGCGTGTCGCCGCCAGGCTGTCGCGCAGAACATTGAGGAAGACCTGGGCCGAGGCTTCCGTCGGGGGCGTGTTGAGCGCAGAGATGCACAGCGGTTCCCACAGATAACGAATCACTGCTTCATGCTGGCCATGCCGCGCCATCAGCTCGACGAAGGGGATGTCCGGTTCGATGCGGAAGCCGGCCTGCTTCATGTGCCGCATGAAGCGAACCGCGGCGAAGCGGCCGCCGATGGGGAGTCCGTGCGCGGTGAGCAGGGCCGCGGCCAGGTGCAGCGGCGCGGGCAGGCGCGGCGCGGCCAGATGCATGCGACCGGGGAATACGAGACTGAGCGGTTTGCGCGCGAGCAGGGCATTGGGGTCTGCGCCGACGAGCCGCATCAGGCGCAGCAGCTCGACATAGGCGCCGACCAGGATGTGCTGGCCGTTGTCGAGCGGATAACCGTGCGCCTCGACCCGCCGCGCCCGTCCGCCCAGCGTGCGCGAAGCCTCGAACACCGTGACGGGAATGCCGCGTGCGGTCAGTTCCGTGGCTGCTGCCATGCCGGCATAACCAGCGCCAATGATTGCGACGCGCATTAGGAGGCGTCCTTATCCCTTGTTCCAGGTTCGCCAGGCGATCCACAGCTTGCGGATCGGCGTCAGCGCCATGCGTCGATCGAGCACGCGGTAACCGTCGCGACGGATCTCGCGCAGCAGGGTGCGGTAGATCGCTGCCATGACCAGGCCCGGGCGCTGCGCACGTCGATCCTGATCTGGCAGCTGCGCGTAGGCCTGCTCATAAAGCTGTTCAGCCCGATCCATTTGGAACACCATGAGCTGGCGGAATCCATTCGAGTAGCGCGCATGGAGGATGTCTTCGGCAGGGACGCCGAAGCGGGCAAGCTCGTCCATCGGAAGGTAGATGCGGCCACGGCGCGCGTCCTCGCCGACGTCGCGGATGATGTTGGTGAGCTGAAAGGCGAGGCCCAGGTCGTGGGCATACTTCAGCGTGCGACGGTTCTCGTAGCCGAATATCTCGGCGGCCAGCAGGCCGACAACGCTGGCGACGCGGTAGCAGTAGAGTTGCAGCGCCTTGAAATCTGGATAGCGGGTTTGCGCCAGGTCCATTTCCATACCGTCGATGATTTCCGCGAGCAGCTCCTGCGGCAGGTTGTATGTGCGCGAGGCTTCCGCGAGCGACTGCATCACGGGGTGGCTCGGCTTGCCCTGGTACGTGCTGACGAGTTCGGCGCGCCACCAAGCGAGTTTTGTGCGTGCCAGTTGCATGTCCGTGCACTCGTCGACGACGTCATCCACCTCGCGACAGAAGGCGTAGAGGGCGGTGATGGCGCGGCGGCGTTCCGGCGGCAGGAAAAGGAAGCTGTAATAGAAGCTGGAGCCGCTCTGTGCAGCTTTGCGCTGGCAATAGTCGTCGGGCGTCATTGACTACCTTCCCCCCATCCCCTTTCCCGCGGAAGGGGGTGACGGCGGTTCGCCGCCTTGCGGCTCCATGCGGTTGGCTGCACCTCCCTTGTCCCACAGGGATTTCCTTCGGTCAGGGCGGCCCGGCGGGCGGCGCTCATCCGAAGGCGGCATGCAGCAGAATTCCTGGCCAGTCGCGCTTGCCAATGACCGGCCGCCGGCGGAAGACGTCGCCGCGCACGCGCTGCAGCTTGTCCAGCATGCGGAAGCCGCTGGCGACGATGAGGCGCAGCTCGAAGCCGATGCGTCCCGGCAGGTCATGCACCAGGGAACTGCCGGCCGCCATCATGCCGCGGGTGCGGTCGATCTGGAAATCCATCATGGCGGCCCAGCTCGCGTTCCAGCGGCCCTCGGCAATCTGGCATTCCGGGATGCCGAAACGCGCCAATTCGTCCTGCGGCAGGTAGACGCGGCCCTTCTGCCAGTCGAGCGCCACGTCCTGCCAGTGATTGATGAGTTGCAGGCTGCTGCAAATGGCGTCCGACCAGGCGAGATGCTGCGCGGAGTCGGCACGGTAGAGCCGCAACAGCAGGCGGCCGACCGGATCGGCGGAACGGCGGCAGTAATCCATCAGTTCATTGAAATCGGCATAGCGCTTCTTCACCACGTCCTGGCCGAAGGCGTCGAGCAGGTCGCGGAACAACTGCAGCGGCAACCGGTGCTCGGCGATGGCCGGCCGCAGGCGCTGGAAAACCGGATCCTGCGTGGGTCGTCCCGCCTCCAGGGCATCCAGTTCGGCGCGATATCGGCCGAGTCCGCTTAGGCGCTCCGCGTCGGTCAGTGCGCCTTCATCCGCTATATCGTCGGCACTGCGGGCGAAGCCGTAGATCGCCCTGACCGGTTCGCGCAGGCGGGCGGGGAGCAGCCAGGAGGCGACGGGGAAGTTTTCGTAGTGGTCCGCAGACATGGAAAATCCAGAATAGACGGGCACTTGAGCCCCTTATCTGGGTCGCCAGTATAGGTGTGAATGGGTTAGAATAACAGTCGCGCGAAGGTGGCGGAATTGGCAGACGCACTGGATTTAGGTTCCAGCGCCGCGAGGCGTGCGGGTTCAAGTCCCGCCCTTCGCACCAGGCCGGCTGATAGCCCCGCACAATCAACTGATTCAACCTAGGATTTTTCATGCAGACCAACCCTCAACCCGCAAGCCCTTTGGACACCAAGCCCCTGGACGCCAGCCCCCTGGAACGCCGCATTGACATGACGGTGCAGATGGCGGAAATAGACAAGGACGTCGAGCAGCGCCTGAAGAAAATGGCGCGTACCGTGAAGATGCCCGGCTTTCGTCCCGGCAAGGTACCGTTCAAGATGGTGGTGCAGCAATATGGCCCGCAGGCCCGTTCCGAGGCCATCGGCGAAGCGGTCGAGAAGGCCTTTGGCCTCGCAGTGCGTGAGCAGAATCTGCGCGTGGCGGGTTATCCGCGCATCGAGCCGAAAGCCGGCGGCGATGCTTCGAGGCTGGAGTTTTCGGCGATATTCGAGGTGTACCCCGAATTGAAGTTGAACGGAGTCGGCGACAAAACCATCGAACGTCCCCGGATCGAGGTGGGCGAGACGGAAGTGGATAAGACGCTGGAAGTGCTGCGCAAGCAGCGTACGATTTTTTCCCCTGCCGATCGTGCCGCCGCCAAGGATGACCGCGTCGTTATCGATTTCACCGGAAAGCTGAACGGCGAGGTGTTTCAGGGCGGCCAGGCGACGGACTACCCTGTCGTGCTGGGCGAGGGGCGCATGCTGCCGGATTTCGAGAACGGCATTGTCGGACTGAAGTCGGGCGAAAGCCGGACCTTCGACTTGACCTTTCCGGCCGACTACCAGGTGACTGAACTGGCCGGCAAGCAGGTCAGTTTCGATGTCACCTTGAAGGCTGTCGAGGCGCCGCAGCTGCCGGCGCTCGATGCGGATTTCGCCAAGTCCCTGGGCATTCAGGACGGGGACGTGGCGAAAATGCGTGCCGAGATCCGGGTCAACCTGGAAAATGAATTGAAGAAGCGCACCAAGGCCCGCATCAAGGAGCAGGCCATGCAGGCGCTGCTCGATGCCAATCCGCTGGAAGTACCCAAGACCTTGATCGAGCAGGAATCCGGATCGATGGCAGATGCTGCCCGACAGGACCTGGCGAATCGCGGCGTAGACATCAAGAACATGCCTGTTGATGCGGCCTGGTTCACCACGCAGGCCGAGCGCCGGGTCAAGCTGGGCTTGATCATTGCAGAAGTCGTGCAGGCGCATGGCCTGCACGCCAAGCCTGAGCAGGTGCGCGCGCTGATCGACGATCAGGCACAGTCCTACGAGCAGCCCGAGGAAGTGGTGCGTTGGTACTACTCGCAGCCGCAGCGGTTGGCGCAGATCGAGGCGCTGGCGATCGAGGAGAACGTGGTGGATTGGGTGGTGGCGAATGCCCAGACCACCGACAAGCCAGCCTCTTTTGACGAATTGATGGGAAATGCGGCATGATGCCCGTGCGAGCCAATCGCGTAGCGATCACGAAGCTCCCCTCTCCCCAGGGGAGAGGGGTTGGGGGTGAGGGAAAAGCAGCATGATATTCGACAGCGGTAATTCGAGACAGCATGACCCATGGGACCCGCAGTCGCTGGGCCTGATTCCCATGGTGATCGAACAGAGCGGGCGTGGCGAACGCGCCTACGACATCTATTCGCGCCTGCTGAAGGAGCGGGTCGTCTTTCTCGTCGGCCCGGTGAATGACGCCACGGCCAACCTGATCGTCGCCCAGCTACTGTTCCTCGAGTCGGAAAACCCCGACAAGGACATCTACTTCTACATCAATTCGCCGGGCGGATCGGTTTCGGCGGGGCTGGCCATCTACGACACCATGCAGTTCATCAAGCCGGATGTGTCGACGCTGTGCATCGGTCAGGCGGCGAGCATGGGCGCTTTTCTGCTGACGGCCGGTGCCAAGGGCAAGCGCTTCTGCCTTCCCAATTCGCGTGTGATGATCCATCAGCCGATGGGCGGCTTCCAGGGGCAGGCCTCGGACATCGAGATCCACGCCAGGGAAATCCTCTACCTGCGCGCCCGGCTCAACGAGATCATGGCGAAGCATACCGGCCAGCCGATCGAGCGCATCGAGCGCGATACCGATCGAGACAACTTCCTGTCGGGGGCCGAGGCGGTCGAGTACGGCCTGGTGGACAAGGTGCTGACGACCCGCGCGGAATCCGAGGCGTAAGCCATCGGCGCGGCACAAGAATTCGGAGACAGAGATGACGGACAAGAAAACCCCGGGCGAAAAGCTCCTGTATTGCTCCTTCTGCGGCAAAAGCCAGCATGAGGTGAGGAAGCTCATCGCCGGCCCGTCCGTCTTCATCTGCGACGAGTGCATCGAGCTGTGCAACGACATCATCCGCGACGAGATCGCCGCCGACCACGGCGGCAAGGGCGCCAAGGGCGATCTGCCGACACCGAAGGAAATCTGCGCCATCCTCGACCAGTACGTCATCGGCCAGGATCCGGCCAAACGCATTCTTTCCGTCGCTGTCTATAATCATTACAAGCGGCTCAAGCACCTGTCGAAGAGCGACGAGATCGAACTGGCCAAGAGCAATATCCTGCTCATCGGGCCGACCGGGTCGGGCAAGACATTGCTGGCGCAGACACTGGCACGACTGCTCAACGTGCCCTTCGTGATGGCGGATGCCACGACCCTGACCGAGGCCGGCTATGTCGGCGAGGATGTCGAGAACATCATCCAGAAACTGCTGCAGAAGTGCGACTACGAGGTCGAGAAAGCGCAGCAGGGCATTGTCTACATCGACGAGATCGACAAGATTTCGCGCAAGAGCGACAATCCGTCCATCACTCGCGACGTTTCCGGCGAGGGCGTGCAGCAGGCCTTGCTCAAGCTGATCGAGGGCACCATCGCCTCGGTGCCGCCGCAGGGCGGTCGCAAGCACCCGAACCAGGATTTTGTCCAGGTGGACACCACCAACATCCTCTTCGTATGCGGTGGTGCCTTCGACGGCCTGGACAAGGTCATCCGCAACCGCACGGAGCAGGCCGGCATCGGCTTCGGTGCGGAAGTGAAAAGCCGCGACAGCAAGGATGCCGCCGAGGCCCTGCGCAAGATCGAGCCGGAGGACCTCATCAAGTTCGGCCTGATCCCGGAGTTCGTCGGCCGCCTGCCGGTGGTTGCCACGTTGCACGAGTTGGACGAGGCGGCGCTGATGGAGATTCTCGTCGAGCCGAAGAATGCACTGATCAAGCAGTATCAGAAGCTTTTCGCCATGGAAGGCGCTGAGCTTGAAGTTCGTCCTCAGGCCCTGCAGGCCATTGCCCGCAGGGCGCTCAAGCGCAAGACCGGAGCCCGCGGCCTGCGCTCCATCCTAGAGTCCGTCCTCCTCGACACCATGTATGAACTTCCCAGCATGGAGAATGTCAGTAAAGTGGTGGTCGACGAGGGCATGATCGAGGGCGCCTCAAAGCCGATCCTGATCTATGCCGACCAGCCCAAGGTGGCCGGCTCCAACTGATTGTTTCTTGTGGCCTAGTTGGTTTGCACGGGCCGTCGCTGAACTTCTTGAATTTTCTGCCGTTGACCCCAACATAGGGCTGACGGCTGCCTCTACAAAGGATACCTATTATGTCAAGCGCGCTTGACCTCCCCGCAGAACGAATCGAACTCCCGCTGCTTCCCCTGCGCGATGTAGTGGTATTTCCGCACATGGTGATCCCGCTTTTCGTCGGTCGTCCGAAATCGATCAAGGCACTGGAAACCGCAATGGAAGCAGGCAAGCACATCCTGCTCGTGGCGCAGAAATCGGCCGCCAAGGATGAGCCCGGCGCCGACGACATGTACGAGATCGGCTGCATCGCCAACATCCTGCAGATGCTCAAATTGCCCGATGGCACGGTGAAGGTCCTGGTCGAGGGCGGTCAGCGAGCGCGCATCGAGAGCATCACGGACCAGCGTGCCATGTTTACCGCCTCGGTCATGCCATTGCCGGCCGACGAGCAGACGACGCACGAAGTCGAGGCGATGCGCCGGGCCATCATTGCCCAGTTCGATCAGTACGTGAAGCTCAACAAGAAGATTCCCCCGGAGATATTGACCTCGCTGGCCGGAATCGACGAAGCCGGGCGACTGGCCGATACCATTGCCGCCCACCTGCCGCTCAAGCTCGAGCAGAAGCAGGAAATTCTCGAAGTATTCGATGTCGGCGACCGGATGGAAAAACTACTCTCCCAACTGGAAACCGAGCTCGACATCCTGCAGGTGGAGAAGCGCATTCGCGGCCGCGTCAAGCGCCAGATGGAAAAGAGCCAGCGCGAGTACTACCTGAACGAGCAGTTCAAGGCTATCCAGAAAGAACCCGGCGAAGGCGAGGAAGGTGCGGACCTCGACGAAATCGAGAAGAAGATCAAAGCTGCCGGCATGAGCAAGGAGGCGCAGGGCAAGGCACTGGGCGAACTGAAAAAACTGCGACTGATGTCGCCCATGTCCGCCGAAGCGACGGTGGTGCGCAACTTCATCGAGACACTGACCAACCTGCCCTGGAAAAAGAAAAGCCGCATCAGCAAGGACCTCTCGGTTGCAGAGAAGGTGCTTGAAAAGGATCATTACGGCCTGGAAAAGGTCAAGGAACGCATTCTCGAATATCTCGCGGTTCAGCAGCGAGTGGACAAGCTCAAGGCGCCGATCCTTTGCCTGGTCGGCCCGCCCGGCGTGGGCAAGACTTCGCTCGGCCAGTCGATCGCCCGCGCGACCAATCGCAAATTCGTGCGCATGTCCGTCGGCGGCGTCCGCGACGAGGCTGAGATTCGCGGCCACCGCCGTACCTATATCGGCTCCATGCCCGGCAAGATTCTGCAGAACATGACCAAGGTGGCGGTGAAGAATCCGCTTTTCCTGCTCGACGAGGTCGACAAGATGGGCCAGGACTTCCGTGGCGATCCGAGTTCGGCCCTGCTGGAGGTGCTCGATCCGGAGCAGAACTCCACATTCGTGGATCACTACGTCGAAGTCGAGTACGACCTGTCCGACGTGATGTTTGTCGCCACGGCCAACACCCTGAATATTCCTGCGCCGCTGCTGGACCGCATGGAGGTGATCCGTCTCTCGGGTTACACGGAGGACGAGAAGGTCAACATTGCCCAGCGCTATCTGCTGCCCAAGCAGTTGAAGAACAATGGGGTGAAGAAGGAAGAATTGTCGGTTACCGAAGACGCGCTTCGCGACATCGTGCGTTATTACACGCGGGAGGCGGGCGTTCGCAGCATGGAGCGCGAGATATCCAAGATCTGCCGCAAGGTGGTGAAGGCCCTGGTACTAAAGAAGCGTCATAGCAAGATCGTGGTGAATGCGCGCAATCTCGACAAGTATCTCGGCGTGCGGAAGTACTCCTACGGCATGGCAGAGAAGGAGAATCAGGTCGGCCAGGTTACCGGGCTGGCGTGGACCGAGGTCGGCGGCGAACTGCTGACCATCGAGGCTGTGGTTTTGCCCGGCAAGGGCAAGACCATGACCACCGGCAAGCTGGGCGAGGTGATGCAGGAATCCATCCAGGCGGCGCTGTCCGTGGTGCGCAAGCGTTCCAAGGCGCTCGGCATATCGGAAGAGTTCTACCAGAAGAGCGACATACACATCCATCTGCCGGAGGGCGCAACTCCGAAGGATGGGCCCAGTGCCGGTATTGCGATTTCAACCGCCCTGGTTTCGATCCTGACGGGCATTCCCGTCCGTGCCGATGTCGCCATGACCGGTGAAATCACGCTGCGGGGTGAGGTGTTGCCGATCGGCGGACTGAAGGAGAAACTCCTCGCTGCCGTTCGGGGCGGCATCCGCACGGCGTTGATCCCGGAGGAAAACGTCAAGGACCTGGTTGACATCCCGGAGAACATCAAGAACACGCTGGAGATCGTCCCCGTGAAATGGATCGACCAGGTGCTGGAGCTTGCGCTCGTGCGCAAGCCCGAGCCTGCTCCGGAATCTACGGAAGTGGCAGCCGTGGCGACAGAAGAGGCTGCAGCAGCCAAACCGATCACGCACTGAAACGCTTGAGCTGTACGCATGCCTGCCGCGAAATACGGCGGGCATGCGTACACTTCCTCTCCGATTTTCTTCAACGATCTTCCTGAAAGTTCCTTGACACGAGGTTTTTCGTCTTGCTATAAAGAACCTTCGTCCAGGGGCGCCAGTGCTACGGATACAAGAGCTGGCACTAGTCATTCAACAATCAAGAATCAGAGGGGGCATTTGTGAACAAGTCAGAACTCATCGACCAGATCGCCAAGTCGGCGGATATTTCCAAAGCGGCCGCAGGCCGGGCCCTGGACGCAGCTGTAGGTGCAATCAGAACTTCCCTGAAAAAGGGTGGGATGGTGACGCTGGTCGGCTTCGGTACGTTTTATGTCGGCAAGCGTGCCGCGCGCAGCGGCCGCAATCCCCGCACCGGTGCGGCGATCAAGATCAAGTCGGCACGCGTGCCGAAGTTTCGCGCTGGAAAAGCGCTGAAAGATGCGGTAAACTAGCGCGCTTTTGCTGGGCTGCCTATGCAAAGCATGGCGCGAACTGCAAAACAAGCGGGTGCTTAGCTCAGCTGGTAGAGCGTCGCCTTTACACGGCGAATGTCGGCGGTTCGATCCCGTCAGCACCCACCAGCCAGGATCGGCATGATCCTGGCGAAGAGCAGAATGAGGGAGTGGTAGTTCAGTTGGTTAGAATACCGGCCTGTCACGCCGGGGGTCGCGGGTTCGAGTCCCGTCCACTCCGCCAACATCGAGAAAGGCGAACGTGAGTTCGCCTTTTTTACTATCTTTCTTGCCTTTTGGGGCGGTGGCCGAGCATGTTTGACGCGGTTCGCAACAACAAACGGATTGTCCAGGGATTTCTCGTACTGATCACCTTGCCCTTCGCATTCTGGGGCGTGGATTCCTATTTCCGAAGTGCCGGTGGTGCTGGCGAGTTGGCCAGCGTCGGGGGCAGTTCCATTTCCCGCCAGGATTTTTCCCAGGCGTTACGCGATCAGCAGGAGCGTTTGCGCGGGCAGCTCGGGCGCGATTTCAATCCAGCCATGCTGGATACGCCTGAAGCGCGCCAGGCCATGCTCGACTCGCTGGTGACCCAGCGCTTGCTGCTGCTGCATGCCGCGAAGTCTGGCCTGACAGCCAGCGACGCACAATTGATCGAGGTGATAGGCTCGATCCCGGCATTGCAGGAGGATGGGAAATTTTCCAAGCGCCGTTACGAACAGGCACTGCGCGCCCAGGGGCTTTCGCAGGCTGGTTTCGAGGCCAAACTGCGCCAGGACCTCACGTTGCAGCAACTTGTACAGGCGGTGTCCGATACCGCTGTGGTATCAAAGGCTGCGGCAGAACGGATTGTTGCCATTCAGCTCGAGGAGCGGCTGGTGAGCGAGGTGGCGATTCGTCCTGAGCAGTATGCTGCCCAGGTCAAGATTTCTACCGAGTCGGTCAAGGAATATTACGAGAAGAACAGGAACCAATTCGAGATTCCGCAGCAGATCCGCGCCGAATATGTCGTGCTGAGCCGTGAAGCCCTTGCCGAGCAGATTACGGTCAGCCCGGACGAGATCAAGAGCGCCTACGACAAGAACGCCAGAAATTACGAGACGCAGGAAGAGCGTCGTGCCAGCCACATTCTCATCCAGTCGCCGGCGGATGCGCCCGAAGCCGAGCAGAAGGCGGCCCGTGCCAGAATCGATGCGATCTACCAGCAGGTAAAAAAGAATCCGGCAGATTTTGCGAAGCTGGCCAAGGAGCATTCGCAGGATCCGGGATCGGCCCAGAAAGGCGGCGACCTCGGCTACTTCCAGCGGGGCGCCATGGTCAAGGCTTTCGAGGACGCCGTATTCTCTCTGAAAGAAAACCAGGTGAGCGACGTGGTACGCAGCGAATTCGGCTATCACATCATCCGCCTGACGGGTATCAAGGCCGGAAAGGTTCGCAGTCTGGATGAGGCACGCGAGACCATCGCGGCCGAGCTCAAGGCCCAGGCAGCCGGAAGGAAGTTCGCAGAGGCGGCCGAGGCGTTCTCCAATACCGTTTACGAGCAGACCGACAGTCTTAAGCCGGCGGCGGATAAGTTCAAGCTGCAGATTCGACAGACGGACTTTTTCGACCAGGCCAATCGTGTCCCTGCCGGCCCGCTGGCAGGCAATGACAAGCTTTTTTCTGCTCTGTTCTCGGATGACGCAATCAAGAACAAACGCAATACGGACGCCATCGAAGTGGCGCCGAACACGCTGGTCTCGGCGCGCGTCCTGGAACTGCGGCCGGCGCAATTGCGTACCCTGGAATCCGTCAAGACCGAGATAGAGAAACGACTGCTGGCTGAGGAAACCGCGCGCATGGCGCATAAGGATGGCGAATCCAAACTGGCCCGCCTGAACAAGGGCGAAGAGCTTGCGCTCGCCTGGGGCCAGCCGCAGACTGTCGTGCGGCAACCGATGCGCGGCTTGACGCCGGAAGCCCAACGCGCCATTTTCAAGGCGACGACTGACAAGTTGCCCGCCTATACCGGGATGCAGTTGCAGAGCGGCGCGTATATGCTCTACCGCATTTCGCAGGTCAAGACCGGGGTCGCGAAAGGCGAGACCGATCCGCGACCGAAGGCGCTGCGAGCGCAACTTGCCCAGCTTTACGGAGCCGAGGACTTCAATGGCTATCTGGCTGCACTGCGGCAGCGCTATGGCGTGAAGATCGATAGGGCTGCCTTGGCAAAAGGTGCCAACGAATAAGCCATCATGCCGGGGCGCTCAGCCTCGTCAGGCATGGGAGGATGGGCATTGGGCGGCAGATTCGTCCAAATGAATAAAACGGGCTGCCGAGGCAGCCCGTTTTATTTCCGGCGCCAGCCGAGCTAGGGCAGCGGCTGGGCGTTGCCCAGCGCCGTGGTATTAAGGCCGCCGTCGACATAGAGGATTTCGCCGGTGATGCCGCTGGCGAGATCGGAGAGCATGAAGGCCGCGGCGTTGCCGACCTCCTCGATGGTCACGTTGCGCCGTAGCGGCGCGTGGTGCGCATTGTAGGCAAGCAGCTTGGAGAAGTTGCCGATGCCGGACGCGGCCAGCGTCTTGATCGGACCGGCCGAAATGGCATTGGCGCGGATGCCCTGCGGTCCGAGGCAAAAGGCCAGATAGCGCGTGCCGGCTTCCAGACTGGCCTTGGCCAGGCCCATGGTGTTGTAGTTGGGCAGCGTGCGTTCCGCGCCGAGATAGGTGAGGCACAGCAGGGAGGGATTGCGGCCCTTCAGCAGCATCGGCCGTGCTCCCTTGGCCAATGCCGGGAAACTGTAGGAGGATACGTCATGGGCGATGCGGAAGGCGTCGCGCGTGATGCCTTCCAGGAAGTCGCCCTCAATGGCCTCGCTCGGTGCGAAAGCGATGGAATGCACCAACCCTTCGAGCCCGTCCCAGTGCTTGCCGAGTTCCGCGAAGAGCGCATCGATCTGCGCGTCTTCCGCCACGTCGCAGGGGAAGATCAGCGTGCTGCCGAATTCGTCGGCGAACTTGGCGATGCGCTCCCTGAACCGGTCGTTCTGATAGGTGAAGGCCAGATCAGCCCCTTCGCGATGGCAGGCCTTGGCAATGCCATAGGCGATCGAGCGGTTGGAGAGCAGTCCGGTGATGAGGATGCGTTTTCCAGCGAGAAAGCCCATCGTCGAATCCTCTGAAAATGACTGCGTGATTATAACGGAGCCCCGCTGATGACGCCAATTCACCCTTCCGCTACACTCCGCGCACGATGCGCGTTTTTTCGACAAAAGCTTGGCTGCCCACCCTGCTCCTGGCCGGACTCCTCTGTGGTTGCGGTGAGGAGTGGAACAATCCCTATCCGACGCAGGACGGCGGCAAGAACATTCTCTACAGCGCTTTCACCGAACGTCCCAAGCACCTTGACCCGGTGCAGTCGTACAGCGAGGACGAAGCGGAATTCAATGCCCAGATCTACGAGCCGCCGTTGCAGTACCACTACCTGAAGCGGCCCTACGTTTTGATTCCGCTGGCTGCGGAGGGGGTGCCACGGCCGCGCACCGTGGATGCCGCCGGCAGGGACGTGCCGGCCGATTCTGCTCGCGTGGCGCAAACGCTGTACGAAATCCACATCCGCCCGGGGATCTTGTTTCAGCCCCATCCCGCCTTTGCGAGAGGCGAAAGCGGCGACCTGCTGTACCACAGCCTGACACGGGAAGATCTGAAGGATATCTATTCCTTGCGCGATTTCCCCCAGGACCGGTACGCGCGAACTGACCGCGGAAGACTACATCTACCAGATCAAGCGCCTTGCCCATCCGCGGCTCCATTCGCCGGTCTTCGGTCTGATGAGCGAGTACATCGTCGGCCTGAAGGATTTCGCGGCGGCATTGAAGGCCGAGGACCATGCACTGGCTGCCGTCGGTAAGGGGAAGGCCTGGCTCGACCTGTCCAAAACGCCTCTTGCCGGCGTCGAGCTGATCGACAGGTACCGCTATCGCATCCGCATCAAGGGTCGTTATCCGCAGTTTGCCTACTGGCTGGCGATGAATTTCTTCGCGCCGGTGCCGATCGAAGCCGACCGATTTTTCGCCCAGCCTGGCATGGTCGAGAAGAACCTGACCCTGGACTGGTATCCGGTCGGCACCGGCCCCTACATGCTGACGGAGAACAATCCTAACGCCCGCATGGTGCTGGAGCGCAATCCGAATTTTCGCGGCGAGGCTTACCCGGGTGAGGGCGAGGAAGGCGATCGGGCGGCCGGCTTGCTTACCGATGCCGGCGGGCGGATTCCCTTCATCGACAAGGTGGTGTTCAGCCGGGAGCGCGAGGGCATCCCCTACTGGAACAAGTTCCTGCAGGGCTACTATGATTTTTCAGGCATCAGTTCGGACAGCTTCGATCAGGCGGTGCGCATTTCGGTCGAAGGTGAAGCCAGCGTCTCTCCGGAGATGAAGGCCAAGGGCATCAAGCTCGAATCCTCGGTCGGCACTGCCACGCGCTACTTCGCCTTCAACTGGCTCGACCCGATCGTCGGCGGCGGCCAGGCCGACCCTGCCGAGCGCGTGCGCGCGAGGAAACTTCGCCAGGCGATTTCCATCGCCATAGACTGGGAAGAGTTCATTTCCATTTTCGCCAACGGTCGCGGCATTCCGGGGCAGGGACCGATTCCGCCCGGCATCTTCGGCTTCAAGTCGGGTGGCGAGGGCATCAATCCGGTGGTATACGACTGGATTGACGGCGCGCCGCGGCGCAAGACCCTCGAAAGGGCTAAAGGCCTGCTCTCCGAGGCAGGCTACCCGAACGTACGCGACGCAAAGAGCGGCCAGCCATTGGTGCTCTATCTCGACACCACGGATCGCGGCCCGGGTGACAAGCCGCGCCTCGACTGGTATCGCAAGCAGTTCGCCAAGCTGTCCATTCAGTTGGAAGTCCGCGGGACGGACTACAACCGATTCCAGGAAAAGGTGCGCAAGGGAGCAGCACAGATATTCGTCTGGGGCTGGAACGCCGATTATCCCGATCCGGAAAATTTCCTGTTCCTGTTTCACGCGCCGCAGAGCCGCGCCAGGTTCCAGGGCGAGAACGCCGCCAATTATTCCAACCCGGAATATGACCGCCTCTTCGAACAGGTGAAGCACATGGAGAACGGTCCGGCGCGCCAGGCACTGATCGATCGCATGCTGGCCATCCTGCGCGAGGACGCGCCGTGGTCCTTCGGCTTCCATCCCAAGGACTACAGCCTGCATCACGACTGGGTCTCCAATCTCAAACCCAACAACATGGCGAGGAATGGCCTCAAGTACCAGAAGATCGATGCCGCCCGCCGGGAGAAACTGCGCGCCGAGTGGAACCGGCCGGTGCTGTGGCCGATCGGATTGCTTGTTGCCGCCCTGGCGGCCGGCGTCATGCCGGCGGTGCTGAGCTGGCGGCGCCGGGAGCGCACGTTGGGCCGCAGCCAATGATCGCCTACATCATTCGTCGGCTGCTGTACGCCATTCCCATTCTGGTCGGCGTAAATCTCCTGACCTTTGCGCTTTTCTTCGTGGTGAACACGCCGGACGACATGGCGCGCATGCAGCTCGGCATCAAGCGCGTCACGCCGGAGGCGATCCAGAAGTGGAAAGTGGAGCGGGGCTACGACAAGCCGCTGGTCTACAACACGGGCGCCGAGGGCGTGGGCAAGATCACCCGCACCATTTTCTATGAAAAGTCCGTCAAGCTCTTCGTACTGGATTTCGGTCGAGCCGACGACGGCCGGGACATCGGCCACGAGATCAGGACGCGCATGGGCCCGAGCCTGGCCATCGCCGTGCCGGTGTTCCTCCTCGGCCTGTTCGTCACGGTGACCTTCGCGCTCCTGCTGGCTTTCTTCCGCGCCACCTATCTTGACTTCTGGGGGGTGGTGGCTTGCGTCGCGTTGATGTCGATTTCCAGCCTGTTCTACATCATCGGCGGGCAGTACCTGGTGAGCAAGGTCTGGCATCTGGTGCCGATCTCGGGCTATGCCGGCGGCCTGGATGCCGCGCGCTTTCTGATCCTGCCGGTGATGATCAGCATGGTTGCTGGCATCGGCAGCAGCACGCGCTGGTATCGAACGATTTTCCTCGAGGAGATCGGCAAGGACTACGTGCGCACGGCGCGCGCCAAGGGGTTGTCCGAGCTTGCGGTGCTTTTCCACCACGTCCTGAAGAACGCCATGATCCCCATCCTGACCGGTGTCGTCGTGGTGATTCCGCTGCTCTTCATGGGCTCGCTTCTCGTCGAATCCTTCTTCGGCATTCCGGGTCTGGGTTCCTACACCATTGATGCCATCAATGCACAGGATTTCGCGGTGGTGCGCTCGATGGTCTTCATCGGCTCCGTGCTGTACATCATCGGCTTGTTGCTGACTGACTTGTCCTACACGCTTGTCGACCCGAGAGTGAGGCTGCAGTGATGTCGATCATCCTGTGGACAGACGCCCTCGTCTTTGTGCTGATCGCCTGCGCGTTGGCTGCAGCACGCTATGTCAGCCGCCGCGAGTACCTTTTATCCTCATGGCGGCGGGTCGGCGAGAGCCGTGCCGGCATGGCTGCACTGACCGTGCTGTCAGCTTTCATACTGGTCGGCCTGCTGGATTCCCTGCACTATCGGCCACGCCTGGAAGCCGTGGCGGGAAAGTCGACCAATGCGGCCAATGGCTACAGCACCGAAGTACGCAGTGCACTGGATATGCTTTTGATGCCTTTGAAGTCCGGTACCGAGAAGACGTATTCGGCACCGCTGGCGACCCACCTCTATGCAAGGGAAACCGTGGAGTTGCCGGATGGCACGCAGGCTCGGGTGTTCCCGCGGCTCAAGCACGGTGGAGCGCATCTCAAGGCGCCTGCAGAGGACTGGTTACGTGATGTGGTTGCAAAAACCCTGCTGGGCCTTGCACTCGCCGTCCTGGCGGGGCTGACTTTCACCGGGATTGCCGTGCAGGCGGCCGCCCGGCATTGGAATGTGCCTTGGCGGACGGCCCGGGGCCGCATATGGCGTGGAGAAACCCGTTTTGCCTGGAATGCGGTGCTCGTCACGACGGCGGCGTTGCTGCTGATCGCCGGCCCGGTCGTGGCGCTGGCCGGCAGCTATCACGTCTTTGGTACCGACAAGGTTGGCCAGGATGTGCTGTACCTCACGCTGAAGAGCATACGCACCGGACTGGTCATCGGTACCATCACCACGTTGGCGATGCTGCCCTTCGCGGTGGCGCTGGGCATCGCGGCAGGCTATCTGGGCGGCTGGGTGGACGACGTCATCCAGTATCTCTACACGACGCTGAACTCGATCCCCGGCGTGCTGCTCATCGCCGCGGCGGTGCTGATGATGCAGGTCGTCATCGACACGCATCCGGACTGGTTTGCCACCGCCGCCCAGCGCGCCGATGCGCGCCTGCTGGCGCTCTGCCTGATTCTCGGCGTGACCAGCTGGACCGGCCTGTGCCGCCTGCTGCGGGCCGAGACGCTCAAGCTGCGCGAACTGGAGTACGTGCAGGCGGCGCAGGCCTTCGGTGCCTCGGCGGCACGCATCATGGGCCGTCACATTCTGCCCAACGTCATGCACATCGTGCTGATCTCCGTCGTGATGGATTTCTCCGGCCTGGTGCTGGCCGAAGCGGTGCTGTCCTATATCGGCATCGGCGTGGATCCGAGCACCATCAGCTTCGGGACCATGATCAACACCGCGCGCCTGGAACTGGCGCGCGAGCCGGTCGTCTGGTGGTCGCTGGTGGCCGCCTTCGTCTTCATGTTCATCCTGGTGCTGGCCGCCAACCTCTTTTCCGACGCGGTGCGCGATGCCTTCGACCCGCGTCTTGCGGGGCGGCAGGTCGTCCCGGCAACGCAAGGACAGGCCACATGAGCCTGCTGAGCGTCGAATCCCTGCGGACTTCACTGACGAGCGCCTCGGGTATCGTGCGTGCGGTGGACGGGGTCTCCTTCCAGGTCGATGCCGGCGAAACCTTCGCCCTGCTGGGGGAGTCGGGCTGCGGAAAGTCCATGACGGCGCTCTCGCTGATGCGGTTGCTGCCCGATGCAGGCAGCATTGTCGGCGGAAGGGTGCTGCTGGGCGGACGCGACCTCATGGCTCTGTCCGAGTCGGACATGCGCGACGTTCGCGGTCGCGAAATGGCGATGATCTTTCAGGAGCCCGCCACCAGCCTCAACCCGGTCCTCACGGTGAGTCAGCAGATTGTCGAAGTATTGGAACGGCACACCGCCTTGCGCGGGGTGGCGGCGCGCCGGCGCGCGCTGGAACTTGTCGAGGCGGTAGGCCTGCCGGATCCGGCGCAACGCCTGGATGCTTATCCCTTCCAGCTCTCGGGCGGCATGAAGCAGCGGGTCATGGTCGCCATCGCGCTGGCGGGCAACCCGGGCCTGTTGATCGCCGACGAGCCGACAACCGCGCTCGACGTCACGATCCAGGCGCAGGTACTCGAACTGCTCGGCCGACTGCAGCGCGAGCGCGGCATGGGAATGCTGCTCATCACCCACGACCTGGGCATCGTCTCGCAGCTGGCGCATCGTGTTGGCGTCATGTACGCGGGCGAGCTGGTCGAAGTGGCCGCGCGGCAGGCGTTTTTCACATCTCCCTGCCACCCTTATTCGCGCAAGTTGTTCGCCGCGCTGCCCCGCCCGGAGCGGCGAGGCGGCGACCTGGAAACCATTCCAGGCAGCGTACCGCCACTGACGACGGCCTTCACCGGCTGTCGCTTCGCAGACCGCTGCCAGAGCGCCTGGGCGCGTTGCGCAGACGAGAAGCCCGCCTGGCATTCGGCGTCGGACGGCCATGTCGTGCGTTGCCATCTTTACGATCCGGCTTTGGCGGCGCGACAGGGCGGCACGGCCGCATCGTCGGAGCGTCGCAACTGCGAGGACGACGAAGCATCGCCGGCCGCCGGTGTGCCGCTGCTGGCGGTGAGCGGCCTGAAGCTGCATTTCCCGATGCGCAAGGGGGTCTTCCGGCGCATCGCCGGGCAGGTGAAGGCGGTCGATGGCGTCTCGCTGACGCTGACTTCGGGACGGACATTGGCACTGGTGGGGGAATCGGGTTGCGGCAAGACGACGGTCGGCAAGGCCGTCCTGCAACTCTTGCGGCCGACCGGCGGCAGCGTGCGTTTCGATGGCGAGGAACTGACCGTCCTGCCGCCTGACCGTCTGCGCAAGCTGCGTGCGGACATGCAGATCGTTTTCCAGGATCCTTACGGCTCGCTGGATCCGCGCATGAGGGTAGGGGACATCATCGAGGAGGGCATGACTGCCCTGGGCAGGACGGCCGGAACCATGTCGAGGGATGAGCGGATCGATGCATTGCTGGCGCGGGTCGGCCTCTCGGCCGTCATGCGCGGGCGCTATCCCCATGAATTCTCCGGCGGGCAGCGGCAGCGCATCGCCATCGCCCGCGCCCTCGCCGTCGAACCCAGGCTCCTGGTGTGCGACGAGCCGACCAGCGCCCTCGATGTGTCCGTGCAGGCGCAGATCCTCAACTTGCTGAAGGAACTGCAGACCAGCCTCGGGTTGGCCTACCTATTCATCACGCACAATATTGCAGTGGTGGAGCATCTGGCCCACGAGGTGGCGGTGATGTACCTCGGCCGCATCGTCGAGCAGGGCACGGTGGGAGAAATCCTGCGCGAACCCAAGCATCCGTATACCGAAGCGCTGTTGTCCGCCGTGCCGCGCATCGAAGGGGAAGACGGGCGACCCGTCATCGTTCTCAAGGGAGACATACCCTCTCCGGCCAATCCACCGGCAGGGTGCCACTTCCATCCACGCTGTCCGCGTGCCATGCAGGAATGCGCCACCCTCTATCCGTCCGAGACGCGCATCGGTGCTACGCGCAGGGTGTGCTGCCACCTATTCAAGTAGCCTGAAAGGACGCATCCGGTCGCGGCACGCTTCAGTCGCGCGGGGGTGAGCGTTTTGCGACGGGCTGTTTTTTCACCGGCGCCTGGGCGTTCTTCTTGGCGGGAACGGTTTTCTTGCCTTTCTTGCCGGCGCTGGACCTGCCGCCCTTGGCGGGGGGCGCCTTCTTGATGGTCGGCTTGACGACGGGAAGATTCACGTTGAGCATGTCTGACGACGCGACATCGCCCTTGGCCGGCACAAGCAGGGTATGACCGGGACCGATCCGCATTCTTCCGCTGATGCCGTTGATCTGCTTGAGGCGCGACGTCGTCAGGCCATGCCGCCTGGCAACGCTCTCCAGGCTTTCGCCCTTCTTGATGGTGTAGGCCTGCCAGTTCGTCAGCGGTTTGTCGTGAGTCTCCAGATTGGCTTTGAAGACGGCAACCTTTTCGGTCGGCAGTACGATGGTCTGGCTGCCCTTGTCGGGCATGACGGGACGGTTGAATGCCGGATTGAGGGAATGGAATTCCTCGATCGTCATTTCCGCCAGCCTTGCTGCAATCGCGACGTCCATGTTGGCGGGGCGCTCCACCGTGACGAAATAGGGCTGGTTGGGGATGGGATCCAGGCTCACGCCGTACAGTCGCGGCTGGGCGAGGATGTTCTTCAGCGCCTGCAGCTTGGGGACGTACCAGCGCGTTTCGTTGGGCATGGTCAGGCTCAGGTAATCCGTCGGCAGCCCCTTGGCCCTGTTCTTGTTGATCGCGCGTGCCACGGCATTTTCGCCCCAGTTGTAGGAAGCCAATGCCAGGTGCCAGTCGCCATGCATTTCGTAGATCGACTGCAGGTATTCCAGTGCCGCGCTGGTGGAGGCGATGATGTCGCGCCGCTCGTCCATCCACCAGTTCTGGTCGAGCTGGTAGGTCTTGCCGGTGGAGGGGATGAACTGCCACATGCCCGAGGCGTGGGCGCGAGAGTAGGCCATCGGATTGTAGGCACTCTCGACGATGGGCAGCAGGGCCAGTTCGGTCGGCATGCCGCGCTTCTCCAGTTCCTCGACGATGTGGTGCATGTAGCGGCGGCTGCGCTCGACGACTCGCCGCAGGTAGTCCGGACGGGCTAGATACCAGGCCTGCTGCTGGTGCACCAGCGGGCTGTCGATGTTGGGCATGCCGAAGCCGTGCCGGATGCGATCCCACAGGTCGTCGGGTTGCAGCGTCAGATCGATCGTCGCGAGGGGCGGCGGATCTTCCTTGAGTTCAATTGTCGGGACGGGATTGGACGTCTGCGCGTTCTCAGTCGCTGGCACGGAGGCGGCGATGCTGGGTGTACCCTCTTCGGAAGCGGCAGCAACGACGGGAAACAGGCAAAGGGCGAAGCAGACGAGCATGTCCTGCAGCGCGGATTTGTGCTTGAACATGGAACCGGCGGGGACGAAAACCCAATGCTACCGTCGCCTCCTGCCGCAGTCAATTTCCCGCTCTGAAATGCGGTCGGGAAAGGCGCTGTCGTGCCGATATTCGGCTATGCTTCGCCGCACAGCCCGACCGGATTGCGCCGCCCCCATGAAAACCCTCGTCATCGAAGACACCGCGACCAGCCAGGCCGTGATCTGCCATCTTCTGGAACGGATGGGCATCGAGCCCGTGCCGGCACGTGACGGCCTGTCGGGGATCGCCAGCTTCGAGCGGGAGCGTCCCGATTTGATCCTCCTCGACATCATCCTGCCCGGTATCGACGGCTTCGAAGTGGCGCGACGCATCCGCGCCATGGAGAAGCCGGGCGAGTGGACGCCCATCATCTTTCTGACGGCGCTGACCCGGGACGAAGATCTGGAGCGCGGCATCGAGGCGGGCGGCGACGATTATCTGCCCAAGCCGCTGAGCGAAGTGGTGCTGGGCGCCAAGGTACGCGCCATGCAGCGCATCATCCAGATGCGCCATTCGCTCCTGCTACTGACGCGCAAGCTGGACAGCGCCAACCGGGAGTAGACGCGGCTCTCCGCCGTCGACGGCCTGACCGGGATCGCCAACAGAAGGCAGTTCGACGAAGCCCTGTCGCGAGAATGGCGGCGCTGCCTGCGCGCACGAGAGCCATTGTCGCTGCTGATGGGCGACGTGGATTTCTTCAAGCAGTACAACGATGGCTACGGGCACCAGGCTGGCGACGAATGCCTTAAGGCGGTGGCTGTGGCACTGAGGGAAAAATTGCGGCGGCCGGCTGACATCGTTGCGCGCTATGGCGGGGAGGAGTTTGCGGCCATCCTGCCCGACACCGGCCCGGAAGGCGCCATGCAGGTCGCCGAGGCCATGCGTGCCGGTGTTCAGGCGCTCGGTGTGCTCCACGATAGCTCGAAGTTCGGAGTCGTCACGGTCAGCTTTGGCGTGGCGACGCTGTCTCCGGAACTGTCCGAGGGCATGCCCAAGTTGCTGAGTGCCGCCGATTGGGCGCTGTATGAAGCCAAGCGGCAAGGGCGCAATTGCGTCCACGCGGCCGAATCGGCGCTCCTTGCAGGCTGACTTTCCGGCGACCCCAATCCAAGGGCACGTTAGCGGAAGGTGTTCTTCCACTCCCGCAAGACGGCAAACACCTCGGACACGCCGGACAGGCGTTTGCCGCAATGCCGTTCTGCGGATGCGGCCACTTCGGATTGCATGCCACGCAGGAAGGGGTTGGTTGCCAGCTCCTCCGCAAGCGTAAAGGGCACCGTCGGCTGCGCGTCGCTGCGCAGCCGTGCCACTTGCGCGGCCCGCGCATGCAGCGCGGTGTTGCCGGGCTCCACCGCCTGGGCGAAACGAATATTCGACTGGGTGTATTCATGGGCGCAGTACGTGCGCGTATTGCCCGGGAGCGCGGCCAGCTTGCTCAACGAAGACCACATCTGATCCGCCGTCCCTTCGAACAGCCGGCCGCAACCGCAGGCGAACAGGGTATCGCCGCAGAACAGCACACCCGGGTCGTGGGCGGCGCAGTAGTAGGCGATATGGCCGCGGGTATGGCCCGGGACATCGATGACCTGGAAATGCGTCTGGAACCCCGGCAAGACTACGGTGTCGCCTTCCCGCAGCGGATGGGTGAGGCCCGCGATCGATTCCCCGGCAGGCCCGAATACCGGGACGGGATGTCGGGCGATCAGGCCGGCGACACCGCCGGTGTGGTCGCCGTGATGGTGCGTGAGCAGGATGGCGGCCAGGCTGGCGTTTTCTTCCGCCAGGTAGCGCAGCACCGGCGTCTCGTCGCCGGGGTCGACGACAGCGATGCGACGCCCCTCCCGCAGCAGCCAGATATAATTGTCCTCGAATGCACTCAAGCCTTGGATGTCCATGGCGTGATTCTCTGACTTCGGAGCGAAATGTCAATTCCCGGATTCGACGACTGGCTGCAGACCCCGCAGGGGAAGTACATTCTCGACTGGGAGCAGGCCCGTTTCGATCAGATGGTGGCCGACATTTTCGGCTTCAACGCCGTGCAGGTCGGCCTGCCGCAATGCGATTGCCTGCGCACCAACCGCATGCCGCTGCGTTTTGCCTACGACTCGAGCGGCCCGGTCGACGTGCGGGGAGATGCCCATCACCTGCCGTTGGCGGGAAACAGCCTGGACCTCGTCGTATTGCCGCATGTCCTCGAGTTTTCCGACGATCCGCATCAGATCCTGCGAGAGGTGGAGCGCGTGCTGGTTCCGGAGGGCCAGGTATTGATCTCCGGCTTCAATCCATTCAGTCTCTGGGGCGTCAAGCGGCGTCTGGCCGGCAGTGCTGCGGCTTTCCCCTGGCAAGGTCAGTATTTCAGCGTGCGACGCCTCAAGGACTTGCTGACCCTGCTCAGTTTCGAGACGCAGGCGGGCTGCTTCGGCCGCTATTCTCCTGCCGTGACGCAGGAAAAGTGGCTGCGGCGATGGCAGTTTCTTGAACTGGCCGGAGACCGCTGGTGGCCGATCACCGGCGCGGTTTACATCCTGCAGGGCGTCAAACGCCAGCATGGCCTGCGCCTGCTCACTCCCGCCTGGCATGATCGCAAGGCGCGCGCCAAGGCGCTTGCGCCTGCCGTACAGAGAATTCAGAAGGACGGCCAGTGAGTCCCGATGGCGGCGTCGTGGAAATCTATACGGATGGCGCCTGCAGTGGCAACCCGGGGCCCGGCGGGTGGGGCGCACTGCTGAGGATTGGCGGGCATGAGAAGGAACTCTTTGGCGGGGAAGCCGGTACGACCAACAACCGCATGGAACTGACCGCCGTGATTCGCGCCCTGGAAGCGCTCAAGCGGCCGGTGCATGCCCGCGTGCATACCGATTCGCAGTATGTGCAGAAGGGCATCAGCGAGTGGATTCATGCCTGGAAGAAGCGCGGCTGGCGTACTGCCGACAAGCAGCCTGTGAAGAATGCCGACCTGTGGCGAGCGCTGGACGAACTGGCATCGCGGCATCGGATCGAATGGCACTGGGTCAAGGGCCATGCCGGTCATGTTGAAAACGAACGCGCCGATGCGCTTGCGCGTCAGGGCATCATGACATTGAGGGGAAAGCACGCATGAGACAGGTCATCCTGGATACGGAAACCACGGGCCTCGATTTCCGGCTCGGTGATCGCATCATCGAAATCGGCTGCGTCGAGTTGCTCAATCGCAAGCTGACCGGACAGCGCTTCCATCGCTATATCAACCCGGAGCGCGAGGTGGAGGCCGGCGCGTTGGCAGTGCACGGCCTTTCCAACGAGTTTCTGCAGGACAAGCCAAGGTTCGAAGAAATCGTTGTCGCGTTCCTCGATTTCGTGCAGGGGGCTGAACTGGTGATCCACAACGCCGCGTTCGATGTCGGCTTCCTCGACAACGAATTGGCCCTGGTGAGCAAGGTGCCGCTGGAACAAGCCTGCTCGGGTGTGGTGGATACATTGATGATGGCCCGCGAGTTGCATCCCGGGCGGAGAAACTCGCTGGATGCCCTGTGCGAGCGCTATGCCATCAACAATTCCGGCCGCACGCTGCACGGGGCCCTGCTCGATGCCGAACTGCTGGCAGAGGTCTACCTGGCAATGACACGCGGACAGGAGAGCCTGATCATGGAGCTCGACGCTGCTCCCGTGTCCGGATTGCAGGCGGAGCTGACGGCGGAGCGGCCGCCCTTGCGCGTGCTGCGCGCCAGCGCGGCGGAACTGGCCGAGCATGAACGCGTATTGGCCGAGATCAGCAAGGAATGCAGGGGCAACAGTCTCTGGCAGGCGAGCGAGGCGACAGGCGCCTGAGTCACAGACCGTTCCCTGCGGACTCGTCGGGCAGGGTGAAGAAGAACGTGGATCCCGCATCGATGCGGCTTTCCGCCCAAATGCGGCCGCCATGCAAATGGATGATGCGTTGTACGGTTGCCAGCCCGATGCCGGTGCCCTCGAAGTCCTCGGGTCGATGCAGACGCTGGAAGGCGGAGAACAGCTTGTCAGCGTACCTCATCTCGAAGCCGGCGCCATTGTCCTTGACGTAGAACGTACGCTCGCCGTTCTCCTCGCGGCAGCCGAAATGAATGCTCGCCCTGTCGCGCCTCGAAGTGAATTTCCAGGCATTGCCGAGCAGGTTTTGCAGCGCTGAATGCAGCAGCACTGCGTCACCCCGTACGACGAGGTTCTCCTCCACGCGAATATCTACCCGACGTTCCGGTTCCGCCTCGGTCAGTTCCATCATGAGAACATTGGCAATGTCGCTGATCCGCACGGAGTCCATCTTGACCTCGCAGCGGGCGACGCGAGAAAGTTCCAGCATGTCGTCGATGAGTTCGCCCATGTGGAGACTGGCTTTGCGGATTCTTTTCAGATGATCCAATGTGGCGGCCTTGCTGCAGCCTTGGCATTCCTCCTCCATCAAATGGGCAAAGCCGTTGATTCCCCGCAGGGGCGCCCGCAAGTCGTGCGATATGGAGTAACTGAACGCTTCCAGCTCCTTGTTGCTCGCGGTGAGCTGGCGAGTTCGTTCCGCTACGCGCTGCTCCAGGCTCGCGTTGAGTTTGACGATCCTGTCCGCGGCGATTTTCCTTTCGGTAATGTCTTCCTTGACCGATATGAAGTGGGTGATGCGGCCCTGTTCGTCCCTGAGTGACGAGATGCGCGTGTCTTCCCAGAATAAATCGCCGTTCTTCTTCTTGTTCAACAGTTCGCCGCGCCACTCCGCACCCGCACGGATGGTCGTCCAAAGATTACGATAGGTGGCGGATGGGGTATGACCGGATTTCAGCATGCCGGGTTTGTTGCCGAGCACTTCCTCGGGAGCATAGCCAGTGGTTTCGGTGAATTTTGGATTGATGTACTCGATGACGCCGTCGGCGTCGGTGATGAGGACCATGGCCGGGCTGGACTCGATGGCCTGCGACATCTTGCGCAGGCTTTGCCCGGTTACCTCCAATTGGACGACATCCCGCTCGATCCGTTCCATGTCCCGCTGTATGGTATCGGCCATCTGATCGAACGCCAGCGCGACTTCGCCGATTTCGTCCCGGGAGCGGAATCCAACGCGCTCTTCATACTGCCCCTTGGCAAAACTGCGGCTGGCTAGGACTAGGCGGCGCAGTGGCAGCACGACCTGGTAGCGGATGACCATCAGGCTGAAAACGAGGATGGCGAGATCGAGCACGGCTAGACGATAGAGGTTGCGCATCGCTTCGGTTTCGATCTGGGCGGCATTGCTTGCCAGAGTGGTCGTGACGGCATCGGCCATCTCTAGGATGGCCTGGCCATTTTGGTATAGCTGGTTCAGTTCATTCTGAATGTTCTTTTGGGATGATGCACTGAACAGGATGGAGTTGATTCGCTGCCGGTAATTGATGGAGTGCTTCCAGATTGAATCGACGGCTTGCTGGAGATGCGGGGGCTGGGTCTTGATCTCGTGATGGGGCATCCTGCCATCGGAGTCGAGCGCGGAGAGGACCTCGTCCAGCCTTCTCAGCTTTTCATCGATTGCCGTGCGATCGGGGTCCAGGCCCTGCAGCAGCCGGAGCGTGTCGAGTTGGATGCTCTGGCTGATCCAGCGCAGGCTGCCGGTCTGGTTGATCAGGGTCGCGGTTCCCTGCAGGCGAGAAAAAGATGACTGGATCACCAGCACGTTGCCCATGACGATCAGGGTCAGCAAGGCAAACAGGAGGAGGAATTTCTTCCGGATTGTCGGGCGAGCAGCACGGCGGAGCAGCGTTGCGCCATGCGCAGCCTGATCCGATTCCTGGCACAAATCCTCTAAAATGCTCATAAGCCCTTCAAGCGCATGCCGGCCGAAGCCGGGCATTGAACAAGCCTGCGGGAACATGGCAGAAATATCTGCCGCGCAAAGTGGCGTGGCTACACGTCGAGTCGACCAGGCGGGGAATGGGCCCGGGATGGCGGGGAGAGGATTGCCTCTTGCCGCGCGCCTAAAGCAATTATCGGCGATTCGGCAGGCAACTTTAGATCATCTTTATTAATTCATTATTGCAAGAAGCACTTTGAAAAGGAAGCGGTTTCAGCTACAATGCGCACCTTTGGTTCCGGCACAACGCGCACGCTCACACGCGTAAGCCTGCACTGAAATTTCAGGCGCGTAGCTCAGCTGGTTAGAGCACCACCTTGACATGGTGGGGGTCGTAGGTTCGAGTCCTATCGCGCCTACCAATTCGTAGAACAGAAGTCAGAGGACAGGGGCCGAGACGGCTTCGGTTTTCTGGCTTTTGTTGTTTATGGCGGTTTCAGGATGCTGACGATTACTTTGCCGGATGGTTCGACTAGAGCGTTTCCTCAGGCGGTCACGGTAGCCGAGGTGGCGGCTTCGATCGGCGCAGGCCTGGCCAAGGCGGCGCTGGCCGGGAAGGTGGACGGCAGGCTGGTCGATACCGGTTTCCGCATCGAGCGTGACTGTGCCCTGGCCATCGTCACCGACAAGGACCCAGAGGGCGTCGAGATCCTCCGCCATTCGACGGCCCATCTCTTGGCCTATGCCGTGAAGGAGTTGTTCCCTGACGCCCAGGTCACCATCGGTCCGGTGATCGACAACGGCTTCTATTACGATTTTTCCTACAAGCGGCCCTTCACGCCGGAGGACCTGGCGAAGATCGAAGTGCGCATGGCCGAGCTGGCGAAGAAGGACTTCCCGGTGGAGCGCGAGGTGTGGGCGCGCGACAAGGCGGTCGAGTTCTTCAAGTCCATCGGCGAATACTACAAGGCCGAAATCATCGCCTCGATTCCTGCCGAGCAGGATGTTTCCCTTTACCGGGAAGGCGACTTCATCGATCTGTGCCGAGGCCCGCATGTGCCGTCGACCGGCAAGCTGAAAGTCTTCAAGCTGATGAAGTTGGCCGGGGCCTACTGGCGAGGCGATTCCCGCAACGAGATGCTGCAGCGCATTTACGGCACCGCCTGGGCGAAGAAGGAGGAACTGGCTGAGTATCTGCACATGCTGGAAGAGGCGGAAAAGCGCGACCACCGCAAGCTGGGACGCCAGCTTGACCTCTTCCATCTGCAGGAGGAAGCGCCCGGCATGGTTTTTTGGCACCCCAAGGGCTGGGTGATCTGGCAGGAGGTCGAGCAGTACATGCGTCGGTTGCTTTCTGCCAACGGCTACCTGGAGGTGCGCACGCCGCAAGTGATGGACCGTGTCCTGTGGGAACGCTCCGGTCATTGGGAGAACTACGCCGAGCACATGTTCACCACCAAGGCGGAAGAACGCGACTACGCCGTGAAGCCGATGAACTGCCCGGGCCATGTGCAGATATTCAACCAGGGAATCAAAAGCTATCGCGACCTGCCGCTGCGACTGGCCGAATTCGGCTCCTGCCATCGCAACGAGCCTTCGGGTTCGCTGCACGGGATCATGCGCGTGCGCGGTTTCGTGCAGGACGACGCCCATATTTTCTGCACTGAAGCGCAGATTCTTGCCGAGTCAGCCTCCTTCATCGACCTGTTGCGAGAGGTCTATGCAGACTTCGGCTTCAACGACATCCTCGTCAAGTTGTCCACCCGGCCGGATAAGCGCATCGGTTCCGACGAGGTCTGGGATCGGGCCGAGATGGCGCGGGCGCAAGCGCTCGATGCGAAGGGCTTGAAATACGACCTGCAGCCAGGCGAGGGTGCCTTCTATGGACCGAAGATAGAGTTTCCGCTCAAGGATTGCCTCAGCCGCGTCTGGCAATGCGGCACACTGCAACTCGACTTTTCATTGCCGGGACGCCTGGGTGCCGAGTATGTTGCCGAAGACAATACCCGCCACCAGCCGGTCATGCTGCACCGGGCCATTCTTGGGTCCATGGAGCGCTTCATCGGCATTCTCATCGAGCACCATGCCGGCGCCTTCCCGCTCTGGCTGGCGCCGGTGCATGCGGTGGTCATGAACATCTCCGAACATCAGGCCGATTACGCCGACACTGTTGCGGAAAAGCTACGCCAGGCTGGGTTGCGGGCCGTTTCTGATTTGCGCAATGAGAAAATTAGCTATAAAATACGCGAACATAGCTTGCAAAAGCTGCCTTACCAAGTCGTCGTCGGCGACAAGGAGAAGGCGGCTGGGTTGGTCGCCGTGCGTGCCCGGGGCGGACAAGACCTCGGGCAAATGTCCCTTGAGACGTTTGTCGAACGCCTGACGCGAGAACGAGATGCGCGGGCAGGAGCGGCCTGATTTTTGATTTTTTGGAGACTTGAACCATCGCACAACCACAGCAGAAGGCGCAGCGCCTCAATGAAGAAATCAATGCCCCGGAGATTCGCTTGGTCGGGGTGGAGGGTGAGCAAGTCGGGATCGTATCGGTCCAGGAGGCGCTGAGAATGGCCGAGGAAGCGGGTGTGGATCTTGTGGAGATCGCACCCATGGCCAGCCCGCCAGTCTGCCGCATCATGGACTACGGCAAGTTCAAGTATGCCGAGGCGAAGAAGGCCCACGAGGCCAAGCTGAAGCAGAAGCAGATCCAGGTCAAGGAAGTCAAATTCCGACCGGGTACGGACGAGGGCGATTACAAGATCAAGCTGAGAAACCTGGTTCGGTTCCTGCAGGAAGGCGACAAGACGAAGGTCACCCTGCGGTTTCGCGGCAGGGAGATGGCGCACCAGGAGTTCGGCATACGCCTTCTGGAGCGGGTAAAGACCGACCTGGAGTTGTATGGCACGGTCGAGCAGTTTCCCAAGATGGAAGGCCGCCAGCTCATCATGATCATGGCGCCCATCAAGAAGCAGTTGAAGCACTGAGATTCGCGCCCTCCGGGGCGCAAGGCGGCATGAACCGGCCTACAGGTTCATGAACAAGTGGTTGCGGGTAGTCAAAGCGCTCTCGAGTCGGGAGTCACCCGGCGCCATGTTATAAGGAGTACTTCGATGCCGAAGATGAAGACCAAATCGGGCGCTGCAAAGCGCTTCAAGGTGCGGCCGGGGGGTAGCGTCAAGCGTTCCCAGGCTTTCAAGCGCCACATCCTGACCAAAAAGACCACCAAGGCGAAGCGCCATCTGCGCGGGTTGACGGGCGTCCATGATTCGGACACCGCCTCCGTTCGCGCCATGTTGCCCTACGCCTGAGGAGACTAGACCATGTCAAGAGTCAAACGTGGTGTAACGGCGCGTGCGCGCCACAAGAAGGTGCTCGATCAGGCCAAGGGGTACCGCGGTCGTCGGAGCAGCGTCTATCGCATTGCCAAGCAGGCGGTGATGAAGGCGGGGCAATATGCCTACCGCGACCGTCGCCAGCGCAAGCGCCAGTTCCGTTCGTTGTGGATCGTCCGCATCAACGCTGCTGCGCGCGAGTTGGGGCTGACCTACAGCGTGCTGATGAACGGCCTCAAGAAGGCGTCCATCGAGGTCGATCGCAAGGTGCTGGCGGACCTGGCGGTGTTCGACAAACCTGCCTTTGCGCAGATTGCGAACCAGGCCAAGGCGAGCCTCGCTGCCTGAGCGCATGCCACGCGGAAAAAGGAGGCCAAGCCTCCTTTTTTTACGTTTGAGCCATGAGTGACATCGAACAATTAGTTGCGCGGGCAACGGCCGAATTTTCCGGCATCGGCGACGCGGCCCTGCTGGAGCAGGCCAAGGCACGCTATCTCGGCAAGAGCGGCTCGGTTACCGAACTGCTCAAGGGCCTGGGCAAGCTCGACCCCGCCGCGCGCAAAGACGCCGGTGCGGCCATCAACAGCGCCAAGGAGCGTATCGAGTCGGCGCTCAACGCGCGGCGCGAAGCGCTTCGTCACGCCGCACTGGAGGCGCAACTCAAAGCGGAGGCCCTCGACATTACGCTGCCCGGCCGCGGGCTGCCAACGGGCGGCCTACACCCGGTGACGCGCACCCTCGAGCGTATCGAAGCACTGTTTCGCGCCATCGGCTTCGATGTCGCCGATGGTCCCGAGATCGAGGACGACTTCCACAACTTCACCGCGCTCAACACGCCGGAGAATCATCCGGCGCGCTCGATGCACGACACGTTCTATCTGGAGAACGCTCCCGGACTTCTGCTGCGCACGCATACCAGTCCCATCCAGGTGCGCTACATGGAGACGCACAAGCCGCCCATCCGCATCATTGCGCCGGGCCGCGTCTATCGCGTCGATTCGGATGCCACGCACTCGCCGATGTTTCACCAGGTTGAGGGACTGTGGATTGACGAGGAGGTCAGTTTTGCCGACCTCAAGGGCGTATTTACCGATTTTCTGCGCAACTTCTTCGAGAAACCCGACCTGCGCACACGCTTCCGGCCGTCGTTCTTCCCGTTTACCGAGCCCTCGGCCGAGATCGACATGAGCTGCGTGTTCTGCGACGGCAACGGCTGCCGCGTCTGCAGCCAAACCGGCTGGCTGGAGATCGCCGGCAGCGGCATGGTGCATCCAAACGTGCTCAGGCATGTCGGCATCGACAGCGAGAAGTACATCGGATTCGCTTTTGGCATGGGCCCGGATCGCCTTACCATGCTGCGCTACGGTGTCAACGATCTGCGCCTGTTCTTCGACGGCGATTTGCGCTTCCTGCAACAGTTCAAGTAACCATGCAATTCTCCGAACACTGGCTGCGACAGTTCGTGGATCCGCCGCTCACAAGCGCCGAGCTGGCGCACAGCCTGACCATGGCCGGTCTGGAGGTCGAGGCGCTGGCGAATGTCGCGCCCGCGTTCGGTGGCGTCGTCGTGGCGCATGTCCTCGCCGTCGACAGGCACCCCGATGCCGACAAGCTGAAGCTGTGCCGCGTCGATGCAGGGCAGGGTGAGACCCTGCAGATCGTCTGCGGCGCCCCGAACGTTGCGGCCGGCATGAAAGTGCCCTGTGCGCTGGTCGGTGCGGAACTGCCTGGGATCAAGATCAAGGCTGCCAAAGTGCGCGGCGTCGAATCGTTCGGCATGCTGTGTTCGTCGCGCGAGTTGGGGCTGTCCGAAGACCACAGCGGCCTCATGGCGCTTCCGTCCGATGCACCGATAGGCGAGGATATACGGGTGTATCTGGCGCTCGACGACAGGCTGCTGACCCTTAAACTCACACCTAACCGCGCCGATTGCCTCAGCCTGAAAGGCGTGGCGCGCGAGGTCGGGGCGCTGACCGGCGTCCCCGTAGTACTGCCGCCGATACGGGAAGTCGAGATCGCCAGCGACAGGCGACGCGAGGTCGTGCTGGATGCGCCGGCGGCTTGCCCGCGTTACTGCGGACGGGTGGTGAGCGGCATCGACGCCGGCGCGCCGACGCCGCCCTGGATGAAGTCACGCCTGGAGCGCAGTGGTATCCGCTCCATCAGTGCAGTGGTGGATATTACCAACTACGTCATGCTGGAACTCGGCCAGCCGCTGCACGCCTTCGACGATACGCGCCTGTCCGGTGCCGTGCATGTGCGCTATCCGAAGGCAGGCGAGACGCTCCTGCTGCTGAACGAACAGACCATCGAACCCTCCCCGGACACGGCGCTGATTGCGGATGAACGTCGCGCCCTGGCGTTGGCCGGCATCATGGGCGGCGAGGACAGCGGCATCTCGGATGCCACGAAGGACCTGTTTCTGGAAAGTGCGTTCTTCACTCCGGATGCCGTGGCTGGCAAAGCGCGCGCGCTGGGCTTTTCCTCGGACGCCTCCTACCGCTTCGAACGTGGGGTCGACTTTGCTGCGACGCGCGAGGCGCTGGAGCGGGCAACCCAACTGGTGCAGGAGATCTGCGGCGGTCAGGCCGGTCCGGTGACGGAAGCGCTCGACCGCGGCCATTTGCCTAAGCGAGAAGCGGTGCGGCTGCGCGTGCCGCGTGCCGAGAAGATTCTCGGCATCCGGCTGGGTGCCGAGGTTGCAGCGCGATTGCTCCAGGGGCTCGACTTCGACTTTACGTGCGAAGGCGACACTTTCACCGTGACGCCGCCCTCGCATCGCTTCGATATCGCCATCGAGGAAGACCTCGTCGAGGAGCTTGCACGCCTCCATGGTTACGACAACATTCCTGCACGCTTGCCGCAGGGGACGCTGGCTATCCTGCCGCAGAACGAGCAACATCGCAGCGTCTGGCGCCTGCGCCGCCTGCTGGCTTCCCGCGATTATCAGGAAGTGGTGAACTACAGCTTCGTCGATGCAAGCCTGGAGCACGATTTCTGCGCGAATGACGCTCCCGTTGCATTGGCCAACCCCATCGCCAGCCAGATGAGCGTGATGCGCTCCAGCCTCATCGGCGGCCTGGTGTCGAATCTCATCACCAATCGGAACAGGCATCTGGAGCGCGTGCGAGTGTTCGAAACCGGTCGATGCTTCCTGCGCGTGGCCGAAAGGCAGGCGCCGCAGGACGCCGAGGGGAACCAGATTGCCGGCTTCCTGCAACCGAAGCGCATCGCCGCATTGGCTGCCGGGCCGGCAGCGCCCGAGCAGTGGGGAGTGCCCCCCCGGCCAGTGGATTTCTTCGATGCCAAGGCCGATGTGGAAGCGTTGCTGTCGCCTCGGCAGGCGCAGTTTGCGCGTTTTGACCACCCTGCGCTGCATCCCGGGCGGTCCGCGTCCATCAGCGTGGGCGGCATGGTGATCGGCTTTGTCGGAGAACTGCATCCGCGATGGGTGCAGAAATACGAGTTGGGCATGGCACCGGTCGTGTTCGAACTGGACCTCGACCCGGTACTGCAGCAGCCCTTGCCGGGTTATCGAGAGACCTCCCGCTTCCCCGCCGTGGTGCGCGACCTTGCTCTCGTGGTGGATCACGAGCAGCCGGCCCAGCCATTGCTAGAGGGCCTGATTGCCTCGGCGCCATCCTTTGTCAGAGAGGTCGTTTTATTCGATGTCTATCATGGCAAAGGGGTCGAGTCCGGGAAAAAAAGTCTTGCATTCCGGGTAGTTATGCAAGATACTGAGAAAACGCTTTCGGATGGCGAAGTCGAAGCGGCGGTGGTCAAAATGATTGAAGCCGCCACCCAGAAATTCGCTGCCAAGCTGCGTTCTTAGGGAGCAGAAATGACGTTAACAAAGGCGGAACTCGCCGATCTTCTGTTCGAGAAGGTCGGCCTGAACAAGCGCGAAGCGAAAGACATGGTCGAGGGCTTTTTCGAAGAGATCCGTACAGCGCTGGAGCGCGGCGAGAGCGTCAAGCTGTCCGGCTTTGGCAATTTCCAGTTGCGCGACAAGCCGCAACGTCCCGGACGCAATCCCAAGACCGGCGAGGAGATTCCGATCACTGCGCGCCGCGTCGTCACCTTCCATGCCAGCCAGAAACTCAAGGCCTCGGTCGAGAAGCTGAGCAGCCATGGCAAGCAAGGATGATCTGCCGCCCATCCCGGCAAAGCGCTACTTCACCATCGGCGAAGTAAGCGAGTTGTGCGGCGTCAAGCCGCATGTCCTGCGTTACTGGGAGCAGGAATTCACTCAGCTGAAGCCGGTCAAGCGGCGCGGCAACCGACGCTACTACCAGCATCACGAAGTGCTGCTGGTGCGCCGCATCCGCGAACTGCTGTACCGCGAGGGGTTCACCATCAGTGGCGCGCGGAACCGGCTTGAAGAGGGGCCGACGAAGGAAGCGCCGCATCCTGCCGCTGCTTCGCCGGAACACCTTGTGCCCGCCAGCTCGCTACGCGCCGAGATTGTCGGCATCATCGCTTATCTTCGTGCCTGATTCCTCCCATCGGCACATCGCAGCTTCCCGCTCTCTGATATAATCCGCATCCAGTCGGGGCGTAGCGCAGCCTGGTAGCGCACTTGCATGGGGTGCAAGGGGTCGCGAGTTCGAATCCCGCCGCCCCGACCATTCCTTCCCTGAGGCAGCCATCGCCGCGCGGCATACCATGCGCATCCTCCTTTCCAATGACGACGGCTACTTCGCGCCGGGCATCGAAGTCCTCGCCAGAACACTGTCCGATCTAGCCGATATCACCGTGGTCGCCCCCGAGCGCGACCGCAGCGGTGCGAGCAATTCGCTTACGCTGGATCGACCCCTCATGCTGCGCCGGGCGGCGAACGGCTTCTATTTCGTCAACGGTACGCCGACGGATTGCGTCCATCTGGCCGTTACCGGCATGCTCGACCATCTGCCCGACATGGTGATCTCGGGCATCAATCTCGGCGCCAATATGGGCGACGACACCATTTATTCCGGAACGGTTGCCGCCGCCACGGAGGGCCATCTGCTCGGAGTGCCCTCGATAGCAGTGTCGCTGACCAGCCACAAGGCGGCGCATTTCGAGACCGCGGCGACGGTGGTGCGGCGCATGGTCGAGCGTTGCCTGCAACAACCCCTCGGCGAGCCGGTGCTGCTGAATCTGAATGTGCCGGATGTGCCCCTCGCGGATCTCAAGGGCCTGAAGGTCACCCGCCTGGGCAAACGGCACAAGGCAGAAGGCGTCGTCAGGCAGATCAATCCGCGCGGCGACACGGTGTACTGGATCGGTGCAGCAGGACCGGCGCAGGACGCCGGGGAGGGAACGGATTTCCATGCCGTGGAGAACGGCTACGCATCGGTCACGCCCCTGCAGATCGATTTGACGCAAGGTACGCAGATCGCTTCCGTCAGGTCCTGGCTCGAGCCATGAAACGCGAGTTGTCCGGCATCGGCATGACCTCACAGCGTACTCGCGCCCGCATGATCGAGCGGCTGCGTGCTGAAGGCATTCGCGACGAGCGGGTGCTGTCGGCGATGGCTGTCGTGCCGCGGCATATTTTCGTCGAGGAGGCGCTGGCCTCGCGCGCATACGAAGACATGGCTTTGCCGATCGGACTGAAGCAGACGATTTCCCAGCCTTTCATTGTTGCGCGCATGATTGAACTGCTTGCGGCCGGACGGGAACTCGGCAAGACGCTGGAGATCGGTGCCGGCTGCGGCTATCAGGCGGCCGTGCTGGCGCAGTTGGCAAAGGACGTCTACGCCGTCGAACGCCTCGCCCAATTGCTCGACAAGGCGCGCGCCAACTTGCGCCACTTGCGCCTGCCCAATGTCAGGCTCAAGCATGCGGACGGATATCTTGGACTGGCGGAAGCTGCGCCTTTCGATACAATCATCCTTGCAGCCGCTGCCGGACATGTGCCCAAGGCGTTGCTTGGGCAGCTGGCCGTGGGCGGTCGCATGATTCTTCCTTTGGGCGGCGCCGAACAATCGCTCTGCCTGATTGAGCGTAGTGCGCGCGGTTATAGTGAAACCCGCCTCGAGCCGGTTCGTTTCGTGCCCCTTGTCGCTGGAGTCGAATAAGCATGGTGAAGTGCCCCCCCCGATATGCGATTCTGATTTGCGGACTTGCCGCCTTGTTGGGTGGGTGTGCCTCCAGGACGCCCGCTCCGGTGATCGAACGAGGCGGCATGCCGGCAAAAGGACCCGCGCCGGCCGCGACACCCGCCAAGCCAAGCGAATATCACACGGTGAGGAAGGGCGATACGCTCTACAGCATCGCGCTGGAACATGGCCAGTTCTACCGGGACGTGGCAGCCTGGAACAATATCGACAACCCGAACGTAATCAGGGTCGGTCAACAGTTGCGCATCGCGCCTCCCGAGGGCGTGGCCGTGGCCAAGCCCATTGTCGGTCCGGCGGCCGTCGAAACACGCCCTCTGGTCGTTGGCGGAGTGTCGAATACGGATAAGCTCAAGCGTGAGCCGAAGGGGGGGAAACAGCCCTACACCGAGCAGGCCATGGCGGCTATGCAGAAGCCGGAGGAACCGCGCCCGGCCCAGGCTGCCGTACAGATCAAGGCTGAACCCAGGCAGGCGGAGGAGCCTGCTGCCGGGGGCGAACAGACATGGGCGTGGCCGAGCGGTGGCAAGGTGATCGCATCCTACGTGGAGGGCGGCAGCAAGGGCGTGGACATCGAAGGCCGGATCGGCGAGCCGGTATTGGCCGCCGAGGCAGGCAAGGTCACGTATGCCGGCAGTGGAATTCGCGGCTATGGCAACCTGCTCATCATTCAGCATGCCAACAACCTGTCCAGTGTGTATGCGCATAACAGCAAGCTGTTGGCCAAGGAAGGACAGCAGGTGTCCAAAGGACAGAAAATCGCCGAGCTCGGCGACAGCGACGCCGATCAGGCCAAACTTCACTTCGAGGTCCGTCGCCAGGGCAAGCCGCTCGATCCCCTCAAGTTGCTGCCGCCGAGGTAGTGCATGCGCGACGAGGCCTTGCCGGAGGAGGGGGAAGCAGCCGAATCGGTCGTGCCCGATGCCACACCCGCCGCAGAGCCGGAATTCCTCAACGATGTCACCCAGATCTACCTCAACGAGATAGGCGCAAACCCCTGCTGACGCCGGAGCAGGAACTGAATTACTCGCGACTGTCCCGACAGGGCGACGAGGCGGCGCGCCAGAAGATGATCGAGCACAACTTGCGCCTGGTGGTGAATATCGCCAAGCACTATCTGAACCGCGGCATGCCGCTGCTCGATCTGGTGGAGGAAGGCAATCTCGGATTGATCCATGCGCTCGAAAAGTTCGACCCCGAGCGCGGGTTCCGTTTTTCGACCTATGCCACCTGGTGGATCCGCCAGAACATCGAACGGGCCATCATGAATCAATCCCGCACCATCCGGCTGCCGGTCCATGTGGTCAAGGAACTCAATACTGTTCTGCGCGCCATGCGGCGCCTCGAGGCGGCCAGTGCGCGTGAAACCGGAGTGGAAGAGATCGCACAGCTGCTCGACAAGCCGGTCGAGGAGGTGCGCCAGGTGCTTGCGCTGAACGAGCACGTCGCGTCGCTGGACGCGCCGCTGGAGATCGACCCCAGCCTTTCCATAGGCGAGTCGCTGGCCGATGATGCCGCCGTGACGCCGGAGATGCAGATCCAGACCGCCGAGGTGGAGCATCTCGTCACCGAGTGGATCGGCATGCTCAGCGAAAAGCAGCGGAAGGTGATCGAATACCGCTACGGCCTGAACGGCTGCGAGATGGCGACGCTGGAAGAATTGGCCGAACGCCTGTCGCTGACGCGCGAGCGGGTGCGGCAGATCCAGATCGAGGCACTTGCGCAGCTGCGGCGCATCCTCAAGCGGCACGGCGTATCCAGGGACATACTTCTGTAGCGTTCTTACCGCGCCGCCAGGCGTGCCGTTCTTTCAGCTTTCAATTCCTGCGACAGCACATTCACTGCCATGGCATAGAAGCTGGAGCGGTTGTAGCGCGTGATGACATAGAAGTTTCGGTATCCCAGCCAGTATTCGGTCGCTTCGTTGGGCGTGGCAAGATCGATCAGGGCGCAGGGCAGTTGCGGCGCATCGACGGCGGGGCCGACGCCATAGGCTTCCATTTCCGCAGGCAGGAAGCGGGGCAGGATGCCTGCATCGACGAGTTCGCCGTAACGGTCGCCCGTCACGGCGGCCGCGGCGACAATCGGCCCGTCCGCCTCCCAGCCGTGACTGGCGAGGAAGTTGGCGACGCTGCCGATCGCATCCGCGGTGCTTGCCGTCAGATCGACATGGCCGTCCCCGTCGAAATCGACGCCCCAATTGCGCAGGCTGCTGGGCAGGAATTGCGGCATGCCCAGCGCGCCCGCATAGGAACCGATGTAGGCAAGCGGGTTTTGCCCCGTCTCGTTCGACAGCAGCAGCAAGGCCTCCAGTTCGCGGCGGAACAGGTCAGCCCGCGGCGGATAGTCGAAAGCCAGCGTGGCCAGCGTGGCCAGCGAAGGAAACCTGCCCATGTTGCGTCCGTAAAGAGTTTCAATGCCGATGATGGCGACGATGATTTCTTCCGGCACGCCGTAGGTGCGCCGGGCGGTCTCGAGAGTGCTGCGGTTCGCTTCCCAGAAGCGCTGCCCGCCTTCGATGCGGGCAGGTTCGACGAATCGGGCACGGTAGGCATGCCACGAGCGCACCGAGGGGTCCTTCGGCGGCAGGATGGCCTTGATCGCCTTGGGTTGCGGTTGCGCCTGCCTGAACAGGCGCAGGAGGCGAGTGCGGTCGAAGCCGTGTTTTTCGTGCATTTCTTCAATGAACGCGCGGACATCCTCGCGCTGGGCGAAGCCGGCGGCACTGGCGTCGGCGGGCAGGACCAGCGCGAGGGCGTAGAGGACGGCGGAAGACAGGATTCGTATCATTTTGGGGCGGCGATCTCCAGGTTCGCAATCAGTCCATGCAATTGTTGCTGGGTCGCCTTGCTGCCCAGTTTCCCGTAGCGCAGCTCGATGTAGAGTGCCGCTATTGTTTCCATGGGGCGCGCCAATTCCGGTTGCGCCAAGGCAACGCGACGGGCGTAATCCGCCGGACCCTCCCAGTCCTTGCGCGCCAGGCCTACGCGGGCCAACCTGCGGCTCAATCGGTTCCAGGCGCGAACGGTCTTGTCGGCGTGGATGCGTTTGTGCAGGGTCCAGAAGGTCAGGCCCAGCAGCAGCAGTCCGCACAGCGCAGCCATGACTGCAGTCATGGCCTTCCAGTCGGGTTCCCGCATGCCGAGGCGAGAAAGCACCTCACGCTGACGCTGGGGTGTGTAGCCCAGCACCCACTGATTCCACGAGTTTGTCACGGCATCCCAGCGGAAGCGGATGTCCCGCAACCAGGAAAGGTCGGCTCTCACGAAGAATGGCAGGGGTTCGCCCGCCGGCACGGCGGAAGCCAGTCCGGCCTCGATTCGGCTCGGGGCGATGGCCGCGGTCGGATCGATGCGCACCCATCCCGTGTCCTTCAACCAGACTTCCGCCCAGGCATGGGCATCGGATTGGCGGACGATCAGGTAGCCATCGACGGGATTCTGCTCACCGCCCTGGTAACCGGTGACGACACGCGCAGGCACGCCGGCGGCGCGCATGGCGAAGACGAAGGCCGAGGCGAAGTGCTCGCAGAAGCCGCGCCGGGTGTCGAACAGGAACTGGTCGATGCTGTTCTCGCCGAGAAGCGGCGGCGTCAGCGTATAGAAGAAATTTTCCTGGCGAAAGTGATCCAGCATGCGGCGGATGAGAGCCTCGTCCGTCGCCGACTCGCTTCGCCATTGCATGGCGAGGGCCCGTGTGCGGGGGTTGTTCGCCGGCATATTGAGATGACTTTGCAGCGACGCTTCAGACTCCTCTGCACCCGGCACGAAATCGAGGCGCGACTGCATTTCATAACGGATGCGGCTGCGTACCGGCATTCTGGAGAGCAGCTGGTAGTCGCGCGCCAGGACGGCGTCGGGCGGCAGCGTGCCGGGCATTTCCAGGGCGAACAGCCAGTGCTTGTTGTGCGGTTCGAGCGTGACCGAATAGCGGAAAGTCCGACCTGACGCCGTATCCGGGAGGCTGACTTTCCCCTGCCGAGCTCCGGCACGCCAGGTTCGACCGTCGAACAGGGTCAGTACCGGGCCGCGCCAGTACAAAGCCGGTTTCGGCGGGGCTTCCCCATCGAACTTGACGCGAAAGGCGATTTCGCCGGAGAGGCTCAGATTGCTGATGGAGCCGGGCGACATGGTGTCCGAAAGGCCGCTCATGCCGCTGTAGGCATCCGCCGGCATGCCCCAGAGCGGCCCCTGTACGCGGGGAAACAGCAGGAACAGGACGAGCATGAATGGCGTTGCCTGCGCCAGCATGACGGCGGACAGCCGCAGTTGCTCGGCGACAGACCGGCCTGCATGTCCGAGGCTGGCCAGGGCGGCAGTCACGACGACGAGCGCTGTTAGGGTGAAGCCGGCAACACCGATGCCCTGCTCGTTGAGAAAGTGGGTGAGGAGCAGGAAATAGCACAGGAAGATGACGGACAGACCATCCCGCACGCTGCGCATTTCGAGCAACTTGAGGGCGAGGAAGAGGATGAGGAGTGCGATGCCCGGATCCTTGCCGAAGAACTGGCGGTAAGTGAAGAATATTCCGGCCGATCCGGCTACAACGAGAAAGGTCAGCAGCCAGCGCGACGGCAGTGCAGCGCGGCGCCACCAGAGCGCCAGGCGCCAGACGATGCCCGCAGCGACGGCGACGGTCAGCCAGACGGGGGCATACTCGACATCCGGCAGCAGCGTCACGACTGCGCAGGCGAACAGCCACAGTTCCTGCGAGCGGGTCAGGGCAGGGCTGACCCGCCGGGCCCCCCGCACCTTGCCTGGGGTGCTAGTTGCCATGCAAGGCCAGCGCCTCAAGGCAATCCTGATACTGCCGCGCGCCCTGGCCGAGCGGGATTTCCTTGCCGGGCAATCGCAGTCCGTAAGCCAGGCCTCGCGCATGGGCGTCGATCAGCCACCGCGTCAGGCGAGACAGGCGCGCTTCGACTCCCATGTCCGGGGGCAGTTCTCTCCAGTAAAGCCAGACCTGTGCGGTGTCGGCGCCCATGAACTGCTTGGTGAGGAGGGGTTGACCGCGTGCCACTGCCTTCCAGGCGACATGGCGAGGCGAATCGGCAGGCTGGTGTGTGCGCAGGCCGGAGAAATCCTCCGTGCCCATGCCGGTGCGGGCGCCGCCGGCTTCACCGGTGGCCGACAGCGGAAGCGGCGGAGCAGAGGCCTCCGGGCGGGGATAGACGAGGCAGCGCATGTCCGGTTCGACATAGCTCCAGGCACGCACGAGGCACAGGGGATAACGCGTCTCCAGCGTGACTCGGCCGGGACGCAGCCAGCCCCGTCTCCGGGTCGCCAGCGGCAAACTGACGGAAGTCGTTGCACTGGCCGCCAGATCGGTTGATACCGTCCCTCCCCCCTCGCAATGCAGACTGATTGAAAACCGGCCCAAGTCTCGTCGGTTGCGCACCTGAAGGCCGAAACAGGTCGAGTCTCCGGCAAAGACGGGCTCGACATGGCCGGGCGAAATTTCCAGCTGCACGAGGTTGCGGAAGGTGTGCAACAGGGCCACCAGGCCGAGGCCCGCGAGGAGAAAAATCAACGCATAGCCCAGGCTCAGGTTGTAGTTGATGGCGCCGATCAGCATGAATCCCAGCGCCGCGGCATAAGTCAAACCGGCCTTTGTCGGCAGGACATAGACGCGTCGCTGCGTCAGGACGATGGGCGCGGACTCGGGACCGTAGAGACGGAATAACCAGCGCTTGAACGATGCTGCTGCGGCCATCACGCCTAAGGAATGGGCACCGCGCCGATCAATGCCGCGGCGATGTCGGAGGCGGAGGCGTTCGGAGCGCCGCTGGCCGGATGCAGGCGGTGACCCGCCACGGCCGGCAGCACGGCTTGGATGTCCTCGGGCAGGACAAGATCGCGACGATCGATCAGGGCCCAGGCGCGGGCGGCACGCAACAGGGCGAGCGCTGCCCGCGGGCTGAGCCCGGCTTCATAGTCCGGCGAGCGGCGGGTATGTTCGGCGAGGGCCTGGACATACGCGATCAGCGCAGCGGAGACATGCACTTCCCGGACAGTCCGCTGCAGTTCGATCAGTTCGCCGGGTTCCAGGCAAGGGTTCAGGGAGGCGACCATGTCGCGTCGGTCGGCGCCGGCCAGAAGTTCGCGCTCGGCCGCCTGATCCGGATAGCCCATTTCGATGCGCATCAGGAAACGGTCGAGCTGTGATTCAGGCAGCGGGAAGGTGCCGATCTGGTGATAGGGGTTCTGCGTGGCAATCACGAAAAACGGATCGGGAAGCGGGCGCGTCTCGCCCTCGCACGTGACCTGATGTTCTTCCATCGCCTCCAGCAGCGCGCTCTGGGACTTCGGCGTGGCGCGATTGATCTCGTCCACCAGGATCACCTGGGCGAAGATCGGCCCGGGATGGAACTGGAAGCCGCCCGAGTTGCGGTCGTATATCGACACGCCGATGATGTCGGCAGGCAGCATGTCGGCCGTGCACTGGATGCGGTGAAAATTCAGGCCGAGCAGCCTGGCCAGCACATGAGCCAGGATGGTTTTGCCGACGCCCGGCAAGTCCTCGATGAGCAGATGGCCGCGCGCCAGCAGGCAGACCAGGGCGAGGCGAATCTGGCGTTCCTTGCCCAGCACGATGCGGCCGGCATGGTGAATCGCTTCGTGTATCGGAGAGGACGGCAAGCGTGAAGTCGGCATGACTTGAGGCGGATGCGGCAATCGGTGGATAATGGCAGCTGTAAGCACATTCTAGTGTAATTCCAACTTGAAAAGACCCGGCGAGGATCGGGGCTTCGATGACCACCGCATTCATTACCCATCGCGACTGCTGGCTGCACGACATGGGCGCGCATCACCCCGAATGCCCTGAGCGGCTGTCCGCCATCAGCGATCGGCTGATTGCCGCCGGGCTGGACATGTACCTGTCTTTCTACGACGCGCCCCTGGCGACGCTGGAACAGATTGAGCGGGTTCATCCGCCGGAGTACGTGCGCGGCATTGCCGAGAGCGCACCGCAGAGCGGCATCGTCCATCTCGATCCGGACACCGCGATGAGCGCCGGCACTCTGCAGGCCGCATTGCGCTCGGCGGGAGCCGGCATCCTGGCGACGGACCTGGTCATGAACGGCGAGGTCGAGAACGCTTTTTGCAGCGTGCGGCCGCCGGGGCATCATGCCGAGCGTGCCAAGGCAATGGGTTTCTGTTTCTTCAACAACATCGCCATAGCCGCCACCCATGCGCTCGAAGTGCACGGACTCGAGCGCGTGGCGGTGGTCGACTTCGACGTTCATCACGGCAACGGCACGGAAGACATTTTTTCCGATGATCCCCGCGTCCTCATGGTCAGCACCTTCCAGCACCCCTTTTATCCGTATTCCGGGACGGATGCACCGGCGGCGAACATGATCAACGTGCCGGTGCCGGCGGGCACACGCAGCGAAGGATTCCGGGACGCCGTGACAAAGGCCTGGCTGCCCGCCCTGCGGCAGTTCGCCCCGGAGGCGATCTTCATTTCGGCGGGCTTTGACGCCCACTACGAGGACGACATGGCCTCGCTCGGCCTGGTCGAAGCCGACTATGCCTGGGTGACCCAGCAAATCAAGGCGGTAGCCGCCGAGTCGGCGCAGGACCGGATCGTATCCATGCTTGAGGGCGGCTATGCCTTGTCAGCCCTCGCGCGCAGCGTCACGACCCACGTCAAGATCCTGGCGGACTTGTAAGTCCGCCAGGGAACCGATGCCCCATGCCGGTGTCCACCGCGCTTCAACTCTTTCATTTATTTCCGGTAGTTGGCTTCATCAAGTAAAATCTACCGTTTTCGTACAAGCTTGATTCTATGATCCAAGGTTCGATTGTCGCCATTGTCACCCCCATGCGGGATGATGGCAGTCTTGATTTCCCGCGGCTCAAGTCCCTCGTGGATTTTCATGCTGACGAAGGCACCGACGGCATCGTCATTGTCGGCACGACGGGAGAGTCTCCCACGGTCGATGTCGACGAACACTGCGAGTTGATCCGCGCCGCCGTAGAGTATTCGGCTGGCCGCATGCCGGTCATTGCGGGCACGGGCGGCAATTCGACGTCCGAAGCGATCGAACTGACGGCCTACGCCAGGCAGGTCGGCGCCGCGGCCTCGCTCAATGTGGTGCCCTATTACAACAAGCCGACCCAGGAAGGGCTTTATCGTCATTTCAAGGCGATCGCCGAGGCGGTGGACTTGCCGATGATTCTCTACAACGTGCCCGGTCGCACGGTGGCCGACATGAGCAACGACACCACGCTGCGATTGGCGCAGGTGCCGGGCATCGTCGGCATCAAGGATGCCACGGGCAACCTGGAGCGCGGTACGGATCTCATCAAGCGGGCGCCGAAGGGATTTGCACTCTACAGTGGCGACGATGCCAGCGCGCTGGCCTTCATCCTGCTGGGCGGACACGGCACGATCTCGGTGACCGCCAACGTGGCGCCGCGCCTGATGCATGAAATGTGTTTTGCCGCTTTGGCGGGCGACGTAGCCAAGGCGCGCGAGATCAATGCGCGCCTGCTTGGCCTGCACCGCCATCTTTTTGTCGAGGCCAATCCGATTCCCGTGAAATGGGCCGTTAGCCGGATGGGCCTGATGGACGGCGGCATCCGCCTCCCGTTGACCCCGCTGTCGCCCGAATGCCACGAGCGCGTGTACCAGGCCATGCGTGAAGCGGGCGTAACCGTTTGAATACGAAGTTTCCGAGTAGGCGTATGCCCGAGATAGCGCGGGTGTTATGCCGGATCCAAATCCGAATTGAAAGAGGGGCGGGCATGATCCGCATGCGGTTCAGAAAATTCTTCCTGTTTGCCTTAGCCGTAATGCTGGCGGGCTGTTCCAGCATGTCGATCGAGTCGAAAAAAATCGACTACAAGTCGGCGGGGAAACTGCCGCCCCTGGAGATTCCGCCGGACCTGACCTCGCCCAACCGCGACGAGCGCTACGCCGTTCCGGACATATCCCCGCGCGGATCCGCCACGTTCTCAGCCTATAGTACCGAGCGCGCTGGAACCAAGGACACTGCCGCGCAGGAAGTGCTGCCGCAAGTGGACAAGATGCGAGTCGAGCGTGCCGGCAGCCAGCGCTGGCTGGTGGTGACGGGCTCGCCGGACAACATATGGCCGACGCTCAAGGATTTCTGGCAGGAGATCGGTTTCATCATCAACCTGGAATTGCCGGACGCCGGCATCATGGAAACCGACTGGGCCGAGAATCGGGCCAAGCTGCCGCAGGACATGATTCGCGCCACGCTGGGCAAGCTCCTCGATCAGATTTATTCGACCCCGGAACGGGACAAGTTCCGCACCCGCCTGGAGAAGGGAGCGGAGGCTGGCACCACCGAGATCTATATCAGCCATCGCGGCATGTACGAGGTCTATGCCACCGAAGGCCAGGATCGCACGGTGTGGCAACCCCGTCCGGCTGATCCCGAACTCGAGGCGGAGATGCTGCGGCGACTGATGGTGCGCCTGGGAACGGAGGAGAACCGCTCAAAAGCATTGATGGCCGCCGAGCCGAGACAGGAAGAACGTGCCAAGCTGATTCGGCCTGCCGGGGGCGTCGGTTCGCTGAAATTGCAGGAAGCCTTCGATCGTTCCTGGCGTCGCGTGGGGCTGGCCTTGGACCGCGTCGGTTTCACGGTGGAGGATCGAGACCGTGCCAAGGGGCTTTACTTTGTCCGGTATGTCGATCCGGAGTCTGGAGACAACAAGAAATCGGATGGCGGCTTCCTCAGCAAGCTGAAATTCTGGGACAGCGGCAAGCCTGCGGCCAATCAGCAGTTCCGCATCCTCGTCCAGGGAGAGGGTAGCGAGAGCACTGTCAAGATATTGACCCGCGAAGGTGGCGTGGATAACTCCGAAACCGCAAAGAAGATTCTCAGCCTGCTCTACGACCAGCTGAAGTAATGCGCTTTGCTTCGCTGGGTAGCGGCAGTCGTGGCAATGCACTGATTGTCGAGGCGGGCACAACCCGCCTCCTGCTCGATTGCGGATTCGGCCCACGCGAGACTGTCTCCAAACTGGGCCGACTTGGCCTGTCCCCGGATGACTTGTCCGGCATCCTCGTTACCCACGAACACAGCGATCATGTCGCCGGCGCCTTCAAGCTGGCGGCCCGCCATCGGCTGGCAGTCTGGATGACGCACGGTACTTTCGCGGCATCGCCACGGGGGCGGGGCGAAATCCCCAGGGTCGAGTTCATTGATGGTCACCAGTCCTTGCAGGTCGGCGACCTGGAAATCCATCCGTTTCCCGTCCCGCATGATGCGCGTGAGCCCGTCCAGTTCGTTTTCTCAGACGGCAGGCACAAGCTCGGCGTGGTGACCGACCTGGGCAGTTCGACGCCACATGTGGAGCGGATGCTGACGAAATGCAATGCACTTGTGCTCGAGTGCAACCACGACGAAGACATGCTTCAGCGGGGGAGCTATCCACCGCATTTGAAACGGCGCATTGCCGGGCGTTTCGGCCATCTCGACAATGCCGCCTCGGCCACCTTGCTCGCTGCATTGGATAACCATGAGCTGCAGCATCTCATCGCGGCGCATTTGAGCCATCAGAACAATACGCCGGCATTGGCGCGTGCTGCCTTGGCAGGCGTGTTGGGTTGCGCCGAGACCTGGGTGGGTGTCGCAAGCCAGGAGGATGGATTTGACTGGCGCGCCTTGTTGTAGCCGGGCGTGAGCGAAAAAAAGCCGGCCCGCAGGCCGGCTTTTTCGGAAGCGATCCGAATTACTTCTTCATTTCTTCCTTCTTGGCTTCCATGCCAGCAGGCTGGGCCGGAGCGGCAGCAGGAGCGCCTGCCATGCCACCCATGCCGGACATGCCGTCCATGCCTTTCTGGGCTTCCATGCCAGCGGGCTGGGCAGGAGCGGCGGCCGGTGCAGCGACGGGAGCCGGAGCAGCAGGGGCAGCGGCGGGTTTGGCTTCTTCTTTTTTGCCGCAGGCGGTCAGGGCCACGGCGACGAGAGCAGCAACGAGGAGAGAGTGTTTCATTTGATTTCCCTTATCGATAAAAGAAAATATTATGTTTGCAATCAACAACAATCAACAATCAAAATTTTGAGTTTGACCAGAACGTATTCAGGCCAAGCGTGGATTCTATCAAAAACAGATAAAAAAACCATCCCGGCCACCGCCCACGGCGGGACGGATACCGGCCTGCCGCACTATAAGCCCAGATGCGTTGCAGTGGCGCCCGGAACCGATTCCAGCCAGAGATCCTCGAAGCGCTTAAGCCAGCCATGGATTTCCAGCGGCTGATCCAGAAGCACCTTGCCGCGATAATGATCTGCATGAAAGCGGATTACCCCGCTGACCCCATCGGCCAGAAAGAAGCGATCCGAAAGGCCTCGCAGCGATTCGGGTGTCTGGTGCACGGAAAAACTGTGACTATAGCGTTTGAGCAGCGCCATCAGGCGCGGTGAATAGCGGGTCAAATGATCGAGATCATGCAGGATGACGCGCAATCGGTGGTCCTGGCCACCCGAGAGAAAACCCGCAAGCGCATTCGCCCGTGCCCGGCTGTCGAACTCGAGATCCCCGATATTGGAATCGAAGATGCAAAGCTCTTTTTTCGCCGCCGAAAGCACCCGGTCTATCGCCAACTGGTACGCGGCGCGGCTATCGAACGTGTCCTGTTGGCTGTCCGTCATGAGGACTCAACTCAGAATAACTTCCTGTCATCCTAGGACAAGCATGGGATCGTTGCAAATACTGTTCTCACGCATACAATTGCGCCTCCCGCTTCGGAGCCCGGCCGTAAATGCCCGCAACCATCATCGAATCGCTTGACCACGAAGGGCGTGGTGTAGCCCGACACGAGGGGAAGACCATCTTTATCGAGGGCGCCCTGCCACAGGAAGAGGTGGTCTTCTCCAGTTATCGCAGGCAGCCGAATTATGAACTGGCTACGGCAAGCCGGATCCTGACGTCGAGCGCCTTGCGCGTCGAGCCGCGTTGCCGGCACTTCGGCGTTTGCGGCGGCTGCAGCATGCAGCACCTCGATGCGTACGGGCAGGCGGCGGCCAAGCAGCGCGTGCTGGAGGATGCCTTCTGGCACATCGCCCGTATTCGCCCGATGGAAATCTATCCGGCCATCTACGGCACAGGCTGGGGATACCGTTCCCGTGCGCGACTTTCGGTTCGCCTTGTGCCGAAAAAGGGCGGGATCCTGGTGGGCTTTCACGAGAAACGCAGCAGCTATATAGCGGACATGGACACGTGCGAGGTGCTGCCGCCATCGGTTTCAGCGCTGCTCTCCCCGCTCCGCAAACTGATCGGCGCGTTGTCTCTGCCCAACCGACTGCCGCAAATCGAAGTGGCGATCGGCGATTCCCTGACGGTGCTGGTGCTGCGCATTCTGCAGCCATTGACCCCGGCTGATGAAACGTTATTGCGCGACTTTGCCGATAGGCATGGCATTCAGTTCTGGCTGCAGCCGGGCGGGCCGGAGTCCGCCCATCCCTTTCATCCGTGCGATGCGCCACCGCTCAGTTATGTGTTGCCCGATTTCGGCTTGCGGCTGCAGTTTCGCCCCAGTGAGTTCACCCAGGTCAATCACGGCATCAATCGCATGCTGCTGCGCCGGGCCATGAGCCTCTTGCAGCCTCAGCCTGGAGAGCGCATAGGCGACCTGTTCTGCGGGCTGGGCAACTTCACCTTGCCGATCGCCCGCAGCGGTGCCTTTGCCTTTGGCGTCGAGGGCAGTCAGGTCATGGTGCGTCGTGCAGGGGACAATGCCGCCCAGAACGGGCTGGCCGACCTGACGTCGTTTTCCGTCGCCAACCTCTTCGAGGCGACGACGGAAATGCTGGCAGGTTGGGGCAGGCTCGACAAGTGGCTGGTCGATCCGCCGCGCGAGGGGGCAGTCGACCTGGTGAAAGCGATTGGCGAGGAGGGTCCTCGGCGTATCGTCTATGTCTCCTGCAATCCGGCCACGCTGGCGCGAGACGCCGCCGTGCTGGCGCATGAAAAGGGATATCGGTTAAGCGGCGCCGGCATCGCAAACATGTTTCCCCAGACATCCCACGTTGAATCCATTGCCTTGTTTGAAAGATAAAAAAAGCGGCTGCAAAGCCGCTTTTTTCTCACTCCAGGACAGTGCGCTCAGTCGCGCTCGCCGGCGAATGCCATCAGCAAGTGAAGCAGATGCACGAACAGGTTGTAGATGTCCAGGTAGAGCGACAAGGTGGCGATGATGTAGTTGGTTTCGCCGCCCGTCACGATACGGCTGACGTCGTAGAGAATATAGGCCGAGAAGATCAGCACCGCGATGGCCGAGATGGTCAGGGACAGCGCAGGGATCTGCAGGAAAATGTTGGCCAACATCGCCACGATGAGCAGGATGACGCCGATGAAGAGGAACTTGCCCATGAAGCTGAAGTCCTTCTTCGTTACGGTGGCAATTCCCGCCAGGGTGAGGAAGATGATGCTGGTGCCGGCCGCAGCGGTCGCGATGAGCATGCCGCCGTTGCGGAAGCCCAGGCTGACCTGAAGAATCGGCCCCAGCATGATGCCCATGAGGAATGTGAATCCCAGCAACAGCACGACGCCCAGACCGCTATCCTTGGTCTTCTGGATGCCCCACATGAAGCCCCAGGCCACCGCCAGGAACAGGAGGAAGGAAATGAAGGGGCTGCCTGCCATGAAGGCGAAATTGAGCTGAACGCCGATCAATGCGCCTATCGCGGTGGGCAGCAAGGACAGGGCAAGCAGGAAGTAGGTGTTGCGCAGGACACGGTTTTGCCGGAGTGCAAGCTCTTGGGTCGCTTGTCCGACGGCTTGAAGTGTGGGTTGCATTGAATTCCTCCGGTGAATGGGACTGACGGCTGTAAGACTATCGAAGATGGGTGAAAGTTTCAATCATGGGCGCAGGTCCTGTTTGGGTGCCATGATAAAATTTCCGACTGTATTCGGAAGGTTGGCAGAGTGGTTTAATGCACCGGTCTTGACAAGACGCCTGCGCAGCAGGCTTCTTGCGGCGTAGGCTAACCTTCAGGTTATGCCGGAGCCAAAACCGGCGTCCCAAGGCATCCAGGGCAATTGGAAGGTTGGCAGAGTGGTTTAATGCACCGGTCTTGAAAACCGGCGTGTCCGCAAGGGCACCGTGAGTTCGAATCTCACACCTTCCGCCAGACTACTTCTTGATTTCCTCTTTTACGGCGTCAGCCCAGCAATTGGGCGTCTCGTAAAGCCGCACCCGTTCCAGACACAGGTGATTGCCGTAAGTGTCGCGGTATACCCGGTCGAGCAAATCGAAGGCAACTGCGGCCAGGTTTTCGGCGGTGGGGACCACATCGAGCACCACCGTCTTGTGTCCTGGCTGGCTTTCCAGGAAACTCTTCAGGTCGACATCGCCGCGCCAGACCAGGAATGCGTGGTCCCAGGCATCGACGAGGTTTTGCTTGGCCAGCGCCTTGACGTCGGAGAAATCCATCACCATGCCGTTCAGGGGCGACCCCGGCTGGCGGATGATGTCGCCCTGCAGCGTGATCTCGATCGCATAGCGGTGGCCATGCAAGTGGCGGCACTGGCTTTGATGATCCGGAATGCGGTGACCTGAATCGAACTCGAGGCGGCGGGTGATGCGCATGGTGCCTCTGGACAATGTCGAAATAGACGCGAATTATAGCATCCGGCCTTAGGACAACTGGAAATGAGCGGAGCCGCAAAGCAGCTTGATGTCACCGACCACAGTCGCGACAGCGCCGGGCTGACCTATGTCTATCCGGTCGTATCGCGGCGGGCGGCCGGCGTGTCGATCGGCATCAACCTGAATCCCAACAACGCATGCAACTGGCGCTGCATTTATTGCCAGGTGCCTGAGCTCAAGCGCGGCTCTGCGCCGCGCATCGACCTGACGCGGCTGGAACGTGAACTGCGCGGTTTTCTCGACATGGCGCTGCATGGGGATTTCATGCGAACGAATGTGCCGGAAGGTGCGCGGCAGATCGTCGATGTCGCTTTCTCGGGCAACGGCGAACCGACCTCCGCGCGGGAGTTTTCCAGGGCGGTGGAACTGGTCGGCAGGGTGATGCAGGAAGCCGGACTGGGCAGTGCCGTGAAGATGCGGCTCATCACCAACGGCAGCCTGCTCGGGCGCGGCCAGGTGCAGGAGGGCTTGCGCCGGCTGGGTTCGCTGGGCGGAGAGGTCTGGTTCAAGGTGGATGCGGGCACGGCCGAGGGCTATCGCCGCATCAATAACGTCGTCATGTCGCCGGGTTTGGTCGTCCGCAATTTGCGCCGCTGTGCCGAGCTTTGTCCGACCTGGGTACAAACTTGCGTGTTCGCCCTCGACGGAATGGGCCCGTCGAAGGAAGAACTCACGGCATATTTCGATGTGCTCGAACAGGCCGGGACAGAACGCCTGGCCGGTGTGCATCTCTATGGCTTGTCGCGCGCCTCCATGCAGCCGGAAGCAGACCGTCTTTCACCTTTGCCGGCAGCCGGCATGGAAGAGATTGCCGGGCGCTTGCGCGCGCTAGGGCTGACGGTTCGCGTCAGCCCCTGAGTCCGTCTTCAATGCCCTTTCTTGGGCTTGGCCTTGGCGTTTTTCTTCAGTGACTTGTACAACTCCGGGTCGCTGGATTTCAGGTACTCCACCACTTCCCAGTCGTCACGCTTGATCTTGCCGATGTCGATCTGCTCGACATGCACGAGGCGCAACAGTTGCTGAACCGGGCGGGGCATGTTGCGACCGCTTTCGTAACGCGAGCCGCCGCTCTGGGTAACACCCACCTTGGACCAGAATTGCTGTTGATTGAGCCCGAGTTTGCGCCGAATTTCGCGTGCGTCTATGGTTTCGGTTTTCATGATTGTGTCGTCCTTAGTGTCGTCTTTGGAAACTTAACTTCAAATACACATAAATATTTGCCAAGCCAAGAAAACTATATCCTTAGTTATAGCGATCCAAGTATAGGCAATATCCTATCTACATACAAGCCTGACATATCCATCAGGCTTCAAATGGTTATTCACGCGAGGCTTGCTGCTCCAGCTGACTACGCCGTGGCTGCAAAATCGGGTAAAATCCGCCACTTTTCAACAGACTAGAAGAAACTGCAGGACATGGCACTCATTGTTCAAAAATACGGTGGCACTTCGGTCGGCTCGCCGGAGCGGATCAAGAACGTCGCCAGGCGCGTCGCCAGCTGGCAGGCGAAGGGACATCAGGTCGTCGTGGTGGTGTCTGCCATGAGCGGGGAGACCAATCGCCTGATCGCCCTGGCGAAGGAAGTGCAGGCCCATCCCGCCCCGCGCGAGCTGGACGTCATAGCCGCCACGGGCGAGCAGGTCACCATCGGCCTGCTGTCGATGGCGTTGATGGATATCGGCGTCAAGGCCAGGAGCTATACCGGCGGCCAGGTCCGGGTCCTCACCGACAGCGCCTTCACCAAGGCGCGCATCGTCAGCATCGACGAGGGCAACATCCGGCGCGACCTGAATGAGGGGCATGTTGTCGTGGTGGCGGGCTTCCAGGGCGTCGATGAGTCCGGCAGCATCACCACGCTGGGCCGCGGGGGCTCCGATACCTCGGCCGTGGCCATCGCCGCTGCGCTGAAAGCGGACGAGTGCCAGATCTATACCGACGTGGATGGCGTCTACACAACGGATCCGCGCATCGTGCCCGAGGCGCGCCGTCTCGAGACGATCACCTTCGAAGAGATGCTGGAGATGGCCAGTCTCGGCTCGAAGGTGCTGCAGATCCGCTCGGTGGAATTCGCCGGCAAGTACAAGGTCAAGCTGCGCGTGCTCTCCAGCCTGGAGGAACTGGGCCAGGAAGGTCCGGGCACGCTGATTACATTCGAGGAAGACATCAAGATGGAACAACCGATCATTTCCGGAATCGCCTTCAATCGCGACGAGGCCAAGCTCACCGTGCTCGGCGTGCCCGACCGCCCCGGCATTGCCTACCAGATCCTCGGCCCGGTGGCCGAGGCCAACATCGACGTCGACATGATCATCCAGAACGTCGGCCACGACGGTTCGACCGACTTTTCATTTACCGTGCCGCGCGGCGAATTCGCCAAGGCGACGACCATCCTCGAGCAGGTCAAGGGCCATATCGGCGCCCGCGAGATCACCGGGGACAACAAGATCACCAAGGTTTCCGTCGTCGGCGTCGGCATGCGCTCCCACGTCGGCATCGCCAGCAAGATGTTCCGCACACTGGCGGAGGAGGGCATCAACATCCAGATGATCTCCACTTCGGAGATCAAGATTTCCGTGGTGATCGACGAAAAGTACCTGGAACTTGCCGTGCGCGTGCTGCACAAGGCGTTTGACCTGGATCAGGTGCCGGCCTGAGTGTTGCGGCCGGTTCTGGTTTGACCGGGCAGGGTGAAAACGGTAATATCGCCACCCGTTTTGGAGAGATGGCCGAGTGGTCGAAGGCGCTCCCCTGCTAAGGGAGTATGCGGGCAAAACCTGCATCGAGGGTTCGAATCCCTCTCTCTCCGCCACAGTTTGATATAATTTCGCACCAACGCGCCCGTAGCTCAGCTGGATAGAGTACTTGGCTACGAACCAAGGGGTCAGGAGTTCGAATCTCTTCGGGCGCGCCACGTAAAACAAGGGGTTGGCTCAGGCCAGCCCCTTTTCATTTCCGCCTTGTGCCGTATCAGGCTGCGAGCTTCGCCACGATTGGACGAATCTTCGGCCGTGGTTTCTTGGCCGCTTGCCAAAGGTCATACTGCCCCTGCATGCCGATCCAAAGATCGGCCGAGGTGCCCAGCCACTTCGCCAGCCGTAATGCCGTGTCGGCAGTAATGCCGGCGTGCGTGTTGAGAATCTTCGACAGCGTGACACGGCTCAGGCCGAGGGCGTTCGCCGCCTCGGTGACGGTCATCCCTTCCGGGAGCCATTCCCGCAGCACTTCGCCGGGGTGAGGGGGGTTGTGCATTCTGCTCATGTTTCTTCCTCAGTGGTAATCGAGATAATCCACCAGCTCCACGTCTTTTCCCTCGAATCGGAAAATGACGCGCCAGTTTCCATTCACTGTTATCGACCAGAAGCCGGCCTGATTCCCAGTCAGCTGGTGCAGCCGCCAGCCGGGCACGTTCAAGTCCTCCGGCAAGGCGGCATTGTCCAGGGAAGCAAGCTGCAGCTTCAATTTCCCGGTGTGGTGGGGTTGGATGCCGGCCTTGCTGCCCTTTCGGAAGAAGATTTCCAGTCCCTTGTGCCGGAACGATTTAATCATGGGGAAGTGTAAAGTATTAATTAACGCTTAACAAGCAACAAGCAGTTTTTGTTGGTGTTTGTGCCGCGTCCTTGGCGGTAGTGCCAATAAAGTGTGCCTGATTCGAGCGGGTAACAGCGCAGGCCAACATTGCAACAAACTGTTTTAAATAAGGTTAATCAGGGTTTCGTGTGGGTCGCCAACACAACAAATCACTCCCTCTCCCGCTGGCGGGAGAGGGTGGGGTGAGGGTGGACAGCCCGTTTGCCCCTCACCCCAGCCCTCTCCCCGCTGGCGGGGAGAGGGGGTGGAAAACCGGTCGCCACCCACACGAAAACCGGATGAGTCATAAATAGTATCGGGAGTGGAAGTAATGAAAACGATTCTGGAAGAAGGCGCACAGCCGCGATCCGCAAGGATTCGTGCGGCGCTGATTGCCGTTTGCGTTGCTGGCCTGACGGCGTGCTCTTCGCCCACGGACAAGGCCAACAAGTATTACGAGAAGGGCATGGCCCTGATGAAGGACGGCGACCTGGTCAAGGCGCGCATCGAATTGCAGAACGCGCTGCAGATCAAGCGGACTGCCGGCGGCCTGGTAGCGCCCTGCGCTGATCGCCGAGCGGGAGGGCGACTGGCAGAAGTTCTTCGGCCTGCTGAACAAGGTGGTCGATTACGATCCGAAGCATCTGGATGCACAGATCAAGCTGGGACGCCTGCTGCTGGCGGCCGGCAAGCTGGACAAGGCGCTCGCCGCCAGCGATGCCACGATGGCGCTGGCGAAGGACAGCGCGGATGTGCTGGCGCTGCGGGCGGGGGTGCTCTACAAGCTGGACGACAAGGCGGGCGCGGTGGCGCAGGCCAATGCGGCGCTGGCGAAATCGCCCGACAACGTCGATGCCCTGGTGGTGCTGGCGACCGAGCGGCTGGCGGCGTCGGATGCGGCCAAGGCGATCGAGTACCTCGACCGCGGCCTGAAGGTGAACGAAAAGAACATTGCCCTGCAGCTGATCAAGGTGCAGGCGTATGAGTCCATCGCCAAGCTGGATTCGGCGGAGGAGATCTTCCGCAAGCTGGTCGTCTTCTATCCCCAGACCCGCGCCTTGCGGCACATCCTGGCGCAGTTCTACCTGAGCCACGACCGCAAGGATGCCGCCGAGGCGGAATACCGCGCCATCGCGGCCGAGAATCCGACCGACGCGGCGGCCCAGCTGGACGTGGTGCGTTTCGTGAACACGGTGAAGGGACCGAAGGCGGCGAAGCAGGAGCTGGAGGCCCTGGTCGCCAGGAACCCCGCCAATGTCGAGCTGAAGTTCGCGCTGGCCGGCCTGTATCAGTCGCAGAACGATCTCAAGGCGAGCGAAGCCGCGTTCAAGTCGATCATCGAGAAGGCGGGCGACACGCCCGACGGCATCAAGGCGAAGGGCCTGCTGGCCGCCGCGCTGCTGGGGCGCGGCGACAAGCCGGGGGCGCAAACGCTGGTGGCGGAGGTGCTCGCCAAGGATCAGCGCAACGAGCAGGGCCTGTTGCTCAAGGCGAGCGTGGCCATCGACGATCGCCAGCTGGACCAGGCCATCGCCGACCTGCGCACCATCCTGCGCGATGTGCCGAACTCCGCCCGCGCACTGCTGCTGCTGGGCAAGTCCCACGAGCTGGCGGGATCGCCGGAACTGGCGCAGGAGCATTACCTCAAGGCCTTCAATGCCGGCAACCATGCGGTGCCTTTCGGCATGGCGTACGGCGAATTCCTGCTCAAGCGCGGCCAGGCGCCGCGCGCCGCGGAAGTGGCGGAGGAGACGCTGCGGACAACGCCGGGATACGTGCCGGCCATGAAGCTGCTGGCGCAGGCGCGCATCAACCAGGGCAACTGGATTGCGGCGCAGGCGGTGGCCGACGACTTGCGCAAGATGGAAGCGCAGGGGCAGGCGGCCGACCAGATCCGCGGGGCGGTGTTCGCGGGCAAGAAGAACTATGCGGAAAGCATCGCCGCCTTCAAGCGCGCCTACGATGCCGCGCCCCTGGAAATCCAGCCCATGATCGCGCTGGTGCGCACCTACCTGCTGGCGGGCAAGAACAACGAGGCGATGGCCTTCCTGAACTCGGTGATCCAGGCCAGCCCGGGCAATGCCAATGCGCGCCTGATGCTGGGGCAGCTGCAGGCCATCAAGGGAGACCGCGCGGCAGCCGCGCAGACTTTCCAGGCCGTCGTCAGCCAGCAGCCGAAGGATCCCTCCGGCTATATCAATCTGGCCAACCTGCACATGCAGGCAGGTCGCCGTGACGAGGCGGGCAAGGCGGTGGAGCAGGGCCTGGCCGCCGTGCCCGGCGAGTTTTCGCTGCGCCTGACGCAGGCGGCGATATACGAGCTCTCCGGACGCTACGACGAGGCGATCAAGCTGTACGAGCAGTTGCTCAAGGAGCGCCCCAATGCGGACGTGATTGCGAACAACCTGGCCAGCCTGCTGAGCGATCACCGCACGGACAAGGCCAGCCTGAGCCGCGCCAACGAACTGGCCCAGCGCTTCAAGCGCAGCGACATCCCCCAGTTCAAGGACACCCTGGGCTGGACGAGCTACAAGCTGGGCAAGGCGGACGAGGCGGTGCAGTTGATCGAGGATGCCTCGAAGAAAATGCCCGACCTGGCAGTGTTTCGCTATCACCTGGGGATGAGCTACCTCGCCATCAACAAGAAGGACGCGGCGCGCAAGGAACTCGAGAAGGCGCTGGCGCTCGGTGAGGGCAAGGGGTTCCTCGAGGAAGAGCAGGTCAAACAGGCGCTGAAGGGCTTATAAAATTCGGTTCTTCGGACTTTTCTGTGGGGGGAACCCAGCTTATTTATGTCCCCTCTCCCCGCTTGCGGGGAGAGGGCTAGGGAGAGGGGTTGGCCGCCTGCCCACCCTCTCCCCGACCCTCTCCCGCCAGCGGGAGAGGGGGGTGACTTATTGTGTTGGCAACCCACACAAAACCTGATTAACCTAAGATTCTTTCTCTGGACAACGACAGCATGTATGAGGCTTTCTACGGCCTGAAGGAAAAGCCGTTCTCGATTCAGCCCGACCCGGATTTTCTGTTCATGGGCAAGCGGCACAGCCTGGCGTATGCGACGCTCGAATACGGCATCCGCAACAAGGCGGGCTTCTCCGTCATCAGCGGGGAGATCGGCTGCGGCAAGACGACGCTGATCCGCCATCTGCTCAACAACCTCGGGCAGGAGTTCAACGTCGGCCTGGTGTACAACACCCACCAGGAAGTGGCCAACCTGCTGGAATGGGTGTTGCTGGCGTTCGGCCTGCCGTATCAGGGCACGTCGCAGGTGGCGCTGTACGATGTCTTCCAGCGCTTCCTGATTTCCCAGTATGGCGCAGGCAAGCGGGTGCTGCTGATCGTCGACGAGGCGCAGAACCTGAGCCCGGGTGCGCTGGAATCGCTGCGCATGCTGTCGAACATCAACGCGGACAAGGACCAGCTCCTGCAGATGATCCTGGTCGGGCAGCCGCAGTTGCGGGAGGTGCTTCGCCGCCCGGAGATGCAGCAATTCGTCCAGCGGGTGTCGGCGCACTTCTTCATTCCCCCGCTCGAGGTGCCCGAAGTGCTGCGCTACATCCAGCACCGGCTGAAGGTTTCCGGCCGCGAGGCGCCGCTGTTCACGCCCTCGGCCTGCGTGCGCATTGCCAAGGCGAGCCGCGGCATCCCCCGCACCATCAACATCCTGTGCGATACGGCACTGGTGTATGGTTTCTCGGGGGAAGCGGCGAAGATCGATGTCCGCCTGGTCGAAGAGGTCATCCGCGACCAGGGCAAGTACGGGGTATTCCCGCTAGAGTAAGCTTTGCGAGTCTGGAGGTGAATCCGGGCTGATGAAGCAGCCCAGCGGGGAAGATAGCCATATGAGCGCAAAAAATGACTTCATGATCATATCTTCGCATGATGCGTTCAGCGGGTCGTACTCCGTCTTCCAGAGATTCAGGCTGGCGGTTGCCGCGGCGTATGGCATGAAATACAACATGGACTACTTCTATCCCGACGGACATCCGGGACTGACGGCATTCCTTTCCCAAAACAGCAGCGGTCAATGGATCGAGCCCGAGTCATGCACCCGGATTGCAAATGAATTGGGGGCATTGCTCCCGCATCTGGAGGATGCATCCCCCGGCGACAGCGCCCGGTCGCATGCGGATCATGCAAGGCAGTTCATCGCAGGATGCAGAAAGGCGGCGGAGGCGAATGAGCCGCTGACGTTCGAGGACACCTCGAACAACGTATTCGGCCTGTGGCACAAGGGTTAGCGGGCCTCCCTGGGTGTAGAGTTACGATACGACTGGTATCGCAGACATGAGGAGGACACCATGAAATCGAGAATGATTCGGCTGGTTTGGGGAAGCATGCTTGCGCTCTTCGTCGCGGCGAACGCCTGGGCCGCGTCGAAGGAGGAGATCAACGCCGAGGTGCGCGAGGCGATGCAGAACTTCTACAAGCACACCAGCGCGGGCAAGGAGCTGTCGCAGAAGGCAGCGGGGATGCTGGTGTTTCCCACCGTGGTCAAGGCCGGCATCGGCGTCGGCGGCGAGTACGGCGAGGGTTCGCTGCTCATCGGCGGCAATCCCGTGGCCTATTACAACATCGCCTCCGCCTCCATCGGCTTCCAGCTGGGGGCCCAGGCGCGCAGCATGATCATTTTGTTCATGACGGAGAGCGCCTTGTCGAAATTCCGCAATAGCGAGGGCTGGAAGGCCGGCGTGGACGGCAGCGTGGCACTGGTCACGCTGGGCGCCGGCGGTTCGATCGATACCGAAACGGCGAAAAAACCGATCATCGGCTTCATCTTCTCGAACAAGGGCCTGATGTACAACCTGACCTTCGAGGGGTCGAAGATCACCAAGCTCGACAAGTGACCACCTATCCCCCGCCCCTTTCCCGGGGAAAGGGGTGACGGTGGTTCAGCCGCTAAGCGGCTGCCATCTTGCTGACTTCAGGCAGGCAAAGGCGGTTCGTCCATGAGGGCGACCTGCTCGCGCAGTTCGAGAATCCGGTCCTGCCAGTAGCGCTGGGTGTTGAACCAGGGAAAGGCGGCCGGGAATGCGGGATCGTCCCAGCGCCGGGCCAGCCAGGCCGAGTAGTGGATCAGGCGCAGGGTGCGCAGCGCTTCGACCAGGTTCAGTTCCCGCACATCGAAATCGCAGAAATCCTCGTAGCCCGCCAGCACGTCGCCGAGTTGGCGCGTCATCTCGGCGCGCTCTCCGGAAAGCATCATCCACAAGTCCTGCACGGCCGGCCCCATGCGGGAATCGTCGAAATCGACGAAGTGCGGCCCGCGCATTTCCCCGCTGTCCGTCCATAGCACGTTGCCGGCGTGGCAGTCGCCGTGCAGGCGAAGGAGGGCGACCTTGCCGGCGCGCTGGTAGCAGCGGCGCACGCCGTCGAGCGCCAGTTCCGTCACGCTGGTCCAGGCCGCCAGGAGATCGTCGGGCAGGAAGCGGTGGGCGAGCAGGAAATCGCGCGAATCCTCGCCGAAGCTTGCGATGTCGAGCACGGGGCGTTCCGTGAAGGGGGCCGCCGCACCGACGGCATGAATGCGCCCGATGAAGCGCCCCATCCACTGCAGGGTGTCCGGCTTGTCCAGTTCAGGGGCCCGGCCGCCGCGCCTCGGAAACACCGCAAAGCGGAACCCGCCGGCGGCATGCAGGGTATGCCCCCCGTTCAAGGCGAGAGGGGCGACCACGGGAATTTCCCGCTCGGCCAGGTCGCGCACGAAGGCATGTTCCTCGAGGATCGCGGCATCGCTCCAGCGTTCGGGCCGGTAGAACTTGGCCACCACGGGGGCGGCATCGGCAATGCCGACCTGGTAGACGCGGTTCTCGTAGCTGTTGAGGGCGAGCAGGGAGCCGTCGCATTGCAGGCCGACGCTTTCCAGGGCATTCAGGACGACATCGGGGGTCAGGCCGGAATACGGGTGGAGGGCTTGATGCGCTGGATTTTCCATGATGTCATTGTACGTTCTCGCCGGCACGCTATCATGGAGGCCGCCAAGAAGAACACCAACGACGATGGCCGACTATCCACAACACCTGGTTCGCCCGCATCACCTGTTCGACGGCACGCAGATCGTCATTCGCCCCATACGGGCGGAAGACGCAGCCATCGAACAGGACTTCGTGCGCGGCTTGTCCGACGATTCGCGCTACAACCGCTTCATGGGCCAGCTGCGCGAACTGGCGCCGCGCAAGCTGCAGTACTTCACCGAGATCGATTACGAGCAGCACATGGCGCTGATCGCGACGGTGATGCGCGACGACCACGAGATCGAGATCGGCGTGGCTCGCTACTTCGTGTCGCCGGGGAACGAGAGCTGCGAGTTCGCGGTGGCGGTCGACGATGCCTGGCATGGCACCGGCGTGGCCGGCCTGCTGATGCTGGACCTGATCGCAGCGGCGCGGGGCAGGGGGCTGAAAACCATGGAAGGCTTCGTGCTGACGAGCAACCACAAGATGCTCAAGTTCACCCGTCAGCTCGGCTTCGAATTCCATCGCGACATTGGCGAGGGCGATACCGTCCGCGTCATCAAGACGCTCTGATCAGGGCCTGTTCGGTTTCTCGGAGGCCAGCCGATGCGCCCAGCGCGTGGTCTCCGGCAGGCGGTAGCGGGTCAGGCAGGCCATGACCCAGTCGATCGCGGATTCCAGGCAAATGCGGTGGCCGGGCGAGATGTACAGCGGCTTGACGCCCAGCCGCGTGCGCAGCACGGCGCCGATCGTTTCCTTGCCGTCCTTCAGGGGCACCCAGGCGCCGCGCTTGTCGGGCACCTCGCGATGCGTTCCGACCAGTCGCGTCTTGGCGACGCCGATGGACGGGATGTCGAGCAGCAGGCCGAGATGGCTGGCGATGCCGAGCCGGCGCGGATGCGCGATGCCCTGGCCGTCGCAGAGCAGGAGGTCGGGCGGGGTGTCGAGTTGTTCCATCGCTGCCAGCACGGCAGGCGCCTCGCGGAAGGACAGCAGCCCCGGCACATAGGGAAAGCGGGTCGGTTGCCTGGCGATGGCGGCGGTTTCCAGTTGCAGCGAGGGGAAGGCGAGCACCGCGACCGCCGCCCGTGTCGTGCGGCCGCCGTTCTCGAAACCGACATCGACGCCGGCCACCCGGCCGATCGGGCCGAAATCGTCGCGGCAGACGATTTTTTCAGCCAGGCGCGACTGGAGCGCCATGGCTTCCCTGGGCGTGATATCCCAGGGATGGCCGGGTCGAACCTTCATGCGGCGCAACCGGCCAGGATGAGCGGCACGTACATCTCGCGGGCGCTGGTGCCGGCATGCACGCCGAGCTGCCTGTAGCGCTTCTCGCCTTCGATCCAGTCCAGCAGCGTCCAGTCGTCGCGCATCACCAGCACGTAGTCGCCGATGCGCGAAGCCAGGCGTGGATCCGCCACGCCCGGACCGAACCAGCCTTGTTCCAGCAGTGCGCGGCTGGGGTAGAGGTCGGCACACGCTCCGAGGATGTCCTGCGCAAGGTTGACGAAACGGTCCGCCTGCCCCGGCTTGATGTAGCAATAGGCCACGCGCCGCTCGCCGCACAGCGGGCGCGCCAGCGTCGCGGCGAGGTCCGGGTAGAGGGCCAGGTCGATCTGGCGCCCGGGCGGTGAATCGATGAAGCCGTGGTCGGCGCAGGCGAGAACCGCGGTGTCGGTATCCGCGATCGAAGCGAGAAAATCGCCGAAAGCCGCGTCCAGCGCGGCAAATTGTTCGGCGAGCTTGTCGCTGCCCACGCCATGGATGTGGGCCAGGGTGTCGAGGTCGGCGTAGTAGGCGTAGACGTAGCTCGGGGCGGCGGATTCGCGCAGGCTGGCCTCGATCTGCTCGAACAACTCCGCCAGCGTCCTGTAGCCGCGCACCGCGGCGCGCCCGGAATGATAGAGATTGAACTCGGATAGGGCGATGGCCATCGGGGAGACGAACGTGGCGGGGCGGTCGATCCGGTCGACGAACGGGGCATGACCGAACAGACGCCGCGGCAGGGCACCGGGCGGCGCATCGAACCGGCCCGTTCCGCGCGGCCTGAGCGGCAGCACGGCGGCGACGGCGTCCAGCTCGGAAAAATACATGTGCCAGCCGGTGAGGGCATGCTGCTGGGGCGCCAGCCCGCTCAGATAGGTCGTCACGGCGCTGGCGGTGGTGGACGGAAAGACGGAGGTAAGGCGGGAATGCAGATGGCGATGCAGGGCGCCGCCGCGACCGTTTTCCAGCAGGTAGTCGTAGCCCAGTCCGTCGATGACGAGCAGAACGATATGACGCGCCGTACTGAGGGGGCTGACTTTCAGGCCGCGCAGCAGCGGGTAGGGCAGGGGTTGCTTCGCGCCGCAGGCGTCGCCGAGCGAGCGCATCAGGTTGACGATGCTGCCGCCCGTGTAGTCGGGCCGGATCACCGCAACGGCTTCGGGCAGCTTTCGATCGATGCGGCTTGAATCCGGGAGCGGCCCTGCATGATGGAAAAAAGTGGAGTGTGTGGCTGTCGGGCAACCGCGGAAAACGCGCGGCGGATTCAGTGGTCTTCGATGTGCGGCCCGCCTTCCTCCGCGGGTGCGCCCGTGTCCGGGTCGATCCAGTCGGAGATGCCGAGTTCGTCTTCGGCTTCGGCCAGCGTTTCGCCTGGCTCGAAATCGGACTCGTCGCTGTACTCCATGTCCTCCGCAGCTTCGATCAGCGTCGGGAAGGGGCCGTATTCCCCGCCGCTGTCCTTGTCCTGCCAATAGAAGCCGTCCGGCCGCTCGATGACGCGCGTCCGGTCGTAGCCTGAAGGTGTGGCGGGTATACTCTTTGGCATGGCAGTCTCCTTCTCGCTGCGATTATCTTGAACCTTTTTTCCGTGAAAAGCTATTGCGAATCTTCGTCGGGTTCGCTGACCGCTGTCAAACGGTGCGCCTTCAATGCCATAACGACCGCTGCAGGAAAATCTTAACCATTGTGCGCCGCCGTGTCGAACGCTATAGTTGATTCGTAAATTCGAATATAGAAAAACGAATGTCACAGATCCAACCCCTCGACGCGCAACTGCTGCTGCGCCGTTGCGACCCTGCACTGCTGGACTTCGAGACGACTGACGAACTGAGCGATTCGGCCGATATCGTCGGCCAGTCGCGCGCACTCGATGCCGTCAGCTTCGGCATCGACATCAAGCAGCCGGGCTTCAACCTCTTCGTGCTCGGCGAACCCGGCAGCGGCCGCCATGCTGCGGTGCGGCGCCTGCTCGAGGAGAAAGCGGCCGGCGAGCCGGCGCCGAGCGACTGGTGCTATGTCAACAACTTCTCCAATACGAACAAGCCGCGACTGCTGTGCGTGCCGTCCGGCCGCGGCGGGCAGCTCAAGCGCGACATGCAGCAGTTCGTCGCCGAGTTGTCGAAGGCCATCAGCGCCGCCTTCGAAAGCGAGGAATACCGCGTCCGCATCGAGTCCATCCAGGAAGAGTTCAAGGAACGCGAGGAGGGCGCGCTGCGCGCGCTGGGGCAGGCATCGGGCGAGCAGGGCATCGCCCTGCTGCGCACGCCGCACGGATTCGTCTTCGCCCCCGTCAAGGGCGAGGAAACGCTGGGCCCGGAGGAGTTCGAGAAGCTGCCCGACGAGGAAAAGGCCCGCATCGGCAAGCTGATCGAGGAGTACGGCGAGCGCCTGCACAAGCTGATGCACCAGTTCCCGCAGTGGCGGCGCGAGATGCAGGTCCGCGTCAAGGAGGCCAGCCGCGACACGATGAGCCTGGCCGTCGGCCACCTCATCGAGGAACTGAAGGAGCGCTACACCGACCTTCTGAATGTCCTGAGTTTCCTCGACGAGGCGATGCGCGACGTCATCGAGAGCAGCGAGGAACTGCGGGAGCAGCCCAAGACCGACGGCGACATGAGCGGCGTCATCGTCAGCGGCAGCATTTCACTGGCCCGTTATCAGGTGAACCTCCTGGTCGACAACGGCACGGCCAGGGCGGCGCCGGTGGTGTTCGAGGACAACCCGATCTATCCGAACCTGGTGGGCCGCGTGGACAGCATTGCGCACATGGGCACGCTGATGACGGACTTCACCATGATCAAGCCGGGCGCGCTGCAGCGGGCCAACGGCGGCTACCTCGTGCTCGACGCGGCCAAGGTGCTGGCCCAGCCCTATGCGTGGGAAGGGCTCAAGCGGGCGCTGCGCTCGGCCCAGCTGCGCATCGAGTCGCTCGGCCAGGTCTTCGGCTTTGCCAGCACGCTGCCGCTTGAGCCGGAGGCCATGCCGCTCAACGTCAAGGTGGTGCTGGTGGGCGAGCGGATCCTCTATTACCTGCTCAAGGAATACGACCCGGAGTTCGACGAGCTGTTCAAGGTAGGCGCCGATTTCGAAAGCGACGTCGCGCGCAACGAGTCGAACACGCGCAGCTATGGCCGCTTCCTCGGCATGCTGGCGCGCCACTACGGCCTGCGCCCCTTCGATCGCCATGCGGTGGCGCGCATGATCGAGCACAGTGCGCGGCTGGCCGGCGATTCGGAAAAACTTTCCGCCAGCACACGCCGCCTGTCCGACCTGATGCAGGAGGCCAACCATCACGCCGGCAAGGCCGGGCGGACGCTGGTCATGCGCGAGGATGTGGAGGCCGCGCTGGCGGCGCAGCGGCACCGTGCCGGCCGCCTCAGCGAATCCCTGCAGGAGCAGATCCTGCGCGACAACCTGCTGATCTCCGTCGCCGGCGGCCAGGTCGGCCAGGTGAACGGACTCGCCGTGATCGACCTGGGCGACTTCATGTTCGCCCATCCGGTGCGCATCACCGCCACGGCGCGCATCGGCGAGGGCGACGTCATCGACATCGAGCGCGAATCCGAGCTGGGCGGGGCGATCCACTCGAAGGGGGTGATGATCCTCACGGCTTTTCTCGCCTCGCGCTATGCGCGCAGCCTGCCGCTCTCGCTCACGGCCAGCCTGGTGTTCGAGCAGTCGTACGGCCCGGTGGAGGGCGACAGTGCCTCGCTGGCGGAGCTCTGTGCGCTGCTCTCGGCGCTGTCTTCCGTGCCGATCAGGCAGTCGCTGGCCATCACCGGATCGGTGAACCAGTACGGTCGCGTGCAGCCCATCGGCGGCGTCAACGAGAAGATCGAGGGTTTCTTCGACATCTGCCGCGCGCGCGGCCTCGATGGCGAGCAGGGCGTCGTCATTCCGCAGTCCAACGTCAAGCATCTGATGCTGCGCGAGGACGTCGTGGCCGCCTGCACCGAGGGCAAGTTCCGGGTATTCGCCGTCGAGGATGCGGACCAGGCCATCGCGCTGCTGACCGGCGTGCCGGCCGGCGAGCCGGACGCGCAGGGTCTCGTGCCGGAGGGGTCGATCAACTATCTCGTCGCGACGCAGCTGGCGGATCTGTCCGCCCTGCGCCAGACCTATGCCGCGGCCGCAAGGAAGGGCGGCAGCAAAAAGGGCAGGGAATAGCGCGCCGGCAAGCTGATGCGGCTCAAGGCCGCGTTGCCGGAAGCTGTCCTACCATTGTTTAAACATTACTCACAGCCAGGTATCGCCATGCAAAGACCCATTCAAATCACCTTCAAGGACATTCCCCATTCCGATGCGGTTGAAACGCATATTCGCGAGAAGGCCGCCAAGCTGGAAACCTTCTACCCGAACATCATCGGCTGCCATGTCACCGTGGAGCTGCCGCACAAGCATCACCACCAGGGCAAGCAGCACAACGTGCGCATCGACATCAAGGTGCCGGGCAGCGAGATCGTGGTGAACCGGGACAAGCACGAGGACATCTACGTCGCCCTGCGCGACGCCTTCGACGCCGCCAAGCGACAGGTGGAGGAGTACGGCCGCAAGCAGCGCGGCGACGAAGCATCACGAGAAAAGCCTGCGACCGGCGGGCGGGAGCCGACCGAGGACTAGTTGCTACTCAGCGGTGCATGGAATTGGAGTGCGGCGAGATTGGCATATATCCCGCCCTGGGCGATCAGCGAGGCGTGCGTGCCCGTCTCCACGATGCGGCCCTCGTCCATGACGACGATGCGGTCCGCGCGTTGCACCGTCGCCAGGCGGTGGGCGATGATGAGCGTGGTGCGGCCGACCATGGCCGCTTCCAGCGCGCCCTGCACCAGACGCTCGGACTCCGCATCGAGCGCGCTGGTCGCTTCATCCAGCAGCAGCGGCGGGTTCTTCAGCATGGCGCGGGCGATCGCGATGCGCTGGCGCTGTCCGCCCGACAGGCGCACGCCGCGCTCTCCCAGGAACGATCGATAGCCATCCGGCAGTTTCTCGATGAATTCGTGGGCCGCGGCCATCCTGGCGGCGGCGACGACTTCGCCGTCGGTGGCATCGGCGCAGCCATAGCGTATGTTCTCCATCGCGTCGGCGGAGAAGATCACGGTGTCCTGCGGCACAACGCCGATGGCGCCGCGCAGGACGTGCAGGTCGAGCCGGCGGATGTCGACGCCGTCGAAGGTGATGGAGCCCTGCTGGGGATCGTAGAAGCGCAGCAGCAGCTGGAACAGCGTCGTCTTGCCGGCGCCGGAGGGGCCGACCACGGCGACCGTTTCGCCGGGTGCGATGGCCAGGGACAGATGCGAGAGGGAGGCTGTCTGCGGCCGCGACGGGTAATGGAAGATGACCTCCTGCAGCGCCAGTGCGGCGCCGCTGACGGTGCGCGGCGGCAACGGCAGCGGATGGGCCGGCGACTGGATCGGCGAGCGCACCGACATGAGCTCCAGCAGGCGCTCGGTGGCGCCCGCCGCGCGCTGCGCTTCGCCCAGCACCTCGGCCAGTGCGCCGACCGCTCCTGCGACGATGGCGGCGTAAAGGATGAACTGTCCCAGTTCGCCGCCGGTCATGGTGCCCTGGATCACCGCGTGGGCGCCCAGCCAGAGCACGAAGACGATGGCGCCGAACACCAGCAGGATGGCAATCACGGTCAGCAGCGAACGCGCGCGGATGCGCCGCATCGCCGTCCTGAAGGCGTTCTCGACCGAGGCGTTGAAGCGGCCGGCTTCCGCCGCTTCATGGGTGAAGGCCTGGACGGTCGGCATGGCATTGAGGATTTCCCCGGCCATGGCCGACGCGTCGGCAATGCGGTCCTGCGAGTCGCGCGAGAGCTTGCACGCGGCGGCCGAAGAGGACGATCGGCAGCACCACCGCGGCCAGCAAGACGACGATGATCGACGTCAGCCTGGCGCTGGTTGCGAACAGCATCGCCAGCCCGCCGGCGAAGAGCAGGATGTTGCGCAGTGCCATCGAAATGCTGGTGCCGACCACGGCCTGGATCAGCGTCGTGTCGGCGGTCAGTCGCGACAGTACCTCGCCGCTGCGGGTGGTTTCGAAGAACTGCGGGCTTTGCGTGACGACATGACGGTACACGGCGCTGCGAATGTCGGCGGTGACCCGCTCGCCGAGCCACGAGACCGTGGAGAACCGCGCCGCGGTGGACACGGCCAGGACGCAGGCCACGCCGAACAGCGCGAGGAAGGTCAGGTCGACATTGCGGATGCTTTCCGAGCCGCTGGCGCTGAAGCCCAGGTCGATCATCTGCCTGAAGGCGTACGGTATCGCCAGCATGGCGCCGGCGGCGACCAGCAGCGCGACGCCGGCGACGGCGAACTCGCTTGTACGGCGCCGAGGAAGGGAAGCAGGCCCTTTAGGGTTGCCAGGCTGCTCTTTTGCGGGTTTGCGGGTGAGATTGGCTGCGTCGGTCATGGAACCGTTCGACTCCGGTGCCCTCTATGTCGCGGAAATGGCCATGCTACTCCCCTGCCCCGGCGGGAGAGGGGCAGGGGAGGGGGAAATCCAGGCGTTGCTGCGGATGAATTCGCGCACGCGGGGACAGATCGTTTCGCGCCAGCGCCGCCCGCTGAAAAATGCCGTAGTGGCCGACGCCCGGCACGAGGTAGTGCTCCTTCTTCTCCGCCGGGATGTTGCGGCACAGTCCGTGCGCCGCCTCGGTCTGGCCGGGGCCCGAGATGTCGTCGAGTTCGCCCTCGACGGTGAGCAGCGCCGTGTTGCGGATGGCCCAGGGCTTCACGCGCTTGCCGAAGACGGTCATCTCGCCCTGCGGCAGCTGGTGCTTCATGAACACCATGTCGAGGGTTTCCAGGTAGTACTCGGCCGGCAGGTCCATCACCGCGTTGTATTCGTCGTAGAACTTGCGGTGCGCCTCGGCCGAATCGCCGTCGCCTTCCACCAGGTGGTTGTAGAAGTCGATGTGCGCCTGCATGTGGCGATCCGAGTTCATGGCGACGAAGCCGGCGTGCTGCAGGAAGCCCGGATAGACGCGGCGCATGTAGCCGGGGTACTTGAGCGGCACGCGCGTGACGACGTGGGTGTCGAACCAGCGCAGGCTGCGCGTCTTGGCGTAGCGGTTGACCTCGGTCGGCGCGCGGCGCGTGTCGATCGGGCCACCCATCAGGGTCATGCTGCGCGGCTGGGCCGGATCGCCCTCGTCGGCCATCAGGGAAATGGCGGCCAGCACCGGGACGGTCGGCTGGCAGACCGAAATGACATGAACGTCGGGCCCGAGCTTGCGGATGAAGTCCTGCATGTAGGCGACGTAATCGGCGAAATGGAAATAACCCTCGGCCAGCGGCACCAGGCGGGCATCGAGCCAGTCGGTGATATAAACGTCGTGGTCCGGCAGCAGTGCGCGCACGGTGTCGCAGCAGCGTCGCATAGTGGCCGGACAGCGGCGCCACCAGCAACACCTTCGGATGATTCCAGGTCGTCGCGCGCCCGAAAGCGGAGCCGGCAGAAGGGTTTTTCGGAGACGATTTCCTCGCTGACCGCAACGGCCTCGCCGTCGATCACCGTATGGCCCAGACCGAATTGGTTTTCATAGCGCCGGGCGACGCGGGCCAGCAATTCGGAGCCTGCGGCGACGCGGCTGCTGTGGGGCAGGTAGGCGAGGGGGCTGAAAGGATTGGTGAAGAGTTGCTGACTGGTCTTCCGCCCAGTAGGCGCAAGGGTGCGGAGGCGGCGTGCTGCAGTTCGTGAAGCCTGTAGATCATCAAGTGCACGACCTGTGCGGTAAAGAGGATTCTGGCCTGCACTTTACCCGAAAGTGCTCGATTGTCCAGCTTACGGCGGCACGTTCCGCAGAGCGGATCATGCCGCGCCATTCGGGGCCAGCAATTGCGGTCGATTCGCCCTGGCGGGATCAAGCCGCTTGCAGCGAGTAGTCGCGCCGAACTCCTCGCGCAGCCTGGTCTTCAGCAGCTTGCCGGTTGCGGTGTGGGGGAGGCTGTCGACGAAGACGACGTCGTCGGGCAGCCACCACTTGGCGATCTTGTCGCGCATGAAGTCGAGCAACTGCTCGCGCGTGACCTCCTGGCCGTCCTTCCTGACCACGATCAGCAGCGGCCGTTCGTCCCACTTCGGGTGCGCCACGCCGATCACCGCCGCCTCGGCGATGGCGGGATGGGCGACGGCGGTGTTCTCCAGGTCGATCGAACTGATCCATTCGCCGCCCGACTTGATGACGTCCTTGGAGCGGTCGGTGATCTGCATGTAGCCGTCGGGGTCCAGCGTGGCGACGTCGCCGGTGGGGAACCAGCCGCCCTCGCGCAGGACGTTGCCGCCCTCGCCCTTGAAGTAGCCGGAGACGATCCACGGCCCGCGCACCAGCAGGTCGCCGAAGGCCTTGCCGTCGCGCGGCAGTTCCTTGCCTTCGTCGTCGACGATCTTCATGTCCACGCCGAAGATGGGGCGGCCCTGGTTCAGGCGCAGCTTGTCGCGCTCGGCGGCCGACAGATCGAGGTGCTTGCCCTTCGGCGTGTTGACCGTGCCGAGCGGACTCATCTCCGTCATGCCCCAGGCGTGCAGCACGGTGATGCCGTACTGCTCGTCGAAGGCGCGGATCATGGCCGGCGGCGCCGCCGAGCCGCCGATGACGAGGCGCTTGACGGTGGAGAGCTTCAGGCCCTGGCCCTGCAAGTGCTGCAGCAGGCCGAGCCAGATCGTCGGCACGCCGGCGCTGACGGTCACCTTCTCGGCCTCGAACAGCTCATGCAGGCTGGGGCCGTCGAGTTGCGGCCCCGGCATCACCAGCTTGGCGCCGGCGAGAGCGCAGGCGTAGGGCAGACCCCAGGCGTTGACGTGGAAGAGCGGTACCACCGGCAGCACGGTGTCGCGCGCCGACAGGTTGAGCGCATCCGGCAGCGCCGAGCCGTAGGCATGCAGCACCGTCGAGCGGTGCGAGTAGAGCGCGCCCTTGGGGTTGCCCGTGGTGCCCGAGGTGTAGCACAGCGAGGAGGCGGTGTTCTCGTCGAACTCCGGCCATTCGTAGTCATCGGAATGGGCGTTGACCAGTTCCTCGTAGCAGAGCAGGTCGAGCGGCGATTCCGGCATGTGGGCGCGGTCGCTCAATGCCACCCAGGCCTTGACCCCCTTGCAATGCGGCGCGACGCCCTCGACCAGCTTGAGGAAGGTCAGGTCGAAGAAGACGAAACCGTCGTCGGCATGGTTGAGGATGTAGGCGATCTGCTCCGGGAAGAGGCGCGGATTGACCGTATTGAGGATGGCGCCCATGCCGGAGACGCCGTAGTACAGCTCGAAGTGCCGGTAGTTGTTCCAGGCCAGGGTCGCCACGCGGTCGGCCGGTTTGATGCCGAGGGAGATCAGCGCACGCGCAAGCTGGCGCGAACGGCGGTGCGCGTCGCGGTAGGTGTAGCGGTGGATGCCGCCGGTGGTTTCGCGCGAGACGATCTCGGTGTCGGCATGGTTGCGGTCGGCGTGACGGATCAGCGACGAGATCAACAGCGGCAGGTTCTGCATCTGGCCATGCATGGGACTCTCCCTTTTGCTACAGGCTTAAAGTTTCAAGATAACATGCCCCTATCCGGAAAAACAATTGCTTCAGCCAGCTGCCATGGAAAAACCCAACGCCCCTTCCGCGAGCGCAACCGCGAACCGATCCTGGCCGTGCTGCGCGATCATTTGCCGACCGCCGTGCCGTGCTGGAAATCGGCAGCGGCACCGGACAGCATGCGGTCTTCTTCGCCGCCGCGCTGCCCCACCTGACCTGGCAGGCATCGGACCGCGGCGAGAACCTGGCCGGCATCCGGGCCTGGCTCGACGAGGCGGCCCTGCCCAACACGCCCGCGCCGATCGCGTTCGATGTGAATCAGTCTTGGCCGACGCAGCGCTACGACGCGATCTTCGGCGCCAATATCCTGCACATCATGAGCTGGGCCGAGGACGAACGCTTCTTTGCCGGCTTGCCGGGGAGCCTGGGCGACGATGCGCGGTTCGTCGTTCACGGCCCCTTCAACTACGGCAGTCGAATTCCCAGGGAGAGCAATGCCGTCTTCGGGATGCCCGGCCAGTCGCAGGTCGCGCATCAGGGCATCCGCGATGTCGAGGCGGTGGATGCGCTGGCCAAGCAGGCCGGGCTGAGGCTGATCGAGGACCGCGCCATGCCTTCGAACAACCGCTGCCTGGTCTGGCAGCGCACATGATTCCTCCCCTCTCCCGCCTGCGGGAGAGGGGCCGGGGGAGAGGGAATGCAGCCGATCATCCTGCACAGCGCCTGCCTGGCCGGGCTGCTGCCCTCGGCTTTGCGCGAGCATTCCTTCTGGCGATTCTCGCGCGACTGGACTGGGCGCCGGCCTGGCAACAGGCCGGACGCGACTATTACCTGAAGCTCGTCACCGGCGTGCCGTATACGCCTTCGCCGGCCTGCGCTTACTGGCGCGAAGGCGCGGATGCGGCCATCGCCGCCGGCCTGATCGACGCCGCGCTCGGCCTGACCGCCGAACTGCGCGCTTCGTCAGGCAGTGCCTTTTTCGTGCGGGATGCCGACCGGCAGTTCCTGGAAGCCGCCGGACTGCTGATGCGGCGCGGCGTGCAGTTCCATTGGCTCAACCGCGGTTACCGCGACTTCGCAGACTTCCGCAGGGTTCAACTCGGAAAGCGCAAGAACCGGCGGGAACGGCGCGCGTCGTCAAGCTCGGCTGCATCGAAGTCCGCCACGGCGATGAAATCGATGCATCCTTGTGGCGCGACCTCTACCGCCATTATCGCGACACCTTCCTGCGCTACGGCAACCACCCCGCCTCTGCTTGAGTTCTTTCAGCGCGTCGGCGCCGAACTGGGGCGCCGCATGGTGGTGTTCATCGCGGCGGATTCGCAGCCGGTTGCCTCGGCGATCTGCCATCGCGATGACAGCGCTGCATGGCCGCCACTGGGGCGCCGACATCACTGCCCGGGCCGCACTTCGAACTCCTACCACCGGCATCGAGTACGCCATCCGCCACGGCCTGCAGCGCTTCGAACCGGGCGCGCAGGGCGAGCACAAGCTGGCGCGCGGCTTCGAGCCGGTGCCAACCTGGTCGGCCTTCTGGATTGCCGATCCGCGCATGCGCGAGATCGTGGCGAACTACCTGAGGCGCGAGGACGACGCGATGCTCGATTACCAGGCGGAAATGGCGCAGCACCTGGCTTTCAAGGCGGCCGCAGTAATCGGTCTGAAAGTCAGCCGCTGCAGGACGGCGAAGCCTCTTCAGGTCAGGGTCAGGAATGCACCGGAGCCACGGATGGGCGGTTTTCGTGACGGCGAATCAGCAGGCCGAACACGATGCCGAGCAGCGCGGCGCTGCCGGTCACGATCAGCGCGTCCCGCCAGAGACCGCTCGCCGCGACGAGCATGGCGATCAGCGGCGGGCCGATGAAGGGGCCGGCCTGGCCCCACTGGATGAAGAGGCCCTGCAGCGTGCCGATCTGCTTCGGCGTGCGGGCGTATCTAGCCGAGGCGGACAGCACGGAAGCCGGAATCAGTCCGCCGACGAAGGACAGCGTCAGGCACAGCGCGTAGCGCACCACGTCGGGAAAGATGTCCAGAAAGATGCCGACACCGGACAGGCCCGTGACCAAACTGGCGAAAGCGATCATGTTGCCGCGGCCGAAATGACGGTGCAGCAGGATGCCGCCCAGCATGTTGCCGGGCACGTTGGCCAGCACCATCAGGCACGTGAGCATGGCCACCGCAAACGGCTGGAGGCCGCGTTGCTCGAGGAGGTAGGTCGGCAGCCAGATGATCAGCGCATAGTGCTGGAGGGTCCAGGTCGCCATCGCGATGGCGAGCAGCCAGGGCTCGGGCTGGGACAAGGCCTCTTTGGCCGTGATGAAGGGATGGCGCTCGATCGTGTCCGCCGGAGGAAGATGGTAGGCGGCGCGCGAACGATGCACGGCCAGCGCGGACAGCACGATGGCGGCCAGGGTCAGCACCCAGAGGCCGCGCCAGCCGCCCACCGGCATGACCAGCGGGGCCAGCAGCATGACCAGGCCCACGCCGGCGGGCAGGTAGCCGCTCCAGATGCCGAGGGCAAAGCGTCGGTCGAGCGGCGCGCAGGCGGCGCTCAGCAACGCCGGCGCAGAAACCGCTACGGCGACCACGCCGGCGCCCTCGGCAAAGCGCGACGCCAGCAGAACGGTTTCATTGCTCGCGAAGAGCGCGGCCACGCCGCCCAGTGCGCTGATGAACAGCCCGATCAAACATCCTGTACGCCCCGAGGCGGTCGCCGAGCAGGCCGGAAGAGCAGGCCGCCGTCACGCCCAGGGTATTGATCATCGACGACACCCAGCCCGCCGCCACTAGCGACAAGCCGAACTCGCTGCGCAACTCGGTCATGGCAATGGGCACCTTGCCGACGTTCATGGCGACGACCACGCCGCATAGCACGGCGGCCAGCACGGCACGCCAGGCGGTTTGTGGGAGTGCGGGTGTTGAGGGTGCGGGAGCGGTCATCGGAATGGTTTTTTTCGGGATAGTGTGCAGCAGGAGATTCCAGGTGGGCTGCCTGTATTTCTCAAAATGAACCATGGTTCAGTCGCAAGTATAACGACGTTTCCCCGAGCTGTATCGGGAATGTGCCTGGCGCAGAATCGGCCTGTGACACCGGCTGATGTCGATCGCCTCAATATTCGCCGCGTTGTGCCGTAGTACCCGCATGAACCGGGCAATTGAACCCTCGCTGATACAAAGCAAAGCGCCTGCATCGGACGGTGCGGAATCGCTGGACGAGGACCGCAAGGGGCGTCGGCTGAGGTTGCAGTGGCTGGCCGTGACGGCGCTGAGTTATGGCGTGGATACCCTGTTTCTGGGGCTGTTTGCCGCAGTGGGCACCCTCCGGAGGGGCGTGCCGGCCGGTTACGCTGCCGCCGCTGCGCTCGCCTGCGGCTTCTCTTTCCTGGCCCTGGCAGGGTCCTGGCACCGTCGATTCAACAACAATTTCCTCTCGACTTCGGAAATGGTTGCGGGCGCCGTGATCCAGTGCGCCGCCGCCTATGCCGCGCCGCCGATCGCCTTCCTGCTGCTGGCCAATCTGTTTACCGTTCTGGCTTTCGGCGTGTTCCAGCTCACGTTACGGCAGTTCGTTTTTGTCTGGGGCGTCAGCGCAGTCGGGGCCGGCCTGGTTCTGCTCGGAGAGGGGACGAATGCGTCGATGCTCGACCTGGGCCGGTACGAGCGCATCCTCGCCTGCCTGTACGAGGCCAAGCGCGGCGGTCGCGATCGGGTCGTCGCCTAGTTCAGGCAATACCGATTCTGCTTTCGTATCTGGATTCCAAGGGAAAGTCAGCCGCTGGAATACGGCGAGATTTTGCCCGCCCGGCCAAACAATCCGACGGGGTCTAAATCTATCCTTGACAGCAACCAAATGCTGTATACAATCTGTATTCATGTTAACACTTCGGAGTGAAGTGACATGAATCAGCCCGCCCAGTCCGCTCCCCAGCCGTCCTTCCCGCTGAATGCCTGGTATGCCGCCGCCTACGATGTCGAAGTCAGGCGTGATCTGATGCCACGTACCATATGTAACAACAAGTTAGTGCTATATCGGCGTGCCGACAATACGCCGGTCGTGCTCGAGGATGCCTGCTGGCATCGCCTTCTCCCGCTTTCGAAAGGCCGACTGGATGGGGACAATCTGGTGTGCGGCTATCACGGCTTGGTATTCAATTCCGGGGGTAGATGTATACAGATGCCCTCCCAGGAAACGCTGAATCCCTCAGCCTGCGTACGGGTATTTCCCGTAGTGGAGCGCCACCGCCTGATCTGGGTGTGGATGGGCGATCCGGCATTGGCCGATCCGCAGAGGATTCCGGACATGCACTGGAACGACGATCCCGCCTGGGCCGGCGACGGCAAGGTGATCCATGTCAAGTGCGACTACCGCCTGGTGGTCGACAACCTCATGGACCTGACGCACGAGGCCTTCGTGCACGGCTCGAGCATCGGCAACCGCGCCGTGGCCGAGGCGCCGTTCGAGGTCACCCACGACGACAGTACGGCCACGGTGACGCGCTGGATGCGGGACATCGATCCACCGCCGTTCTGGGCCTCCCAGTTGCGCAAGAAGACCGGCAGCGTGGTGCGCAGCGACCGCTGGCAGATCATTCATTTCGAGGCGCCCTGCACGGTGACCATCGATGTCGGCGTCGCGCCGGCCGGCACGGGCGCGCCGCAGGGCGACCGCTCGAAGGGCGTCAACGGCTACGTCCTCAACACCATCACCCCCGAGACCGCGACCACCTGCCATTACTTCTGGGCCTTCTGCCGCAACTACCACCTGCAGGACCAGGGGCTGACGCAGACACTGCGCGAAGGGGTGACGCGCGTGTTCGGCGAGGACGAGGTGATCCTCGAGGCCCAGCAGAAGGCCATCCTCGATCATCCGGACAAGGTCTTCTACAACCTGAACATCGATGCGGGGGCGATGTGGGCGCGCCGCATCATCGACCGCATGGTGGCGACGGAGCAGGGCGGTTCAGCGGCGCCGCCGACAGTGCAGCCGTTGCGCGCCGCGACACGATAAGACCGGAGGACTGCCGACATGACCGAACCCATTCCCTTGCAGCGCGATCCGTCGCAGGCCGACCGCGCCCTGCTCGGCATTCGCGACCTGGTGCTGCGCGGTGAGTTCAAGGCGGGCGAGCGCCTGCCTGAACTCGCGCTGGTTGAATTGCTGGGCGTGTCGCGCACGCCGATCCGCGCGGCGCTGCAGAAGCTGGCCGAGGAGGGGTTGCTGGATGCCGCCCAGCCGACTGGCTACGTGGTGAGGGGCTTCAGCGAGGCCGAGATCGCCGACGCCATCGAAGTGCGCGGCACCCTGGAGGCCCTGGCGGCACGCATGGCCGCCGAGCGCGGCGTGCGCCGGCCGCATCTCGAGGCGATGGCCGACTGCCTCGACCGCATCGACGCCCTGCTGGCGGAGGCTTCTCCCGGCAGCGACTTCCTCGGCCAGTACAGCCAGCTCAACAACCGCTTCCACGCCTTGCTGGTGGACGCGTCGGGCAGCGAGATCGTGGCGCGCGCACTGTCCCGCGCCAGTGCCGCGCCTTTTGCCGGCAACGACGCTTTTGTCTCGATTCAGGACAAGATTCCCGGTTCGCTGGAAATCCTCAAGACGGCGCAGCGCCAGCATCGCGAAATCCTCGAGGCCATCGAGGCGCGCTCCAGCGCCCGCGTCGAGCCCCTGGTGAAGGAGCACGCGCGCATCGCGCACCGGAACCTGCAACTGGTGCTGCAGAACAACGAGGCGATGAAAAGCCTGCCGGGGGCGCCGCTCATTCGCCGCACAAGGAATCGCTGAATGAAATTCCTCGACACCTGGCAGCAGGCGACGCTGGCGGCCACCCGCGCGCTGACGCCGACCATCCGCCTCTTCGAGTTCGAGCCATCGCACCGTGTTGGCGCCTGGACGCCGGGTTCGCATATCCGCGTGCGCGTGACAGTCGACGGCCGCGTCGAGGTGCGTTGCTACTCCCTCATCGACGACGGCAGCGCGGATGCCAGATTGCGCATCGCCGTGAAGCTCTCGGAGAACGGCCTGGGCGGTTCGCGTGCCATGTGGGCGCTCAAGGCGGGCGATGTCGTCGACATTTCGGAGCCGGACAATCATTTCGAGCTCGGCCTCGGTGCGCCTTCCTATACGCTGGTTGCGGGCGGCGTGGGCATCACGCCGCTGGTGAGCATGGCCCGCGCACTCAAGCGCGGCGGCCGGCCGCTGCGTTTTTTCTATGCGGTGCGCAGTCGGGAGGAGGCCGCCTTTGCCGACCTGTTGCAGTCCTGGCTCGGCGAGGATTTCCACCTCTGGATCGAGAACGACGCCGGCAGGCTCGACTTCGCGAAGCTGGTGGAGCCGATCGATGCGGAGGGCGAGCTGTACTTCTGCGGCCCGATCGCCATGCTGGAGGCAGTGCGCAAGACATGGGAAGCCGCCGGCCGGCCAATGAGCCTGCTGCGCTATGAATCCTTCGCCTCCAGCGGCCATTACGCCAACCAGGCGTTTACCGCTGTGCTGCCGCGCTTCGGCCGCGAACTCCAGGTGGCGGCGCATCAGACGTTGCTGTCGGCGCTCGAGGAAGCGGGCATCGAGGTGTTGTCCGATTGCCGGCGCGGCGAATGTGGCCTGTGCACGGTCGACATCCTCTCCTGCGATGCGCCCGTGGACCACCGCGACGTATTCCTCAGCGAGGCGCAGAAGGCGGAAAACCGCAAGCTCTGCGCCTGCGTCTCGCGTCCGTCCGGCGGCAGGATCGAAATCGACACCGCCTACCGCGGGCCGGCGACGGCCTGACCGGGGCACTCATGTACGCCGCCAGACTCTGGTCCGTCCGCCATGCGCGCGGGCTGCATCGCGTGTATGCGTTTTTCTCGCGCCTGGCCCCGGCTTTTGCGCCGCTCATGCGGCTGATCGGCGAGCGCCGCGCCGAGACCCTGCTGCATCCGCTGGAGCGGGCGGCCAAGGGCTTCATGTTCGACTGCAACGAATGCGGCCAGTGCGTGCTCTCCGCGACCGGCATGGCCTGTCCGATGAACTGCCCCAAGGAAATGCGCAACGGCCCCTGCGGCGGCGTGCGCGAGAACGGCCGCTGCGAGGTGAAGCCCGACATGCGCTGCGTCTGGGTCGAGGCCACCGAAGGCACCAAGCGCATCGCGCCCGATCATCTGGCCCACCCGACGCCCCTGTTGCCGGCCATCGACGTGCGCAGGCACGGCAGCTCGACCTGGCTCCAGGTCATCCGCGGCTGCCCCGATCCGGCCTTCCAGCCGCCGGTAGGCGACCGTACTGTCGCGGTTGCCGAGTGCGGTCCTTTCGAGCAGGCCTGCAATTCGGGCCGCTTCGTCGTCACGGTCGAAGTGGCACCGCCCGATTCGGCCGACCCGCAGGCGCTGCTCGCCCGGGCTGGAAAATTCCAGGGGCTGGTGGATGCCATCAACATTACCGATGGCGCCGGCGGCAACTGCCACATGTCGAGCGTGGCGGCTTCCGCCATTCTCGCCGCCCATGGCTACGCGCCGGTCTACCAGATTGCCTGCCGCGACAGGAACCGCATCGCCATCCAGGGCGACATGCTCGGCGCCGCGGCACTCGGCGTGAAGAACATTCTTTGCATCACGGGCGACGACGTCAGCCAGGGCGACCACCCCCAGGCCAAGCCGGTGTTCGACCTCGATGCCGTTTCCCTGCTGCACATCGCCCGCAACATGTGCGACCGCGGCGAGTACGCCTCGGGGCGCAAGCTCGATATCCCGCCCGACTTCTTCGTCGGTGCCACGGCCAATCCCTTCGTGCCGCCCTACGGCGACCGCATCGCCAATCTGGAGAAGAAAGTCCTGGCTGGCGCGCGCTTCATCCAGACCCAGTTCTGTTTCGACGTGGCCCTGTTCGAATCCTTCATGAAGGAAGTGCGCCGGCGCGAATTGCACAAGCAGGCCCGCATCGTCGTCGGCGTCGGCACGCTGGGTTCGGCACGCGCCCTGAGCTGGATGGCCGGACATGTGCCGGGCGTGCATGTCCCGCAGAAGCTGCTGGAACGCATTGCCGCCGCCGGCGACCAGAAGGCCGAGGCGAAGCAGGCCTGCATCGAGACCATCCGAACGGTTGCCGCCATCGAGGGGGTGGCTGGCGTGCATCTGATGGGCCACAGGAACGAGGACGTGCTGGCCGAGATCATCGTCGAATCCGGCGTGCGCGGCGCGTCGGGGCAAAAAAACTTGCAATGAAGTCACGGAGACGGGAATGACCGAAATGAACGAGCAGGAGAAGAATCTGGTGGAATGGCTGGCCGACATGCGCGAGGAGGAGGCGCTGGCGCTGGCCAACAAGATGCTGCTGGAGGAGGACGCCAGTCCGCTACGCGTGCTGGAACTGTGCCGCATGGCCATGGACATCGTCGGCAAGCGTTTCGAGGAAGGCGAGTATTTCCTGCCCGAACTGGTGCTGGCCGGCGAAATGCTCGAATTGGTCGGTGCCGTCGCCAAACCGCTCATCAAGCAGGGCGAGGGCGGCGAGACGGCCAGGCTCGGCAAGGTGCTGATCGGCACGGTGCACGGCGACCTGCACGACATCGGCAAGAACATCGTCACTTTCATGCTCGACATCAACGGCTTCGAAGTCAAGGACATCGGCATCGACGTGCCGGTCAGGAAATTCATCGAGGAGATCAATGCCTTTCAGCCGGACGTCGTCGGGTTATCCGGGTTCCTGACGCTGGCCTTCGACTCCATGAAGGAAACCATCGCCGCCTTCGATGAGGCCGGCATCCGCAACACGTTCAAGATCATGATCGGCGGCGGACAGATCGACGAAACCGTGCGCAGCTACACCGGTGCCGACGCCTTCGGCGTCAACGCGGTCGAGGCCGTGAACCTGTGCCGCAAGTGGACGGGAGTGGCGGCATGAGCGCCGCCCGCCGGGCCGCCCCAAGGGCGGTGCAGTCAGCAACATGGAGCGGGCGCAGCCCGCGAACGATCATCACCCCCTTCCCCGGGAAGGGGGATGGGGGGAAGGGGGCTTTATGAGTCAAATGATCGGACCCTACGAACAGAGCGACGCCGCCAAGGCGGCTTACGACGCGCGCTGGGAGCGCATCCTGGCCTGCGCACGGCTTGAGCAGCCCGACCGCATGCCGGTGGGCTTCCAGAGTTTCTTCTTCCCGGCCAACTTCGGTGGCATCACCTACAAGGAGCTGATGCACGACATCGAGAAGGCCAAGAAGGTCAGCTACGACGTGGTGATGGAGTTCGAACCCGATGGGGTTCACTCCCATGCTGATGGGCACCTCCATGGGGCGTGCGCTTGAGAAGCTGGATTTCAAGCAACTGCAGTGGCCCGGCCATGGCGTCGGCGACATGCAGCCGTTCCAGTACCTCGACCGCGAGTACATGAGCGCAGACGAGTACGACGACTTCCTCTTCGACCCGACGGGCTTCTACATCCAGAAGTACCTGCCGCGCGTGGCGGGCGCGTTCGAAGGCTTCGACAAGCTGCCGTCCTTCCCCGGCCTGCACTACTTCCGCCTGGTCGGCGGCATACGCCCCTTCGCTTTGCCCGAGGTGCGCGCCTCCTTCGAGAAGATCGTCGCCGCGGCCGAGGAGGTCAATGTCTTTTTCAGTCATCACATCGACTGGGTGCAGAAGATCAATGCTGCCGGCTTCCCGCTGTTCAACGGCGTCAACGCGGTGTCGCCCTACGATTTCATTGCCGACTACTTCCGCGGCGCCACCGGCATGATGAAGGACCTGTACCGCCACAAGGACAAGCTCAAGCTGGTGCTGGACAAGGCGGCCGTGTTCCTCACCAAAATGACGATCACCAACGCCAAGCTGTCGGGCAACCCGATCGTCTTCATCCCCATACACTGGGCGCCCGACGCCTTCATGAGCCCCAAGCAGTTCGAGGAATTCTGGTGGCCGCCCTTCCGCAAGATGATGATGGGCCTGATCGAGGCCGACCTGATTCCCATGCCCATGTGGGAATCCGACTGCACGAAACGATTGGAGATCATCAAGGACATCCCGGCCGGGCAAGTGCATCTACTGGTTCGAGCGCACCGACATGGTCAAGGCCTTCGAGGTGCTCGGCGACCGCGTCGCGCTGCGCGGCAACCTCTCACCTTCGCTGCTGACCACCGGCAAGCCGGACGAGGTCGATGCCGCCGTCAAGCATCTGGTGGACAACGTCTGGCGCAAGGGCGGCAAGCTGATCCTCGACGGCGCCTTCGGCATTCCGGACGAGACGCCCACCGCCAACGTGCGCGCCATGTTCGATGCGGCGCGGAAATACGCTGGTTGAACGAAATCACCATGGCTGACGGCGAGCACAAGCGCCTGCGCAGCACGGACATTCTGCGCAGGGTGTCAGTCGCTCCCGTGCGCGGCCGCGCCAACGCGCTGCGCACGCGTCTGCGCGGCGAGGCGCTCGCCCTGGCGCGGGAAGAACAACTGCTTGCCGCCGCCTACAGCTACCGCATCGTTCCGCTGGAGGAACCGGCCGCGCCGACACTGCGTGCCGGCGGAGAGATCCTGCATGCGCCCCGGCTGCTGCCGGAGAGCGGTCAGCTGACCGCCCTCGGCTGCGCGGTGTGCACGGTCGGCCCGCTGATCGAGGCGCGCGTACGGTCGCTGTTCGACGAGAAGCGGCCTTCGCTGGCGCTGGCGCTCGAAGGGCTGGGCAATGAACTGTTGTTCGAGGTCTCGCGGCGGGTCCAGGACCGCATGCTGGCCGTCGCCGTGCGCCAGGGACTGACTTTCGGCGGCGAACTGCGTGCCGGAGACCCGGGGCTGGAACTGGAAGCCCAGTCTGCCGTACTGCGACTGGCGCAGGCCGACGGGATCGGCATCCGGCTGGGGCGCGGGCACCTGATGCAGCCGCTCAAGTCGGTGTCTATGGTGTTCGGCGTCGGCATCGATCTGCCGAAGACGGACTGGTCGCGCTGCGACGACTGCCCCTCGCGCGCCAAATGCGGCCTGATCGGCCGGGCCGAAGCGCTGCAGGCTGTCTGACCATGTCGAGCCGAAAGCCCCACAGCCTGTCATTTCCCGAACTCGAGCGCGAGATCCCCAGCGACGGCGAGGAGACGATCTACCAGAGCGCGCGTCGTGGCGGCGTGCGCATCGTCGGCGCCTGCGGCGGCCGCGGCGCCTGCGGCACCTGCGTCGTGCGCATTGTCGAGGGCGCGGTCGCGCTGGATGGCAGCCATGCCGAGACGAACGCCGACGGGGAAGAGAATGGTGCCGGCAAGTCCGGAAAAGGGAAGAAATGGGTGCGCGCCTGTCGCACGCACGCCCGCTCGAATTGCACCGTCGAGGTGGCGCCGCGTTCCCTGGCGCCCGTGGTCCGCGCCGAGGTGGGCGTAGGCTCGGATAACGCCGAGCACGCATTGCCGCTCGATCCGGCCGTCGTCGGGCTGGATGTCGCCGTGCCGGAGGCGACGCTCTCCGACAACCTGTCGGATGCCGACCGGATTGCGCGCGCACTGCCGAACGCCATTGAAGCCCTTGACCTCCATGCCGCCCGCAGCCTGTCGCAGGCCTTGCGCGACGGGCGATGGTCCGTGCGTGCCTGCCTGCACGGCAGCGAACTGATCGACGTCGTGCCGTCCGGCAGCCGCCTGCTGGGACTGGCCGTCGACCTCGGCACGACCAATGTGGCCGGTTTCCTGGTGGACCTGGAGAGCGGCGTGCGCCTCGCCAGCCTTGGCATCGAGAATCCGCAGGTGGCCTGGGGCGCCGACCTGATCAGCCGCATCAACCATGCCATCCGTGTGCCGGGGGGCGCGGAAGAACTACGCGCCGCTTCTGTCGCCGCGCTCAATGCCCTGGCCCACGATTTGTGCCAGGCCGTCGGTGCGCACAGCGGGCAGATCGTCGACGTGGCGATCTGCGGCAATACGGCCATGCATCACCTGCTGCTCGGCCTGCCGGTGTCCCAGCTCGGCCGCGCGCCGTTCGTTGCCGCGGTGCGCGATACCCTGGAATCGAAGGCGCGCGAGCTGGGGCTGGCCGTGAGCCCCGGCGCCTGGGTACACGCGGCGCCGAACGTTGGCGGCTTTGTCGGCGGTGACCATGTGACCACCCTGCTCGCCACCGAAAACCATTGGGGCGCCGTGCCCACCAGCCTGGTGATGGATATCGGCACCAACACCGAGATTTCCCTGATGCACGGCGGAGCGCGCCTGACGGCCTCCTGCCCGTCCGGCCCGGCGCTCGAGGGCGGGCACATCGCCTGCGGCATGCGTGCCGCCGAAGGCGCCATCGAGCGCGTCGGGCTTGAAGACGGGCGCATCGTCGTCGGCACCATCGGCGGCAGGCTGCCCGTCGGGCTGTGCGGCTCGGGCGTGCTGGACGCCCTGGCCGTCCTGCACCGGGCGCATGTCGTGGACGCGCGGGGCAGGATGGCCGCCGATCATCCCGTCGTCGAGGAATCGAACAACAAGCGCGCTGCCGTGCTGGCGCCGGGCGTGGTGTTCAGCCAGGACGACGTGCGCGCCGTGCAGCTCGCCAAGGCGGCGATCCGCAGCGGCACGGAACTCCTGCTGCGCGAAGCGGGACTGCAGGCAAGCGACATCGGACGCTTTGTCATCGCGGGGGCCTTCGGCGCCTATATCGACGTGCGCAGCGGCATCGAGATCGGCCTCTTCCCGGACCTGCCGCCGGAGCGCTTCGCGCAGGTCGGCAATGCCGCCGGCGCCGGCGTGCAGATGATGCTGGCCTCGAAGGTCGCCCGCGCGCGTGTCCGCGAACTGGCCGAAGGCTGCCGCTACATCGAGCTGTCCACCTACCCTGATTTCCAGAAGACCTTTTTGAAACACATCGGCTTCGGCCGCCAGAAAATCTGAGGAGACCCGCGTGACACAAGCAAACGACTTCGCCCTGCGCATCATCGGCGAGCGCATCAATCCCGGCTTCAAGAGCACCAAGGCGCTGTTCGACAACGAGGACATTGCGGGCATCCAGGCCCTGGCCGTCAAGCAGGCGGAAGCCGGTGCCGCCTACCTGAACGTGAATATCGGCGCGCGCGCCCTGACCGACCCCGACTTCATGGCGCGCGTCATCCGCGCCATCCAGGAGGTGGTGTCCATCCCCCTGTCCTTCGATTTCCCGAGCCGCAAGGTGCAGGAAATCTGCCTGTCCGCCTACGACCCGGCCCGTGCCGGCGGGCAGCTGCCCATCGTCAACTCGATCACCGAGCATCGCTGGGACCTCATGGAACTGTATGGTCCGTTCAAGTTCAAGGTCATCGTCATGGCCTCGGAACGGGTCGAGGACGGCGTGGCCAGGGGCAACAAGACCGCCGACGAGATCTACGAGACGGCGAAGCGGGCGGCGCTGCGCCTGAAGCGCGACTACGGCATGCCAATGGACGACATTTTCATCGACATGTCCGTTTCCGCCATCATCGCCGACACCGAGTCGCTCAACCGCGCCACTGTCCATGCCATCAGGCTTATCGGCGCCGACCCGGAACTGGCGGGCATCCACATGATGGGCGGCCTGTCCAACATCGGCCAGCAACTGCCGGCCAAAGGCGGCCGACGGCTCCGACCTCAAGCACGGGCTGGAGAACGCCTTCCTGACCCTGACCGTGCCCCATGGCTTCGATACCGTGCTGGGTACGCCCTGGCGCGGCTATCAAGCCCTGTCGGAGGAGGACTACGTGTTCGGCGCCTACCGTAATTTCCTCGAGCAGACCGGCAGCAACGCCCTGCGCGCGGTGCGCAAGTTCTACAGGGCGTGAGCCGATGAGCACGGAGCCGCAAGCATTTGCCGTGGTGGTGGACAGCTGGTTCGACGGCGAGCGCCGGCACGACGCGCCGGCGACCTTCCTGATCCGCGATGGCCGCATCGAAGACATCGCCGCCGGCGACCTGGGCGCCGATCTGGCGCGCCGCCGGGTTGCCGTGGAACGCGGGGGCTTCCTCATGCCCGGCCTGGTCGATGCGCACGTGCACCTCTTTCTCGACGGCGCACCGACCGACAGCAAGCTCAGGTCGGAGCACCTGAAGCAGCCTCTGGAACAACTGACCGAGGCTGCCCGCGCCAGCGCGCGGCAGAGCCTGGCCTGCGGCATCACCCTGGTGCGCGATGCCGGCGACCGCCATGGCATCAACAACCGCATCCGCGAGGAGGCTGCCGATCCGCGCAACGGCTTCTCGCGCGTGCGCTCGAGCGGACTCGGCGTCAAGCGCGCCAAGCGCTACGGCACCTTCATGGCGATGGATGTTTCCGACGCCGACAGCATCCGCGAATCGGTGACGAAGCTGGCGCAGGACAACGACGAGATCAAGCTGCTCCTGACCGGCATCATCGACTTCGACGCAGGCGCCGTGACCGACGAGCCGCAATTCACCCTGGAGGAGGCGCGCCTGGTCGTGGAGACGGCAAAAGCTTGCGGCAGGCGAGTGCTCGCCCATTGCAGCGGCGAAAAAGGTCTCGCCATCGCCGCCCGCGCCGGCATCGGCTCGATCGAGCACGGCTTCTTCATGGATCGCGAAACGCTCGCCCTCATGCGCGACAACCAGGTGGCGTGGACGCCGACCTTTTGTCCGGTGCATTTCCAGTGGGCGCATCCCGAGGCGGTCGGCTGGTCGCCGCAGACGGTCGGCAACCTGCGGCGCATCCTCGACGACCATGCGCGGCATTTGCAACTGGCGCAAGAGATGGGCGTCACCCTGCTGCTGGGCACCGATGCCGGCAGCATGGGCGTGCGGCACGGCCATGCCGTCTTCGAGGAAATCGAGCGCTACCTCGAAGTCGGTCTGAATCTGGAAGCGGTGTTGCAGGCGGCTACCTCGTCAGTACGCCGCCATTTTGGTTTCGATTTGCCGCGACTCGCCAGGGGAGGGCTATTCGACGGCCTGCTGCTCGCAGGCTCTCCCTTCGCCGATTCCGCGAACCTCAGGCGACCTCTGGCCGTCTGGGCCGCCCGTTCCGGGGAAGAGGTAACATAGACACAACCATTCCGAGGATGGATCCGGGTGAACCTCAAGCAGCTTGAATACTTCGTGCGCGTCGCAGAAATGGGCAGCTTCAGCAAGGCGGCGCTGATCCTCAACATCGCGCAGCCGGCGCTGTCGCGCCAGGTGCGGCTGCTGGAAATGGATTTGCACGCCACGCTGCTGCAGCGCACCGGCAGGGGCGTGGTGCTGACCGAGGCCGGCAAGCGCCTGTTCGACCACAGCATCGGCATCCTGCAGCTGGTGTCGCGCGTGCGCGAGGACATCGAATCCTCGCGCGACGAGCCGGCCGGCCGCATCGTCGTCGGCCTGCCGCCGAGCATGGGACGGCTGCTGACGCTGCCGCTGGTGGAGGGTTTTCGTCGTGCGCTGCCCAGCGCGCGCATGGCCATCGTCGAGGGCTTGTCCACGCATCTTTCAGAATGGATTTCAACCGGACGGGTCGATCTCGGCGTGCTGCACAACCCGGAGTCGCAAGCCGCCCTGGAGATCACGCCGATCCTGGACGAGCCGCTCGGCCTGGTCAGCCCGGCCAAGGGCGGCAGCGGCAGGAAAGTCAGCCTCGGCGGGACGGCGAAGCTGTCCGAGCTGACGCGCTTCCCGCTCATTTTGCCGGAGCGCACCCATGCCCTGCGCAAACTGATTGAAACCCAGGCCGCGCTGACCGGACACAAGCTGAATGTCGATCTCGAAATCTCCAGCGTGCAGTCCATCCTCGACCTGGTGCGTGCCGGCCACGGCCATGCCATCCTGACGCCCTCCGCGGTGGCCGCCTCGGGTGAGCCGAAGGCCTTTCGACTGCGCACGCTGGTCGAGCCGCGCATCACCAGCACGCTGTGCCTGGCGGTGTCCGCCCACAAGCCGGCGACGCCGCTCTCGCGGCGCGTCTTCCGCATGCTGCGTGAGCTTATCGTGGCGGCGGTCGGCGATGGTCCGGCGGCCCATAACAAAACGCGATAGCTAGTAGTTCGTCGCATGGCTGGCTGTCCGGCCGCGCAGTCGCCAGAATAGGTTCATCCATTCTAGGCGGGTCCAATGCAAGCTCCGAAACCCCTAACGACCACCCACATCGCCGGTATCTCGTCGATGGCGACGCGCCAGGTGCTGGCCGAACTGGCTGACGCGTATTGCCAGCGCAGCGGCGTCAAGGCTGCGTTCGAGTCGGTGGGTGGCGTGGATGCGGCCAAACGGGTGCAGGCCGGCGAGCCGTTCGACGTGGTGGTACTTGCCGCCGAGGCGATCGACAAGCTGATTGCTTCCAGACATGTGGTTGCGGGCAGCAGGAGCGACCTGGTGCGCTCGGCCGTGGCGATTGCCGTGCGTGCCGGCGCGCCGAAGCCGGACATCGACACGGAAGCTGCGCTGCGGCGCGCCGTGCTGTCTGCACGCACGATTGGCCATTCCACCGGGCCGAGCGGCACCGCTTTGTTGCAGTTGTTCGAGCGCTGGGGCATTGCCGATACCGTCCGCCCCCGCATTGTGCAGGCACCGCCCGGCGTGCCGGTAGGCCAGTTGGTGGCCGATGGCGAAGTCGAGATCGGTTTCCAGCAATACAGCGAAATGATGCACATGTCGGGGATCGAGGTGCTCGGACAGATGCCGCCTGGCTGCGAGATCGTCTCTGTCTTCTCTGCCGGCCTGTGCGCTGTCTCGAAACAAGCAGATGCCGTGCGCGCTCTGATCGATTTCATGCGCTCGCCTGCTGCCGTTGAGGCCATGCAGCGCCAGGGCATGGAGCCGGCTGCTGTCTGATATGGAGAAAAACGCGATGAAAATCGAAACCACTGCCGATGCGCTACTCGAGCTGATGGCGGCGCGCGGCGTCGAATACTTCTTCGCCGGTGGCACCGGCACGGATTTCCCGCCGATTGTCGAGGCCTTCGCCAAGCGTCAGGCGCATGGCAAGCTCGCACCGGTGCCGGTCACCGTCATCCACGAAATCACCACCGTTTCGATGGCGCATGGCTATGCGATGGTGTCCGGCAGGCCGCAATTCGCCATGGTGCATACCACCGTGGGCACCGCCAATGCCGCCAGCGGGGTGATCAATGCCTCGCGCTCGCGCACGCCGCTGTTCCTGGCGGCCGGCCGTGCTTCGTATACGGAGCACGGCCACTCGAGCTCGCGCAGCCACGGCGTGCATTGGGCGCAGGAAGCCCGCGACCAGGCCGGCATGTTGCGCGAATACGTGAAGTGGGATTACGAGTTGCGCCTGCCGGAACTGCTCGAAACCGCATTCGATCGCGGCATGGCACTGGCGCAGTCGGCACCGGCGGCCCCGGTGTATATGACTCTGCCGCTGGAAGTGCTGGGCGCCAGGATCGACGGCTTTGCGTTTTCGCCGCAGGCCCGGCTGCAGCCCAGCCGGCCAACGCAACCCGACGATGAGTCGATCGCCCTGGCGCTGGTTGCGTTGAAGAAAGCCAGGTCGCCGCTGATCATCACGACGGCGCTGGGGCGCGATCCGGAGGCGGTGGCGGAACTGGTGCAGTTCGCCGAGCGGCTGGCGATCCCCGTCATCGAGCATTGGCACACGCACCTGAATTTCCCACAGGACCATCCCCTGCACCTGGGCTTCGATGCGTCGGTCCTGATCAAGGAAGCGGACGTGGTGGTCGTGCTGGAGTCCGATGCGCCCTGGTTTCCGCGCAATGTCGCGCCGCCCGCACACGCCACCATCATCCAGATCGACGAAGACCCGCTGTACGAACGCTATCCGCTGCGTGGTTTTCCGACCGACATCGGCCTGCAGGGCAGCCCGTGCCGCACGCTGCGCGCGCTGACGGCGGCGGCCGAGGGGGCAGGGCTGGACGAGGCGGCGATCGAGGCCAGACGGCAGCGCATCGCGCGCGAGCACCGGCAACTGCGCGCCGCCTGGCGCGAGGCCGGCGAGGCATCGCGCGCAAGCACTCCCGTTACCACCCAGTCCATCACGCGCTGTCTGGCAGACCGGCTGTCGCCGAGCGACATCGTCGTCACAGAATACGAGTTCGACACCACCCAGGGCTGCTTCACCCAGCCGGGCACCTACTTCAATCATTCCCATGCCGCCGGCCTCGGCTGGGCGCCGGGTGCGGCCCTCGGTGCCAAGCTGGCGCGGCCGGATGCAACGGTCGTCTGCATGCTGGGCGACGGCTGCCATGTCTTCGGCGTGCCTTCCGCCACGCATTTCATGTCGCGGGCGCAGAATTTGCCGGTGCTGTTCGTCGTCTACAACAACGGCGCCTGGGGCAAGTCGCGCCTTGCTGCTTTCGAGTACGCACCGGACGGCTGGGCCAGCCGGGCTGATAAAGTGCCATTGTGCGAACTGGGGCCGCAGCTCGATTTCGAAAAGATCTGCGAGGCGGCGGGCGGCTACGGCGAGCGCGTCGAAGATGCGGCGGAACTGCCGGCGGCCATGGACCGGGCACTCAAAGTGGTGCGCGAAGAGAAACGCCAGGCCCTGCTCAATATTTGCGTATAGGAAAGCGACATGATCATAGACTGCCACGGCCATTACACGACGGCGCCCAAGGCGCTGGAGGAGTGGCGCAACCGCCAGATTGCGGGCATCAAGGACCAGGCGCTGATGCCGAAGGTGTCCGAGTTGTCGATCAGCGACGACGCGCTGCGCGAGTCCATCGAGGCCAACCAGTTGAAGAAGATGCAGGAGCGCGGCTCCGATCTCACCATTTTCTCGCCGCGTGCCAGCTTCATGGCCCACCACATCGGCGATTTCCAGGTCAGTTCCACCTGGGCGGCGATCTGCAATGAGTTGTGCTTTCGCGTCTCGCAGCTTTTCCCAGACAGTTTCATCGGCGCGGCGATGTTGCCGCAGTCACCGGGCGTCGATCCGAAGACCTGCATCCCGGAACTGGAGAAATGCGTCAGGGAGTACGGCTTCGTCGGCATCAACCTCAACCCCGACCCTTCCGGCGGCCACTGGACCTCGCCGCCACTGACCGACCGCCACTGGTACCCGATTTACGAGAAGATGGTCGAGTACGGCATCCCGGCCATGATCCATGTCAGCACGAGCTGCAATGCCTGCTTCCACACCACCGGCGCGCATTACATCAACGCCGACACCACGGCCTTGATGCAGCTGATCCAGGGCGACCTGTTCAAGGACTTCCCGACGCTGAAGTTCATCATCCCGCACGGCGGCGGCGCCGCGCCCTACCACTGGGGCCGTTACCGCGGCCTGGCGCAGGAGATGAAGAAGCCGCTGCTGAAGGAACATCTGCTCAACAACGTCTACTTCGACACTTGCGTCTACCACCAGCCGGGCATAGACCTGCTGACCAAGGTGATCCCGGTGGACAACATCCTCTTCGCCTCGGAGATGATCGGCGCCGTGAAGGGCATCGATCCCGAGACCGGCCACAACTATGACGATACCAAGCGCTACATCGAGGCGACGCTGAACCTCTCGGCCGAGGACCGCCACAAGGTCTATGAGGGCAACGCCCGCCGTGTCTACCCGCGGCTGGATGCGGCGCTCAAGCAGAAAGGAAAATGACATGTACGAACTCGGGGTCGTCTATCGCAACATTGCCCGCGCCGAGCGCGCCACGGCCGATGCATTGGCCAACTACGGCTCGGCCACCGTGCACGAGGCCATGGGCCGGGTCGGCCTGCTGAAACCCTATATGCGGCCGATCTACGCCGGCGCGCAGGTGTCCGGCACGGCAGTGACGGTGCTGCTGCATCCCGGCGACAACTGGATGATGCATGTCGTCGCCGAGCAGATCCAGCCCGGCGATATCGTCGTCGCCGCCCTCAGCGCCGAATGCACCGACGGCTATTTCGGCGACCTCCTGGCCACCAGTTTCCAGGCACGCGGCGCACGGGCGCTGGTCATCGACGCCGGCGTGCGCGACGTGAAGACGCTGACCGAGATGCAATTTCCCGTCTGGAGCAAGTGCATCAGCAGCAAGGGCACGATCAAGGCGACGCTCGGTTCGGTGAATATCCCGGTAGTGTGCGCCGGCATGCTGGTGACCCCGGGCGACGTGATCGTTGCCGACGACGACGGTGTGGTTTGCGTGCCGCGCGCCAGGGCGGCGGAGACCCTGGAGGCGGCCGCCGCGCGCGAGGCCAACGAGGGCGCCAAGCGCGAGAAGCTTGCCGCCGGTGAGCTCGGTCTGGACATGTACAAGATGCGCGAGTCGCTGGAAAAGGCCGGGTTGAAGTATGTCGATTGATAAGTGCGTGGCAGTGATTATGTTGCGGCCGTTGAAATCCCCCCTGGCCCCCCTTTTGCAAAGGGGGGAGAGAAGCGCCAATACCCCCCTTTGGAAAAGGGGGGGTGGGGGGATTTTCACGAGGCATCGAAGCATATCTCAATGACTCTCCCCGTCGACCCGCTGCAATGGACCATCGGCCTCGTCGGCTACGGTGAGGTGGGGCGCATTCTTGCCGAGGACCTGCGCGCGCGGGGCGTGGCGGATGTCCTGGCCTGCGACATCAAGCTCGGCGGGCCGGATGAGGCGCCCTTGCTGGAACATGCAGCGAAACATGGCGTGAAGCTGACAGCATCGCATGCCGACCTGGCCTCCCGTGCCGACCTGGTGATTTCCGCCGTAACCGCCAGCCAGGCCGTGCCGGTGGCCGAGGCCTGCGCGCCGGCGCTGAGGCCGGGCGCCTGGTTCCTCGACATCAACTCCGCGTCGCCGGGGGCCAAGATCAAGGCTGCGGGGTGCATCGCAGCGGTTGGGGCACGTTTCGTCGAGGGTGCGGTGATGACCTCGGTGCCGCCCTATCGCATCCGCGTGCCGCTGCTGCTGGGCGGCCCAGAGGCTGCGCCACTGATGCCGCTGCTCAGCGCCTTCGGCTTCGAGGGCCGGGTTGCTTCGGCGAAGCTCGGTGTCGTTTCCGCCACCAAGATGTGCCGCAGCGTGATGATCAAGGGGCTGGAAGCGATGGTCATCGAAAGTTTTACCGCGGCACGCGCCTATGGCGTCGAAAAAGAGGTGCTGGCTTCGCTCGCCGAAACCTTCCCCGGCATCGACTGGGAGAAGCAGGGTGCGTACTTCTTCCAGCGCGTCATCCAGCACGGCCGCCGTCGCGCCGAGGAAATGTGCGAGGTGGCACAGACCGTGCGCGAGGCGGGACTTGAGCCCTGGTCGGCCAGCGGCACCGCCGCGCGCCAGGCCTGGGTGGCCGACCTTGCCGAACGGGGAATGCTGGGCGAGCGCAACCTGCCGCGCAAGGATTGGCGGCTCGACGCCGACCGCATACTGGCCACCCGCAACGACAAACGCTGAGCGAACAACCATGATGGACCCTGACTGGCTGCCTTTCCACCCGAACCCATCCAAGCCGACCTTCAAGGTGCCGGCAGGCGCGGTGGACGCGCACTGCCATGTCTTCGGGCCGGTGGCGCAGTTCCCCTTCGCCCCGGAGCGCAAGTACACGCCCTGCGATGCATCGAAGGAGCAGCTGTTCGCCCTGCGCGATTTCCTCGGCTTCTCGCGCAACGTCGTCGTGCAGGCCACTTGCCACGGCACCGACAACCGTGCGCTGGTCGATGCGCTGATGCATTCGCAGGGCAGGGCGCGCGGCGTGGCTTCGGTCGGCCGAGACGTGACGGATGCGGAACTGAAGGCGATGCATGCGGCAGGCGTGCGCGGCACGCGCTTCAATTTCGTCAGGCGCCTGGTGGACTTCACGCCGCGCGAGGTGCTGGCCGAGATCGCCGCCCGCATCGCGCCGCTCGGCTGGCATGTGGTGGTGTACTTCGAGGCACAGGACCTGCCCGAACTGTGGGATTTCTTCACGACGCTGCCCACGACTGTGGTGGTCGACCACATGGGCCGTCCCGACGTGACCAAGCCTGCCGACGGCCCTGAATTCGACCTGTTCGTGAAGCTGATGCGCGAGCACGCGAATGTCTGGTCGAAGGTCAGCTGTCCCGAGCGACTCTCCAAATCCGGGCCGCCGACATACGGGGATGTCGTGCCCTTCGCGAAGCGCCTCGTCGAGACCTTTCCCGACCGCGTGCTGTGGGGCACCGACTGGCCGCATCCCAACATGAAGGACCACATGCCCGACGACGGCAAGCTGGTGGATTTCCTGCCGGGCATTGCCACGACGCCCGAACTGCAGCGCAGGCTGCTGGTCGACAATCCGATGCGCCTGTACTGGCCGGAGGAAACCTATTCGAAGGGATAGGGCCACTCGTTGTTGGCATCGATGAACAGGCTGGCGACCAGGCCGCGAAGCCACTTGTTCTTCGGGTCGTGGTGGGCGTTGCGGTGCCAGTGCTGGCGCAGTTCGATGCGCGGGATGGGAAGCGGCGGTTCGACCACCTTGATGTTGGCCCCGGCCTGCTTGAAGAAGAGGCCGATGGCGTGGGGCAGGGTGACGACGAGGTCCGTCCTGCTGATGATGCTCGGGATGCTCATGAAATGGGGCGTCAGCAGGGCGATGCGCCGGGTGAACTTTTTTCTTTCCAGAAAGTTCTCGAGGATTTCCTGGCTGCGCCCCTCGGCGCGTATGACGGCATGGCCGAGCGACAGGAACTGTTCGCGGGTGAGTTTTCGTCCGCGGATGGGATGATCGGCCCGCAGCAGGCAGACGAAACGGTGGGTAAACAGCCGCTGCTGGAAGAAGGCGCTTGATTTCAGGTCGGGGAAATAGCCGATCGCCAGATCGGTTTCCCCGCTTTCGAGCGATTGTTCCAGTCGGTTCGGCGTCAGCGATACCGAGCGGACCGAGGCATTCGGCGCCAGTCGCTGGAGGCTGGTGAGCAATTTAGGCAGGAAAACCATCTCGCCCACATCCGACATGGCCAGGGTAAAGGTGGCCGACGTTGTCGCAGGATCAAACACGGCTTCACACAATACGTCATCGGCCACGCGGGCGAGTATCTCGCGCGCGCTGGTGACGAGTCCGTGCGTGCGCGCGGTGGGCGACATGCCGCGGGCAGTGCGCACAAAGAGCGGTTCCCGAACGATTTGCGCAGACGGGCCAAGCGCCGCTCATGGCCGGCTGGCTCAGGCCCAGGGACTGCGCCGCGCGCCCGACGCTGCCCGCGTCGTAGAGCACGATGAGCACGCGCAGCAGGTTTAAATCGAAATCCTTCATTGAGCTTTATTATAAAAGCAAATAATGCATATCAGGCAAGCCGGCTTGCGCCGAGCCGAGGCGATGCGTGTAATGGGCGCCTTCAGGAATACATAAGAACGATAAGGAGGAGACATGGGATGTGTCCGAGCCGGGAATCCGCTCGCATGAACGCCGCTTTGCTGCTGCTGGGCGGTGCGCCGGATGCGACCGCCCTGATCGATGCTGCGGGCAAGGTGACCTATGCGGAGTTGAAGCGGCGGGTCGAGCGTGCGGCGGCAGAGTGGAAGCGTCAGGGAATAGGCCCAGGGGAGCGCTGTGTCATCGGTCTGAACGACGGGATCGACTGGGTTGTCGCCTTCCTTGGCCTGATATGGATGGGCGGGGTGCCGATAGCCGTCAGTCCGCGTACCGAAGCCGCTCTTCTAAAAGACTTGATTACCGATTCGGGTGCAAAGTCCCTGCTGCTGGAGGATGCGACCGCTGTTGCGCTGGCGGACTCGCGCGCACAGGGGCGACTGGCCTGGCTGCTGCGTCTGAAGATGCCCGCCACAACTGTTGCGGCGCAGCAGGCCGAGGCCGAGTCACCGGCTTTCTGGCTGTATTCCTCGGGGACCACGGGCAATCCGAAGGGCATCATCCACCCCCATCGCGTGGTGGCCCATGCGCATGCTTTCGCCCGCGAGGTGCTCGGCGCAACCGCCGAGGACATCTTTTACTCAACTTCCAAAATGTTCTTCGCCTACCCGCTGGGGAATGCCTTGTTTGCCGGGTTGAGGTTGGGCGCATGTGTCGTGCTCGATGAAGAATGGCCGAATCCGCAGCGTGTCGCGCAGAATATTGAGAAGCATCGCCCCACCCTTTTTTTCAGCGTCCCGACCTTGTACCGGAGGTTGCTTGAGGCCGGCGTGGCCTTCCCCGCGGTGCGTTGCGCGGTGTCCGCCGGCGAGGCCTGCCCGCCCGATGTGGCGGAGGGATGGCGGCGCGCCACTGGAATCCAGTTGTTCAACGGCTACGGTACGACTGAAACCCTTTCGCTTATGCTGTATTGCACAACTGACTTGCCGGGACTGAAACCGACGCCGCTGACGATCGTGCGCACCGAGAGCGATGAGGGAAGCCGCGATGGCGCCTGCCGCTTGTGGTTCTCGCATCCTGGCGTGGCCCTTGGGTATTCTCGCGTCATTACCCATGATAGTGCGCGCTTCGGCCCGAACGGTTTTTCGCCGGGCGACTTGTTCCGAAGTGCGGGTGGTGGCCAGCCGCCGACCTGGAAGTTTGCCGGCCGATCGGATCAACTCGTCAAGGTATTCGGGCGATGGGTGGATACCCTGGCCCTGGAACACGACATAGGACAGCGGCTGCAAGGACACGTTCGCGAAGTCTGCATCGTTCCGCAGGGGGGAGAGCAGGAAGATGTGACAGCCTTGCATCTTTTTGCCATCCCGGGCGCGGAACAACATATTGAGGTGCGTTGCGCCATCGAGGCGGCATTGACGGAGTACCCGGCCTATCTCAAGCCCCGGTCCATCCAATTGGTGTCGGACTTTCCGCGCACCGAGACGGGAAAGCTGCGGCGCGGCGAATTGATCAGATTGATCAGGGCAGGGACCAGCCAGGCTACCCGGTAGGTATTGGGTTTCGGCATAGCAGCTATCGCTTGAACAAGCTTGTCGAAAGCTTGGACGAGGGGCTCTAATAGCGCCAGGGCGGCATTCAATCGCTTGACGCTGACCGCTTGGGCATGCATCATACTGAATGATGATTCATTCATTAGCATTTCCTGAAATCGTCCAAACGCCGCCGGCAAGCCGGCGGCGCATACGGGAACAAGGTTGATATGGCACTCGACAAGCCCTACAAGGACATACCCGGCACGACGATTTTCGATGCCGATCAGTCGCGCAAGGGCTACCACCTTAACCAATTCTGCATGTCGCTCATGAAGGCGGAGAACCGCGTCCGCTTCAAGGCCGACGAGCGCGCCTATCTCGACGAATGGCCGATGACCGAAGAGCAGAAGCAGGCCGTTCTGTCGCGCGACCTCAATCGCTGCATCGCAGCGGGCGGCAACATCTATTTCCTGGCGAAGATCGGCGCCACAGATGGCAAGAGCTTCCAGCAGATGGCCGGCAGCATGACCGGCATGAGCGAGGAGGAATACCGCGACATGATGATTGCGGGCGGGCGGTCGATAGAGGGCAATCGCTTTATCGGGGAGAAGAAGTGAACAGCCCCCACGCTCACATTTGTTCGCTTCCCCCCGAGGGGGCTTCAGCCTCCTCGAGGCGGCTCTTCGGAGGCTGAGATGGCCAGGATTACTGCCAGCGTCTATACCTCCCATGTGCCGGCCATCGGCGCCGCACTTGACTTGGGCAAGACCGGTGAGCCGTACTGGCAAAAGGTGTTCGCCGGTTATGAGTTTTCCAAGGCCTGGATGCGCGACAACACGCCCGATGTCATTTTTCTCGTTTTCAACGACCACGCCACGGCCTTCAGCCTGGAAATGATCCCGACCTTCGCCATCGGCTGCGCGGCAGAATTCCCGCCCGCAGACGAGGGCTGGGGGCCGCGCCCGGTGCCGGTGGTGCAGGGCCATCCGGAGCTTGCCGCGCATATCGCCCAGTCGGTCATCCAGGACGACTTCGATCTCACCATCGTCAACAAGATGAATGTCGACCACGGCTTGACCGTGCCGATGTCGCTGATGTTCGGCCAGCCGGCATCATGGCCCTGCCCGGTGATTCCCTTCGCGGTTAACGTGGTGCAGTACCCGGTGCCCTCGGGCCGCCGCTGTTTCAATCTGGGCCGCGCCATCCGCAAGGCGGTCGAATCCTTCGATGCGCCGCTCAAGGTGCAGATATGGGGTACGGGCGGCATGAGCCATCAATTGCAGGGGCCGCGTGCCGGCTTGATCAACCGGGCATTCGACAGCGCCTTCCTCGACCGGCTGATCGCCGATCCGGAGGGGTTGTCGAAAATGCCGCATATCGATTACGTGCGGGAGGCGGGTTCAGAGGGAATCGAACTGGTCATGTGGCTGATTGCCCGCGGCGCCATGAGCGACGCACAGCCTAAACTGGCACACCGTTTCTATCATGTGCCGGCATCCAATACCGCCGTCGGGCATCTGATTCTGGAGAATGCATGAGCAGGACAATCAAGGTTGCCCTCGCGGGTGCCGGCGCCTTCGGCATCAAGCACCTCGATGCCATCAAGCTGATCGACGGCGTGGAAGTGGTCTCGCTGGTCAGCCGCGAGTTGGGCAAGACGCAGGAGATAGCCAGCAAGTACGGCATCGGCCATGTCAGCGCCGATCTGGCCGACAGCCTGGCGCTGAAGGAGGTCGACGCCGTCATCCTGTGCACGCCGACGCAGATGCACGCCGCTCAGGCCATTCAGTGCCTGAAGACCGGCAAGCATGTGCAGGTGGAGATTCCGCTTGCCGACTCGCTGCAGGATGCCGAGGAAGTCGTTGCGCTGCAGAAGCAGACAGGCCTGGTCGCCATGTGCGGCCATACGCGCCGATTCAATCCCAGTCACCAGTGGGTGCACCGGAAAGTTCAGGCAGGCGAGTTCGCCATCCAGCAGATGGACGTGCAGACGTATTTCTTCCGCCGCAGCAACATGAATGCGCTGGGGCAGCCGCGCAGCTGGACCGATCATTTGCTGTGGCACCACGCCGCCCATACCGTGGACCTGTTTCGCTATCAGGCCGGCAGCGAGATCATCCAGGCCAACGCCGTGCAGGGGCCGATCCATCCCGAACTGGGTATCGCCATGGACATGTCTATCCAGCTGAAGGCGAGCACCGGCGCGATCTGCACGCTGTCGCTGTCCTTCAACAACGATGGACCGCTCGGCACCTTCTTCCGCTATATTGGAGACAGCGGCACCTATATCGCCCGTTACGACGACCTGGTCGACGGCAAGGACAACAAGATCGACGTATCCAAAGTCGATGTATCGATGAACGGCATCGAACTGCAGGACCGAGAGTTTTTTGCCGCCATCCGCGACAACAGAGAGCCTAACGCCAGCGTGGCACAGGTGCTGCCTTGCTATCGCACGCTGCATCAGCTGGAACAACAATTACAAAGCGCATGAGCGCCGTTTCATCCACTCAAAAAGGAAGGAGACAAACATGAAGCTCATCAACAAAATGCTGGCCGCCGCAATCGGAATCCTGGCGTGGCAATCGGCATCTGCTGCGGACGTGACCCTGCGTTTTCATCAAATGCTGCCACCCCAGGCGACCATTCCCTCCAAAGCCATCGTGCCCTGGGCGCTGAAGGTGGAGAAGGAGAGCGGCGGACGCATCAAGGTCCAGCACTTCCCAAGCATGCAGCTCGGCGGGAAGCCGCCGGAACTGTACGACCAGGCCAAGGATGGCGTCGTTGACGTCATCTGGACCGTGCTCGGCTACACGCCGGGCCGCTTCCCGAAGACCGAGGCCTTTGAGTTGCCGTTCAGCGTCGGTCTCGCCGAGCCGGGCTCACGCGCCTTCCAGGAGTATGTCGAGAAGTACGCGATGGACGAGTTCAAGGACGTCAAGCTCATTGCGGTGCATGTGCACGGCCCCGGCCTCTTCCACAGCAAGGATCCAATCAGCAGGCTGGAGGACATGAAGGGCATGAAGGTGCGCGGTGGTTCGCGCATCATCAACATCATGCTCGATCATCTTGGCGCCACACCGGTTGGCATGCCGGTTCCGGCCGTGGGTGAAGCGCTGTCCAAGGGTGTCATCAGTGCAACGACGATACCCTGGGAAATCGTGCCCGCGCTGAAGGTTCAGCAGATCGTCAAGAACCACACCGGCTTCGCCGGCGACGTTGGCTTGTATACGCAGACCTTTGCAGTGGCCATGAACAAGGCCAGTTACGACAAGCTGCCGGCCGATCTGAAGAAAGTGATCGATGCCAACAGCGGCATCGAGACGGCGGCCCTGTTCGGCCGTGCCATGGATGAGGGCGACAAGGTTGGCCTATCACTGGCGCAGAAGGCCGGCAACAAGATCATCATGCTCGATGCCGTCGAGACCCAGACCTGGCGGCGTACCGCCTCCGGTGTGCGTGGTGTCTGGTTCAAGGAAGTGGCCTCCAAGGGGATTGACGGGCCGAAGCTCGCGGCCGAAGCCGAAGCGCTTATTGCCAAGCACAACAAGAAATGATCAATATTCGCTTTGATGCCGGCAAAATATGCCTATACAAGAAAGGAGACTTAACATGAGGTTCATCAAAAATATGATGGTTGCCGCGATCGGAATCATCGCCTGGCACTCGGCGTCCGCCGCGGACGTCACCCTGCGCTTTCATCAGTTCCTGCCGCCGCAGGCGACGATTCCCTCCAAGGCCATCATGCCCTGGGCACAGAAGGTGGAGAAGGAGAGCGGCGGACGCATCAAGGTCCAGCACTTCCCGAGCATGCAGCTCGGCGGTAAGCCGCCGGAACTGTATGACCAGGCCAAGGACGGCGTTGCCGACATCGTGTGGACCGTGCTCGGCTACACGCCGGGCCGCTTCCCGAAATCCGAGGTGTTCGAGCTGCCCTTCAGCAGCGGGATGGCGGAGCCGGCTTCGCGCGCCTTCCATGAGTATGTCGAGAAGAACGCCATGGACGAGTTCAAGGACGTCAAGGTCATCGCGGTGCATGTGCACGGCCCCGGCCTGATCCACAGCAAGGATCCGGTCACCAAGCTGGAGGATCTGAAAGGGGTGAAAGTGCGTGGTGGCTCGCGCATCACCAACATCATGCTCGAGCAGCTCGGCGCCACGCCGGTGGGGATGCCGGTGCCGGCCGTCAGCGAGGCGCTGTCGAAGGGCGTCATCAGCGCCACGACCATCCCCTGGGAAGTCGTGCCGGCGCTGAAAGTGCAGCAGATCGTCAAGAACCATACCGGCTTCGCCGGCGAGCAGGGACTGTACACCCAGACCTTCGTGGTGGCGATGAACAAGGGCGCTTATGACAAGCTGCCGGCCGATCTGAAGAAAGTGATCGATGCCAACAGCGGCATCGAGACAGCGGCCCTGTTCGGCAAGGCCATGGACGACGGCGACAAGGTGGGCATGTCTCTCGCACAGAAGGCGGGCAACAAGATCCATATGCTCGATGCCGTGGAAACCCAGACCTGGCGCCGCACGGCTGCGAGTGTGCGCGGCATCTGGTACAAGGAAGTGGGCGCCAAGGGCATCGACGGTCCGAAGCTTGCCGCCGAAGCTGAGGCCTTGATCGAAAAGCACTCCAAGAAGAAGTAATTTTTTCCCGCGCTTTTACCGGTGTGGCGGCGCAATGCCGTCACACCGACTCTACATCATCCTATGAGCCATTTCATCTATAACACCAGCCGCTATCTGGCCTGGTTCGGCGGCCTTGTGCTGACATTGGTTGCCGTCATGAGTGTTGTCAGCATCGCAGGCCGCTCGCTCAGCTTTGCCGGTTTGGGCCCGGTGCCGGGTGACTTCGAACTGGTAGAAGCCGGTACGGCGCTCGCCGTGTTCAGTTTCTTGCCTTGGTGCCATCTCAAGCGCAGTCATGCCGATGTGGCCATGTTCTGGCACAGCTATCCGGCAGCCCTGCAACGCATTCTGATTGGGCTGACCGATGCGCTGATGCTGTTTGTATGGCTGCTGCTGGTGTGGCGCATGGGTGTGATGACATTCGAATACCATGCCAATGGCGAGGTCAGTTTCATCCTGCAGATGCCGGTGTGGTGGGGGTATGCCGCTTCACTGGTGCCTGCGGTCTTCGGCTGCATGGCCTATGCCTGGCGCCTGCTCGAATCTCTGCAACTGGTTGCGCCGCAGGCTGGCTTCACCACGGCCGAGGGGGGGCACTGATATGGATCCGCTCTACCTCGCCGCCTGGTCCTTCCCGATCTTGCTGGTACTGATATTCCTGCGTGTGCCGATCGGCCTGTCGATGCTCCTCATCGGCCTGGTCGGCTCGTGGCTGGTCTACGGCAATATCATGCCGCTGCTGCAGCAGATGAAAACCATGGCCTATGGCCAGTTCTCCAACCACTCCCTGTCCATCGTGCCGCTGTTCCTGCTGATGGGTCAATTCGCTGCGCTGGGCGGAATGTCGCGGGCGTTGTTCAAGGCGGCAGAAGCCTTCATCGGCCATCGCAAGGGCGGTGTCGGCATGGCTGCCATCGGCGCCTGTGCCGGTTTCGGCTCGATCTGCGGTTCGTCGCTTGCCACCGCGGCGACCATGGGCCAGGTGGCGCTGCCGGAACTGCGCCGTGCCGGCTACTCCGGCGCGCTGGCCACCGGCGCGCTTGCGGCGGGTGGCACGCTCGGCATCCTGATTCCGCCCTCCATCGTCCTCGTCATCTACGCCATCCTGGCCGAGCAGAACATCGCCAAGATGTTTGCTGCCGCATTCGTGCCGGGAATCATCGCCGCGCTGGGCTACATGCTGGTGATCGGCATCTATGTGCGCGTATCGCCCGGTTCGGCCGGTCGAATTCCGCCCATGCCCTGGCCCGAACGCATGAAGGCGCTGACTGATGTGTGGCCGGTGGCTGTGATTTTCGTTGTCGTGATCGGCGGCATTTACACGGGAATCTTCACGCCCACAGAAGGTGCGGCAGTTGGCGCCGTGGCGACCGGACTGCTCGCCTGGAAAAACGGTGGCCTGGAAGGTAAGAAGGTGCTGCGCGCTTTTGAAGCGACCGCTGGCGGCACTGGCATGGTGTTCATGATCGTGCTCGGTGCAGCGGCCTACAACAGCTTTCTGGCCTTGTCGCAGTTGCCACAGGAGCTGGCCGGGTGGGTCGGCAATCAGGGCCTGAGCCCCTATGCCGTGCTCTGGGCCATTCTGGTGTTCTATCTCGTGTTCGGCTGCGTGATGGATTCGCTGTCGATGATCCTGTTGACCATCCCGATTTTTTTCCCCATGGTGTCCGGCCTCGACTTCGGCCTGACGCCCGAGGAAACGGCGATCTGGTTCGGCATTCTGGTGCTGATCGTGGTGGAGGTCGGGCTGATCACGCCGCCGGTGGGCATGAACCTGTTCGTCATCCAGTCGATGGCGCCAGACATCTCGATCCGCGAGACCTACGCTGGTGTCTGGCCGTTCGTCGCGAGCGACCTGATTCGCGTTGCGCTGCTCGTGGTCTTCCCGGCGATTACGTTGTTCGTATTGAGATTCTGAGATGAAGACCCGGCGCATCGGGGCCTTCGAGGTGTCGGCCCTCGGGCTGGGATGCATGAATCTCAGCCACGCCTACGGCACGCCACCCCCGCCCGAGGCGGCGGAGGAGCTGCTGCTGCGTGCCCTCGATCGCGGCATCACCCATTTCGACACGGCGGCGCTATACGGCTTCGGCAAGAACGAATCGCTGCTCGGCCGCGTGCTCAAGCCGCACCGGAAGGACATATTCCTTGCCAGCAAGTGCGGCATGACCGGCGTAGAAGGCAAGCGCGTCATCGATGGCCGTCCCGACACACTCAAGCGAACCTGCGAGGAAAGCCTGCAGCGCCTGCAGACCGACGTCATCGACCTCTATTACCTGCACCGATGGGACAAGCAGGTGCCGATCGAGGACAGTGTCGGCGCTCTGGCCGGTCTGGTGCGCGAGGGCAAGGTGAGGAGCATCGGCCTGTCCGAGGTTTCCGCCACCACGTTGCGCCGTGCCCATGCCGTGCATCCGATTGCGGCGCTTCAGTCTGAATACTCGCTGTGGACGCGCAACCCGGAAATCGCCGCGCTCGATGCCTGCCGCGAACTGGGCGTGGCCTTCGTTGCCTTCAGTCCGCTCGCGCGCGCCTACCTCACCTGCACATTGCGTGATCCTGACAAGGAACTCGAAGCGAAGGACATCCGCCGCCAGATGCCACGCTTCGAACCGGACAACTACGCGAAAAATCTCGAACTGCTGGCGGAATATCGCCGCATCGCCTCAGAAGCCGGCTGCACGCCGGGGCAGTTGGCCCTGGCCTGGCTGCTGGCCAAGGGTGACAACATCCTTCCGCTTTTCGGCACACGGAATCCGAATCATCTCGATGAGAATGCAGGCGGCATTGCCGTCAAGTTGGAGAGCAGCCTGGTGGATCGATTGGATGCCCTCATCAACCAACAGAGTGTTGCGGGTCCGCGTTACAACGCGGCCACGCAGCAAGAGATCGACACTGAAACGTTCTGAAGGGCCAAGGGCTGCTCGCCGGCCTGCTGGTCATGCAGGCCGCCTGAACGGGGCGCTTAACCCAGGATGTCGTGGGCGGCCTTTTCCCCCAGCTTTTCTGCGCGGGTGGCGGGAACGCCCAGGCTCCTCAACAGGCCGGCAGCCATCTGCCGGGCGATCTGCTCCGGCGGGGCGTGAACGGGTGTATCGAAGACGTGGCGCAGCGTGATGACGAAATTGCCCATCACCAGCAAGATGCCCGTCTCGACGTCCACATGCCTGAAGACCTGACGCTCGATGCCGCGCTGAACGACTTCGCGCAAGCCGCGGTTGATCGGCGCGTCGGCGAGGGTGGCGCCGGTGTTCAGTCGCCACAGCGCGCGGGCGCGGTCGCGGTGCTCCATGGCAAAGCGGATGAACACGCACAGCGCCCGTGAAACATCCAATGCCGGGTCGTCGATCCCGTCATTGGCCTGATTGACGAGCTGTTCGACATCGCGACGCACGCCGGCGGCGATTTCGCGGGCGAACACGCCCTTGTCGGCGAAGTGGTTGTAGAAGCTGCCCTTGGCGACGGCCGCCGCATCGACGATCTCGTCGACACTGACGCCATCGACGTCCCGCTCGGCGAACAGGCGCTGCCCTGCGCGCAGGAGGGCGTCCCGGGTGCGGTCCCGCCTCGGGTCGGTGCGAACGGCGGCGGCTGGGGTTCTGGCTTTGTTGGATTGCATAAGGCGAATATTGACATTATTGACTGAATCGTTCAATAATGACCAATCAGTCAAAAACGCGAAGTTTGTCTAATTCCGGAGGTCATGTGAGCGAATCCCGTCTGGTCCAACTCGTCAAGCAGGACAACATCGTTCTGCTGTCGGTCAACAATCCGCCGGTCAATACCATCAACGCAGCGGTGCGCCGCGACCTGAATGCGGCGCTGGACGAGCTGGCGACGCTGCAGGGCGTCCAGGCCGTGGTGCTGGCCTGCGAAGGCAGCACCTTCTTCTCCGGCGCCGACATCGGCGAATTCTCCGGCCCGCCACAAGAGGAAGCCTACCGCACGCTGTTCGGCCGGCTCGAGCAGCTAGAGGTCCCGGTGGTCGCGGCGATGCACGGCACCGTCATGGGCGGCGGCCTCGAGATCGCCCTGGCCTGCCATTACCGCGTCGCGGCGCCGCGCACGCGCTTCGGCCTGCCGGAAGTCACGCTGGGCATCATTCCGGGGGCCGGCGGCACCCAGCGCATGCCGCGGCTGATCGGCGTGGAGAAAACCCTGCAGATGATCCTCGATGCCAAGCCTGTCGATACGGCCGTCGCCGTCGAATGGGGATTTCTCGATGCCGTGCTGGAAGGGGATTTGCGCCAGGCCGCGCTGGCTTACGCCGGCCAGCTTGCCGCTGGCGGCAAGGGCGCGCGCCGCACGAGCGAACGCAATACCGATCTGGCCACCTGCAGTGACGCCATCATCGAGCAGATGAAGGCCAAGGCGGCCAAACAATACCCGAATCGCCACGCGCCGTTCACTGCGATCAAGGCGGTGCAGGCCAGCCTGACGCTGCCTTTCGCACGCGGGCTTGAACTGGAAACCGAGCTGGTGAACCAGGCCAAGGTGTCGGATGAAGCCAAGGGGGCGGTGCACGCCTTCTTCGCCGATCGTGAAACCCGCCGCGTGCCCGATCTGCCGGCCGAGGCCAAGGCGCGCAAGGTGGGGATGGGCGGCATCATCGGCGCCGGCACCATGGGCGGCGGCATCGCCATCTGCTTCGCCAATGCCGGGTTGCCGGTCGTCATGATCGATTCCAGTCGCGAGGCCCTGGATCGCGGCCTCGCCGGCGTCGACCGGACCTACGAATCCATGGTCAAGCGCGGGCGCATCACGGCCGAGGACAAGGCCAGGCGCATGGCGCTCATCACGGGTTCGCTCGACTACGCCGAACTGAAAGACGCCGATGTCGTCATCGAGGCGGTGTTCGAGGACATGGCGCTGAAGAAGGACATCTTCGCCCGGCTGGACAAGGTGGCCAAGCCCGGCGCCGTGCTGGCGAGCAACACCTCCACGCTCGACATCGACGAGATCGCCCGCGCCACTTCGCGCCCGGGCGACGTGATCGGCATGCATTTTTTTTCGCCGGCGAATGTCATGCCGCTGCTGGAAGTGGTGCGCACCGCATCGACTTCCGCCGAAACCATCCGCACGGTGATGGACCTGGCCAAGCCCCTGCGCAAGACGCCGGTGCTGGCGCGCGTGTGCTACGGCTTCATCGGCAATCGCATGATGGAAGGCTATGCGCGCGAGGCTGAGCGCATGGTGCTGGAAGGCGCAAACCCCCGCGCCGTGGATTCCGCACTCGAACAGTGGGGCATGGCCATGGGCATCCTTGCCGTGTTCGACATGGCGGGCGTCGACATCGGTGTGAACGTGCACAAGGCGAATGCCGAGCGTTTCCCGCCCGATCCGGCCTACTACCAGGCCGACTTCGCCCTGGTCGAAGCCGGTCGGCTGGGCCAGAAGAACGGCAAGGGCTACTATCGCTACGAGGCGGGCGACCGCAAGCGCTACGATGATCCGGAGGCCATTGCCATCCTCAAGGCGCGCGCGGAGAAACTGGGCGTGCCGCCGCGCGAACACACTGCGCAGGAAATTGTCGAGCGCTGCCTGTATCCGCTGCTCAACGAAGGCATCCGCATCCTGGAGGAGGGCGTGGCGATCCGCGCCGGCGACATCGACGTGGTGTGGACCGCCGGCTACGGCTTTCCGCGCTATCGTGGCGGACCGATGTTCTACGCCGACACCATCGGCCTGAAGACCCTGCTGGCGGGCATGCTGAAATACCGGGAAATCTTCGGCCCCATGCACTGGGAACCAGCGAAGCTGCTGGTGGACCTGGTCGAAAAAGGCCAGAGCCTGGCCGATTGGCAACGCACACAAAAGAGGTAAAACCATGAAACTCGATGAACTGATCGCCATCGATGTGCACACCCATGCGGAAGTGTCCTGCCGCCAGGAGCCGGACGAGATGTGGAAGCCCTTCGAGGAGGCTTCCAGCAAGTATTTCAAGGCCGGCAAGCGGCCGACCATCGCCGAGACCGTCGCCTACTACCGCGAGCGCAAGATCGGCCTGGTGATGTTCACCGTCGATTCCGAATTCCAGATCGGCAACAGGCGCATTCCCAACGAAGAAGTCGCCGATGCCGCCCGCGAGAACAGCGACATGATGATCGCTTTCGCCAGCATCGATCCGCACAAGGGGATGATGGGCGTGCGCGAGGCACGCGCCCTGATCAGGGACGGCGTGATCCGCGGCTTCAAGTTCCATCCGACCGTGCAGGGTTTCATGCCCAACGACCGCATGGCCTACCAGCTCTACGAAGTGATCGCTGAGCACAAGCTGCCGGCAATCTTCCATACCGGCCATAGCGGCATCGGCACCGGCATGCCGGGCGGCGGCGGGTTGCGGCTGAAATATTCAAACCCCATCCACCTCGACGACGTCGCGGCCGATTTCCCCGACATGACCGTCATCCTGGCGCATCCGTCCTGGCCCTGGCAGGACGAGGCGCTGTCGGTGTGCATGCACAAGCCCAACGTCTACATCGACCTGTCGGGCTGGTCGCCCAAGTATTTCCCGCCGCAACTGGTGCAATACGCCAACGGCCAGCTCAAGCACAAGATGCTGTTCGGCTCGGACTATCCGCTGATCTCGCCGGACCGCTGGATCAAGGATTTCAAGGAGGCCGGCTTCAAGCCCGAGGTGCACGACCTGATACTCAAGCAGAACGCCATCAAGGCGCTCAAACTGCAATAAACGGAAGCGCCGGCCATGAGCATGGGATTTGGCTGGAAACCTGAGACGTTCCAGGTCAGGGTGGCGCGGCGAGACGACGGCGCGACCCTGATCGAGCCGACGCAACCGCTGGGCGACTATCCCGTCCGCGTCACCGACCGGCTGGAATACTGGGCAGAACAGGCACCCGACCGCGTTTTCGTCGCGCAGCGCACCGGCGACGGCGCATGGCAGTCGATGACTTATCGCGAAACGCTCGATCGCGTGCGCAACATCGCTGCCGCCCTCGCGCTGCGCCAGCGCGCCGGCCGTCTTTCAGCCGACCGGCCCATTCTGATCCTGTCGGGCAACAGTATCGAGCACCTGCTGCTGGCACTGGCCGCCATGCACGTCGGCGTGCCCTATACGCCCGTGTCGACCGCCTATGCCCAGGCCACGTCGGACTTCAACAAACTGCGTTACGTCTTCCAACTGCTGACACCGGGCATGGTGGCCGCATTCGGCGCGAAGGCTTTCGAGGTGGCCATCCGGCAGACCGTTTCGATGGACATGGAACTGGTGTCGGATGCCGCGGAACTGGCCGGGCGGCCCTGCACCCGGTTGGCCGAACTGGAACGCGAAGCCGACCATTCCGCGCTCGAGGCATCGCACCGGGCGGTGAACGCCGACAGTATTGCCAAGTTCCTGCTGACTTCGGGTTCGACCGGAAATCCCAAGGCCGTCATCACGACGCACCGCATGCTGTGCAGCAACCAGATCATGCTGCATCAGGCCCTGCCGTTCCTGCGCGAAGAGCCGCCGGTGCTGGTCGACTGGCTGCCATGGAACCACACCTTCGGCGGCAGCCATAACGTGAACCTCGCGCTCTTCAACGGGGGATCGCTCTACATCGACAACGGCCGGCCGATGCCCGGCAGCTTCGAGCAGACACTGAGGAACCTGCGCGACATCTCGCCGACCGTCTATTTCAACGTGCCCAAGGGATTCGAATTGCTGGTGCAGTCGCTGGCAGCGGATGCCGATTTGCGCGTGCGCTTCCTGAGCAGGCTGCGAGCCTGCTTCTTTGCCGGCGCCGGATTGTCGCAGCACACCTGGGATGCCCTGAATGCCTTGGCGCAACAGGAGTTCGGCGTCGATATGCCGGTGATCACCGGGCTGGGCGCCACCGAAACCGCACCCTCGGTATGCTTTACCCGGCCAGGCACGCGTCTGGCGGGAGCAATCGGACTCCCGGCGACGGGCAATGTCGTTAAGCTCGTGCCGGTGGAAGGCAAGCTGGAAATGCGCGTCAAGGGCCCCAACGTCACGCCGGGCTACTGGCGGCAGCCCGAGACGACCACTGCCGCGTTTGATGAGGAAGGCTATTACCGGCTCGGCGACGCCGCGCGCTGGATCGACGAGCACGACATCGCGCAGGGGCTGATGTTCGATGGCCGCATCGCCGAGGACTTCAAGCTCTCCAGCGGTACCTGGGTCAGTGTCGGGCCGCTGCGCGCCCGGCTGCTGGGGGCGTTGGCGCCCTATGCGCAGGATGTGGTGATTGCCGGCCTCAACAGGGACGAACTGGGCATCCTGATCTTTTCGGACTGGCGCGCCTGCGCCGGATTTCTTGGTGTTGACGCTACCTCGTCGCGCGAACAATGGCCTCTCGATCGTCTGCAGGCGGAAATCGGGAAGTGCCTGCAGCGGTACAACCGCGAACACCCCGGCGGCTCGAGCACCGTCAGGCGCGCCATGCTGATGCTCGAGCCCCCCAGCCTCGACCGCGGCGAGATCACCGACAAGGGCAGCATCAACCAGCGTGCGGTGCTGGGCTGCCGCGCCGACCTGGTCGAGCGGCTGTATGCAGAGTCGCCCGGGGACGACATCATCGTGGCCTGATCGTGATATGATGGAGACCAAACAATTAATGATTCATTAATAATGGTCCCATAAAGGTCGATTCACGAGGCAGAACATGAGAACCCAAGTCGCCATCATCGGCGCCGGCCCCTCGGGCCTGATCCTCGGCCAGCTGTTGCACAAGGCCGGCGTCGACGCCGTCATCCTCGAAGCCCAGACGGGCGAATACGTGCTCGGGCGCATCCGCGCCGGCGTGCTCGAACAGGTTGCCGTCGATCTACTCGACGAAGCCGGCGTCGGTGCGCGCATGCATGCCGAGGGCCTGCCGCATTCAGGATTTGACCTGCTCATCGGCGGCACCCGCCACCACATCGACCTGGCCGGCCTGACCGGCGGCAAGCAGGTGATGGTGTATGGCCAGACGGAACTCACCAAGGACCTGATGGACGCCCGCGCCGCCGCCGGGCTGGAGACGGTGTACGAGGCGAAGGACGTCAGCGTGCATGACTTCGACGGCAAGCGCCCGCGCGTGCGCTACGTCAAGGACGGCGCGCCGCACGAGGTCGAGTGCGACTTCATCGCCGGCTGCGACGGCTTCCACGGCGTCTGCCGCGCCAGCGTGCCGCAGCAAGCCATCACGAATTTCGAGCGCGTCTACCCCATCGGCTGGCTCGGCCTGCTGTCCGACACGCCGCCGGTTTCCGAGGAACTGATCTACGCCAAGACCGAACGCGGCTTCGCCCTTTGCAGCATGCGTTCGCACACGCGCAGCCGCTATTACCTGCAGGTGCCGTTGAGCGAAAAGGTGGAGGACTGGTCGGATGAAAAGTTCTGGAATGAACTGCGTCTGCGGCTCGATGCGAAAGCGGTCGATCAGTTGGTGACCGGCCCCTCGATCGAGAAGAGCATTGCGCCGCTGCGCAGCTTCGTCGCCGAGCCGATGCGCTTCGGCAACCTTTTCCTCGCCGGCGACGCCGCCCACATCGTGCCGCCGACCGGCGCCAAGGGGCTCAACCTCGCCGCCTCCGACGTGCGCTATCTGGCCCGAGCGCTGATCGAGTTCTATGCCGGCAGCAAGGCGGGCATCGACCATTATTCCGAGCACTGCCTGCGCCGCGTCTGGAAGGCCGAGCGCTTCTCCTGGTGGATGAGCATGCTGCTGCACAATTTCCCAGACATGAATCCCTTCGAGCAGCGTGCGCTGGATGCGGAGCTGGATTACGTCGTGCATTCCCTCGCCGGGCGCACGACGCTGGCGGAGAACTACGTTGGACTGCCTTTCGAGGATTGAGCGGACAAGCTCGCCGTACCGCAGCGGCTGACTTTCAGTTTGCGATCGCTTCGCCGAGATAGACGCGGCGGATGAGGTCGTTGCCGCGCAACTCCCATGCCGCACCCGCGGCAATCATCTCGCCGTGACTCAGCACATAGGCGTAGTCCGCCACCGCCAGCGCCTGGAAAACGTTCTGCTCGATGAGGAGCAAGGTGGTGCCGTCGCGGTTGATGCGGGCGAGCGCGGCGAACATCTCGTCCACCATCTTCGGCGCCAGGCCGAGCGAGGGCTCGTCGAGCAGCAGCAGGCGCGGCCGGCTCATCAGGGCGCGGCCGATGGCCAGCATCTGCTGCTCGCCGCCGCTCATGGTGCCCGCCGCTTGCGTCAGGCGCTCGCCGAGTCGCGGGAAGATACCGATGACGGCTTCAAGCATTTTGTCGCGTTGCGCGCGCGAGGCAAGATAGCCGCCCAACTCGAGGTTCTCGCGCACGCTCATGTCCGGAAACAGATGGCGTCCCTCGGGCACCAGTGCCATGCCGCGCCGCACGCGGTCGGCCGGCGTGTCGCCGGCGAGCGGTTTGCCGTCGAGCAGCACGCTGCCGGATACCGGCGACATGACGCCGGCCAGGGTCTTCAGCAGCGTCGTCTTGCCGGCGCCATTGGCGCCGACCAGCACGGTCGTGCGCCCGACCGGCGCGCACAGTGAAATGCCGTGCAGCACCGGCAGGCCGCCGTAGCCGGCGCGCAGCTCGCGCACTTCGAGTTCGAGTCCGAACTTTCCCCTCTCCCCGCCTGCGGGGAGAGGGTTAGGGAGAGGGGCGAGGGGCCGCTGCCCACCCTCTCCCCGCCCCTCTCCCGCCAGCGGGAGAGGGGGTTGGGCGACGCGCATCCTCATGCTCATACTGCAGCCCTTTCGCCAAGATAAGCCTCGATCACCTGCGGGTCGCGGCCGACGTCGGCCGGCTTGCCGTCGGCGATCTTGGCGCCGAAGTTCAGCACCGCGACGCGGTCGACGGTGCGCATCAGAATGTTCACCGCATGCTCGACCCAGATCACCGTGAAGCCATGCTCGCCCCACAGCTCGCGGATGAGGGCGGCGATGCCCTTCACCTCCGCCTCGGTCAGTCCGGCCGCCACCTCGTCGAGCAGCAGCAGGCGCGGGTGGCTGGCCAGCGCCATGGCGATCTCGAGCTGGCGTTGCCGCGCCGGCGGCAGGCTGCCGGCGTGCAGGGCCGCGTAGCGTTTCAGGTCGACCCGCTCCAGCAAGCTCGCACAGGATTTCGCCTCGGCGTAGGAATCGTGGCTGCGCCGCACGTTGCCGACGAAATCGAGGGCGAACTGCACGTTCTCCGCCACGGTCAGGCTGCCGAATACGCGCGGCGTCTGGAAGGTGCGTGACATGCCGGCGTGTGCCAGCACATAGGGCGGCGCGCCGGTGAGATCCTTGCCGCAGAAGCGCAGCGTGCCGGCGGTGGGCTGGACCATGCCGCTGATGGCGTTGAAGAAGGTCGTCTTGCCGGCGCCGTTGGGGCCGATGATGCCGATGAATTCGCCCTCGTCGGCGTGGAGGTCGACGGCATCCAGCGCCGTCAGGCCGCCGAAGCGCACGGTGAGCTGGTCGATCGCCAGAAACTTACTCATGAGTCTGTTCCGCCGCTTTCTTGCGCCCGGTGAGCCGTCGCCACAGACGCTTCCAGTCATAGCCGGCGATGCCGTCGGGCAGGTACAGCACCGAGACGATCAGCAGCACGCCAAGAATGATCAAATACAGATAGGGCAGGGACAGGCGCAGGTATTCCGACAGCAGGCTGAAGCCCAGTGCACCGATCAGCGGGCCGGCCACGGTGAGCGGGCCGCCGACCATGGAGATCAGCACCGTCTGGAAGACGATGAAGGGATTGAACACCGTGTGCGGATCGATGTAGGTCCAGCGCACCGCCATGGCCGCGCCGAGCGCGCCGGCGAACCAGGCGGAGAGGCAGAAGCCGAGCAGCTTGACGCGCATCGGATTCACGCCCATCGTGGCGGCGCGCTCCTCGTCCATGCCGATGCCGCGCAGGGCGTGGCCCCAGCGGCTGCGGCCGAAGGCGACGTAGGTCCCACCGCCAGCGCCGCGATCGCCAGCACCGTCCAGTAAACCGTCGACGAGGCGGGCGTCTCGGTCATGACGCGGCCGACCGTGCCGAAATAGGTCTTCTCGATGTGGGTGATGGTGTGCTTGACCAGTTCGCCGAGGCCGTAGGTGATGACGGCGAAGTAGGCGCCGCGCAGGCGCAAGGTGACCAGGCCGATGAAAAATGCGAACACCACCGCCGCGCAGCCGCCGAGCATGACCACCGCCGGCCAGGGCAGCTTGCCCACGCCCCAGGCTGTGCAATAGGCGCCGAGGCCGAAGAAGGCCGAGGTGGCGAGCGAGAGATAGCGCGTCGGCCCGCTGAACATCGACCAGCTCACCGCCAGGCCGGCGTACATCAGGCAGGTGAGCGCCAGCGATTGCACGAAGGGCATGTCGAGGGCCGGCAGCGCCCCAAGCAGGGCGCCGGCGGCGAATACGATAAGCGTGGCCGGGTTCATTTCGCGAACAGCCCTTTCGGCCGCAGCAGCAGCACGCCCACCAGCACGCCGTAGCTGATGAGTGTTTTCATCGACGGGCTGGTGTAATACATGCCGAAGGTTTCGACCAGGCCGAGCAGCAGCGCGCCGGCAATGGCGCCGGGAATGTTGCCGAGTCCGCCGAGGGTGATGACGATGAGCGCCGAGATGGTGTAGGGCTCGCCCATCGACGGCGTCAGTTCGTACACCATGCTCAGCAATCCGCCGGCCAGGCCGGCCAGGGCGAGGCCGAGGCCGAAGCAGGCCGGATGCAGGCGGCGTGTGTCGATGCCCACCAGCATGGCGCCGAGCGGCGCCTGCAGCATGCCGCGCACGGCCTTGCCGAGCAGGGTCTTCTTCAGCACCAGCACCAGCGCCAGGCTCGCCGCCGCCACCACCACCAGCACCAGCAGACGGTTCGCCGCCACGGTGATCTCGCCCAGCTTCACCGGCTCGTCGAGGTAGGCCTGTCCGCTCATGCCGCCGCCCCAGATCAGCTGCGCGACGTTCTGCAGTATGAACATCAGGCCGAAGCCGACGATCAGGCTGCGCGCCTCCATCGCTTCCGGCGAGGGCGAGGTCGCGGCCAGGCGGCGGAAGATCAGGCGGTGCAGCACCAGGCCGAGCAGGAACAGCACCACCATCATCGGCGGGATGAACCACAGCGGACTGGCGCCAGTGAGCCGCACCAGGGTGTAGGTGAGGTAGGCGCCGATCATGAGGAACTCGCCGTGGGCGATGTTCATGATGCGCATCAGGCCGTACTGCAGGTTGAGGCCGAGCGCGACCACGGCGTAGAGGCCGCCCGTCACCAGGCTGGCCACGACGAGGTCGATGAACAGGTAGAAGTTCATTCGTTGTTATGGGGTGAACCCCCTCTCCCGCAGGCGGGGCGAAGGAGGGGTTTCGCGAAGCATGCTTCGCGCCTCCTGAGCCGGCCGGCTGTGCAAAGCTGGCCGTGGGGCGCGGAGCGGGGCTGGGGAGAGGGTGGATGGGCCATGGCCCTCTCCCCCGGCCCCTCTCCCCGGCGGGGAGAGGGGAGTGGCATCAGTTCCAGGTCTTCGGCATCACCGGCTTGGCCGTGGCGCGCGCCGGCGGCCAGACGATTTCGAACTCGCCCTTCTGCCATTGGCCGACCATGCCCGGCACGCCGACTTCCTCCGTGCCGTTGAAACGGATCTTGCCCAATACCGTTTCGAACTCCGTCGAGGCGATGTGGTCGCGGATCGCCTTGCGGTCGAGGCCGACTTTTTCCACGGCCTGCTGCAGGATCTCCAGCGCGGCCCAGGCGTGGGCGCTGGCCCAGCGGTCCGGCTCCTTCTTGTTGAGCGCGACGTGGGCGTCGAAATAGGCCTTCGCCGCCTTGCTCATCTTCGGATTCCAGGAGCCCATGCCCATCACGCCTTCCGACGCCGCGCCCATGCGGTCACGGTAGATCGGGAAGGCGGTGCCGACGGCCGTGTAGAAGATCTTCGGCGCGAAGCCGATCTCCTTAGACTGGCCGGTGATGAGGAAATTGTCCGGCGGGTAGGTGATGCCGACGAAGGCGTCCGGGTTGGCGGCCTTCATGCCCTTGAGCATCGGCGAGAGGTCCTTCACGCCGAGCGGGTAGCTCTTCTTGTCGACGATCTGGATTCCCTTCTCCTTGAGCAGCGGCTCCAGCGCACCGATGTTCTCCAGTCCGAAGAGGTCGTCCATGTAGCTCACGGCGACGGTCTTCACCCCGTTGGCGGCGAGCATGTCCACCAGCGCCTTCATCATCGGCGTCGGCTGCTGCAGGGTGACGAAGTAGTAGGGCAGCTTCATGTCGACCAGCTTCTGCGACAGCGCGGTCGGCGCCACCATCGGGTAGCCGTGCTTGTTGGCGATGGGCGCCACGGCGAAGTTGGCGCCGGTGCCCCAGGGCGGCAGGACGAGGTCGACCTTGTCGGAAGTCATGAACTTCTCGTAGGTGCGCACCATCGTCTCGATGTCGCTGCGGTCGTCCACGCCAACCAGCTCGATCATGCGCTTCTTGCCCTGCACGTTGAGGCCGCCGGCCTTGTTGACCATGTCGGCCCAGAGCAGGTAGTTCGGTTCCTGCGTCGTCTGCGCGCCGGGCGCGAAGGGGCCGGAGCGCGATTGCGTGTAGCCGACCTTGATGGTCGGTTCCTCGGCTTGCGCGAGGCCGCCGGCAAAAGTCAGCCCCCAGACTACGGCGAGGGCGGCCTTCAGGGCGGTGCGTCGCTTCGTGAATTTCTCTTGCATGATCTCTCCTCCTTGTAATGGTTGCGTATTTCCCCCTCTCCCGCTGGCGGGAGAGGGCCGGGGAGAGGGTGGTCAGCCGTTTGCCCCTCTCCCCAGCCCTCTCCCGCAGGCGGGAGAGGGGGGTAATCAGAATGGGTACCGCGGTGCCGAGTCCCGATCGTCACCCATTGCCACTGCGCGAACTCTTCCCAGTTGGCCGGCCCGCCGTGGCGTCCTCCGTTGCCCGAGTTGCCGCGGCCGCCGAAGGGGATGTGCGGTTCGTCGGCCACCGTCTGGTCGTTTATGTGCAGCAGGCCGGTGGGCACGCGCCCGGCCAGGGTCAGGGCGCGGCTCGTCGAGTTGCTGATGACGCCGAGCGACAGGCCGTACTCCGTGCGGTTGGCCAGTTCCACGGCCTCGTCCTCGCTGGAGAAGGTCACCACCGAGGCCACCGGTCCGAACACCTCCTCCTCGAAGCAGCGCATGCCGGGCTGCACGCCCGTCAGCACCGTCGGCTTGTAGAAGTTGCCTTCGTAGGTGCCGCCGGCAGCGAGCTTGGCGCCCTGCTTGATGCTGTCCTGCACGATGCCGTGCACGCGGTCGCGCTGGCGCTCGTTGATGAGCGGCCCCAGCGCCACCTGTTGCGTCGCCGGGTCGCCGACCGGCAGGTGTGTGGCCTTGCCGACCAGCAGGTCCGTCACCTTCGTGGCGATCTTCTCGTGCACCAGGATGATGCCGGTGGTCATGCAGATCTGGCCCTGGTGCAGGTAGGCGCCCCAGGCCGCGCAGGACGCGGCCAGTTCGACGTCGGCGTCGTCGAGGATGATCAGGCGGTTCTTGCCGCCGAGTTCCAGCGTCACCTTCTTCAGGTGGCGCCCGGCCGTCTCGCCGACGCTGCGGCCGGCAACGGTCGAGCCGGTGAAGGAGATCATGGCCACGTTCGGATCGGCGCACAGCGCCTGGCCGACGTCGGCATCGCCCGGCAGCACCTGTAGGCAGTCCTTCGGCAGGCCGGCCTCCTCGAACACGCGGGCGATGAGGTAGCCGCCGGTGATCGGCGTGTGCGGGTCCGGCTTCAGCACCACCGTGTTGCCGACGGCCAGCGCCGGCGCCACGGCGCGGATCGACAGGATCAGCGGGAAGTTGAAGGGTGAGATGACGCCCACCACGCCGTGCGGCACGCGCCGCGCCAGACTGATGCGGCCGCCGTCGCTGGGCAGCACCAGGCCGCTCGGTTGCGTCACCATCGCCGCCGCCTCGTTGAGGATGCCCACCGCCATGTGCAGTTCGACGCCGGCTTTGGGCGGGATGGCGCCGGTCTCGCGCACGATCCATTGCGTCATTCCCTCGGTCTCGCGCTCGATGATCGCCGCCGCTTTGCGGAAGATGGTGGCGCGCTGCTCGTAGGGCAGGGCTGCCCAGGCGCCCTGCGCGGCGCGTGCGCGTTTGGCCGCCTCGGCGACGTCGGCCGGCGACGCCATGCCGACGCGGGTCAGCACCGAGCCGGTGGCCGGCTCCAGAATCTCGCGCGAAGCGCCGGTTGCGTTCCAGCCGCTCAGGAACAGCTTGCCGTTCCAGGTGCCGGTATTCAAAAAAGCGATGTCGTTGCTTCCCATGTTTGCCTCCTTCGTTTGACTGTCTCCCCCCTTTGCAAAAGGGGGGCAGGGGGGGATTTCAAAGCCGTCCAGATACCAACCACCACAACAAATCCCCCTTGTTCCCCCTTTTTCAAAGGGGGGAGATCTTCTGTACAACCTGGTCCTCAGCTTAGGTTTGTAAATCCCATCCTGCTTGCCCGACAGGGAACCCGGGCTTGCCCCAAAGCGCCCCCACGCATCGAATCGGGCTATGGCTGCTAGACCGTTTTGGCATGACGCACGGTTTGCTCCCGTGCGGCCGGTCTGCTATCGTTGAAAATCAAACAATTATGAAACCGGGGCGACCCCGGTTCGTCCGACGGAGGAGTAATGGCAGCTTTGGCCGTGGTGTCGACCGATCAGGTCGCGCCGAAGGACCGCATTCCCTACTGGAAGGACATCATCTGGCAGCAGCTCGGGCGCCTGCGCTCCGAGGCGCGCTCGGACGGCGACTTCCGCGGCCGCCTCATCCACTGCGACGCCGGCGACGTCAAACTCTGCCGCCTTTCCGCCTCCAGCCACCGCGTCGCGCGCACGCCGGACCTCATCCGCCAGGACGACCGCGGCTTCCTCAAGGTGGTGTTCCAGATCGAGGGCGCGACCTGGTTCGAGCAGGGCGGGCGCAAGACCCTGCTCTCGCCCGGCGAGTGGAGCATCTACGACACCATGCAGGCCTACACCGTCTCCAACACCAGCGACATCGAGCAGCTCGTGCTGCTGGTGCCGCGCGAGAAGGTCTTCGCCGCCGGCATGCGCCCGGAAGACCTGCTGGTGCAGCGCTATTCGGCGCAGGCCGGCATCGGCCGCCTGGCCGGCGACCTGATGCACAAGGCGCTCGACGAGATCGAGTCCTGCAGCAGCGAATCCGCCGAGACCATCGGCGACGCCGTCGCCCAGCTGCTGCGGCAATCGCTCATGGAGCGCGCCGGCCGGCCCACCGCGCTCTCGCTGCGCGAGGCCCTACGCGACCGCATCAAGCAGCACGTGCATCGCAACCTGCGCGACCCGGCGCTGTCGATCGACCGGATCGCCGCCGCCCTGCGCTGCAGCAAGCGCACCCTGCACAAGGCCTTCATCAACGGCCTCACCCTCAACGAATACATCTGGCGCCTGCGCCTCAACCGCTGCCGGCGCGACCTCGCCGCGCCCGCCTGCGCCTGGAAATCCATCACCGAGATCGCCTACTCCTGGGGTTTTTCCAGCTCCACCCACTTCAGCAAGGCCTTCCGCGACGCCTTCGGCGCTGCGCCCAAGCAATACCGCCTCGGCGCCGCCGGCAACCCCGATGCCCTTGCCGCCTTTGACGCGCAGGACGCCGACGCACTGGCCCTCGACGTCATGCGCGAAGGCGTCGGGCCGCACTGATCCCGCCCGCTCCGGGCAGTCGGCCTCATCTCAAGGCCGCAAAACCGTTTCTGGAATTTTTGCCGCCGTGTTGCGGGGGCTGACTTTTATTCAGGTGTGCCTGGACTTCAGCCGTTCGGCGTCACCGACTGTGACGCGTTACAATCCGCCATATCCTTTACCGGAGACCGACCATGAATTTCACGATCGAGTGCGAGGAAGAAACCGATGGCCGCTGGATCGCGGAGGTGCCGCAGCTTCCTGGTGTGCTCTGCTACGGCGTGACGGCCGAGGAAGCCATGGCGAAAGCTGAAGTGCTTGCCCTTCGTGCCATGGCGGAGCGCCTTGAGCACGGCGAATCGCGTCCCGTCGCAATCAACATTTCCCTTCCCATCGCCGCATGAGTCAATGGCCATCCGCCAAAGCCAAACGGGTGCTTGCGGCGCTGTATGGCATCGGGTGGGAACTCAAACGTCAGTCCGGATCGCACCGTACCTTGTCTCGTGAAGGGTGGCCTGACGTTGTCTTTGCGTTTCACGACAGCGAAGAAATCGGCCCAAAAATGCTTGCGCGCATGGCGAAGCACACAGGCCTCACTCCCAAAGACCTATAACCAGGGCAGTAACCTCATTGATGGGATGCGCGACGGTGTCGCGTCGAACCGATCCAGTCCGTTCCGGGCAAGTGGCTCCAGCGTAAGAGCCACACATTCATTTCTTTAGTAATACCACCGTGTTGCGGGTGCTGACTTTTGTTCAGGTGCAATCTGTACCATGCAATCTCAGCCAGTCAGGCATATGTAGATGTCGTGGACATAATATTGGCATATCGGCCACTTCAAAGATAACGCCTTGTCATTCAATGAATTACAGGTGCATAATCATTGCATAGATAAGAGGAAATATCCAAGCTAGAGAGGGTCGATTAACAACCGTTATTTGGCAAGGGGACTATGGTACAGACTGTAGAAATTCCTCTTAATGAGGACGGTGTACTCAAGAAGATATCGAAACCCAGTCTTTCGAAGTACGGAATCTACGTTATCCGTAACGGCAATGTTGTCATAAGGGTCGGCGAGAGTTCTTCTGGATTTGAAAGAATCTCCAAGGGGTTTAGAGTGAAACTTCGTCATATTCGCAAAGGTAAAGAGAAGAAAAATTACCTGGCGTATTCCTGGCGCGAAAACTACAAAGGCCTAACGCTGCATGTAGACTATTTCTCGCTTGATGCTTCACCGTTCTCAGAAGATCATCTTAGGCGTGCCTTGGAGGCGGAAATTACGTTTCAATTCCGCATTGCATTGCGCGCTTGGCCTCAAAGTATGAGCGAGATTCACTTCTTGGAACGCTACCGGGAAAATACCAGCCTTGTGATCAAGGCATCTGAAGCAATAGGGCATTATGGGTACGAATACAACGTTGCCGTCTAGCCAGAGTTAAGGGGGCGGATTCTAAATCACAGAGAAATACAAAGTAGGCTCCTTCAAGTATGCAATTAGTCTTTGAGAATGCTGTTTCCTTTCAATCGTTTTACCGATCCTAACGACTGTACAAGCCTTGTAGGATTCATAAGTGCCAACTGAACAGTGATGCGCGAAGCCCTAATCGAATCACTGCGAAGCGAATCACCAGTCGCATTCGTGGAAAACTTTCTATTTGATCGAATCCCTGCGGTCTTCGCCGAAGATCGGCTTTCATTTGTAGCTTGGAAGCGCGCACTTGGGGAGAAAATTGAAGTGGACCCAGCTTGCATCACTATCGTTGGAAGTGCTGCAACAGGCGCAAGCTTGAACCCTACGAAGAACTTCAAACTCTTTGATGAAACTTCAGATGTCGATGTCGCGATCGTTTCGCCATATCATTTCACAGTTGGGTGGCGCTACCTGAGGATGAACAGTGTTATACGACTACGAGTTGATGCCAGAACTAAGAACGCTTGGGACGAACATGTGAGCAGATACATCTATTGGGGAACTCTTGCGACAGACCGTCTATTGGGTGTTCTTCCGTTTGGCTTGCAGTGGCTTACTGCCACGACAGATATGGCACAGATTCCACCTACTGTTGGGCGGCAGATCAACTTACGGATATATGCGGACTATGATTCGCTGCGCGCATACCATGTGCATGGTGTGCGCAATCTTCGGGACTCACAGATCGGATAATATTATGCAAAGATATCTCAACACTACGCAGCGGAATGTTGTTTGGTTTAAGAGGGCATTTGAATCAGAAGAAATAATTATTAAAGCACCATTCCAGCGGAACCCTGTTTGGTCTGATCGTCAGAAGAGCTCATTAATCGACACAATCTTACTTGAGTATCCAATTCCTGAACTGTATATGCAGGAACTTACGGATGATGCAGGAAATCAGAAGCACGTAGTGGTCGATGGTCAGCAGCGAATTCGTGCTGTGCTTTCGTACTTGGCAGGGGAGTTTGAACTAGACGATGAAAGCCCACACTGGGCAGGCCTGAGTTTCGATGATCTCGCACCAGCAGATCGTAAAAAGGTCTTCGAGTACAACTTCATTGTGCGCCTGCTACCGGAGATGCCCGATGAAGAGTTGCGCGCAATCTTTCAGCGCATCAACCGAAATACCGTAACGCTTAATCCTCAAGAACTCAGGCATGCCACATACTGGGGCCCTTTCATCAAGCTGATGGAAGATATTGCGAACTT
>JADJBM010000016.1 GCA_016703785.1 Betaproteobacteria bacterium
TCCCGCTCACCTCGGGTTTCGTTTCCAAATCGATGGTCACCAGGCGACCGTCGGCCACCTGGTGTGGGTCTGGCTGCTGCTCGCCGCCGCCTCGGCAGGGTGTTTCTGCATGCCAGCATCGAGTTCCCTGGTTCGTTTTCTTCCAAGAAGGATTCAAGGCTGCGGCCGGCGATCCGCCGCCAGCATGCAAGCTCGCCGCTGGTCGTCTTCGCGCTTCCGCTTTGCATCGCCTGGGCGTCTGGCTGAACCGCTCATGCGCTGCTGCCGCATGCGGTGGATGCCGCCTTCACCGCAACACGTGCTGGCGACGCAGCTGCAGCATTGCATTCTCCGAAAGCCGCGAAGCCTTCTTTGTCATGCTTGCAGCCGACGCACGCCGACGCTCACCCTGGACACCGGTTGGCTCTATCGGGGTGCCGCCGCCATCCCGCCGCGCCATCGGCACATCCTCTAGCGCAGCCAGCGCGGCGCGAACGCGCTCTCGGGCGCCATCGTCGGCGCGCTACTCCGCCCGGCGTGCGCACGCCACAAGCAGGCCGACGGACCGATCCTGCCTGCTTTTCAGCCGACCAGCAACATGGCCCTCTGGGTGATGACGATGCTGCTGGCCTGGCTGGCCCTGTATTACCTGCCCTGACCGGAGGGACCCCTTGTCGAATGCGTCCCCGCATTGAAGATGAAAGGAGGCATCATGAGCAGATCCACCGCCTGTGGGAGCCACTTTGGGAGGCCGCCCGCCGCGCACCTGTTGATCCCGGTCGACCGCTGGCGAACGCTCGCGCTGGGGCGTGCAGCAGCCACTGCGCCTGCAGCAGCGGCGAGCCGGTGCAGATTAACCCTGCTGACCATTAATCACCGAACCCGTCACCAGCCTGGAAATGCTGCGCTTCCGCACGCCCGGCGACATCACGCCCGCCCAGGCCGAAAGCGGCGCCCCATCCTGAACGCCGTGGCGCAAGCTCTGCTGCTTGAGGGCGGGCGTCTCCTGCCTTCAGGAAATCTGCCGCGAGGACGATGCCGCATTTCAGATCAGAAGCCGTCCATGTTGAGCAGCTGGGTTGCGACGAGATCGATCCTGCCACCCGCATACCAAGGATCGCTCGCCCTGCGCGATCTGGTTCAGGAGTAATCAAGCGGACGAGCGGCGTGCCGGTCGTGACAGCCAATGCGGAGGGCATCGCCGAGAAAATGTCCGGATAGGGATGTGAGGGCGCCTGGAATCCAGCCTGGCCGTACCAGATTGGCCTTTTCATCAGGAAGCTTGATCGCTGCGGCCGGCGGAGAACGTGGCAAATGCCGCGCGCGCCGGTGGCTGGCCGGGGTGCCGCCGCGCTTGCCCGGCGCAGATTGACGACCTGAACACCGGAAGCGAGACTCCGCGCCATCGCTGGCGTCGTCCTCATCGTCTTTGGCGTCGTCTACTCGGCAGTTCCTGGGCGGCTTGCCCTTCCTCAAGCTGGACCACACCGACGACGTGCCACCGCCAGACTGCTGCTTCGCTTCGATCCAGTTTCGCACACCCGGAGCCCGCCCGAGATTTGATGGGATAATCCAGAAGACATGGTCTGGATCAGAATTTCTCTTCTGCCTGGTGGTGATCGGCCTGGCCGGCGCGCGCCTGTCGCGCTACGGCGACATCATCGCCGAAAAGACCGGGCTCGGGCGGCACACCGGGTCGGCTGGTCATGGCTACGGTCACCTCGCGCCCGAACTGGTCACCAGCATCAGCGCCGTCACCGTCGTCGGCGCGCCTAACATCGCCATCGGCGACGTGCTCGGCAGCTGCGTCTTCAACCTGCTGATTCTCGTCGGTGGATTACCTCTACCGCGAGGAATACCAGTCCGCGCGCCAGCCGCCACACATCCTGGCGGCGGGCTTCGGCGTGGTGCTGATCGGCCTCACCGGGCCGTCGCTGATCCTGGCGCCCCTCGGCGCCGACCTCGCCATCGGCCACGTCGGCGCCTACACGCCGCTGTTCATCCTGCTCTACCTGCTCGCCATGCGCACCGTCTACCAGTACCAGCGGCGCGAGATGGCGGAGTTCGTCGAGGAGTCCGCCGCCCGGTACGAGGGACGTCTCGCTGCGCGAGGCGGTCATCGGCTACGGCATGGCGGCGGGCTTCGTCGTCGCCGCCGGCACCTGGCTGCCCCTTCGTCGGCGAGGACATCGCGCAGCAGATGGGCTGGCAGCAGTCCTTCGTCGGCACCCTGTTCGTCGCCGCCGCCACCTCGGCGCCGGAGATCGCCGTCACCATCGCCGCGGTGCGCATCGGCGCGCTGGACATGGCCATCGCCAACCTGCTCGGCAGCAATCTCTTCGACATCCTCATCGTCGCCATCGACGACATCTTCTACCTGCCCGGCCCGATCCTCGCCCACGTCTCGCCGATGCACGCGGTGTCGGCCTTCTCGGCGGTGATCATGACCGGGATCGCCGTTATCGGGGCTTCTTCTACCGACCCGGCGGAAAATTGCTGCGAACGGTAGGCTGGATCAGCGTGTTTCTGCTGGCCCTGTACTTGATCAATTCGTGGGTGCTGTACCGCTATGGCGCATGAACCCCGTGACATTCCCGCGGCAGCGGACTGGCACACGCTGAGCGCCGAGGAAGCCGCCGGCCGGCTCGCCGTCGACCGGAATTCCGGGCTCTCGGCCGCGGATACGGAAGCGCGCCTCGAACGGCACGGGCCCAACCGGCTGCCGGAGGGCCGCTCGCGCCCCCTGGCGCATGCTGCTCGACCAGTTCATGGACTTCATGATCCTCGTGCTGATCGCCGCCGCAATCGTCTCCGGCATTGTCGGCGAGGCCACCGACACCATCGCCATCGTCGTCATTGTCCTGCTCAATGCGGCCATCGGTTTCGCCCAGGAGTGGCGCGCGCCGAGCGCGCCATGGCGGCGTTGCGCAGCATGGCCGCGCCTTCCGCGCGCGTGCGGCGCGACGGCAGCGTGCGCGAACTGCCCGCGGTGGAGCTCGTGCCCGGCGACGTGGTGCTGCTGGAAGCGGGCAACGTGGTGCCGGCCGACCTGCGCCTTGTCGAGGCGGCGCAACTGCGCATTGCCGAGGCCGCGCTCACCGGCGAATCGGAACCCGTGGACAAGCACACCAAGGTTCTGGCCGATGCGCGGCTGCCGCTCGGCGACCGCTTCAACATGGCCTGGAAGGGCACCCTCGTCGCCAACGGCCGCAGCATCGGCATCGTCGTGGCGACCGGCATCCGCACCGAGCTGGGCCGCATCGCGCGCCTCCTCGAGGAAGCCGAGGAGGTCAAGACGCCACTGCAGAAAAGGCTGGCGCGCTTCGGCGCGCGACTGGCCTGGGCCGTCCTCGCCATCTGCGCCATCGTCTTCGCCGCCGGGCTGGCGCGCGGCGAGCCGCCGCTGCTGATGTTCCTCACCGCGATCAGCCTGGCGGTGGCGGCGATCCCCGAGGCGCTGCCGGCGGTGGTGGCCATCTCGCTGGCGCTGGGCGCGGCGAGGATGGTAAAGAAGAACGCCCTCATTCGCCGCCTGCCGGCGGTGGAAACCCTCGGCTCCATCACCCATATCTGTTCGGACAAGACCGGCACACTGACGCAGAACCGCATGCGCGCGGAAGCCTTTCTGGTACACGACGAGGAAGGCGGGCGCGAGCCGTGGCCGAGCCTGCTGCGTGCCCTGGTGCTGGTGAACGATGCGGCGCCGGACGCAGACGGCGCACTCTGCGGCGACCCCACCGAGGTGGCATTGCTGGAAGCGGCCATCGAACGCCAGCAGAACAAGGCCGCGCTGGAAAGTCAGTTCCCGCGGCACGGCGAATCCCTTCGATTCCGAGCGCAAGCGCATGGCGACCGTGCATGCCGACGGCGCAGCCTTCCTCGCCTGCGTCAAGGGCGCACCGGAAGCCGTGCTCGAGCGCTGCCCGTGGCAGCTCACCGCGCAGGGGACCGGTGCCGCTCGACGCGGACGAGATGCTGGCGCAGGCCGAGTGCATGGCGGCGCGCGGCCTGCGCGTGCTGGCCTTCGCCGAGCGCAGGATGGACATTCTGCCGGCGGACATCGAGGACGCCGAAAGCGACCTCACCTTCCTCGGACTGGTCGGCCTCATGGACCCGCCGCGCGAGGAAGCCGCCGCCGCCGTGGCCGAATGCCGCACCGCCGGCATCGTGCCGGTGATGATCACCGGTGACCATCCCGCCACGGCGCGCGCCATCGCCGAGCGCCTCGGCATCCTCGACGATGGCGGCCGCGTCGTCACCGGCGTCGAGCTCGCCGCCTTCTCGGACGCCGACTTCGCCGATCAGGTGCGCGACATCCGCGTCTATGCCCGCGTCGACCCCGAGCAGAAGATCCGCATCGTCCGCGCGCTGCAGGCTGCCGGGGAATTCACCGCCATGACCGGCGACGGCGTCAACGATGCGCCGGCGCTGAAGCGCGCCGACATCGGCGTGGCCATGGGCAAGGGCGGCACCGACGTCGCACGCGAAGCCGCACACATGGTGCTGCTCGACGACAACTTCGCCACCATCGTGCACGCCGTGCGCGAGGGGCGGCGCATCTTCGACAACATCCGCAAGTTCATCAAGTACACGATGACCAGCAACTCGGGCGAGATCTGGACGATATTCCTCGCGCCCTTCCTCGGCCTGCCGATCCCGCTGCTGCCGATCCACATCCTGTGGATCAATCTCGTCACCGACGGCCTGCCGGGGCTGGCGCTGGCCGCCGAGCGCGCCGAGCGCGACATCATGCACCGGCCGCCGCGCCAGCCCGACGAGAGCATCTTCGCCCACGGCATGTGGCAGCACATGGTCTGGGTCGGCCTGCTCATGGGCGGCGTCTGCCTGACGCTGCAGGCCTGGGCCTGGCACACCGGCTCGGCGCACTGGCAGAGCATGGTGTTCACCGTCCTCTGCCTGTCGCAGCTCGGCCACGTACTGGCCATCCGCTCGGAGAAGGATTCGCTGTTCCGCATCGGCTTCGCCAGCAACCGCCTGTTGCTCATCGCCGTCGTCGGCACCGTCCTCCTGCAGCTCGCCACGCTCTACGTGCCGATGCTCAACCCGATCTTCAAGACCGAGCCGCTCGACTGGGACGAACTGGCGATCTGCCTGATCCTGTCCACCGCGGTGTTCTTCGCCGTCGAGGCGGAGAAGTGGCTGGTGCGGCGGGGACTCATCTACCGGGAAGGATGAATCGATGCGGCCCAGCCCCCTCCTCGGTCCCCACGCCGCCGTGCCGCAGAGCCTGACTTTCGAACGCGTGGGCATGCCGTGACGAACCTGTCCCTCATCGGCGGCCTGGCCGGCGGCGTCGGCCTGTTCCTCCTCGGCATGGGGCTGATGACCGACGGCCTGAAGCTCGCCGCCGGACCGGCCCTGCAGCGCATCCTCGCGCACTCGACGAAAACGCCCCTGCGCGGACTGGCCTCCGGCGTGCTGGTGACGGCCGCGGTGCAGTCGTCCAGCGCCGTGACGGTGGCCATCATCGGCTTCGTCAATGCCGGCCTGCTCAACCTCTCGCAATCGCTGTGGGTGCTGTTCGGCGCCAACGTCGGCACCACCATGACCGGCTGGCTGGTGGCGCTGGTCGGCCTGAAGTTCAATATCGAGGTGCTGGCCCTGCCGCTCATCGGCTTCGGCATGCTGCTGCGCCTGTCCGGCGAGGGCAGCCGGCGCGGCGCGCTGGGCACGGCGCTGGCCGGCTTCGGCGTGCTCTTCCTCGGCATCGACATGCTGAAGGACACCTTCGCCGGCCTGTCGACGGAATTCACCTTCCCCGAGGGCGCGGGCGTCCGCGATATCCTCGTGCAGGTGCTGATCGGCCTCGGGCTGACCGTGCTGATGCAGTCCTCCAGCGCATCGCTGGCCATCGTCCTGACCGCCGCCCAGGGCGGGCTCCTCTCGGCGCAGGGGGCGGCAGCCGTCGTCATCGGCGCCAACATCGGCACCACCGTCACGGCGCTCATCGCCGTTATCGGCGCCACGCCCAACGCCCGCCGTGCCGCCGCCGCGCACATCCTCTTCAACCTGCTCACCGGCTGCGTCGCCCTGCTGCTCCTGCCCTGGATGCTCGGCGCGCTCGGCGTGCTGATCGAGGCGGTGGGCCTGAAGGGGTCGCCCGCCGCCCGGCTGGCGCTGTTCCACACGGCCTTCAACGTGCTCGGCGTGTTTCTGATCTGGCCGTTCGCCGCGCGCCTGACGCAATTCCTCAAGCGCCGCTTCCGCAGTGCCGAGGAGGACGAGGCGCGCCCGCGCTTCCTCGACAAGACCGTCCTCGCGGTGCCGGCGCTGGCGCTCGACGCGCTCGACCGCGAAGTGAGGAATATCGGCGGCATCGCCCTGCGCACCGTCCGCAGCGCGCTCCTCGTGCCGGCCGTGCCCGCCTCCGTGCTGGCGCGCAACCGGCACATCATCGCCCGCCTCAACCAGGCGGTCGCCGACTTCATCACCCAGCTCAGCCGCGCCAGCCTGTCGCGCGACAGCGCCGCGCATCTGCCCGAAATCCTGCGCGTGGCGCGCTACTATGAGGCAGCCACGGAACTGGCGGCAGAAGCGGTCGAGGCGGCGGGCGAAGCCGTGGCGACGGAGGGCATGGCAAGCGACGCCGCCTTCCGTCACCTGGCCGCCGCGCTGCTCGATCAGGCCGACCCCGCCGGCACGCTGGCGGATGCCGACACGCTCGATGCCCACCTGCGCGACTTCGAGAACGATTACCACATCCTCAAGGCGGAACTGCTGGAAGCCGGCGCGCAGGGCGACCTGCCCGTGGCGGACATGGATGCCCGGCTGCGCGCCGCCAGCGCGTTGCGCCGTGCGCTGCAGCAGGCGGTGAAGGCGGCGCGCATGCTCGCGGCGACGACGCCCCCCACCCTCACCCCCGCTGCCGCAGACGAACCGGCCGCGCGCATCAATGAAAGCGGGCAGGCCCGGCCGTAAAGAGAAGCCGGCTGCGCAGCCGCCGGTAGTATGATGAAACCGTCGTTTCGATATCGAAAGGAAAGCGCCATGTCTGACAAGCCTGCCGGCGCGCCCGACGCGCCATTGATCGCCTGCGACATCTGCCGCAAAGAGGTGCCGCTCTCAGCCGCCTTCACGCCAGAAGGCGCCGAGGCATCATGTGCGGCATCGAGTGCTACCAGCAATTCGTCGCCGAGGCCAAGAAGCACGAAGGGAACGGCAAGGCCGGAAAACCCTGACGCCCGGGGTCTTTTCCAATAACTGCGAACGGGGAACGATGAGACGCTTCCTTGTTCTTGCCACCGCGTTGCTGCTTTCGCTGCCGGCAGTTTCTGCCACGGTGTCCGCCACGGTGAAGGTCGCCGAGATTCATGGCGCCATCAGCCCGGCCAGCGCCGCCTATTTCCTGCGCGCCCTCGACGAGGCGCAAAAGGCCAAGGCGGATCTGCTCGTGCTGAAACTCGACACGCCGGGCGGCCTCGACTCGGCCATGCGCGAGATGATCCAGGGCATCCTCGCCTCCCCCGTGCCGGTGGCGACCTGGGTGGCGCCTTCCGGCGCACGCGCCGCCAGCGCCGGCACCTACATCCTTTATGCCAGCCACATCGCCGCCATGGCGCCGGGCACCAACCTCGGCGCCGCCACGCCGGTGGCCATCGGCATCGGCGGCGATGCCGGCAAGCCAGCGGAAAAAAAGCCGGAGAGCGGAAAGGATAGCGAAAAGGACAGCGCACCCCAAGGCAGCGCCATGGAAAAGAAGGCAGTGCATGACGCCGCCGCGTACATCCGCAGCCTCGCGCAGTTGCGCGACCGCAACGCCGAATGGGCGGAGCGCGCCGTGCGCAAGGCCGAAAGCCTCTCCGCGGAGGAGGCGGTGAAGCAGAAGGTGGTGGACTTCGTCGCCGCCGACCTGCCCGACCTGCTGCGCCAGGCGGACGGACGCCGCGTCAAGCTCGCCGCGGGCGAAACGAAGCTCGCGCTTGGCGACGCCGCCGTCGCCACCATCGAGCCCAACTGGAAGGAAAAACTGCTGGCGGCCATCGCCGATCCCAACATCGCGCTGATCCTCATGATGCTCGGCGTCTACGGCCTGCTCTTCGAGTTCTACACGCCGGGCTTCGGCGTGTCCGGCATCGTCGGCGCCATCTGCCTGCTGCTGGCGCTCTACGCGCTGGCCATGCTGCCGATCAACGCCACCGGCGCCCTGCTCCTGCTGCTCGGCATCGCGCTGATGGCGACGGAGGCCTTCGTGCCGAGCTTCGGCGCCTTCGGCATCGGCGGCATCGTCGCTTTCGTCGCCGGATCGCTGATGCTCATCGACGGCGATCTACCCGGACTGGAAATCTCGCTCGCCTTAGTCGTGCCGCTGGCCGCCACCAGCGCCCTCGTGCTGTTCGGCGTCGGCGCCTTCGCCCTGCGCGCGCGCCGGCGGCCAGCCGTCAGCGGTGCCGAGGGGATGATTGGCGGCACGGCGGTCGCGCTGGAGGATTTCGAGCGCGAGGGCTGGGTACGGGCCAGCGGCGAGCGCTGGCATGCGCGCAGCGACGCTCCGCTTACACGCGACGCGCTGGCGCGCATCGTGGCAGTGCAGGGACTGACCCTTGTAGTCAAACCGGAAGACAACACGGAAAACAAAGGAGACTGAAATGACAACCTTCCCCCCATCCCCCTTCCCGTGGAAGGGGGTGACGTGTGTTCAGCCGCTGGCGCGGCTTCCAAATATTGACTCGCTGCCTCCTTGTCCCACGGGGATTTCCTTCGGTCAGGGCGGCCCGACGGAGGCGCAATCATGATGATCTGGGACTTCGGCTGGGGCGGCGCGCTGCTGCTGCTCATCGCGCTGGCGGCAGCCAGCATCCGCATCCTGCGCGAATACGAGCGCGGCGTGGTGTTCCTGCTCGGGCGCTTCTGGAAAGTAAAGGGGCCGGGCATCATCCTCGTCCTGCCGGGCATCCAGCAGATGGTGCGCGTGGACCTGCGCCTGGTGGTGATGGACGTGCCGAGCCAGGATGTCATCTCGCGCGACAACGTCTCGGTGAAAGGAACAGCGGTGGTACGCTTCCGCGTCGTCGATCCGCAGAAGGCCATCATCCATGTCGAGAACTTCCTCGAGGCCACCTCGCAGCTGGCGCAGACCACCCTGCGCTCGGTGCTCGGCAAGCACGAGCTGGACGACATGCTCGCCGAACGCGAACGGCTCAACGTCGACATCCAGCAGATCCTCGACACGCAGACCGACTCCTGGGGCATCAAGGTGGCCAACGTCGAGATCAAGCATGTCGACATCGACGAATCCATGGTGCGCGCCATCGCCCGCCAGGCCGAGGCCGAGCGCGAGCGGCGCGCCAAGGTGATCCACGCCGAGGGCGAGCAGCAGGCCCTCGGAAAAGCTGCTCGAAGCCGCCAAGGTGCTGGCGCAGTCGCCGCAGGCCATGCAGCTGCGCTACCTGCAGACGCTCACCAACATCGCAGGCGACAAGACCTCGACGATCGTTTTTCCCATGCCGCTGGACATCATGGACGTTCTGTCGAAACTGGTGCCGGACAAGCGCGGCTGACGCGCGCGCCCTCCGTGGCTGCCAGAGCGCCGTCCTGCGGGGGCTGACTTTCGCGCAGACGCGCCCAGTATGCGGCGCATCGGGAAAGAGACTCGATGTCCCTTGTGCCCCCTCAACGTACACTCCAGCTGCAATGAATACGTTATCGCCGGGCGTGGGGGTATCAGGCACAACATGGTGAGTGGAATGCGCCGCGCACGCCTCAACCAGGAACCACACCCACAGGAGATCTGACATGGAAAAACCCGCCCATATCCTGGTCGCCACCGACCTATCCTCGCACGCCGGCAAGGCCGAGACGCGCGCCGCCATGCTGGCGCAGGACGCTGGGCACGAGGAAGCTGACGCTGCTGCATATGGCGCCGCCCTGCCGCTGCAGACCTTGAGGGCAATGTTCGAACGCACCCCGCTGGAAACCGAGCAGATACTGGTCAACGCTGCGAAGGCGGAACTGGCCCGACGCGCCCGCCCGCTTGGAGAGAAGTTCCACATCGAAGTAACGCCCGTGGTCAAGGTCGGACGCGTACATCTGGGGATCGTCGCCCATGCCGATGAGGTCAACGCCGACCTGGTGGTCGTCGGCGGCTACGGCGCACACCTGGTACGCGAACTGTTTCTCGGTGCGACGGCGGAGAAGGTGCTGCGCACAAGCACGCGGCCGATGCTCATCGTCAAGCAGGAACCGCTCTCGCCCTACAAGCGCCTGCTGGTGCCGGTGGATTTCTCGCCTTCGTCGAGCCGTGCGCTGGACTGGGGGATGGCCATCGCCGCCGGCGCTGAAATCAACGTCGCCCATGTGTACGAAGTCCCCAACGAGAGCACCCTGCGCTACGCCAGCGTCGAGGACAAGGTCGTCGAAGGCTATCACGCCGTCGCACGGCATCAGGCGCGTGACGCGATGAGCGCCTTCCTCAAGGACCGCCGTCCCGCCGAGACTGACTTTCAGCGCCACATCCTGCACGGCCATCCGGCCGCCGGCATCCGCGACCTTGCCGAGGAGTTGCGTCCCGACCTGATCGTCATGGGCAAACACGGCCAGTCGGAAATTGAGAAATTGCTGCTCGGCAGTGTCACCAGGCACATGCTGTTCGAGACGCACTGCGACATGCTGGTGGCGATGGAGCGCTAGGAGAGCAGATACCGGCGGCGGCGAACCGCTCTTCGTCGGCGTGCTGCTGTTCTACCGCGTCCCGGCAAGCCAGGCGGGCACTTTTACTCAGTAATTCATTCAGGTATAAGACCGATTGAGCGCAGCGCATCGATAAACATCTGTATCGCAATAATGACCAGCACAAGCCCCATTAAGCGTTCCATTGCGAGGATGCCCACATCACGCAGACCGCGTTGCAAGTGGGATGCGCCCGCAAGAATCAATGCACTTGCCAGCCAGGCTGCCGTCATTGCCCAGAAGAGGGTGGGCCCTGAATGCGGATTGGCTTCGCGAAGCAGTAAAACCACGCTCAATGCGCCTGGCCCCGCAACAGCAGGCACGGCAAGCGGGACAATGAGCGGTTCGCCTTGAAGACCGGTATTCCCGAAGAGACCTTCCGGCGTTGGGAAAACCATGCGTAGCGCGATGAAGAATTAAACGACGCCTCCCGCGATATTCACG
>JADJBM010000017.1 GCA_016703785.1 Betaproteobacteria bacterium
CAACCAGCCGCTCAATCTCTTCTCAATTGCGGTCATTGGCTGACCTCGGCTATCCCTTGGACTCAAGTTGGCGCCCAGGGTCAAGCGATTGGCGTGTAGGGTCAAGCGATGCGGGAATCGGATCGGGATACTACAAGCACATCAAAAGGGCGATTATCTTCGGATCAACTTGGTCCGAGAATACCAAGGTAGATCACTATGCCTTTTGTATTGGCCTAGCAACTGCGCTGAATTCCACGCACACTATTCACGTGCATGGAACTGGAGTAAAGTTTTCGATTTAGAGCGTTGTCCGTCAAATAATGGCGGCACTCCAATAGTGCGTGTCGGTCTGTGGTCATGGTTTGGTTGCTCATCCGTGTTAAAAAAATAAAGGGAGATTCATGGACGACTCAAACAACGTATCGGGCGAGAGCCCCGAACGGAAGGCGCTGATCGACGTATCTATTGAGGGCTGGCGTTTCGCTCGAGTTTTCGGTCGCCTGATCTCCAAGCTCGATGCCGGTGAAGCTCCGCGTTACGCCAACCAGGCTCGCTACTTCCTCAAGAAGATTGACGACGGACTCGAAGGGTTCGGGCTGCGCATCGTTAGCCTCGAAGGCCAGCCCTACGACACGGGAATGGCTGTTTCGGCTCTGAACATCGCCGACTTCGGCCCCGACGATGTTCTGTTCGTCGAACAGATGGTCGAACCGGTCGTAATGGGACCAGACGGGCTTGTCCGCGGCGGAACAGCAATGCTTGCGAAAGTGAACCCATAATGAAAAACTACATCGGCATCGACCTCGGGACAACCAACAGCGCCGTGTGTGCCTACGACGGCGAGAACCTGCGCCTGTTCAAGAGTCCCGACCAGAACGACGTCACCCCTTCGGCCATCTTCATCGACAAGCGTTCCAACAAATACGTCGGCAAGCGCGCCTACGACAACGCCGCGCGCAACCCCGGAAAATGCGGCCACCCTCTTCAAGCGCCTGATGGGAACCAGCACCCCGGTGAAACTCCCGGCGGTCGACCTCGTCATGACGCCGGAGGAGTGCTCCGCTGAAATCTTGCGCGTGCTCTTCGGCTACATGCCCGAGGAAATTCGCAACGATCCCGAGACCGGGACCGTCATCACTGTTCCTGCAGCCTTCAACCAGATGCAGAAGGACGCCACCATGGCCGCCGCCGAAATGGCTGGACTCGGCAAGGTCGCTCTAATGCAAGAGCCTGTTGCTGCCGTGATGAGCGTCATGCGCCACCGTAAAGGCGACGGTATGTTCCTCGTCTGACCTGGGCGGCGGCACCCTCGACATCGCTATCGCCGATAGCATCAGCGGCCGGGTGAACCTTCTGGCCCACGGCGGAATCGCCATGTGCGGCGGCCGTGACTTCGACCGCCTCCTGCACGACAACATCGTCAAGCCTTGGCTGATGAAGAACTTTGACCTGCCCGAGAACTTCTCGGCCGATAAGCGCTACACGACATTGCGCCACATGGCCACATGGGCCGCAGAAAAGGCGAAGATCGACCTATCGTCGAGCGAAGAGGCCGTCGTCACCCTCGATGACAGCGAACTGCGCGTCAAGGACGAGTCCGGCGCCGATGTCTATCTGGACATTTCCGTCACCCGAGCCACATACGATGACCTGATCGCATCCAAGCTCGAGGAGTCCGTCGCCGCCGCGCGCGCGACTATGGAAAAAGCGGGACTGAGTCCCCACGACATCGGACGAATCGTCTTCGTCGGCGGCCCGACCCAATACAAGCCCCTGCGCGACAAGATCGCCTTCGAGCTGGGCATCGCCGCGTCCACCGATGTCAATCCCATGACGGCAGTCGCCGAAGGCGCTGCGGTATTCGCCGAATCCATCGATTGGTCCAGCCAGAACCGCGGTCGCAAGAGCGGTCGCGGGGCGTTGGCCGCCGGCGGTGGCCTTGACCTCTCTTTCAACTACCAGGCCCGCACGCCGGATTCCAAGGCAAAGGTGGTCGCCAAGGTCGGAGGCAAAGTCGCCGAGGGGAGCGCATTTCAAGTCGACAGCCTCGACACCGGTTGGTCCTCAGGCAGGGCCGCCCTCACGGACGGCGCTGTAGTCGAGGTGCCATTGGCCAAACCGGGTGAAAACATTTTCAAAGTGTTCGTGTTCGACGCTGCGGGTGGCCCCGTCAAACTAACGCAGGACAAGATCGCGATCTCGCGCACTGCCGCCCAGATCGACGCGATCCCCGCGTCGCAATCGATCGGCGTGGAGGCCCGCGAAAGATTGGCGGACGCGTCATCCTCGACTACCTCGTGCGCGAGGGTGACCAACTGCCGAAGAAAGGTAAGAAGACCTTCAAGGCCGAAGAATCCTTGCGCGCCTCGGCTGCGGGATCAATTAAGTTCAAGCTTTGGGAAGGCGGCATCGAGGACCCTGTTTCAGACAACCGGTTTATCGGCATGTTTGAGATCAAGGGCTCCGACTTTTCTGACGGTGTAATTGCCAAGGGAGCGGAGCTCGTGTGCGAATACGAGATTCTCGATTCCGGCAACATCGTCCTCGAGGTTACGGTTCCCTCCATCGGAGGATCGTTCCACAGCGGACGCAACTTCTACTCGCGCCAAGAGGGCCAGATCGACTACACCAAGGCGGCCAAGCGCATTGACGAGGAGGCTGATCGCGTCGGTGGCCGCATCGACGAGATCGCATCGAAGGTCGACGATCCCAGGATCGACCAGGCCCGCGAGCGGCTCAAGCGGGCCGCCGCGTCCAAGGGCAACGAGGGCGACCCGGAAACGGCCAAGCAAGCAATGGACGACATCCAGGAGGCCAAGAAACTTATTGCCCAAGCCCGCAAGGAGCACCAGAAAGTCATCCGTCAGATGGAGCTCGACAAGACGGTCGACTTCTTCGACTCGCGCATCCGCGAGCACGCCCGCCCCGCCGAGGCCGGAGCCTTCGACAACCTGGCCAAGACCGCGCAACGCGCCATCGACAACAACAGTGGCGACTTCGAGTCCCACCTTGACGAGCTCCGAGGCAAGAACTTCATGATCCTCTGGCGCCAGGACTGGTTCGTCATCGACCGGTTCAAGTGGCTCTCCGAGGACGCGTTCCTGTTCCCCGATGCAAACGAGCACGCGGAGCTTTGCAAAATCGGACGACAGGCTCTCCAAGCGAACGACATAGACAAGCTCCGGCAGGTTGTCGCCCATCTTGACTCGACCCGCGTCGGCACCGCCGGCGAGGACGACATGGTTGCCGGCTCCAACATTCTGGTGGGCTGATTCGTGTCTATCGAGAGCTGGCTTCCGATTGGCTTCGAACTGCCCGACGGCGCCCGTTGCGGCCGGGCGCTGCACGGTGAGGCCAACTGGCAGATCGTCGAAACCAGGGGCAGCGGCTGCGCGCTCGTCGCCAAGACGGATTTGGTCGCCAAGTGGGTCGGCGCTGGCCTGATCGAGGACGGGGCGTTCCGCGAGTTCGCCTTCGGCGCCGAAAACTACCGCGAGGTTTCCTGCGGGGCAAGCCAATTGCTCGCGCCGCTGGCCGACTGCCGCTCGCCGGAGAACAAGAACGAAGCATTGGCGTTCGCCATGGCGATGAAGGCAACGCGGGACATCGACCCCGACAGCCCGCTACAGGACGCCCTTTACGTCGAGAAGTTCAGCCGACTGCTGCCATCCTACGGGATCACTTCGCGCACCGATGACGACATCGTCCTTGGCTACTGGTTGACAGGTGGCGCCCGCGTCTCCGTCAAGTCGTTCCGCCGGTTGCGGCAAATGTTAACGTGGATGGAGGCCAAGCAACTGCGGGATGTCGTCCAGAGCGCCGGATTCGAGGTTTCGGAGGTGATGCCCTTGGACGAACCCCGTCCCGCCGCGTCCTCGCCCGTTCCGGCCGAAAAGGTCGACGGAGAACGGCCCGCCGAGCGGGAGGCCGAAGCGCCTACCCAACGTACCCCCGGCTCCTCACCCAAGCCCTTTGAGCTTCCGGGACGACCTGAGCTCGAGGAATTCTTCAACGAGCATGTGATCGACATCATTCGGAATAAGGAACGCTACAAGGCGCTCGGTGTTGGCTTTCCATCCGCTGTCGTCCTGCACGGCCCACCCGGATGCGGGAAAACCTTCGCTGTTGACCAACTGGTCGAATACCTCGGCTGGCCGAGCTTCCAGATCGACGCGTCGAGCGTGGCGAGCCCCTACATTCATGAGACCAGCAAGAAGGTCGCTGACATGTTTGACAAGGCTATGCAGAACGCACCTTCGGTCCTGGTAATCGACGAGATGGAGGCGTTCCTGGCCGACCGGGAAAGCGGAGGCGGCGGCAGCCACCACCGAGTCGAGGAGGTCGCCGAGTTCCTGCGGCGCATTCCAGAGGCCGCCAAGAACGAAGTGCTGATCGTGGCAATGACCAACCGGATCGAGATGATCGATTCGGCAATCATGCGCCGAGGCCGGTTCGACCATGTCATCAAGGTCGACTACGCCAACGCCGACGAGGTTCTCGCCCTACTCGACAAACTGCTGGCCACGCTACCAAAGGACAAAACGGTGGACGCCGGACCGCTGGCCAAGAAACTCGCCGGCCGCCCACTTTCTGACGTCGCCTTCATCGTACGCGAGGGTGCCCGGCTTGCAGCACGTGCCGGAGAGGACAAGCTCGGACAAGAGTTTTTGCTCGCAGCACTCGAGGACACTCCGTCGAGAACCGAAGAGGGTTCCAGCCGGCGCATCGGTTTCGTTTGACCGAGGGAAACTGTGGTGCACTCCGGATCGAACGGAAAAGGAAAGGAAAGGGATTCGCGGGACTCGACTCCATGGTTTCGGACGTCTCCGCAGACATCGAGGAAGCCGCAAAGGCAGCCCCGCCGAAGGCCCCGGAGACCCCTCCCGCACCTCCTTCCCCGCCAACCGCACCACCGGTTGCGCCGCCCTCTGCATCCGGTGGCAATTCCAACTACTCACCTCCCGGAAAATCGGGGCCATCCGGGCTTGGCTGGGTCATCGCTGGAGTCGTGGTCCTGGTAATTTGGATCGCCAATTCCGGGTCGGGAAGCAAAACCGCGACGCCATCCCCGCGTAGCCCCGAGCCCACCTATTCGTCGCCGACCCCTGCCACTGCTCCGGCATCAGCTCCCGTTTCCGACACGCAAAAGCCCGCGGTCGGCCGCAACCAAGTGCTTGGCGTCGCGCAAATTCGATACTGCAAAACTGAGAAGATTCGAATCGAGGCGTTTGAAAGCGTCATCAACAATACCTACGACCACGAGGTGGATCGGTTCAACCGAATCGTCAACGATTACAACTCGCGCTGTGGGGAATTCCGATACCGTCGCGGGGACGTCGAACGTGTCGAGCGCGCCCGAGCGCGCTCCCATGCGTCGCCGCGAAGTCCGACGGGTGCCGCGAAGTCCAACGCTGGGTGCGACGGCAACGCTGGCCCTCGGCGCCAACCGCAAAAAAGCCCCGCGCCCAAGGACGGGAGCCCCGGCAGTGCAGACAGATCGGCCCAAAGCGGAGGCCACGATGGACTCCCTTAGTTACGCAGAGAAGGAATCAATCGAGAGCGCATGCTCGGTGCAAAAGACTCTCTACGGCCCTGCCGAATACAACAAATGCGTTTCCGGGAAGCTTTCAGCCTTGAAGGCCGGCCCGCGAAACATTGATTTGTCGGGACTCAGTTACGCAGAGAAGGAATTCGGCCGGACTCGAGAGCGCAGTGCTCAGATCGCAAAAGATCTCTAAGGCCGTGCCGAAGTACAAGGCAAATGCGTTTCCAGTGGAAGCTTTCAGGCGCGAACGCGAAGGTCGACTACACCGCGAAACATTGATTTGTCGGGACTCAGGTACGCAGAGAAGGAACGCGATCGAGAGCGCATGCTCGAGTGCAAAAGAGTCTCTATGGCACTGCCGCGAATACAACAAGTGGTCGACACAAGAATTGCAGGCAGGCCCGCACCGGAAATGCAGGTGATGAAAGTAAAACCACGACGCTGCACGCCAATCCATTCTGGATTCTTGGCGTCACGACGCGGGATGATCGCCGCAAGATTGTCGAAATGGCCGAGGAACGCTCGCTGCACATCGACCACGACCTTTGCCAGAAGGCCCGCTCCGACCTGACCAATCCGCGAGCTCGGCTTTCGGCCGAAATGGCCTGGATGCCCGGCGTCGCCCCGAGTGCAGCTGAAAAACTGGTCAAGATACTGTCTGATAACCCGGTCTTCACGCGCTCCGTGGATAGGTTACCCGAACTCGCCCGCGCGAACCTGATGGCTGCGGCCTTTGAACTTGTGGACGAGTACGAGCCGGCGGAGTCGATCGCCGAGTTCATCCGCGACTTTGCGTGGGTGGTCGAAACCATCGACGCCAGCGACGTGATGCGCGACGTCAACGAGGATCGGGCCGTTTCGGGCTTTCCCGAAGTCAGGGAGGTCGAGACGATTGAAGAGGAACTTGCATCGCGGCGCAAGGTTTACAAATCTGTGTTGAAGAATCTTCTGGACACGATGGACCCGAACAAACTCGTCGAGACGATGACAGATGCGGTGTCGGTAGCCACCGACGACGGCGAAGATCAAGGACCTGCCCTGATCGACGAACTCGTCGACGCATACGAGGTGGAGACCCAAGCGTTCTTGCAAAAGGAGTCCGAAAACATTTCGAAGCTGGTTGAAAGCGCAAGGGTCGCCGCGCCGCAGGGGGAACGTGCCGTAGCTCCGATACTCGACAAACTCGAGAAGGTTGCGCGCAACTGGGATCGGGTCGCCCAGCCGATCCAGCTAAGTGCCAAGTCGAGAGGAATCCAGCATCCCCACAGCCGCGAGGTCGCCTACGATCTACGCAGCCTCGGAATTGACTTGAACAACAAGCACGACATGCTCGGCCAAGCCCACCGGATGACAGGGCTGCTTCAAGAATTGTTCGCCGAATTACCCGAAGTGGCCGAGAGGCTCGGCGAGGACGCCGAGGCCATCGCCGGCCTGCGCAGACAAGCCCAGGAAAAAGAGAAGAACAATGCCAAGTGGGCACGGGACGTCACATTCAGTGCCGAGGTCGGTCTTGTCTTCAAGGATGAACTTTCCATCTCGCCAAAGGGAATCCAATGGAAGGGAGCGACCTACCCTCTCGAATCGATCACCGCAGTCCGCTGGGGCGCCGTGCGCAATTCGGTCAACGGAATACCGACGGGAACGGACTACACAATCGCGTTCGCGAACAACCGGTCCTCGCAGACGATTGAATTGAAGAAGGAGTCAACCTATTCCGGCTTCCTCGAGGCTCTCTGGCGGGCGGTTTGCGTGCGCCTGATTTTCGACATGGTCTCCGCCCTGGAGGAGGGAGGAGTTTTGGAGTTCGGAGACATAAAGGTTACGGACGACTCAGTGACGCTGACCAAGCACAAACTGCTTGGAGCCAACGAGAAGGTGCGCCTTGGCTGGCACGATGTTCATGTGTGGAGCGCCAACGGAAGTTTTGTCATCGGAAAACAAGACGACAAGAAGACCTACGGTTCCGCCTCCTACATCCGACTGGAACACTCACATTTTCGAGCATGTCGTCCGCGGCGGCTTCAAGAAGGGCGTGCGCAAACTCAGCGATTACATCAAGGATTGACAGGATATGGCGAACGACAAGGGCAAGAAGGGATTCGCCGGGCTCGACTCGATGGTCTCGGACGTGGAAGTGCCCAAGCCGAGGCCCGCTCCGGCCCCGACCCCGGAACCAGTTCGACAGCAGGAGGCGCCCCGGCCGAGCGCCGAGCCCAAGCCGGCCTATTCACCCCCGAAGCCTTCGGGCGGAGGCGCCGGCAAATGGTGGGCCATCGGAATCGGAGTGGTGGTTCTGTTCTCTTGGCTCGGGGGCTCCGACAAAAAATCTTCCGCCCGTTCCGCGCCGACTCCCTCATATTCGGCGCCATCGTATTCCGCTCCAGCTCCGGCTCCGGCTGCAGCGCCTGCATATACTCCGCCCGCCTACGTTCCAGAGCCCGCGCCTGTTAACGTCACAAATGACGAGGAAATGCCGCCGGTCGGAAGTGGCCTGTCCCTGAGCAGGTCGCAGATCCGCTATTGCCTCTCTGAAAAGATTCGTGTCACCGCGTGGCAGGGGCAGGTGAACGAATATTCGGAATCCTCCGTGGGCGCGTTCAACGAGGCCGTGCGTGACTACAACTCCCGCTGCTCGAGCTTCCGCTATCGGAGTGGCGCGCTCGAAAGTGTGCGCGCGGAGGTGGAAGCGAACCGCTATGCCCTCCAACTCGAGGGTATTCGTAGCGCGGCGGTGAATCCATGACCAAGGGAAAGTTTGGATTCAGCCAATTTGTTGCATCGACTGGGTGAATCCAAGTTGCACAAGATCCATTCAGATCGGGTTATGCGCGATGAATCTTAATGGCGGCTTCCCGATTGTAGGCGTTGGCAGTGAATGTCCGCTCCCGATTTCCTCCACCGGCTGCAATGGGCACGAAGCCGACGCGAAGCTGACCGAAAGCGAACAGCGGCTTTGGCCGACGAACGGGCATTCGGCGGATTCCCTTCAAGCCACGCTGCCTCCGGGTATAACCGTCACTCATTCCTTGTTCTTGTAGAGTGTCCTGAACTGCCCGTCAGGTAGCGGCTCATCGAAGACATCAAACATCCCACTTCCGACAAGCAGTTTCTTGAGCGTCTTGAAACCGTAGCGCTCCTTGAGGTTCTCCACTTCCTCAGCCAAATCCCTGTTCGCCAGGTCCCCAGCGCGAGCCAGGTAGGTCCAGCCATCCTCCCGGCGAATCTGGCTGGCCGCGTCCCTCAGGAACGACACAAGTGGACTGGCTTGCAGCCACATCAGTTCAGATTGCTTCCGATACTCTTCACTGGCCATGAACTCGACAAGCTTCTTCCGGCCATCCTGAACGTGACTGGCCGTGGTTCGCAGGTGCTCATGCATCGGCAGCACTTTGTCGCGCTGGGCGTCCAGATAGGCCAGAGTCTCCTCAAGCTTTTCCTGCGAGTCAGGCTGCCATCTTGGCAGGAAGCCATGGATAAGCTCCGTTGCGCTGGTCCGTCATCAGCTTCATGTCTCGGCGCATGGCTTCAACGAACTTGGCATCCGCGGAAATCCGGAAAGAGAAAGTGACCCAGTCGGCAGGGCCTTCCTCCTCGGGGACCTCAACTCCGGCATCCTGGAGGACTTCGGTTCCGTACCGGTCAACAAGGTGCCCAAGCATCGTCTTGTTGATGGTGTCGGCCTGCTTCTGTTGGCGTTCCTTGAAATCCGCCGGTGGTGCGCCACCGGCTTGGTGGGAAAGAGAAAGCACCAACAACCTCTCGATCTGCTGGAGAAGGAGGTTGCGGCCCATGAGGCGGAGCACTTCGTCTCGAGTTGGTTTGAGGTCGGAATTCAAAGAAGAAGGCCCCGAGGGTGGGCCGGCCAGATCCTAGCCGCATATTGGGCAGATCCGGCGATTGAGCCGCCTACCGACCCGGAGACGGTATCACTCATAGCGGAAGTAGTCAGGGCGGATCACCAATGACCGCTTCGGCCGACGAACGGGCATTAGGCGGATTCCCTTCAAGCCATGCTGCCTCAAGGTATACCTGTCTTGCTTCGACTTCGGCCAGATCAAGGTACCGACACTCTTCGTGCATCACCGGGACGACGGTTGCGTCGTGTGTCCTTACACGCGGGCACGCGACATATCCAGCAAGTACGGCTTTCCCCTCATCACGGTCACAGGAGCGACCAATCCCACCGGTGACCCGTGCCAGGCCTACAGCCATCATGGCTTCCGCGGTCGCGAGAAGGAAACCATGGCAGCGATTCTGAAATGGGTTAAGTCACGGGATGTGACGGAGACCATCAATTAGCTGGTGTGCACCGTGTGAGGCGCGACTCAAGCTTCCTTCTCTGCGCAACCGGAGTCAGCGGTACATGAAGAACCAGTTTTGACCGTAGCAATGGAAACCCGACCCGGCCCTGGCTCAAGCATTGCCAGCAGGCGCTTGAATTCGCCTTCGGGAACCGGAAAGGTCGTCAGCACGAGCCTTACCAGCTCACGCTCGATCTCGTCCCGCCCGCCGCGGATGAGCGTCAGGTTCGGCTCATCAGGATTCATGGGTCAAAGTTCTCGCAACTTGCCTGGCTAATGCCATTGTCAAATATACATGCCGTGTATATTTGGGTTGAAGTGCCCCAGTGACCCCGTTCCGTTCTCTCAATCCCTCTCGGACTGCCTCAGGAACTTCAGCATGGCCATGGCCTGCTTCTCCGGCGCATAAGCCAGGTGAAGCAGGAGCCGGACGGGCTTGGGAAGATTCCGGCCCGACTCATAACGGGAACCGCCGGACTGCGTGACGGAAATCCTGCTCCAGAAATCGGATTGATTCATGCCCAGCTTCGATCGAAGCAGCTTGGCTTCCTTGCCGGATTCAATGAAGTATTTTGGCTTGCTCATCGGGATTCTCGAATCGTTGAGGGTGGAGGTTTCAGGAAACTATTTCATGCATATATGCCGAAATATACATGAGGCGTATATATCCAGGCTGCATTGCTTCGGCAGGTCGGGCGATGGCCAACTCGTTTCTTGCTGGCCGAATGAAGCAGCTGCCGCCTCATTCGCCCCGGCATCAATGCAGCACCGTCGCAGCGCCGCAGCACTTCTTGAACTTCTTGCCGCTGCCGCAGGGGCACGGATCGTTGCGGCCCACCTTGGGATGCGCCCTCTGGTAGGTCGCCGCCAGCATGCGTTCATGCACGGCCTTGCGGTAAGGCAACCAGTAGCGATAAATGGCGGCCAGGCCAGCCGGGATCTGCTTGGCGAGTTCTTCACGCTGGGCGGGCGTCCGGGTCAATTTTTCCTCATCCTTGGTGACCTTGTCCGCCCCCAGGAGATAGATCGGGCGCAGGGCTGCAGACGCCTGCGTATCGTCGTAGAGGGACTGCCAGTCCTCCCGGCAAAGGGCAATGCCCTGCATGAAACCATAGGCCCACATTTCGGCGTCCAGGTATTCCTTCCGGTCATTGCCGAAGGTGGTGATGTTGAACAGCGGCTCGAAGGCGTCCGGATCATCCTGGAAACTCCAGACGATGCCGTTCATGTGCCGGGTAATCAGGTCGAGGATGCGCTGGGCCTGCTCCAGGGTCTCGAATTCGGGCGCATGTTCCTCCCCGGGCCCCAGATGCCTGGCAGCCAATCCTGCATTCTGACCGTGGTTGGCCCAATGATGATCGCGGTGAGATAGCCGTCCAGCTGATCGAGCATCATCGTCTCGTCGGATACGGCATCCGACATCAGGAAATCATCGAGTTCGTCGATTTCCTCTTCGGACAGGGGCACCATCAGACGGGCGGGGTTGCGGTCGGGCACGATCGATATCTCTGAAGGCACTGGCTTGATGGCAAGGGCAACCGCTCAGGCTGGTGCAGTTGGTTCTGGGGGGATGGCTTAAGAGCCGACACACGCGCCACCTCCTCCGTGAACCACCTCCCAACCGGTAGGTTCGATGCCAATGTCGCTGCCGCCAATTCATTTCTCCGATGTAATAGCCCCGACCCGTCTTGCCTCGTACCTCTTGGCAGTCGGGTGCACAAGATAAGGCTTGTCCTCGATTGTTTTGAGCAGATCTTGCCGCGCTTTGACCGCCCGCTTGAACGCTCCGTCATAGCCATATCTTTTCACCGAAAAAGTCCGCGTCAGTTCTTTCCCGTCGGGCAACTTCAACCTGGCCTGCCATGAGCCCAGCGGCTGCTTTCTGGGGTGGATGAACTGGACGCCGGGAACCCCGCTCTGATTATTTGCGCGCACCAGCTGGTGGAATTCCCGTTTGCCCAAGGCCCGCGTTTTGGCGAGCCGATCGTCGCGCCACCCGATTGCGGCAGCCAAGGCCTTCTTCGAGCCACCCATCTTCAGATCGTAGAAACTCTTGTAGTGCGACTTCCCCGACCGCCGGAAATGCACCGACCAGCACCAGACGCCGGGCTTGGCCTCTATTCGGCTGATGGCATACATGGGATGAGAGCAAAATGAAACAGGCCATCCGAGATCATAATGAAATCGCTCACCCGGCCCTTACTGCCCGGGCTTAGAACAGGCTTTTCCAGGTTCATGCGCAAACACGCAAGATACTGACATTGCCTGCCAATGATACCGATCCAACGGTGCCATACGCCTCGGATCCCCGATTAACTGCGGGAGAACCTGAGGACAAAACGAACGATAAGAATCCGGCGGCAATGGCTTCAAACCACCCAAACATCGTGGCGGGCGAAGAGCTTGGTATTACCGCCGAGAACGAGCGACGGTCCGCGGCCTGACATTCTTGGCGCCCAATTTCGACGTCTCAATGGGTGCCAGTAACTCGAGGACATCGACGCCCAGGGCGATAGCCAACCGCTCCAGCCCATCCACGGAGATATTCGTAACGCAGCGCTCCAGCTGCGACACATACGTTCGATGGAAATCCGCCAGCTCGGCCATTTCCTCCTGGCTCAGCCCGCGCTCCCTGCGCAGGCACCGGACATTCTCGGCAATCCGCCGGCGCGCCTCTCCAACCGTTTGATTTGTTGTGCCCATAGTAGGCGGAGAGTGACCGCCTACGGGCTTTGTATCTACAGAATAATACTCTACTGTTTATTACTCTCTTTTTGGTAAGATTGGCTTGTCATTCTTTTTGCCCTTCGCCCCGTCCCTCCGCAGGGGAAAAGGGCGTGACCAACAGGAACAGCCATGAAACCACTATGTTGCTTATTGGCATTGGCGACCGTGATCGCCGGAAAGCCCGTGCTGGCCCAGAACCCGATTGCCGAGCTCGGCGGTTCAACTTACCGGGAGAAGGCGGTTTACGCCGTCTATGATCTGCCGGGCACAACCCGTCAGGCGGACGCCATCGAGGGGATCGTGCTTGACGCCCTCCGCACCTATGCTCGAAATGCCCAGGTTCGTTACGGCATCCCCCCTTCCCCCTACCCCGACTACCCGAGCCAGATGACCATCGGTCAGCGCCTGAGCGGAGGGCCTAAACCGGACTGCGCTGGCGAACTTCTCTCCATTGAGGGGCTCGACACCTCGATGGCGAAGTACGGGGAGAAGATTTACCACCGTGTTTGCCTGTTCCCCTACAGCGGCGGTCTCCGGATCAACTACTTCGCCCTCTACGGCCAGCAGTCCGGGGCAGGCAACGCCAATCCCAATGTGCTTGCTGCCATGCTTGGCCGGGCCATTGGTGGCGCCATGGGCCTGGGCGACAGCAGCGCCACCATCAACAAGCTCCTAGCCAGGCTGGAAAATGGACTCCAGACGGCCGGGATCGGCTTCAAGTTGGTGCAGTTGCATCCGAAGGACCTGGCCGGCCGGACAGTGGTGGAGGACGATATTCCCCGACCTGCAACCAGGGCCGTAGCTTCCGCCCAGGTTCAGGCAACGACGACGGAACCCGCTCAGCCCGCGCAGGCATCCCCAGCCCAGACGACGGCGATGATGCCTGCCCCCGTGCCGCCGGCAATGGCCCAGTTGCAGGCGGCCCTGCTGCAACAGCGCGAAATGGCCCGCCAGCAGATGGCGGCACAACTGCCGCCACAGGGCCAGCCCGAGCGGAGACTTGCAGCTGCCGCTGCCCGCAAGGAACTCACGGCCATGGGGCTCCAGTACTTTAGCCAGGAGCAGTTTCTGGCGGCCATTCGCCGCGGAGACGTCTTGGCTGTGGATCTGTTCATCACCGGCGCCGGTATCGACTTGAATGCCGGCGCCCCTGGAGCAACGCCCCTGGCCATTGCGGAAAGCAATGGGCGACAAGACATCGTCGCCCTGCTGAAAACCGGCGGGGCACGCTGAACATGCGACGCCTGTCCTGCGAAGTTCTGTTTGTAGGCTTGCTGATCGGCATGCCAGCGGCGGCTCAGCAATCCCCAATACTCGATGCCAGTGGCGACGGTTCGACAACGCCACGCTCGCGACTGGCATCGATCAAGGCCGTCACGGTATATCTGCACCGTGCCGAGGAGCGATGGTCAGCCAGCCTGGAGGGCGACGTCAAGGATGCTGCCACCGAGAAAATCGAGGTCACGCTGGCGGACGGTTCCCTTCGCGTGCTAACCCAGCCGCTACCCAAGGGGAGCAAGCTCTGCCTGACCAAGATGAAGGACCGGGAGCAGTTCGGCTACCTGGAGTGCAATTCGGCCTTCTTCTCCGCTAACACAGGATCGACGGCCGCGGCGACGGTTCTGCGCGGTGTCCTGAGCCTGGGGATACTGACGGTTTCCGATGCGGCTTCGGGCAATACGGGATTCACCGTTTCCCTCGACCGGCAAGCCCTCGATGCGGCGGTGAGTGAATCAAAAGCCATCGAATTCGCCCGGAAATCGGCGCCACTGATCGAATACCGCAAAGCATTTGAGAGTGCCATCTCCGCCAGACAGCTGAGCGAATTCATTGCCCGCTACGAAGGCGCGTCCGATCCGGAATCGCTGGTCGTCAAGGCAAAGGAAAAACTGCCGCTCGCCATGGAGCAGGAGGAGGCTCGTGCGAAGCAAAAGTCGGAGGCCGCGGCCCGGCAGGCGGAAGCGCAGAGGCAGCAAGAAATCCAGCGGCAGGCGGAATCGGAGGCTTTAAGGCAGTTCCAGGCGAAACTTAAGCCAGGCGATCGGGTGAAGATGATGCGGACCCATTACGCAGCGTTCCATGGATTGGTCATCGAAGTAAAGCCGCCGCTGGCCTATATCCAATGGGAGAACGTTACGCCGCCAATGCAGTGGGTTCGCGTCGAGCAACTCTTGCCGTCACCATGAGGATAGAATCTCTAATCGTGGAGCTGCTGTTGGGTCTGTTCGGTCCGTGCGTCTGCATTTTGGGGCATCAGCTGGCATTGATGTCCATCACGCAAATCAATGACTATCTTTTCGGAGACAGTTCTTTATCGTTGTATTTGGGCAAAGCTTTATGCTCTCCCAGGTAAGTCGCCAAGGCATCGTACTCGGCTTTCGCAACCCGACCCATCAGCTTCAAATCGCGTGACGTTTCTGGTTTCAGCCCAGGCTTGGAACTAAAGAATGGGCTTACCGATACAAAAAGCTTCTTCGCGAGGACATCCCCTTCTTATGCTTGCGTTCGTTCTGACAAGAATCGCGCCGCACCACCATGCCCTGCGCCAGGGAGGTCGCGTAGGGTATTGTTGAATTGCTTCAGCCTGCCGGCGAATCCTTTAATCGAATTCGTCATGCCGAAATAGACGATGTCTTTCTCCCACTTAAAATCCTTGCCAGTCATGTCCGTTTTTTTGATATAGCAAGCGCATAGATGCCGCGAAATTTCAAGAGATCCTTCCCGGAGATGGTCCTTTTCCCAACCTCCATCTTCAGAACAATTTCACGCTCATCCCATTTCGCCCACTTGGAAAATTTCATCTGAGCTCTCCTGAAAGTACATCGATGTTGCATGCTACACAGTGGCGATATGGAGACGCAATAGGAATAACTATCCCAATGACCAGAGCCCAACCTTAAGCGACACATCATGTCGCTCATAGTTAGAAAATGGTCTTCGAACATCGGAGACCAGCATGGCCAAACGCCGCAATCCTCGCAGATCCCTCAACCCCCTCGACATTCCTCCTATCGTCAGGCTCTGGCTTCTGCGAATCCTCGTCCCCTTGGGCGGATATCGGGAATTCATTTCCTACAGCGAAATCAGGAGCGATCCGCTGGCCATAGCGGTTGGACTGGAGGAGTGGATTGATCCTTCGCCCCGCGAATATGACCAGAAGACCGCAACGACGCAGCTTCGCAAGATTTATCAGGCTTGCGAAGACGAGTCGTGGGACGCTATGGTGCCCTCCTGCCTCCAGCGCAACGTCAAGCGCCTGGCCGATCTGGCCAACTTGTCGGAGACGGACTGCCGAATTCTCGAATTCGCCGTGATACTGAATGACGGGCAGCTAGTCGCTTTAGCGGCCGATTATCTTGGAGAACTGTCGACCCTCAAGTTGTTCAACGCGCTGACTGTGGTGCTGGATCTTTCCGAACGGGATGTTTGCGCCTCGCTGAGTCCGCATGGCGTTTTGGCCACGACAGGCCTGCTCTCCATAGATCGGCAGGGCACATCCTCCCTGCGCGAGAAGTTCGACCTCCTTTCCAGGAGCTTTGCGGATCACATTCTGTCCTTTGACGCAGACCCGGTCGTTCTGCTGCGCGATATCCTTACACCCAGTACGCCAGCGGAGCTTTCGCTTGCCGATTTTGATCATGTCGGTGAGTCGCTCTCCCTGCTCCTGCCCTATCTCAAGCACGCCCTCACCACCGGCCGGAAAGGCGTCAACATTTTCCTGCAGGGCCAGCCCGGCACCGGCAAGAGCCAGCTGGCCAAGCTACTTGCAAAGGAGTTCGACTGCGAGCTGTTCGAAGTCGCCAGCGAGGACAGCGAGAACAAGCCGGTAGACGGCGAGCGGCGCCTGAGGGCATTCAAGGCTGCCCAATGTTTCTTCTCGAAGCGCAGGGCGATCCTGCTTTTCGATGAGGTGGAGGACGTCTTCGACGATGGCGACTACGGCTTTGGTCGCAAGAGCACCGCGCAGACCCGAAAAGCCTGGATCAATCGTATTCTGGAAAGCAACCCGGTGCCGACGCTGTGGCTGTCGAACTCGATCCAGAGCCTCGATCCGGCATTCATTCGCCGTTTCGACATGGTCATCGAGCTTCCACTACCGTCCCGGCGGCAACGGGAGCGAATCATCCGGGAGGCCTGCTCGGACCTACTTGACGAAGCGGATATGGACCGCATTGCCGAGCACGAGTCACTCGCTCCTGCAGTCGTGACCCGCGCCGCATCCGTGGTCCGCACAATCCACCAGGAGCTTGACAGTTGCGATGCAGCCAGAGCCATGGCGTTACTGATCGGCAACACGCTCGAAGGACAAGGCTATCCGCGTCTCCGTAGCAGCGACGATAACCGCCTGCCGGAGTTCTACGACACCGCTTTCATCAATGCCGATGCGGACCTCGCAAAGATTGCCGAGGCCCTCATCGCAGCCCGGCCAGGGCGTCTGTGCCTGTTCGGTCCGCCCGGGACCGGGAAAACGGCCTATGGGAAGTGGCTGGCCGACCGCCTCGACCTGCCGCTGCAGACTAAAAGGGCTTCCGATCTGCTGTCGATGTGGGTCGGCGAGAGCGAGAAGAAAATTGCCCGCACCTTCAGGCAGGCGGCCGAGGAGAATGCCCTGCTGATGATCGACGAGGTCGACAGCTTCCTGCAGGATAGGCGCGGCGACCTGCGAGGATGGGAGACCAGCCTGGTCAATGAAATGCTGACCCAGATCGAGTCCTTCCCCGGCGTGTTCATCGCCTCGACCAACCTGCTGAGAAATCTCGACCAGGCGGCGCTGCGCCGTTTCGACCTCAAGATCAAGTTTGACTTCATGACGTGCGAGCAGGCTGCGAAGCTGCTGTGCCGCTTCTGTGCCATGGCGAACATCCCTGCGCCCGGCCCTGATCACCTGATACGGCTGGCGCGCCTGCGCGGGCTGACGCCGGGCGACTTCGCCGTGATGGCCCGGCGCCACCGCTTCCATCCTTTCGCTTCCTGCGACGCCTTGATCGAGGCGCTCGAGGCCGAATGCGAGATCAAGGAAGGCCCGACGGCTGCCATCGGCTTCCTGCAATAGCCATCCTTATGGGATATTCTGTCGGCACACACCACTAAGCCTATGATGCGCACGCTCTCGAAAACCAAGCTGCTGGCCTACAGGCAGTGCCCGAAGCGGCTCTGGCTCGAAATCCATCGCCCCGAGCTGCGGCAGGATTCCTCAACGACCCAGGCCAGCTTTAATGCCGGTCATGAAGTTGGCAGAGTGGCGCGGCGGCTGTATGACCCGGCGGGAAAGGGGCAACTGATCGATGTCATGGCGGAAGGATTCGACGCCGCCCTTGCCAGGAGCCGTGAGCTGCTGGGATCGTCACGGCCGATATTCGAGGCCGGGTTTGCGGCGGAGGGCGCGCAGGCCTTCGCCGACGTGATGCTGCCTATGAAGAGGGCTGGCAAACGTGCCTGGCGCATGATCGAGGTGAAGTCCTCGACCAGCATCAAGGACTACTACCGCGACGACGCGGCGATCCAGACCTTCGTCGCCAGAAATGCCGGCGTTCCCCTGGCGTCCGTCGCGCTCGCCCATATCGATAGCAAGTGGGTCTATCCAGGTAGCGAGGATTACCAGGGCCTGCTCAAGGAAAACGACCTGACCGAAGAGGCCTTCGGTCGGGAATCCGAGGTCGTCGAGTGGATCGCCAACGCACACGCCATCGCGCGCAAGCGCGCAGAACCGAAGATAAGTACCGGCAGCCACTGCTCGAAGCCTTACGAATGCGGCTTCCTGGCTCATTGCCAGAGCCGGGAGCCGCAATCGGACTACCCGGCTGCCTGGCTCCCGCGCATCCAGTCCAGGAAACTCAAGGCGCTGATCGATGAGGAAGGGGTTGCCGACCTGCGCCAGGTTCCCGATGCCCTGCTCAATGATCGCCAGTTGCGTGTCAAGCACAGCACGCTCACCGGCAAGGCATACTTCGATGCCGAACAGGCCGCCGCCGAGCTGGCGGCGCACAAGCTCCCGGCTTACTTCCTGGATTTCGAGACCATCCTGTTTGCCGTGCCCGTCTGGAAGGGCGCGCGGCCCTACCAGCAGATTCCCTTTCAGTTCAGCGTGCATATGCTGTCGCGTAGCGGAAAGCTGAGCCACGTATCGTTTCTCGATCTCTCGGGCAACGATCCTGCGAAGGCGCTGGCCGAAGCGCTGATTGCCGCCCTGGGCGAGCGCGGCCCGGTCTTCGTCTATAACGAGAAGTTCGAAAAGGCGCGCATCAACGAGCTCGCAGAACGTTTCCCGCGCATGCGGCGAGCCCTGCTGGCCATCAATGAGCGGATCGTCGATCTGATGAAGATCGCCGAGACGCACTATTATCATCCCAGCCAGCAGGGGAGCTGGAGTATCAAGAAGGTGCTGCCGGCCGCAGTGCCCGATCCCAGGCTGCGCTATGATTCGCTCTCCGGAGTACAGGACGGCGGCATGGCCATGAGAGCCTACATCCAGGCGCACCTCTCCTGCGGCGTCCCGGTCGGACAAGGAACGCATAGAGAAAGAGCTGCTCGAATACTGCTGGCTCGACACCTACGGCATGGTTCGCCTCTGGCAGTTCTTCTCCGGCCGCAACGATCTGGCGATCTAGATCCGATGCCCAAGCGCCCCGATACCCTGGAAACCGTCCTGCTGGTCCTTGAAATGCTGCGCCGCATTCCCCGCGGCCGCAAGATTTCGGCCCCGGAGTTGCACAGGCAGCTCGCCGACATCGGCGTCGAACGCGACCTGCGCACCATCCAGCGGCAGTTGGATATGTTGAGCGAACACTTCGAGATCGAGCGGGACGACCGCAGCAAGCCTTACGGTTACCGATGGAAGGATCGGGCAAAGGGCATGTCCGTGCCTTCGCTCACCGAGCATGAGTGGCTGCTGCTCACCTTGGCCGAGAAGCATTTGCGGAACCTGTTGCCGGCCAACCTGATGAAGTCAATGGAGCCGTTCTTCGTCCAGGCGCGGGCCAACCTGGGCCCGCAGGCCAGTGCACGGCGTGAGCGGGAATGGCTAAACAAGGTCTGCGTCGTTAGTACCACGCAGCCTCTTTTGCCGCCCAGGATCAAGCCCGGGGTGTTCGAGGAAGTCAGCAATGCGCTCTATGCCAACCGTTGGCTGCATGTCGACTACAAGAGCGCTACAGGCAAGGCGACCAAGGCTGAGGTGATGCCGCTCGGCCTAGCCCAGCAGGGACCGCGACTCTATTTGGTCTGCCGCTTTCGCGGATACGACAACGAAAGGAGCCTGGCGATTCACCGCATCAACTCTGCCAAGGCATCAACGCTGACCTTCGAGCGCCCAAGGAATTTCGACTTGAAGAAATACGACGACGATGGACGCTTCGGCTTTGGCGAAGGGCGACGCATCCGCCTGACGTTCAGAATCGCGCGAAACGCTGGCGCCCACCTGTTGGAGTCGCCGCTATCCGACGATCAGCAGGTTAAGAAGATAGGCGATCAGTACGAGATTAGCGCCACCGTCGTCGATAGCGCCCAGCTTGAATGGTGGTTGCGTGGGTTCGGGACGCATGTTAGCAATATCCGGCGTCAGCCTATGTTGGAAAGAATCAAACATAATGGGTGTTCCAAGTAGCACTGCTACTGATTTGAAGTCCCCCAAAGAGCGAAATGCGGCCTCGCCGTCCTGCGGCGACTGACATTTATCTATGATTCATGGAACGCACGACAGGCAATTCAACATGCTAGGAAAATCATGCTTTTCAGTGGGGATATATGGGTAAATATTTTTGCTCTTTTTCTGATCGGTTGTTGCCTTATAGCCTCTTCCGAAGTAAGCGCTCAGATCAAGGATGGCAGCTACAACGGAGCGTTGCGTTGCGGCCCATTGATCAGCGATGCAAAGCGTGGTCCGTGGACCCAACCAGTGCAGTTGCATGTTTCAGGAACCTCGATCTCTTGGTTACGCACTGACGGAAAATATACTGAATCGGGAAGTGGAGTCTTTCAGTGGCCAAGTTAATTTGGCATTGAAGGCTCCTGGAATTGAGCAATCCCAACAAAAGTTGGCGTACTGCAGTAAAGCTGAATCTTGAGGAAGGCAAGCTTAGGGTCTTGCGACCATCCCACAGAAGATGGAAAGCAACGACTTCGTGATTGCAATGTTGTAATCGCAATCTCATTGATACCTGGCACTTCAATTGCCAACACGGTCCCCAGAGAAAACACTGTACAGACTGTTACTCAAAGAAAGAATTCTGTAGCCACAACTGCAACCGGACCTCTCTTTAGCACCAAGGCCGAAATGATTGAGAAAACGCGCGCCGGCCAGTTTCTTTGATCAAAACAAAATTTATGTCAGTGAGAGGACCGCATTTGTCCAATCTGTAATGGCTACTCTATATAACGACTTCGGCGTAACCGAGTTGCCAAGAGACGTTGGATGTGTGGGTGAGTTTGAACACAATGTGAAAACGTTGTTCGGAGAAACGGTACGTGCGTATGTTGATGGCTCGATTGGTGGGCCACCCGACTTCACGTTTAATCAGCAGGCCGTCAAAATGAAATTGTCGAATGTTGAGCAAACCGCAGCTAGATTGTTGCCTGAGAATGGAAGTGGTTGGTGCAGCGGAAAATCGGGTGCGCACCCGTATTTGATCGCGTTACCGAAGCTACGCAAAGAATTCGACTTGGCAATACTAAGCGCCATCAGTGAGCGTCGCTCTCAACTCTTAGCTCAGCATAAGCAACAGCAGGCTGAAAAGCTTGCTGCTAGGCAAAAACAGGAACAAGAGAAACGTGTTGAAGACCAGCGGAAAGCTGAAGCTGAGCGTGAGCGCGTAGCTCGTGAAAATGTTGCGGCAAACGAAAAAGCTAAATATGAAAAGGGGGCTGCTTCACGCAACGCTAAAAAAATAAGCGAGCTAAGACTTCCATCGAAATTCGTGGCGTCCAATTTGTACGTGAATTACCTGGGACAATGGCTAATACTGATGCCATGTTCCCAGTGGTTGGGCTGTTATTTGAAAATAATGCCATCGAATCACTTAAAGCCATTTCCGGCAAACGGAAATCCAGGTGTTTCAATCAAACTTAATGGACAGCCGCCCATTGGGTTGCTGTTCAGAATGGAGAGTAACGAAGCATATATATACGCCATTGTAACGAACAACATTGTTGAGCCAATTCATACCCAAGGCGAACACAGTCAAATGGCGCTTATGCTCCAACAGCTAACTGAGCGTAAATGACCGCTCTGGCCGACTTTGAGAAGCTCATTTTGGTAGTGATTATCTTCGGGAGTTTGCGGTTACACATGATGGCCACACCAGATGGATCTACTTTGAACGAGCGATAGACTTCCTTCAAGAGGCCACCCAGCACCTAATAGGTGCTGGGGTCCTCTTGAAGATTATTGCCACAGTTACATTACAGTTCCTGACCCAGACGGGATATCTTTATCTGGTGATTCAGCCAGTCGATCACCTCATCGCGAATCCATCCCACAGCCCTCGCGCCCAGTTTGACCTGCTTTGGGAACTGGTTGCGTGTGATCTTTTGGTAGATAGAGCTGCGCGAGAGACATGTCATCTGGGTCACATCTTTCATACTCAACATTTGGTTGCTAAGTCTGGCATTCATGTCGACTCCTTGAAATGATTTAAAGGAAGTCTCGTCGTCTCGTCGTCTCGTACTATTGGATCAATCCTTCTTTCGCATGGCATGCCCATGGCTGCCGTAGTAGCTCGCGGTCACCTGCACGCCCGTGGCCCAGGTCGCGCGACACTTCGATGCCGGCTTCGCGGTGCTTCACCAGATCAACCTGCTTGGGATCGGCGCCGGCAATTGGCGACGGCAGTCCAGCCATGTCCTGATACTTCTCTTGGGCGTACTCATGCCGCAGCCCATGGCTGGTCACCCCGAGGTCGTTGAGATTGACCCCGAGTTTCTCCGCCAGCAGGTAGTAGTAGCGGCGCTTGGCTTGGGCCCAAGTGCGACCCGGCCAACGGATACGCCTCGTCTTTCCGGTCTCCGCCACACGCAGCGCCCACTCGAACACCTCGCGCTTGTAGTCGGTGTCGATCGGAATGCGGCGCCAGCGCCCGCCCTTCGTGCCTTCATGGATGTCCAGCGCGGTTCCGCTCTCGGCGCGGCACCAGGCCGGGTGCATCTCAATGGCTTCCTTCATGCGCAGGCCGAAGGCGTCCTCGAGAGCCAACATCACCGCAAGACGCTCGTCGATCTCGCGCGCTCGGGCGATCACCACCGCAGCCTCAACACCGTTGGGCAGCCAGGCGCGGTTTCGCTTAGCGACCGTGCGGCGCCGCACGTCCTTGTTGGGCAGATAGTCATGCACGTCCTGGACCATGCCGGGCTTGTTGATCCAGCCGCAGAAGGTGCGGAGGAAGGACACCCTGGTATGCAGGGTGATGATGGCGATGCCTTCCTGATCCCAGCGCTGGAGCAGAACCTCGATGTGGCGGCTGCCCAAGTTGCGCGGCGAGGCCAGGCGGTAGCCCATCTCAAATAGCTGCGCGAAGGCCAGCCGGTAGAAGCTGGCACGCTCGAGCCGGGTCTTGGCGGAGGCCTTGCCCTGCTTGCGTGTGGTGCGAAAGCCGTTGTGACCGTTGAGGATCCTGTCCAGCTCGTTCAGAAACTTGGCCGGCAGGTACTTGTCTGCGAGGGACTTCATGGTGGTTTCCTTTCTCTTGAATGATTCGCATAGGTTCTCCTCATCCCAGTCCGGGACGATGAGGTTGATTTCTTCGATATCGCGCTCGACAACCAGCAGTCAGCGGCCGGCGGCGGTCTCGCCGGCGACAGGCAAAAGGTCTTCCCCCGCGCGAGAGCCGTCGCACGGTGCAATTCAATTACGGGTTGGTGGGGTAAAGCAGGGCGGTTAGAAAGGTCAAACGATTGGCGCACGTCTTCCACATTTCTGCGGAGAGAACGGCAGCAGCTACCTCGCTCAAAACGAAGCGCTACCCAGATCGGCCGTCCAGACGCTCATAGCGCTGAAGCGGGGTCACCATCACATGGCGAGGAGCACCCTCAAAGAAGGTACCCCGGGGTATATTTCAGCCCCCCGATCCGTCCGTCCACGGCCATCCATCACATGGCGCCGCGGGTCAGCTGTTTCCGGAATCGCATCCCGTGCGGACATCAAATCTCAAGTGTCGATGTCCCAGCCGCTGTTCGTAGATCCACCCCTGCCCACCTGGGTTCAGCTCCTGCCAACGGAGCTACCGGGTGCTCTTCAACGGAGACGATGGCCCATTGCCACCACCTTGCCGGTTGGCATCCAAGACGGACATCGAGCGTGTGAATCATGTTGTTTGGTCTGCCAGGGAGGAAGTCGCACGTTCCGAACCGCCGGCCCGCACAGAAATCAACCATGACTAGAGAGAATCCCTGCGGTACCAGCTGCAGGGGTGACGAGCGCAAGGCTCATCGGTAATAGAGCGACCATTCAGGTCGGTGATTCGCGCCGTTGTTGCTCGGCGGATGTCCGGGCGGCTCGCCCGAAAGGGTTTCGAGAGCTTTATCCCCATCCTGCAGGGACTGACGCGGTTCCTCTCGCGCTTCCACGTTCGCCAGCACGGCGAAAAAACTTTTAATCGGTCATGCGGGACAAGCTACATCACGCGACGCAATTATCCTCACAGAAAATAATTCCTGTCAACTGTCGAGCGAACGAACTACATGGGTTGGTGAATTTTTGGTTCCGAAATCGGCTTGAAAACTAATAAAGACGCCACTCTTGAAATATGTCTGGTTCCACCTGCTTTCCGTTGGTGGTTCGCTCGACTGCAAGCCGCGTGCCACAAAGCACTCGATGCATCGCGCGATTTCAAAGCTGGATCACATCATTCTTTCCGCGCTCAAGCAGTTCTCACCGATCAACAGCAAAAGCATACTCAAATCACATCTCGCCACCTATTGGACACCTTTTGGACACCCTCTCGCCACCTGGCGCTGATTTCCCTTACCGCAAGCGATCTCGCCGCCTATTGGACACCTTTTGGACACCTCGTGGTGTTTTTGAACAAAAAACCAGCCCATCCCCCTGCATCGTCGCAAAGTGATGTTCCTTGCTGCTGCTTCCAGGTGCTCGAAGAATCGACTCCGCACAGCCGTTGCGTTCCCTGGCTTCCTCGATGCCCATCCACTTTGCTCATCGGCCCATCTGGAACCTCTCGCTAAGGTCAGGCAATTCCCTCCATCCTCACCGCCCAGGCCTCCCCCTGCCGCGCCGCCACGAACTCGCGCGATCCCTTCGTGCCAGGCTCCACTTCCGTCCGGCTCGGAATGCGGTTGCCCCAGGCGTCCTGCGCCGGCTGCGGCCCGAGCAGGCAGCGGCCTTCCTCGATGGCGGCCATCATTGCGCGGCCGTAGCTGCCCTGGAACTTCCACCCCTCGCCGCCGTTGATGGCGCGCTGCAGGGCTTCGAAGTAGGCCGGCTCGCCGGTGGCGCCGCCCTCGATGATGTCGACGTCTTCCAGTCTCATGGCAGGATCAGTGAAGGGTGCCGGACGGTTCCCTGTCCGGCAGCAGGCCGACGAAGCGGCCCTCGACGCCGTCCATGAACGACAGGCTCACCGGCGTGGCGAAGGTGCGCCGCTTCTTCGAGGGCGGCTTGGGCTTCAGCGGTACCTGCGCGCCCCACACGCCGTGGCGAGTCTCCAGCATGAAGTTGGCGGTGTCCATCTTCCACGGGCAGGCGCCGATCGAGCCGTAGCGCTCGATGATCTCTCGTAGCGCGCCACCTTGTCCTTCGGCAGGCCCCAGCCTTCCATCACCAGAACACGAAATCCGCCTCGACGCTCTCCGCCGCCATGCGGATGGCCAGGGCGGCGTTGTCCTTCGCCTCGTCGGAGGCAGTGTCGATGACGACGGGGACCAACCGGCCGGAGGCGAAGTTGCCAACGAAGGCGATGGGCGAGAGGCTTTCCCCCTTCTCCAGGAAGCCGCGGGCTTTCTCGATGAAGGGCAGGACGGCTTCCAGGTAGGGTTCGGGCAGTTTCATGGTCGGTTCGGGGCGGCAGGTCCGGCGCGGCAGCCGGGCATCGGCGATAATCGCACATTGCCCGACATGACCGCCAGATGATTTTCCATATCCCGCTGCGCGACCTCAAGCTGTTCTCGGCCGGCGGCCTCGAAGGCCTGACCGAGGCCGAGCTGGTGGCGCGCCTGCGCGCCGAGCACCCCCGCCTGCTCGCCGATGCGCAGATCGAGATCGCCGGCGGCATGGTCACCATCCGCTTCCCCGAGCCGCCCGCGCAGGGCAAGGCGGAGGCCGCGCGCCTGCTGGAGAAGGGCATCCAGCGCTGCCGGCAGGGCGAGTACCGCAAGGCCGCCGGCATCCTGGAGCGCGTGCTCGAGCTGGACCCGTCGAGCACGCCGGCCTACCGCAACCTCGGCATGGCGCTGATGGAGCTGGGCGAGACGGAGCAGGCGCGCCAGCACCTGGTGGAGGCCGCGCTGCTCGACCCGAAGGACGCCTGGCCCTACGTCGTGCTGGGCAACGCCCTGGTGCGCGAGCCGGGCAAGCTCGACGCCGCCGAGGGCCTGCTCGCCAAGGCGCACGAGCTCGACCCGAAGGATCCCTGGGCGATGAACTCGCTGGGCGGCATCGCCATGGAGCGCGGCGACCTCGCCGCGGCGGTGGCCTGGTTCAGCAAGGCGCTGGCGGCCAAGCCCGACTTCGCCAACGCCCACTACGGCTGGGCCCTGGCGCTCTCCACCCAGGGCCGCGACGAGGCGGCGCTGGAGCGCCTCGGCCTCCTCTTCGCCAAGGCGGAAGTGCAGGACGCGCGCTCCCGCCCCGTCTTCGCCAACGCCCGCAGCCTCTGGCGCGAGATCACGGCGCGGCGGGCCACCGCCCATGCGACGGAAAGCATCGCCGCCGTGCGCGCTTACCTCGACGGCATCGCGGAGCGTTCGGGCTTCCCCGTGCGCGAGGAATGGGCGGACTTCCCGGAGAACTACGCCGCGCAGACGCAGATGGCCTGGAAGAAGGGGCGCGACCACCACCTGGTGCGCCTGCGCCGCGGCTACCCCGAGCCGGCCTGGCACCACATCCTCGCCCACGAGGCCACCCATATTTCCATGGAGGCGGAGGCGCGCGCGCTCGGCCGCAACCGCTGGTTCACCCTCACCGACGAGACGCGCCGCAAGGCGCTCCGGCAGATGGAGCCGGAGATCCGCCGCATCGCCCGCCAGGGGCATTCCGCCGAGCGCCTCGCCGCGCTGGTTTCGAAACTGCTGGAGGGCGCCGCCGGCCTGCTCTTCAACACCCCCATCGACATGGCGATCGAGTCGCGCCTGGCGCGCGAGCTGCCGGTGCTGCGCGAGGCGCAGCTGCTGTCGCTCGACACCCTGGCGCGCGAGGCGGCGGCCCTGAGCACCCACCGCGAGATCCGCCAGATCACGCCGGAGCGCATCCTCGCCGTCAATGACACTCTGAACGCCGCCGCCGCGCTGTTCCTGCGCGACCTCTCGGGCGGCGCCCTCGACTACATTGAGGCCTATCGCCCGTTCAACTGCCTGGCCAGGGCGGAGCGTTTATACGCCGCCTACCGCGACGCCGAGGCGGAGGGCATCGCGCCCGGACAGGAATACGATCTCGTCGACGAATTCGCCTCGCAGCTCGGCGTGCGCGCCTGGTACGTTTGGCAGGCCGACAGCGGGCCGGGCGGGGCGGCGGCAAGCGAGCCGCCGGCGCAGTCCCGCAAGATCGAGTCGCCGGCCGCGCTGATGTGCCTCGTGGCGGCGCTGGAGCGCCTTGACGGGCGCGGCGATCAGGACGTCGCGCAGATCGCCGCCGAGGCGGCGCTGAAGGGCACCACCGGCCTCGACCTGGATTCGCCGGAGAAGCTCCACAGCCTCTCCGCCTTCGGCAACGAGCGCTTCAGCGGGCTGGAGCTGCTCTGCCTGATGCACGCCGCGATGCAGCGCGTCAGCCCGGGCACTGACGTGGGGGCAGATTTCTCGGGGGTGTGGACGGCGGCGCAGATGATTTACGCGACGCGGAAGAAGTAGGGCGGTCGAGAGGCGGTAGGGTATTCAGGGATGGGCAGGCCTGGGGGAGGGCGGAATCCACTTATCGTTTCGCTTGGCTATGACGCTATGTCGCGGAACGACCGGTTTGCGATTGCCAATACCTGTCGGTGGCGATTGTTCTCTCCATAGCTGACGTTGAGCAGGAACGTGTTCTCATAGGTTGTCCCTGGTTGCTCCGCCGCAGTTCATGGAAGACGATTCGCACAAGCGACTGATCGTCGTTACGTCAGAGAACACATGATTGGCATCTGAAGCACCCAAGCCAGAAGTCGCGAACAGCGCAAAGCCCATAGAGTCTTGTTATTCCATTTGATTCACGGCAGGATACCAGGCTAAAAAGAGCTATCCTGCATCCTCGGGCGGCAACGGCAACCGCGTTTTCTGATCTCAGCCTTCTTCATAGAGCGGGGATGTTAGAAACACCAGTCGGATATCACCTGAAATGAACGTCTTTCAAACCCATGCTGACATCGTTTCGGACTACGCGACCTACATCCGAAGCTTCCTGAAGATCGACGATCCCGCGATTCGACTTACCGTCGAGGAAGCGCTCAATCAGGGGAAGCTCTGGCCGGAGCCGCTGCTCCAGTTCAATCCATCATTCGAGATGTACGGCAGTCTGGAGAAGCTGGCGCAGGCCGGAGACATTCACTCCGATATTCGTGACATCTTCAAAGGTTACTCACTCTACAAGCATCAGGTCGAGGCCATCAGGCTCGGCACGTCCGGCAAGGACTTCATCGTTACTTCCGGAACGGGCTCCGGGAAGTCATTGACCTACATTGGATCGATCTTTCATTACCTGCTGTCCAACCCGCATGCCAAGGGTGTCACTGCGATCGTCGTCTATCCGATGAACGCTCTGATCAACTCGCAGTTCGAGGAATTTACCCGCTACAAGGACAACTACGAAGAGACTACGGGGAAGACTTTCCCGATCAGTTTCGGCCAATACACAGGGCAAGAGAAGGAAGACAAGCGCGCCGAGATGCGCGAGAACCCGCCGCAGATACTGCTCACCAACTACATGATGCTGGAGTTGTTGCTGACGCGCCTTCGCGAGCGATCGATCCGCGACGGGATCTACGAGAACCTGAGTTTTCTGGTCTTCGACGAACTGCATACCTATCGCGGCCGACAGGGCGCTGATGTCGCCATGCTGATCCGGCGCATCCGGGCCCGCAGCATCAAGCCGGTAGTCTGCATTGGCACATCGGCGACCATGGTTTCGGTGGGTTCGCTTGCGGAGCAAAGCGCCGAGGTCGCCAAAGTCGCGACCAAGCTATTTGGCAAGCCCTTCTCGCCTGAACAAGTCATCAACGAGACACTCGCCCGCTCGCTCGACTACAAGGGATTATTGCCATCGTCAGATGCATTGGCCCAGGCGATTGATGCGGGCGTAAATCAGAACGCCGATGCCGACAGTCTGAAATTGCATCCAGTTGCGGTATGGCTTTGAAAACGCCGTAGCACTCGAAGAGCGAGAAGGGCGACTGGTGCGGGGAAAGCCACAGCGCCTGTCTGCGATTGTTGAATCACTTGCCCTCGCCTCCGGGAAAACGGCCGACGTTTGCCTGGCATTTCTGCAGCATCTATTGCAGTGGATCAGTGCCGTCAATCAACGAATACAGGAGGCAGGGCAACGCTATACGCAATTGCCATTCAAGCTTCATCAATTCATCTCGCAAACCGGGTCTGTCTATACAACACTCGATCAGGATGAAAAGCGTTTCATCACGCTTGAGCCTGGTATTTTCAAAGCCGACGAGGCAGACAAGAAGCCGATCTTTCCGAATGTGTTCAGTCGGGCCAGTGGCCACGCGTTCATTTCTGTTTCCAGGATAGAGAATCGCCTTGAGCCCCGTGAATTCAGGGAAAGCTCGGATGAGGATTCACAGGCGACGGATGGCTATCTGATCGTCGGGGAAGATATCTGGGATCCGCTGGAAGACAGCGAACTGCTACCGGAGGCATGGCTGCGCCAGACCAAAACCGGTCCCGTGCCCGACTCGAAGAAAAAGGCATCCTTTCCGATCAAGTTGTACTTCAACGAATTGGGTGAGTGCTCGGAATCAAAGCCGCTGAAATGGTGGGGTTGGTTCATGAAAGCCCCGCTGCTGTTCGATCCAACGGCCGGCATTTTTTACGACACCAAGACCAATGAGGGAACCAAGCTGACCAAGCTGGGCAGCGAAGGCCGCAGTACATCCACCACCATCACTGCCTTCTCCATGCTTAATCGGCTCAACGATGCCGGCTACCGGCAGGAGGACCAGAAGCTCCTCAGCTTCACCGACAACCGGCAGGATGCCGCTTTGCAAGCCGGGCACTTCAATGACTTTGTCCAGGTGGTTCGCCTGCGCGCCGGCATCCGCAAGGCGCTCGAACTGGCGCCTAACCAGACCTTGACCTATGCCACGCTCGGCGAAGCTATTTTCAAGGCGCTTGCCGTGCCATTCACGGAATTCGGCAACCGTAACGAAGAGCCCCAGTTCGCATCGGTCCGTGATGACTACGAACGCTGCTTTCAGGACTACCTGCTGTACCGAGCTATCGCTGACCTGCGCAGGAGTTGGCGGATTGTTCTGCCCAATCTTGAGCAGTGCGGTCTGCTCACAGTCACTTATGCCGACCTTGACCGCCGTGCGGCAGATGCCGCCTGGAACAGCTTTCCTCTGATCGGCGACCTGAAGCTCGATGAACGCAAGGAGTTCATCAGCACCATCCTCGATTTCTTCCGCCTCGAATATGCCATTCACAGCGAAAACTACCTGACGCTGTCCAAGATCAAGGAATACGAAAAGCACTTCCGTGAACTGCTGCGGGCGCCCTGGACGCTGGACCGCAACGAAGAGCTTCGTGAGCCGTTTTTCATCCGTTACGATCCGCTCCACAAGTCGGCACGGTTTTCCTCCAAGAGCATGGGGCCGGCCAGCGCCCTGGGCAAATTCATCAAGCTCTATGTCCGCCAGAACGACATCGACATTGACCTCAAGGGGCCGAACTACCGCGTCTTCATCGAGCGGTTGATGACCATGCTGGAACAGGCCGACTTTCTCAAGTCGCAGATCGCCCGTAACGCAAAAAATGAAGAGGTGCCTGTCTATCGCCTGCGTCTGGAAAAGATAGTCTGGAAAGTCGGCGATGGCGAGACGGTGAAAGCGGACGTCATCAAGCAGCGGTCCTACAAGAATCAAGCGCCTCGGCCGAATCTTTTCTTCCGCAGCCTTTATTCCCGCGACTTTTCCAAGGTGAAGCGATTGCGTGGCGACGACCACACCGGGCAATTGAGTACGGACGTCCGCATCGAACGGGAAGATCAGTTCCGCGAAGGGAAAATCAGCGCCTTGTTCTGCTCGCCGACGATGGAACTGGGTATCGACATTCGCAACCTGAGTGTCGTCCACATGCGCAATGCGCCGCCCAACCCGTCCAACTATGCGCAGCGCTCTGGGCGCGCTGGCCGCAGCGGCCAGGCGGCACTGGTATTCACCTATTGTTCGACGTATTCGCCTCACGATCGGCACTACTTCAAGGAGCAGGCGGCCCTGGTGGCGGGGGCGGTCATGGCGCCACGTCTTGACCTGTGTAACCGCGAGCTTCTCGCCTCGCACTTGAACGCGCTTGTGGCATCGCAAATCGGCATGCCGGGGCTCGACGACATGGGAGCGGGCAAGCCGTCCATCATGAGGCTGGTGATCGACGATAACGACAAGATGCCCTTGTCCAAGGAAGTTCGTTCCGGTCTCGACATGTCGCCGGCGACGTTCGGCGACATCAAGGCGACCTTCAAGCGCGCCATACGAGACTTCGAGGGAGAGCTGGAAGCCAATGGGGCAACGTGGTATTCGGATCAGTGGATCGACCAGAATCTGTCGAAAGTCGCCGACAATCTTGATCGCTCGCTGGATCGTTGGAGAAGGCTATACCGCTCGGCCCGAACCATACTCAGTCGTGCGACGCAGAAGATCGAAAGCGGAACGCTCAGTCTGGGCAGCGATGAATATCGTAAGCACAAGCGCAATCAGGATCAGGCGACACGCCAGCTCGATCTGCTGCGTAACGACCTGGCCGGCCGATTCAGCGAATTGTCCGAGTTTTATCCCTATCGCTATCTGGCCTCCGAAGGATTTCTCCCCGGATACAACTTCACCCGGCTCCCACTCCGGGTCTTCCTACCCACTGGGGACTCTTCCGGGGAGTTCGTCTCGCGACCGCGCTCGATTGCACTGCGGGAGTTCGGGCCGCTGAACATCATCTATCACAACGGCCGCAAATACCGCGTATGCCAGCTTGTGATCCAGGATGCGGAATCGGCATTGACGGAAGCCAAGATCAGCAGCAAGACGGGCTACTTCATGGCAGGCGACGCTGCCAAGGACAGTACCTGTCCGTTCTCCGGCATCGATCTTTCCGACAACGCCTTCAAGGAACACCTCCATGACCTGATGGAGATGGCCGAATCCCGTGCCGAAGAGATTGATCGCATTTCCTGTGAGGAAGAGGAGCGCGTCTCGCGCGGCTACGAAATTCGCACCTATTTCTCCGTCGACGGCGGGCAGGTCGATCGCGTCCGCAAGGCCGTCGCCACGTCGACCGAAAACGCCCTGTTGAATCTGCGTTATGTTCCAGCGGCGCGTCTGATTCACGTCAATACCCAATGGCGTTCGCAGAAAACCGAAGGCTTCCCCATTGGCCTGATTTCCGGTGACTGGCGTGGCTCCATGCCGGATACCAGCGCCGAAGCCAATGCCAATCTCAAGGAAGAATTCCGCCTGGTCAAACTCTGGACTTCCAATCTTGCGGACGCCCTGTATATCGAGCCGATCCAGCCGCTCGGCTTGAAACCCGACGGTGTCATCACCTTGCAGCATGCGCTCAAGCGCGCCATCGAACGTGTCTTCCAGGTCGAGCCAAACGAAATCGGCGTGGTCGCCATCGGCGATCCGGAGGCGCCCAACATCCTGCTGTATGAAGCCGCCGAAGGCAGCCTCGGCATCCTGTCGCAATTCGTCGAAGACGTGAATGTCTTCCACAACGTCATCAATCAGGCCATCGCCCTGTGTCGCTTCGACGACGCCGATTACAAGGGCCCGGCGAGTTACGACGATCTGCTCAGCTACTACAACCAGCGCGACCACCGGATCATCGACCGCCATCTGATCAAGGATGCGCTGGAGAAGTTGCGCATCTGTTCCATCGAGATTCAAACCAACACCGGTTTCGGCAGCTACGAAGAGCAATACCAGGCGCTGCTGCGCAATCTCGACCCCAATTCATCGACCGAACGCAAGTTCATCAATCATCTCTACGAGAACGGATTGAGGCTCCCCGACGCCGCACAGAAGCGGGTCGATGGTCTCTATGTCCAGCCGGACTTCTACTACGAACCCCGCATCTGGGTCTTCTGCGACGGTACTCCGCATGACGAACCGGCGATGAAGGAAAGCGATCACGCCAAGCGGCAAGCCATCATGGCGCGCGGTGACGAGGTCTGGGTTTATTACTACCAGGATGACCTCGCCGCTATCGTTGCGGCCCGGCCCGATATCTTCAGGAAGGTGCGATGACCGCCTTTTCACAATCGTCCTTGCAGCCCGGCAAGCTCGTCAGCCTGCGTGGGCGCGACTGGATCGTGCTGCCCTCGGAAGATCGCGACCTCCTGGTCGTCAAGCCGCTCGGCGGATCGGACGATGAGATTGCCGGCATCTATCTGCCACTCGCCATTGCGAGCGATCGGCCCGCCGATGCCCGGTTTGAAGCACCCGCTGCCGCCGACCTCGGCGATATCAGCTCCGCCCGCCTGCTTTACGATTCGGCCCGACTGGCTTTTCGCAATGGCGCGGGTCCATTCCGAGCCCTGGCCAAGCTTTCCTTCCGGCCGCGTTCCTACCAGATGGTGCCGCTCATCATGGCCCTGCGTCAGGAGTCGGTGCGACTGTTGATCGCCGATGACGTGGGTGTCGGCAAGACGGTCGAAGCACTGCTGATCGTCAAGGAATTGCTGGAGCGGCGCAAGATCAAGCGCTTTGCCGTCGTCTGCCTGCCCCACCTCTGCGAGCAATGGCAGGCCGAGATTCGCGCCAAACTGGACATGGAAGCCGTCATCATCCGCTCCAACACCCAGGCGCGACTGGATCGCCAGATCCAGGGCGACACCAGCGTCTACGACTACTACCCATATCAGGTCATCAGCATCGACTTCATCAAGTCCGATACCCGGCGCGACGTATTCGTCGAGCAATGTCCGGAACTGGTGATCGTCGATGAAACCCATACCTGTGCGCGTCCAACCGGTGCCTCCAACAGTCAGCAACAGCGCTATCACCTGATCAGCCGCATCGCCGTCAAGCCGGGCCAGCAGCTCATCATGCTCACGGCGACACCGCACAGCGGCAAACCGGAAGAATTTCAGTCCCTGCTGGGGTTGCTTCGCCCCGATTTCGAGTTTATCGACCTGCCCAATTCCAGTCAGGCCCAGCGCCGCGAATTGGCGCGCTACTTCATCCAGCGCAAGCGCGGCGATGTCGAAAAATGGTTGGGCGAAGACACGCCATTTCCCGAACGCGATGCCTTCGAGTGGCCCTACGAGCTTTCGCCGGCCTACTTGCAATTTTTCGAAGAGATCATCGACTTCGCCCGCCGCCTGATTGCGACGGATTCCGCGCAGGAACGGCGTCAGCGGGTCCAATACTGGACGGCTCTCGCATTGTTGCGTGGTGTCATGTCCAGCCCGTCAGCCGGCGTAGAGATGCTCAATACCCGGCTAACGAACCTGGCAGCCGCTGTGGGTGATGATGCAGAGGTTTCGGCCGCTGCCGACGTTGCTCAACTGGAGCTTGGCGACAACCCCGTTCGCGATACCGAATCCGGGTGCCGAGAGCGACAACACGCCCACCCAGATCGTCGAACGCAACGGCTGGACCCAGCGCCAGCGCCAGGAACTGCGCGAGTTTGCCCGGCAGCTCGAACAGCTTGGCAACATCAAGCAAGACCTTAAGCTGGCTTCGGCCGAACTGATCATCGACGACTGGCTGACAAGCGGCTTCAACCCCGTTGTCTTCTGCCGCTACATCGCCACCGCCAAATACATCGGCGAGCAGCTCGCGCCGATACTCAAGAAGAAATTTCCCAAGCTCGATCTGGCCGTCATCACCAGTGAGTTGCCCGACGAATTGCGCAAGCAGCGCATCGAAGAAATGGGCAAGTCGCCGCTGCGAGTGCTGATCGCCACCGACTGCCTCTCCGAGGGTATCAACCTGCAAGAGCACTTCACCGGCGTCCTGCACTACGACCTGCCGTGGAATCCGAACCGGCTGGAGCAGCGAGAAGGCCGGGTCGACCGCTTCGGCCAGATGGCGCCCACCGTCAAAGCCTGCCTGCTGTACGGTGCCGACAATCCCATCGATGGCGTCGTGCTCGATGTGCTCCTGCGCAAGGTGCGCGAGATCAAGCGCGCCACCGGCATCAACGTCCCGTTTCCCGAAGATTCGCAAAGCATCATCGACACCATCACGCAGGCACTGCTCCTCAACCCCAATCGTCACATCGAGAAGAAGCGCGTCAGCAAGAACCAGATCGAATTCGACTTCGGCCAGTTCGACGAAGCGGCCGCTGCCCGCGCCAACGTCACCCGCAAGATCGATGAAGCCGCCGAACGCGAAAAAGCCTCGCGCGGCATCTTTGCCCAGAATGCCATCAAGGCGCAGGAAATCGAGGCCGATCTGCGCGAGATGGATGAAGCCATCGGCGATCCACTCGTTGTCGAAAACTTCGTTACTTCAGCGCTGAACAACCTGCTTGGTGTGCAGGTCGACAAGCATGCCAAGGGCTACCGCATCGTCCTCGGCAACCTGCCGCCGCAACTGCGTGAGCTGTTGCCAGACCTTGGCCATAGCCCCCAGGCGACGCAATCAAGGTCAGCTTTCATTCCCCGACGCCCGAGGGTTATCACTACCTGGGGCGCAATCATCGCTTCGTCGAACAGTTGTGTCAGCTTGTCATGGCCAATACGCTGTCTCGGGTGGACAAGCGCGCCGCCCGTGCCGCGGTCGTTCGCTCCCGGCAAGTCAGCATCAAGACCACGTTGCTGCTCTTCCGCTGCCGCAACGTCATCGAGCAGGCCAAGCTCAATCACCAGATCGTCGCCGAGGAAATGTTGCTCTGGGGCTGGCGCGGCACGCCGCAACAGAAGGAGTTTCTCGACCACGCCGAAGCCAAGGCGCTACTGACCGAGGCGCGTGCCTCCTCGGACATCTCGCCGCAGGCTCGCGCCAGCTTCCTGGAGAACGAACACAAGCTTCTCGACAATCTCGATGATGATTTCCGCGTGATCGCCGAACAGCAGTCGAAGCGCCTGGTCGAGGCCCACGAGCGCTTCAGCGCCCTCATGGACAAACAGCGATTCCAGGTTGTCTATCCCGTGTTGCCGATGGATCTGCTCGGCATCTACATCCTGCTCCCCGAATAAGCCATGTCACTGCCCATCAACATCAACGACCTTCTGCACGGCAAGTCCGTCGAGTGGGAGCGCCTCGAATTCAAGGCAGGTTGGAATCCGCTCGATGTACTGCATTCGATTTGCGCCTTCGCCAATGACATTTCCACAACCTTGGCGGCGGCTACATCCTGTCGGTGTCGCGGAGAAAGAGGGCCAGCCCGAGCTGCCGCCCGTCGGCCTCGATCCCGCCAGATTCGATGCCATCCAGAAGGAAATCCTCAACCTTGGCTACAGCGGCATCCAGCCTGCCTACCACCCCATCGTCGCGCCCTGTGATCATGAGGGCGCGTCGATTCTGGTCATCTGGGTCCCGGGCGGGCCGACCCGGCCCTACAAGGCCAAGCTCAGGCTGGGCAAGGATTGCAAGGACTACGGCTACTTCATTCGCAAGCAGTCCAGCACCGTGCGCGCCAAGGGTGCCGAAGAGCTTGAGCTGCTCTCATTGGCGGCCACAGTCCCGTTCGATGATCGCGTCAATCAATCGGCCCATGTCGAAGACCTGTCGCGCGAACTGATGCAGGACTATCTGCACAGGTGGGCAGCGATCTGGCCGGGCAGCCGACCAAACTCTTCCATTGCTAGAACTTGGCCGCCAGATGGGCGTCATCGGCGGCCCGAAGGAAGCGCCTTTCCCGCTCAATGTCGGCCTGCTGATGTTCAAACAGGATCCTGCGCTTCTTCCCCGCCACGCAGATCGACGTCGTCTGGTTTCCCGAAGGAAGGCGGCGGGCGGCATACAGTTCTTCGAAAAGATCTTTCAAAGGCCCGATTCCATCGCATGATCCGCGATGCGCTGGATTACATCAAGCGCAACTACATCACCGAGATCGTCATCAAGCACTCCGGCAAGGCCGAAGCCACCCGGGTCAAGAACTTCCCCTTTGATGCGATTGAAGAAGCACTGGTTAATGCGGTCTATCACCGCAGCTACGAGGTGCGCGAACCAGTCGAGGTACGCGTTTATACCAATGAACTGGTGGTGCTCAGTTATCCCGGCCCGGATCGTTCAGTGCAACTTGATCAATTGCGGCGGGGGCGCGCCATGGCCCGGCGCTACCGCAACCGCCGCATCGGTGAGTTCCTGAAGGAACTGGAATTCACCGAAGGCCGCTCCACCGGCATTCCGAAGATTCTGCGTGCGATGGCCGCGAATGGTTCACCGCCGCCCCGACTTCGAGACCGACGAAGACCACAGCTATTTCCAGGTACGCCTGCCGGCGCACCCTATGGCGCAAACAGCCATCGCAAAAGTCAGCGCTGGCGAGACGGCGGCAGGGCCAGGCCGGGACCAAGTCGGGACCTAAGTCGGGACCAGGTCATGAACTGCGTAAGTGCCTGGACCGAAAGCCCGATTCAGGACCTCATGGCAGTCGCGCGAACCAACCGAACCAAGTTCCGGGACCAGGTACTCAAGCCGCTGCTGGCTGACGGCCTGCTTGCCATGACCATCCCGGACAAGCCCACCAGCCGTAACCAGCGCTACATCATCACTGACCAAGGCCGTGCCCTGCTGACCACACTGCCGGAAGACCAGCCGTGATTTACCCCAGCATCCGCATCGAAGGCGCCATCCTGTCGCCCGACATCCTCGACCACCTCGACGATGCCGCCGGCCAGCGCCCCGCCGATTTCAGCCTCGATACCGGCACCAAGGTAAAGGACGAAATCGCCCGCGCCTGGGCCGACGCGCAAGACTACTGGCGCATCTTCCAGCGCAAGCTGGAAAGCCTGAAGCCCGATTCCCCGGCCACCACCGAAGCCCGCCAGCAATGGGTCACGCCGCTGCTGGGCCTGCTCGGCTACCAGCTCGACTACCAGGCCAAGGGGGTCGAACTCAATGGCAAGACCTACGCCATTTCCCACCGTCTCGCGCATCGCGGCAACACCCCCATCCACATCATCGGCGCCCGCGAAGCCGCCGGGCTGGACCGTAAACCGGAGCGCACCCACATCGGCGCGCCGCGCATGTCCGCCCACGCCCTGGTGCAGGAATACCTCAATCTGCACGACGAACTCTATGGCATCGTCACCAACGGCCGCATCCTGCGCCTGCTGCGCGACAGCTCCCGCCTGATCAAGCTCAGCTACCTCGAATTCGACCTCGACCGCATCTTCGGCGATGGCCTGTTTGCCGACTTCGCCATCCTCTATCGCCTGCTGCACGTCTCGCGTCTGCCGGCCAGTAGTGAAGCCGCAGCGGAAAGCCTGATCGAGCGCTACCACCAGGATTCGCTGGATTCCGGCGCTCGTATTCGCGATGGCCTGTCCAAGGCCGTCGAGCAAGCCATCCGCGATTTCGCCAACGGGTTTCTTACCCATCGCGACAACGATGCGCTGCGCCAGTCCATCCGCGAAGGCAATTTGTCACCGGAAAGCTACTACCAGCACCTGCTGCGCCTGATCTACCGGCTGCTCTTCCTGCTCGTCATCGAAGAACGCGATCTGGTTTTCCCTCCCTCGGCCAGCAACCCGCAGCGCGATATCTACCGGCGCTATTACAGCCTGGAACGCCTGCGCCTGCTGTCCGAAAAACGCCACCTCGCCGACAAACGTCATCACGATCTCTGGCTGGCGATGCTCGCCACCTTTCGCCTGTTCGAAGCCCACGGCCCCGGCCACAAGCTCGGCTTGGCCCCGCTGGCCGGCGACCTGTTCAGTCCGGCAGCCATCGGCCCGCTGGCCGGCGCCATGCTGGGCAACGACGTTCTGCTCGGTTGCCTGCGCGCCCTCGGTCTCTACCAACACCCCGAAAATGGCCAGACCATCCGCGTCAACTACGCCGCCCTCAACGTCGAGGAATTCGGCTCGGTCTATGAAGGCTTGCTCGAATACAAGGGTTCGTTTGAGCTCATCCCCGTCCTTCAACACGGCCGGGGGACGATGACTTCGCCCAAGGCGACCAGGGCCGCCACCGGCTCGCACACCGATCGTCCAGCCGCTCATCAAGCACTCGCTCGACTACCTGATCGCCGACGCACTCAAGAAACCCGACCCAGAAAGGCCCTGCTCGAACTGCGCGTCGCCGACATCGCCTGCGGTTCCGGCCACATCCTGCTGGCCGCCGCCCGCCGCATCGCCACCGAACTCGCCATCGTCCGCACCGGCGAGGAACAGCCCTCACCATCGGCCTTCCGCAGCGCCATCCGCGACGTGATCCGCAACTGCATCTACGGCGTGGACCTGAATCCGCTCGCCGTGGAGCTCTGCAAGGTCGCCCTCTGGCTGGAAGCCCACACCCCCGGCGAGCCGCTCAACTTCCTCGACCACCACATCAAGTGCGGCAACGCCATCGTCGGTTTCGCCCGGCGCGAGGAAGCCGAGCGCGGCGTGCCCGATGAAGCCTTCAAGACGCTGCCGGATGATGACAAGGAAACCGCAGCTCTCCTGCGCAAGCGCAACAAACAGGAGCGCAAGGACCACGAAACCGGCCAGTTGCCCTCTTGCCCCTGCCTTGCAGAAGCAACTCGATGACATCTTGCGCGGCTGGCACGAACTGGCTACCTTGCCGGAGCGCACCCCCGACCAGATCGACGCCAAGAAGGCCCGCTACATCGCTTTCAGCCAGAGCGCCGATGCCTGGCTGCTGGGCCAGATTGCTGGGATTCCCATCGCCCAGTTCTACCTGCCCAAGACAGCGGACAACCTGCATAAGTTTGTCACCGACGCCGCCTTCCGGCGCTACTGGAAGGGAGAGATCAGCCCGCAAGGGCAGGCCACCGCGGAAGCCTGGGCACTGGCCGAGCGCAAGCATTTCTTCCACTGGTTTCTGGAGTTCCCCGAGATTATCGAGCGCGGCGGGTTTGATTGCATTCTTGGCAATCCGCCCTACCTCGGCGGGCAGGGGCTGAGCGGAACCTACGGCTCAGCCTTCTGCGAATATGTAAAGTGGGAATACGCGCCAACAGGACTAAGCGAACTGGTCGTCTATTTCGTCCGCCGCATCTTTACCTTGCTGCGCCCCGGCGGCTTCACCGCCTTCATTACGACCAATTCCATCAAGGATGGCGACATCCGCAAGGACGGGCTGGAACAGGTGCTGGCGCAGGGTGGCGCGATCAACATGGCCGTGCGCGGCATCAAGTGGCCAGGACGGGCCAATCTTGTTGTTTCGCTGGTGGCACTACACCGTGGCGAATGGCACGGCACGAGGCTGCTTGACGGCAAGAAGGTGCCGGTCATCAGCGCCTACTTTGAGGACGGCGAGGATGCGGGGGAACCGAAGGTGCTACCAGATAATGCCGATAGCGTTTTCCAGGGCTGCATTTTTCTCGGCGACGGTTTTTTGCTGTCGCATGACGAGGCCGAAGGGATGAGACTGCGCGACCCCCGCGTTTCCGAAGTCATCTTTCCTGTTACCAACGGTCAGGAGATCAATAACTCGCCCGACCAGTATCCCGGACGGCAGATCATCAATTTCCTGGACTGGCCAAGATGAGGCAGCTGGTTACGGTGAGGCGTTTGAGCGCATTGACCGTCTTGTGCGTCCTCAGCGTGCTACGGACAACCGGGCGCTTTACCGAGATCGTTGGTGGCAGTACGCGGAGCCAAGAAGGAAGCTGACAGCTAATCTCTCGCTGACTCCCCGCTGCTTCATCGCTGCAGCCACAACCAAATACCTCAACTTCTCTGCCGTGCCGACCAACTACGTTTTCTGCACACGCTCTACGTCTTCACCACCGACCGCTGGGACCTCTACGCCGTCGTCCAATCCACCCTGCACGAAGTCTGGGCGCGCAAATACAGCGGCGCGCTGAAACACGATTGCGCTACTCACCATCGGATTGCTTCGAGACCTTCCCCTTCCCGCAAGGTCTCTGGCAAACCGCAAATCCAACTCTTGCAACCCTCGGCGAGCGCTACCACGAACACCGCCGCGCCCTGATGCGCCAGCTCTGGCTCGGCCTCACCGACATCTACAACCTGTTCCATTCCCGCGACCTCACACCCGCCCAGGTCGCCAAGGTCAGCAAGAAATCCGCCGAAGAAGCCGAAGCCGGCTACCAGGGCATCCTCGAACTGCGCCGCCTCCACCGCGAACTCGACCTTGCCATCCGAGACGCCTACGGCTGGACCGATCTCGACCTCGGCCACGATTTCATTGAAGTCGAAACCCTCCCCGAAAACGACCGCGTCCGCTACACCCTCAGCCCCGCCGCCCGCAAGGAAGTCCTCAAACGCCTTCTGGATATCAACCATCAGCGCGCCACCGCTGAATCGTTAGCAATGGATGCCATAGCGCCCGCAAAAAAGAAGCACAAAAAAGCGGCAAGTGATGATACTCATCCGGATATGTTCAGCGATAGCAGATATTCCCCTGGGTCGGGCGCGAGGCTTTCGTCTATGCATTGATTCCGCCCTGGGTGCAAGAGAGGCCGGGCAAGCAGTTCGAGTTCTATCGCGACGCGGCGCTGGCGGCGCTGCAGCGTTGTGCACGTTGGCGGGATGCGCAGGCGCGCGGGCCTCGATTGGCCGTTCCGGATGACCAACCATCCAGCGCGGCACCGCACCGCGCAAGCAGATCATTAGAACCGATGCGAAGACGGGGGCAACAGCAGTGCAAAGCGTGGCGAGTCTGCCTCCATTACCCAAGGGTCTTGAACCCACAATGCCGCTGATCCTGAAGGCGGCGGATAACTTGGACAAGATGCAGCGAGGCGCACTCGAACGTGCCGAAGCAGAAAAACTTGCGTTGACGAAGGAGGATTTAGCCGCAGAATTCGAGAGGCTAATGGTCGCGTAGGATATATGACTTGATCACAGTAGCCAAAATCAAGGATGCAGATTCACCGCGACTGTGGCTAAAGCGCATGGTTCTCTTTGCGTCACCAGAAAAGCGAGATGCACCCATCCGCGATATTCCTTTGCACCGTGGGTTGAATATCATCTGGGGCGTCGAATTGCCGGATGACGCCGGGATAGATGCGGCTCACCCTGTGACTCTATCCGGACACTCGGTCGGCAAGACAACATGTTGCCGTTTGATACGCTATTGCCTAGGCGAAACGACATTTGGTAATCCAGCGGCAATGAGTCGCATCAGGAACACATTTCCGGAGTCGTGGGTTGGCATGGAGCTGACCGTAGGCGGTCAGGAGTGGTTGGTACTCAAACCCATCGGTCGTTCCGGTAACCCCAAAGCAGCACAGGGGATTGCTATCGAGCATCTTTTTGACCTTGATCGCAAACAGAATAATTTCAGCGTTTTCACGGAACATCTGCATAGCACCATGATGAGCGGGCTTCGAGACAAGCGCCCCTCCCAATTCCGCGAAGTCCTACGAGTGGAAACATCTGCTTGCATGGCTAACCCCGCGATCAGGAGGCGCGCTTTCAAAGCTTGTATGACTGGCGTTCGCCTCGTAGCGGAGCGGATACGCCAAGATTCGAGAAACCGAAGGAATATGCTTTGTATCTGATTCGCCTGGTCTTGGACATTGTTCAGGATGAGGAACTGCGTGTTGCCCAGTTGCTTGGCGAAGCTGAGCGCAGGTTAACGCAATCTGAATCGCGCATAGCGGAATTACGACAGGAACCGGAGTACGGGCGGACTGAGCAGGAGCGGGCCTTGAAGCAGTTGCTTGGTCTATCGTCTGCGGATGCGCTGAATGTTGACGAGCTTGATTTAATGTCCCCCATAGTCATCCGTCGCTCGGTGCTGACAGGCACCATCTCCGCTATTCAGAACGAGATTGACGCAATCGATGGACGTATTGCCCTGGAGCGCGTTTGGCTGGCTTCATACGACGAGCAACGTCGTCTTTTTCATGATGTGATGGAAACGACGGATGGGGCAACTGAGCAGGGGAATCACGAAGAACCGGAAGACGACACGATTCAAAAACTCCGGGCGATAAGAGGGAAAGATTGCACTTACGGCAACATCCCTTTCGGTGAATGTTCGTATGTACTTGAGCGTTTGGAGAAAACCGACAAGCTAATCAACCTTCCACAAATACGGGAGGATCGGCGCGTAGCTTCGAGACAGAGCGCCGCTTGAGTATCTTGGATCAGCAGCGCAAGGACCATGACGAGATAGTTGCTCTGCTGGAAGAATTGCGGAAGAAGCTGGAAGGGAACGTTGCTGACAAGCGCACCAAAGAAGTACGTCTGGCGGAGCAGCGAAATCAACTTCAGCTTCTCGACTACCACCTCGTGCAGTTGCGATCGGCACGGGACTTGATAGCGGGGCGGTCACCCAACACGGAACTGGAGAAGGGAAAGCGGCCAGTGCCGCCGAACAACAGGAGGTTATCGAGCTTCAAAAGCAGGAATTACAGCGCTTGCAGGCATCCTATGGACAACGCTTGCAGGCAATCGGGAACATATACGATGGCCTGATAAAAAGCGCCTTGTCCGATACCTATTCCGGCGCGCTACAAATGCCGAAGGGCGAATTGCAGTTCCAGATTGAGGAAGCCACCGGCCTCTCTGGCGAGGCGGTTGAGACCTTGGCCCTCGTGTTAGCCGTATTACTACGACGAGTCGTCCTCCGGAGAAGCTGCGGCAAGCGATTTGCCTCCAGCTCGAAGCTCATCCACAGACCAACATGCTGTTCGGCTGCGCACTAAGGAATCCGGAATTGCCAGCTACGGGAGATCTTTTCTGATGACCGCGCCACTGAATCGGGACATCAATTCGCGCTTCGAAGACTGGCTCATCAGTCCAACCGAGACCCTCGACTTCGAGGTCAAGGGCTGGCTCGATCTGAGTGATGCCGAGGCGCGTGGCGCGGTGGCGAAAGCACTTATCGCACCGGAAAACCACGGCGGCGGATTCCTGCTGATTGGGTTTGCCGAAGACCAGGAACGACTGATCCAGGATCCGCAACGCCCTGCAAGTCTCGCTTAGTACAGGACGGATGAGATCAATGCGATTATCAAGAAGTGCGCTGACTGGCAGAATCCTGAGCAACGCCAGTTCAATGGGTAGCCAGACAGGTAGCCAGGAGGAAACATGAAGACGAAACACCGCGCCAGTACTGGCATTCCGCCATTCTTCAACCTTACCTTCTGCAACCTGTAGGTTTTGTTTCGACGGACTCGTGACGAAGACACCTGCTCCGCGCATTGTCATCTGTCTGCTGCGGCAAGCCGGTGCCGTGGATTCCGGCCGCGCCTTCCGCCCCTTCTGTTCCGAGCGCTGCCGCAACGTCGACCTGGGCGCCTGGGCGGCGGAGGGTATCGCGTGCCCGAAGCAGAGCAAGCCGCTCCCGGACGAGCAACAGTAACTCAATCCCACGCCGCGCGGACGGCCGATCGCGCGATACCGTGCGTGCGCCGGCCTGCTGCGCGGTGTCCAGATCCTCCGCCGCATGCCGCCGAGCGCGAATACCGGCAAGGGCATGTTTTCCAGCAGTTGCGCGAAGCGTTTCCAGCCGAGGCCGCCGATGCCGGGATGGCTCAACGTATCGCGCACCGTTCCCAGCACCGCGAAATCCAGTTCCAGCGCAGCGGCGCGTGCCAGTTCCGCAGCGTGATGACAGGACGCCGCCACCAGCGGCAATTCAGGCCACACCTCCATTTTGCATCAGTTGTGCGCTGGGCGGTTGCACACCGTCGCGCCGACATGCAGCGCCAGCGCGGCATCGCCGTTGATCAGCACGCGTGCGCCATGGGCGTGCGCCAGCCGATGTCGCCTCGCGCGCAGGCCTCCCGCCGCTCGACCTTTAACAGCGGCTCGCGGATCTGCACAAGTCGCAAGCCAGCGGCCGGTGCCCGCCGCAGCTTTCCATCTGCGCCGCAACGCCGGTCTCGCCGGCATGGGTGATGGCGTAGAAATCCGGCAAAGTCAGCCCCCGCAGCACGGCGAGGTTGGCCGGCAGCAGCGGCGCCACATCGACGTTGTCGGCGCGCCGCCACGCCAACGCCGAATGATGGATGTCGCGGATCTCGCCGTGCCAGCCGGAGACGCGGAAGAAATGCAGCCGCACGTGGGCGTGCGGATAAACGAACTCGCGGGTGATCCACGGCGTATAGCGATCCGCCTCGATGCCGAGCTCTTCGTGCAGCTCGCGCACGAGCGCCTGCGCCGCGGTCTCGCCCGGCTCGATCTTGCCGCCGGGGAATTCCCAGTAGCCGGCGTAGGGCTTGCCCTCGGGCCGCTGGCCCAGCAGGAAGCTGCCGTCGGGCTGCAGGATGACGGCAGCGGCGGCTTCGACAATGCGCGTCATTTCTTGCGGATGCCGTGCTGCCCCGCATAGTCGCGCGCGAACTGCCAGGCGATGCGGCCGCTGCGCGAACCGCGCATGAGCGCCCACTGCAGCTCCTCTCACGTGCCGCCGCGATGACGGCGGCGGGCGCCGTATTCGCGCAGCCGGTGATCGGCAATGGCGAGGTAGGCGTCCTGGTCGAAGGGATAGAAGGACAGCCACAGGCCGGAAGCGCCCCGACACGGAGATCTTTTCCCCGATGGTCCCGCCGGGATGGATCTCTCCGTCGACGTGCTTCGTTTCCAGATTCTCCTGCATGTACTCCGGCATCAGGTGGCGCCGGTTCGAGGTGGCGTAGAGCAGCACGTTGTCCGGCGTGCTCGCCACCGAGCCGTCGAGGATGCTCTTCAGCGCCTTGTAGCCGGGCTCGCTCGCTTCGAAGGACAGGTCGTAGCAGAAAATGATGAAGCGCTCCCGCGGCCGTCCGGTCAGCTCGACGATGTCTGGCAGGTCGATAGGTCGTTCTTGTCCCCCTCGATCCAGGCGCAGCCCCTTTGCCGCGTAGCGGTTGAGCAGCGCCTTCACCGGCGGCTCTTCCCCGTGCCACGCGCGCCGGTGAGCAGCACGTTGTTGGCGCTGTGTCCCTCGACGAACTGCCGCGTGTTGCGCTCGATGCGCTTCTTCTGCTCGTCGATGTTGCGCAGGTCCTGCAGGCGGATGCGGTGAGGCCGGGCGACCGGCTCAAGATAGCCGCGGCCGCCCGCTGCGCCAGCGGAACGCCAATCGGGGAGCCTTCAGTCGGGCGCAGCCGCTCCTGCCGGCAAAGAGGATTCGACGCTGCGACAGGAGCTTCGGCGCGGGCAATCAGGCGGGAGAGGTCATCCATTTCGATTGTTATACTGGCGAAAAATCCGACTTTAGCGAAATTCATGCCGACACGCCAACTCGCAACTGCACTTCTCGCAATCGTTGTCGTCCTCGCCGGCTGCGCCACGCAGCCCTGACCGCCAAGCCCGAAGCGACTCAGCTTGCCCGTCCCGCGCCGCAGCCCTGCCCCGCCTGCCCGGTGTGCCCGAGCGTCGAGCCGCCCATGCCACCCAAACCGCCGGCCAAGCCGCTGCAGGAAGCACGCTGGGAGGACATCGCCGGCTGGGGCGAGGACAACCTCGCCGAAGCACACGGCGCACTGCTCGAATCCTGCGGCGCCCTCTCAAAAGCAGACTGTCTGGCGCGGTGTCTGCGACGAGGCGCGCGCGCTGCCCGCCGAGACCGCGGCACTGCGCAGCTTTTTCGAAAGCCGCTTCCGTCCTGGCGCGTGACCAATGCCGACGAATCCCGCGACGGACTCGTCACCGGCTACCGGGCCCCCTGCTCAAGGGCAGCCGTGAGCGCACCAGGCTCAACCGGCACGCCATCTACGGCGTGCCCGACGATTACTCGTGGTGGACCTCGGCGGGCTGTATCCGAGTTGAAGAACTACCGCGCCTGCGCGGCGCATCGATGGCCGCAAGGTGGTGCCTACTAGTCGCGCGCCGAACTGGGGCAGCAGGAGGAACAGCTTGCCGGCAAGGCGCTGTTCTGGGTGGCCAGATCCGATCGAACTGTTCTTCCTGCAGGTGCAGAGCTCCGGCCGCGTGGACCTGCCCGATGGCAGCCGTGCGCCCGTCGGCTATGCCGACCAGAACAGCCATCCTACACCTCCATCAGGCGCTGGCTGGTGGAGAAGGGCGAATTGAAACTGGAGCAGGCCTCCATGCAGGGAATCCAGGCCTGGGCGCGGGCCAATCCGCAGCGCCTGAATGAAATGCTCAACACCAACCCGAGCTTCGTCTTCTTCCGCGCACTGCCGGACAACGGCGGTGGCCCGCTCCAGCGCGCTCGGCGTGCCGCTCGCTCAGGGCGCAGCATTGCCCGTCGACCCGCGCGCCGTGCCACTCCGGTGCGCCGGTGTTCTGCCACCACCCATCCGAACAGCGACAAGCCGCTGCGCCGCCTCGTGCTGGCGCAGGACACCGGCGGCGCCATCAAGAGCGCGGTACGCGCCGACTTCTTCTGGGGCTTCGGCGCCGAGGCTGGTGCGCACGCGGGGCGCATGCGCCAGCGCGGCGAAATGTGGGCGCTGCTGCCGAACGGCTACGTGCCGAACAACTCCTCGAAGTAGTGCGTACGCCGCACGGGCGCGCACCGGCCCGGTGCGTGAAGCGTGCGCTGCCGCACCGCAATGGTGCGGCGTGTTGTGCGGGCTGACGCTAATCCCCTGATTCGACGTTCCAATTGCTCTGGAACGGATTTTGCACCTATTGTGCTCATTTTATTTCTGGAGCGCACCATGGAACCCGTTGCGATCACGTCCGCCGACGTCCTCTTCGTCCTGCTCGGCGCCATCATGATTCTGGCCATGCATGCCGGCTTCGCCTTCCTCGAGCTCGGCACGGTGCGCAGGAAGAACCAGGTGAATGCGCTGGTGAAGATCATGGTGGATTTCGCCGTGTCGACCATCGCCTACTTCTTCATCGGCTACGGCGTCGCCTACGGCGTGCATTTCTTCGCCGGCGCAGAGACGCTGGCGCAGAAGAACGGCTACGACCTGGTGAAGTTCTTCTTCCTGCTCACCTTCGCCGCCGCCATCCCGGCCATCGTCTCCGGCGGCATTGCCGAGCGCGCGAAATTCAACCCCCAGATGGCCGCGACCTTCCTGCTCGTCGGCTTCGTCTATCCCTTCTTCGAGGGCATCGCCTGGAACCAGGCCTACGGCATCCAGGCCTGGCTGAAGGCCACCTTTGGCGAGGAGTTCCACGACTTCGCCGGCTCGGTGGTGGTGCATGCGGTGGGCGGCTGGGTCGGGCTGGTTGCCGTGCTCATGCTCGGCGCTCGGCGCGGCCGCTACAACAAGGACGGCGGCATCTCGGCGCATCCGCCCTCGAGCATCCCCTTCCTCGCGCTCGGCGCCTGGGTGCTCACCGTCGGCTGGTTCGGCTTCAACGTCATGAGCGCGCAAATGCTCGACAAGATCAGCGGGCTGGTGGCGATGAACTCCTCATGGCGATGGTCGGCGGAACGCTGGCGCGCTGATCGCCGGCAGGAACGACCCGGGCTTCGTGCACAACGGCCCGCTCGCCGGCCTGGTGGCGGTATGCGCCGGCTCCGACCTCATGCACCCCCTCGGCGCCCTGGTGACGGGCGGCGTGGCGGGCGCATTGTTCGTCTACCTCTTCACGCTGACGCAGAACCGCTGGAAGATCGACGACGTGCTCGGCGTGTGGCCGCTGCACGGCCTGTGCGGCGCCTGGGGCGGCATCGCCGCCGGCATCTTCGGCGCCAAGGCGCTCGGCGGCCTGGGCGGCGTCGCCTTCATGTCGCAGCTCGCCGGCACGCTGCTCGGCATCGCCGTCGCCGTCCTCGGCAGCCTGATCGTCTACAGCCTGTTGAAGAAGGCCTTCGGCCTGCGCCTCGACGCCGAGGAGGAATTCAACGGCGCCGATCTCTCCATCCACAAGATCTCTTCGACTGCGGAGCGCGAGACGTTGTGGTGATTCGGCAGAGGTAACAACACAGCTTGTTGAGAATACTGAAGGCCCGCAATGCGGGCCTTCAGTATTTGTGAATCGCGAGCATTGGTAATGGTAGCTTGCGACCCAAAGCGTCGTTCCCGCGAAAGCGGAATCCATATGCGTGTAAATAACGATACTGGCTTCCGGGTTCCGCTTCGCGGCCCCGGAATGACGGCTCATGGCCGCTTGTTCTCCTTCCGTCATTCTCATCGCCGTATTCCAGCGGCTGACTTTCCCGGGCAAATCCATTTCATTAGACAGGGGACGTTCGAAACTGCTTAGGCAACGCTCTTCTTGCGCATGGCCTAGAATGAAGGCGGCGATGCGGCCCCATTCTGGACCGCACCGAATTCGGGAATCCCATGACCACGCTGGAAAACCTGCTCAAGCTCGTCGGCACGCCGCGCGACGGCGCCTTGCTGCGCTACTCGCTGGGCAACGAACTCCTCAAGGCCGGAGATGCGGCGCAGGCCGTTGTTCATCTGCGCGTGGCGGTGGGCGAGGATCCGAAGTACTCCGCAGCATGGAAGCTGCTTGGCAAGGCCCTGGTTGACGCTGGCCAGCCTGAGGAAGCGCTGGCGGCGTATCGCCAGGGCATTACGGTGGCAGAGGCGCGGGGCGATATCCAGGCGGCGAAGGAAATGAAGGTGTTCGCCCGGCGCATCGAGCGCGCCGGCGGTACGACCGGGGATGTCTCCGGGCCCTGACATCATGCGGCGATCGTCGCTTTGCCATTCATCGGAGGAATCATGCCTGTCACAACCCGCAGCCTGAACAGGCTCCTGCTCGCAGCAGCGTTCTGCGCGATCGCCGCGCACGTGCCGGCGTACGGGCAGGCCGCGGACGCGCTGGCGGGCGATCCGAACCTGGCGCATCCCAACCAGGTGGTCACCGTTGCGGTCGGGAGCCATGCCATTTCCGGCCTCGTGACGCATCTGCGCGACGCCACGACCTTCAAGTACGGCGTCGTCCTGTTTCCCGGCTATCCGGGCATCATGCGCCTGCGCGAAGAAGGCGGCATGCCGCGCTTCGATCTGCGCGGCAACTTCCTCGTGCGCTCGCGACGGCACTGGCTGGACGAGGAAACGCTGGCCGTGGCGGTGGATGCGCCTTCCGACCAGTGGGCGACGTTCTCGCAGACCTTTCGCGAAACGCCGCGCTACGGCGCGGACGTGGCCGCCCTGGTGAAGGAACTCGCGCGCCGCCACGGCGTGCAGGACTGGACCTTCGTCGGCACGAGCGAGGGGTCGGTCAGCGCCTATCATGCGGCGCGCCAGAATCCCGATTTGGCGCGGCGCCTGATCCTGACGGCGTCGCTGTTCCAGGACTCGCGCATCGGGCCGGGATTGTCCGGCGTTTCGTGGGACGGCCTGCAGGGACGCCTGCTCTGGGTGCATCACGAGGCGGATCCCTGCGAGTACACCGCCTACAAGGACGCGAAGCGGTTCGCCGAGATAAGCCGCAGCCCGCTGCTCACCGTGCGGGGCGGCGATCCCGGCCGAGGCGATGCCTGCATGGCGTACACCGCCCACGGCTTTGTCGGCATGGAACAGCAAACGGTGGAGGCCATGCGGTCCTGGGTGAAAAGCGGGGCGGTTCCGCCCGACGTGGCCCGCTGAGCGAATCCGAATCGAGGCAGCGTTTTCCGGAGGAGGTGTCGATGTCGAGAGTCCTGGTCATGCTGGTGCTTGCCGCGTGCGTGCAGCCAGCCTTCGCCGAAGCGGTCAAGGGCGTCCTTCAGTCCGGCGCGATCGAAGTGCCCTACGAGGTGGCGCGGCCCGAGGGCAAGGGGCCCTTCCCGCCGCTGCTCTACATCCACGCCAAGCGTGGCTACGACGAGATCGACCGCGCGCACATCGAACAACTGGCTGCGCAGGGCTTCCTCGTGCTGGCGCCGGACTGGCAGAGCGGGCATTTCATCGAGCGCTGGCCCGACCGGCATTACCCCGAGACGGAAGCGGATGTGGAGGCGGCGCTGGATGTGCTGTTGAAGCGCTCCGACGTTTGCCGGATGCCGGCCGGCATCGTCGGCGTCTCGCGCGGCGGCTATTACGCCTTGCGCCTGGCGGCGAAGCGACCCGAGGCGGTGGCCGCCATCGCCACGTACTACGGCCATTTCCAGAATCCGAACGCGCCGGAAGGCCAGCAGTTGTTCAGCGTCGCGCCCGAAGTGAAGGACCTCAAGGCGCCGCTGTTGCAGATCATCGGCGATGCGGATTTCGAACTGCGCCGCATGAACAACGGCCGTGCCTTCTATTCGCTGGTCGAGCGCGGCGCGACGGTCGAGATCCAGATGTATCCGATGGCGCGGCGCGCCTTCGATTTCCGCAACGATGCGACGCCGGAGGAGAAGATTGCCGCACGCCACGCGCGCGCGCGCGTCAGGGCCTGGCTGGTGCGACACATGCGGCTTGGCGTCGACGGGCGCTGCAAGTAGTCCGGCAGCGTGGTGAAAGTCAGCCGCCGTGGTACGGCGGCTGACTTTGCAATCCGTGCTTACTTGACCTGCGCCAGCTTCTGCTCGAGCTGGGCAAGGGGAATGGCGCCGGGAATGCGCTCGCCATTGGTGAAGAAGAGCGTCGGCGTGCCGCGAATGTTGTACTTCTGGGCGAGCGCCAACACCTTCTCGATGGGTGCGTCGCAGGTGCCGGCGGCGGGCACGATGCCGTTCACCATGAGGTCGCTCCACGCCTTGCTGCGGTCGGCTGCGCACCACACCGCCCGCGATTTGTCAGCGGAATCGCGCGACAGGATGGGCAGCAGGAAGGTGTAGATCGTGACGTTGTTCATGCCCGCCATGTCCTTCGCCAGCTTCTTGCAATAGCCGCAGTTCGGGTCCTCGAAGGTGGCGAAGACGCGCTTTCCGTCGCCCTTGACCGTCTTCACGGCAAGCTCCAGCGGCAGGTCGGCGAAATTGATGGCGGAGAGCTTGTTCAGGCGCTCCTGGGTGAGGTTGATGCGCTTCTTGGCATCGATGATGTTGCCGGTGATGATGTAGTTCACCTTTTCGTCGGTGTAGAGGATGTCGCCGCCGACCACCACCTCGTAGAGGCCGAGGATATTGGTCTTGCGCACGGCTTCGGGTTTTGCGCCGACCGCAGCTTCGACGGCCTGCCTGATCTTGGCTTCGTCGGCGTGGGCGGCGCCGGCGGCGAGCAGCAGGGCGACAAGGGCGCGCGTGATGAGGTTCTTGATCATGATGTCTCCGGTGGGGTTAGCCGAGCGCGTAGCGCACCAGCATGTTGCGTACGACAGGCAGGTTGTCGGTGAGGTTCAATCCGAGGTTGCGAAGAGCGGAAAAGGCCGGGTGCTGCGGCCTGAACAGCCGTTGCAGTCCATGTGTCGTCCATTGTAGCAGGGCAACCTCCTCGGCCCGGGCGCGCGCGTAGCGCCGCAGCGCCCGCTCGTCGCCGCAGTCGCGGTATTCGGGCAGTTCGAGCAGGGCGCGTGACAGTTCGCGCGCATCGAGAAAGCCGAGGTTGATGCCATGGCCGGAAAGCGGGTGGATGGCGTGGGCGGCGTCGCCGACGAGCGCCAGACGCTTCGCGACGATGCGCGGCGTGCGCATCATCCGCAGCGGAAAGGCCGTCGGCGGTGTGAGCGGCGTTAGCGCGCCGAGCCGGTTCGCACCTGCTGCGGCAATGCGGCGGCAGAGGCCTTCCGCATCCAGCCCGAGCAGTTCGCGGGCATGGGCTTCCGGCGTCGACCAGACGACGGAGATGCGCTGGCCCGGCAGGGGCAGCCAGGCCAGTACTCCGTCAGGGCGAAACCACTGGAAGGCGGTGTTGTGGTGCGGTTGCGCGCATTCGAAATTGGCCACGACGCCCATTTCGCCATAGAGCAGGGTGTCGGCCTGCAGCCCGGCCTGCGCGCGCACCCAGGAGTCGGCGCCGTCGGCGCCCACCACCAGCGCCGCCTCCAGCGTTTCGCCGGAAGTCAGTACCCCAGAAGCAGATGCGGGCACTAGTCTCAGCGATACGGCGTCCGCGCGGATGTCCAGCTGCTGCGGCTGCGCCGGACAGAACAGCGTGATGTTGCCCTGGCGCTTGACGGTTTCCCACAGCTCGCGCTGCATGAGGCCGGATTCGACGATCCAGGCAAGCTGGTCGACGCCGCTGTCGTAGGCGGAAAAATTCAGCCGCCCGTCGGCATCGCCGCGGATGTCCATGTCGTAGACGGGCGTGAGGCGGTCGGGGTCGAGATGCGGCCACGCGCCGATCTCCTGGAGAAAGCCCTGCGCTGCGGGACTGACGGCATAGATGCGGCTGTCCCAGCCGGAGGGTGCCGGCGCGGGCGCCCGGCCCTCGACGAGGGCAATGCGATAGCGGCTGCCCTTGAAGGCGGCAGCCAGGCTGGCGCCGGCGAGGCCGGCCCCGACGATGATGATGTCGAAACGCAATTTTTACTCTGGAAAAGATCGATTCTGCATTGTGACGCTACGCGGCCAACCTTGACAAGGCTTTGCTGCACAACGATAATTCGCCCCCTTCCCAGTGGTGATGTAGCTCAGTCGGTTAGAGCGAGGGATTCATAACCCCTAGGTCGGCAGTTCGATTCTGCCCATCACCACCATCTTCCCTTTCGAAGCCAGGATTCTGGCAAAGCAAAGCTATAATCAAGGCGTTCATCCATTGCCAGAGGCCAGGCATGCGCACTTTCGCCTTTCTGCTGGGTTGCGTACTGACGTCGATGGCCGCGGCGGACGCTACGCCGGCGCGCATCGAGGGGCCCGCTGTCAAGGTCGGCGACACCTGGATCTACAACAGGCTGGATGGCTGGAACAACGTGCTGCAGGACATCTCGCTTGTCCGCGTCAAGGGGGTTGGGGCCGAGGGGATACTCATGGAGGCGAGCGCCCTCGACGGCAGCAATATTGCCCGCATTCGGCGTACGCCCGACTTCAACCTGGTGCGCATCGAGGCGTCGCGCTTCACGAAGACCACGCTGCCCTACTACCCAAACTTTTCTTTCCCCCTATGGGTGGGCAAGACCTGGAAGGCCAAGGTCGCCTTTGCAAGCACGGACCAGCCCGGCAAGTCAGTCAGGGCAGACCTGGAGGCGCGCGTGGTCGGATTCGAGAGCGTTACGGTGCCGGCCGGGACCTTCTTCGCGCTGAAAATCGAACTCGGCGGCCCTTATCGGGCAAGCAACCTTGAAGGCAACTGGACCGGGCACATCGAGGACACCCTCTGGTACGCGCCCGAGGCGCGCAATGCCGTGCGCTACGAATACAAGGACACCAGCGGCACTTCCCTGTACAACCACGAGATCCACGAACTGGTGCGCTATTGGCTCGTTCCCTGATCAGGGCACGTGCTTGATGTAGGTTGTCGCTTCGATGTGGCCCGGAACGCGCTCGAGGACCTGCGCATACAGTTCCTTGGCCTTGCGAGTGCGCTTCAGAGCGGCTTCGGCGCGCGCCCAGTAAACCAGCAGCGTTGCGTCCGTCGGGTAGCGCGCAGAAACCTCGGCGGCATGCTTCGCCAGATCCTCCCAGCGCGAAAGCGCCTCCTCGCTGATCATGATGCGGACATGGGCCGTGTAATTCCACGGGCTGTCTGCGAGCACCTTCCTGCCGCCCTGGATGACGTCATTCCAGCGGTAGAGCGCCATCTGAGGCAGCATTGCGCCGAGTCTGGCCTCGATCGAGCGCGGGTTGACTTCCAGCGCCCGCAGGTAACGCTTCTCGGCCTCTGCGTACTTGCCCTGAAGGTGCAGCAGCCAGGCGCTGCGCAAGATGGCGAATTCATTGACCGGCTGGCGATTGGCTAATGGCTCGATGAGCGCGAGCGCCTCGGCGTGCTTGCCGGTGTACTCGAGCCGGTAAGACTCCGACCAGAGGTTTTGCTGCGCGCCAATGGCGGGGGCCATGAGCAATGCGGCCAGCACAACGGTAGTACGGACAAACCAGCATTGTGTCGTCATGGTGCATCTCCTTTGCTTGAATCGGGCTGCCATTTCATTCGGTGACCATCAGTTCGGCTTCCCAGCTGATCCCGGGTGCATCCAGGTGCAGGCGCCGTATGCCGAGCTCAGGAGCGATCCAGGCCCGGGTTTCGCAGCGCCAGACAAGGCCGGGGGCCAGTTGCAGGTCGTGGTCGCCTTCCTGCAGCCAGGCGCCGCTTGCCTCATCCCACCTGCGGCGGTAAGCGCTGTCGCAGCTGGCGCCGAGCGGATGTAGCAGGATGCAGAGCAGGTGCTGTGCGGCGGGCAAGGGCAGCAGGCGCGCAGGCGGGCGATCCCGCCATTGGTCGGCTACGGCCGAGAGCGGCGTCAGTCCCACGGCGAGCAGCCATAGGTCGAGCATCGGATCTCGCCGCGCATTCCGGTCATAGAAGCCGAGCACGGCGGCAGTTTCCTCAAAGGCGGCCGAGGCGCCCTTGCCCGTTTCCAGGCGAGACTGTCCGAGCAAGGTCAGCTTGGTGCGCAGCGTCACACGCTCGGTTTCGCTACCGGATCTTCTCAGGGTGTAAGTCAGGCAGCGGTCCCGTGAAAGGCGTATGGCGGTCGCCAGGCGATCGTCGCTCAGGGCGGCACTAACCGCCTCGCTCTGACCAGGCAGGTGGTAGAGGCGGAACTCGCGCGCATTCCGAGCGTTGCGAACCAGGACATTGGTGAGGTGGAAAGGCAGCGTTGGGCTGCCCAACTCGTCGTTTCGCTGCACCTGCAGATGCAGGTGCGGAAAGGGCGATCGCCCGGAACTGCCGCAGACCGAGACCTGCTGTCCGGCCGCCACCCATTCACCGATGCGCACTTTCATGCTGCCGCGTCTGAGGTGGGCGAGCAGCACATGAAGGCTGCCCGAGCGCAGCAGAACGAAGTTTCCCCAGTTGTTGGCGACATCGATTTCCCCAGGCAGGGTATCGGCCAGATCGTCGCGCAAGCGCACGACCTGGCCGGCAATCGGGGCCAGAACGGGTGCGCCGAAGCAGAAATAATCCTCGCGCAAGGCACCGCTGCCGCCATGATTGCTTCCGTCTGCGGCAATGTCGAAATCCAGGGCATGCTGCCAGGGCTGTTTATGCGTTTCCGGCCCATTGAAACCCTGCGTGACGCGCCACTCGCCGTGGAAGGGAGGCCGCAAGGGCAGGCTGTCCGTCCCGCCACCGCGGGCCTCAGCCAGCCGCGCTCTCTCGAGGTTGGCTTCCGGCGAGACGGGATGCTCCAGCATGAGAGCAGGCTGGCTGGGTGCCAGGCGCGCGCCCAGGGTGCCGAGCAACAGGTAGGCGACCCCCAGGAAGGGCATGGTCAGCAAGGGAAGATACAGTGGATGCAACAGCACTTCGAGGACGATCGTCAGCCAGCCCGTCAGTGCGCTGCCGGCCAGCGCCAGCAGGAAACTGCCCCGACCCGGAACGGAGAAGAATCCGCCCAGCGCCATGGCTGCCAGGGAGAAATTGAAGCCGATCGGCGTTGCATCCCCGCCGCCGAGCAGATGCACGGTGAGCATTCCAACCGCATAGCCGGCGGCGGCCAGCAAGGCCAGATAGCGGGATGCCGCCAGGATGCCGGCGAAGACGAGCACGCCTGCTGCGGGATATGGAATCAGCAGAAGCCAGCCGAGGGAAATGAAAAAACTGTCCAGCATCGGCCAGGGCAGGAGCGGATCGCCCCTCGCCAGGGCTCCGACCGGCAGCGCAGAGGGGGCATGGACCTGCCAGGCCAGGAAGACCGCCCAGCAGGCGAGCACGAAGGGCAGGCTGAGCAAGGGCAGGCGTGCGGATTTCCAGAACAGGCCGGCCAGCCAATAGGCAAGCAGGGTGGAGAGTAGTGCGGCCAGGATGATCCAGAGGAAATAGGGGATATCGATGGAGTGGAAGGCGCCAATGACCAACCCGCACAGCAGACCATTGACCAGATGCAGCCTGCCGCTGGACTGGAGCTGGAAGACCCTTGCCCAGACGATTGCGGCGACCAGGCCCGTCAAGCCGCCCAATGCGGCACGCGGCGTCCACCAGGTGAGCGCGGCGAACCAGGCGCCGATCCAGGGCGAGTGGCAAAAAAATACGGCGGCATAGGTCTTGGCCAGGGAACGACCCCAATGCACGAGTGAAGACTGCTTTGACAACGCTGGATTCATCGCGCCGTGGCCGTATCCGGGAAGGGCGTGCGCAGCGCATCCGGCATGCATTCGAGATCGGTCAGGGTCTGCAGGCTCTCAGCGAGCCGGATGGGCGCGACCGAACCGTCCTGCAGGACCATCACAACGGCAGGCCGGCTCTGGATGAACTGCGTCCATTGCGTGTTGTTGTAGGCGCCGGCGCAGGACACCAGCAGGGCGTCGCCGACATTGAGCGGCGGCAGCATCACGGAGGCGCGCACGGTATCGATGTTCATGCACAGCGGCCCGTACAGGACGGTTTCTTCGGCGAGGCCTTCGGCCGGCAGCACGGGGCGCACATCGTGGTTGTACCAGTAGGCGGTGAACAGGAGGTTGACGCCTGCATCGAGAATCGCGGCGCGACGCCCGTCCGGCAGGCGCTTGCCGCCAACAACGCGGGTGACCAGCACTTCTGCATCGTCCACGAGTGCGCGGCCGGTTTCGAGAACCAGCACGGGCAGGGGCTTTCGAGCGCGGCCCGGCCGCGCGTGGCCTCCGGTCAAGGCGTCCACGATGGCTTCGGCGTATTGCTCGAAACTGGGAACAACCTGATCGGGCGGCAGATAGAGTCCTTGCAGGGCATTCCGGGATGCGAAGCCGCCGCCGAGGTCCAGATATTCGATGCGGCAGCCGGTTTCGCGTTCCGAAGGCTTCCATGAAGTCGGCCATGATGCGTGCCTGCTGGGCGTATGCGCGCACGTCCAGCACAAAAGTGCCGATGTGGCTGTGCAGACCGGTCAATTGCAGCCACTGGCTGGCATCGATGCGCCTGACTGCGTCCATCGCGGCGCCGGATTCGATATTGAAGCCGAAGCGGCTCCACGGTTCCGTATAGCCGGTGTCGAAATTCAGCTTCAGGCCGACCGCTACCTGCTTGCCCAGGCGCTGCGCGACCTGTTCCACCGAAAACAGCTCGTCCAGATGATCCAGATGGATCGCCGCGCCTTCGAGAATGGCCCGCTCCAGGGCGGCGACGGGTTTCCAGGGGCCGTTGAATATGATGCGCGAGCCCGGTACACCGAGTGCCCGCGCCTTGTCATATTCCAGTTCCGACACCACTTCTGCCCAGGAACCCTCCTGATGCAGGGCATTGCATACCGCACCGAGATAATTCGTCTTGTACGACCAGCCGTGGCGTACTTTAGGCCACCGGGTGGAAAAGGCGCGCTTCAGGTGGCGGACATTTTCGCGCAGTCGTTTCTCGGAGACGATGAACAGGGGAGAGCCGTACGCTTCGAGTAGCGGGGCGATTGGCACGCCGTCGAGTTCCGACTGATGCAACTTGGGGCGCGGCGCGCCGAACTTGTTCATCCCGCCGGAACGGTGGGGGGTGAGGACGGGCTTGCTCCAGGGCGCGCGCTGCGTCATGACTGCTCACTTTCCAGTGCGGATCGACCTTCAACCATAAGCGACTCGAATGAAGAGAGCGGGACGAGGGTTTCCTGTGCATAGCGTATGAACAGCAGGCCGGGCCGCGGCGGTGCCAACGGGAGGGGTTCTTCTCCGAGCGCTAGTGCCAGCAGCATCGCTGGCAGGTTGCGCCCGACGCCCTGCGAAAGATAGATCCAGGCGGGGAAGCGCGGATTGATCTCGATCAGTTGATAGACGCCCTGGTTGTCGCGCATGACTTCGATCTCGATGGGGCCTTTCCACTTCAGCGCGGCGACCAGGCGCTGCGCGGCCGAGGACAGTTCTTCGTCATGAATGGAAATGCCCGCCCAGGCCTTGCCGCGGCTGGTGGTGGCGCGCTTTTTCATCATGACTTCGCCGAGCAGCGCTCCCTTGCCGTCTCCGATGCCAGCCAGATTGCATTCCTCGCCCGAGATGCGCCGCTGCACCAACACCGGCAATCCCCATTCCGCTGCGATTGCGCGAAAGGCAACCTCCGCCTCTTCCCTGTTGGCAGCTATCCGGGCGTCGTAGAAAACGCCCTTGACGACCAACGGGAAAGGCCAGCCCTTGCGATCGCAGTCACGGAAGAAATCGGCATGGGTGACCGGGAGGGTTTCCGGACTTGCCGTTCCCGCCTCGTGGGCCAGTTCGGCCAATCGGTCCTTTGTCCGCTTGGCCAATTGCTCGCGGCTGGGCAAATAGCTCCGGATGCCAAGTTCATCAAGCCGTGGCGCCATATTCACCAGCAGTGGCAATTCAGCATCGAGGCAGGGCAGCAGGAAGTCGATGCGCTCGACTTCGTGGATTTCAGCCAAACGGTCAAACAGGGCATCCGTCCCGCTGCCCGGATAGGAAATCAGATGGGCGCTGTCGCAATATTCCCGTCGGTGCAAACCAGGATCCAGCGCATCGTAGCCGAGCCCGATGATGCGGAGGCGCTCGCCGTAGGCTTCGCGGAGGCAGCGCGCCACTGCTAGGCCGGCACCCGGATTGTCCGCCACAGCATTCATGCCCGTGATGGCGACGGTGAGCCGCTCGTCTCGCTTCATCGGAAGGTATTGCGCAGCAGGTTGGCGAACTCGATGATGTCGCGTTCGGCAGCCAAGACGTCCACATCGAACGCCTCGCACAGGGAAGCAACGATGCGAATGAGGTCCGATTCCTGCTGGAGCCGCCGCAAAATGGCCAAGCCTGAGCCATTTACGGTAAAGCTGTTGCCAGACACAGGATCGAAGACGAACCCGCTGTCGCTGAGTGCCAGTCGCTTTAAGACGTCCGACTTGGGCAGTTCGAGCGAGTGGCCCTGCCTTGCTGGAATATTATCCATAAGCCTCCTCCCGATAAGGCTATTCTGCTTGGTGCCGGGAAACAATAGCGCATCATTTATGCGCAGCGGCTAGAATTATGTCGATTAATCGATGTGAATGCACGGAAGAAGGCCTTCTTCCGGATTGCCGGACTGACCGTTGACGACAACCCAGGCTCAATCAGGCGGAATGACGATCAGGAACCAGTTGAACTTGCTGGTGCTGGCGGCTGTTTTACCCCTGTTTCTGGGGTTCATCTACGATATCTACCAGCAGGCTCGATCCGGCTTCGAGCGCGCAAAGAGCGATGTGCAGCACCTCGCAAAGGTGGCTTCGGCGGATGCCCACGGATACTTTGCCAGGACGGAACAGCGGCTCGGTGACATTGCCCGTCGGGTCGAAGTGGGGAGCCTTGATCCGGCGCGATGCAAATCCCTGTTCGCCGATATTGAAACCATTGACCGCGAGTATGCGGGTCTGGCCATGATCGATCGGATCGGCAGGGTGGTGTGTCTTGCCGGGGGGGAGACGGATCATTCGATCGAGGGGCTGAGTGCGGCCCGACCCTTGATGACCCAGGCCGAGGGGCCTCCCAGGCTCTTGGTAGGCGCGCCCGTCAAGGGCGCAGCTTCAGGCGGATGGGTGCTTCCGCTGGCTTACCCGGTGCGCGGCGGTGAAGGGCTTGCCGCAGGCATGGTGATTGCCGCAGCGGAATTGAACCGGTTTCAGTCCTTAGTGACTGCCCTGGAACTGCCGGAGAAGCCGGCCATGCTGATCGTGAAGGGCGGCGGGATGGTCATCGCCAGCTCGCACGATCCGGACCGGCATGTCGGGCAGAGCCGCCGAGACGACACACTGACACGCTTAATCCTCGAACGGCATAGCGGAGTTATGCGCGGGGTTTCCGTCGATGACGTGGAGCGTTTCTATGGTTTTCAACCCGTCAGGGTACGGACTGGATCGCGATCATCGGCCTGGATGTCGCCCGGTTCGGTGGAAAGTGATTGAAAGCGCACTGACGCATGGCGCCTATGGCCTGGGCGTGCTGGCGCTGGTGCTGGTCCTTGCTTTCGCTGTGGGGCGACGTATTTCGGCACCGATTTCAGCGCTGGCTCGGGCCAGCCATGCCTTCGGCGAGGGCAAGCAGGATGTTCGGGCAACCGTGTCGGGTGCACGGGAAGTGGCCGAAGTTGCGGCCCAGCTGAACAGCATGTTTAGCATCCTGGTGGCGCGCGAACGCACGCTAGTCGAGACGCAGGAAATGCTCGACATCCTGCTGGACTCGATGGATCGCGTGCTTTGGTCCTTCACGCCGGACATGAGCACTGTGTTGTTTGCCAGCGAGTCGACGAGGAAAGTTTTCGGTCATGATTCGTCCGCATTTCGGGCCAACCCGGGTCTTTGGCTGGAGTTGATGCACCCGGACGATCGCAAGCTTGTGGAAGCCACGGCCGACCGAATTGCCCTCTCCGGCACGGGGGCCATGGAGTATCGCGTCCTCCGTCCGGACGGAGAAACGCGATGGGTCGAAGTGCGCTGGCGCCATGCCGCAGGAGGGCAGGGCAAGACGGCACGGATGGACGGCTTGGTCACCGACATTACCGAGCGCAAGCAAACGGAAGAGGAAAACCGCCAGTTGCTGTCCATCATTGAGCAGAGCCTGAACGAAATTTACGTCTTCGATGCCGCCACCCTCAGCTACGAGTACGCCAACAGCAGCGCGCTGCATAATCTCGGCTATGCCTTCAGACATCTGCGATTGCTGACGCCAGTCGATCTGATGCCGCAATTCACCGAAGGCACAGTGGTCGGGATGGTCAATCAGCTTCTTCATCGGGAAAAACCGCAGCAGGTCTTCGAGACGACTCACCGACGGGCGGATGGCAGCGAATACCCCGTTGAAGTGCACTTGCAGACGGTGGAACGGGAGGGGCGCTGGAAGTGCCTCGCCGTCGTTATTGATATTTCTGAGCGGCAGCACGCACACACCGAGATCATAAAACTGGCCAATTCGCTCGAACGCCGCGTGGCCGACAGGACGACAGAGCTGGCGCGGGCCAATGCCGAACTGGAATCCTTCGTCTATTCCATCTCGCACGATCTGCGCACACCGTTGCGGGCCATCAACGGCTACGCGCACATCCTGGCTGAGGATCTGAAGGAACGCTTGGATCCGGGTGCCCTCGCCATGCTGCAGCGCATCGCGCAAGGTGCGGTGCGCATGGGCGAGTTGATCGACGATCTGCTGACATTTTCGCGCGTGGGCCGCGGCGATCTGAGTCTGATGCAGGTGGATATGGAGGCGATGGCGCGCGCAATCGTAGAGGAGTTGCGTCACGAGAACCCACAGGCTCAGGTATCGATACAGGACATGCCGAAGCCGGTTGCTGATCCGAAACTGCTGCGGCAAGTGATGCTCAACCTGATCGGCAATGCCCTCAAGTTTTCCTCCAGACAAGCTGAAGCACGCATTGAAATTGGGTCGATTAGCGAGGACGGTAAGCCGATGTATTTCGTGCGGGACAATGGGGCCGGCTTCGATTCAGCGCATGCAAGCAAAGCTGTTCGGCGTTTTTCCAGCGCCTGCACCAGGAGTCCGAATTTCCCGGCACCGGCGTGGGGTTGGCCATCGTCAAGCGCATTGTCGAGCGCCACCACGGCCATGTCTGGGCCGAGGCAGCACCGGGGAAGGGGGCCACGTTCTATTTCACATTGCCTTGAAAACCTGTCTGATGGCCTATAATTCCCACTTATGAATCCGATCGTCTCGGCGATAATCAGCAGCATCATCGACAGCATTCTCGAGTCGGCGATGACGCCGGCGCCAGTGGTGCCCCCAGGTGCGCCGCCCGGCGTCGTGCGACCGGCCCTGCAGAACGGCCCACTGGCGGTGATGGGGCCGCCCAGCAACGGCCAGGCCCAGTTCGGCGACCAGACGCTGCGTCTCTCCGCCAGCCTGCAGATCCGCGACACGCAGAACCGCATCGTCATGTCGGGCAGCCTGCAGCAGCCGGTGCCCGTTCTGTACAAGATCGATGAGTACGGCTCCGTCCAGCGCGTCTGGGTGCTGACGCAGGAGGAGGCGGAAGTCGCCGACCAACTCATCAAGCAGAAGGCCGCCACGCAGAAGTAGTAGTACCCCAGACCCAGTAGCGGGCACTAGTGACCAAGAAACTCTATATCAAAACGTTCGGCTGCCAGATGAACGAGTACGACTCGGACCGCATGGCCGACGTGCTCGCCGCCAGCGAAGCGATCGAGAAGACCGACTCCCCCGAAGACGCCGACATCATCCTCTTCAATACCTGCTCGGTGCGCGAGAAGGCGCAGGAAAAGGTGTTCCACGACCTTGGTCGCGTGCGCCACCTGAAGCAGGCGAAACCCCATCTGGTCATCGGCGTCGGCGGCTGCGTGGCGAGCCAGGAGGGCGATGCCATCGTCCGCCGCGCGCCCTATGTGGATATCGTTTTCGGCCCGCAGACCCTGCACCGCCTGCCGCAACTGATCCGCACGCGGCGCGACTTGGGACGGCCGCAGGTCGACACCTCCTTCCCCGAGATAGAGAAATTCGACAACCTGCCGCCGGCGCGGGTGGAAGGGACCTCGGCCTTCGTCTCCATCATGGAAGGCTGCAGCAAGTTCTGCAGCTTCTGCATCGTGCCCTACACGCGCGGCGAGGAAGTCTCGCGGCCGCTCGACGATGTGCTGGCGGAGATCGCCGGATTGGTGGCGCAGGGCGTCCGGGAAGTGACACTGCTCGGGCAGAACGTGAATGCCTACCTCGGCCTGATGGCGGACGGGGAGGCTGCGGACCTCGCCTTCCTGCTCGACTGCGTGCACGACATGCCCGGCATTGAGCGCATTCGCTATACGACCTCGCACCCGCGCGAGATGACGCCGCGGCTGATCGAGGCCTATGCCCGGCTGCCGAAGCTGGTCTCCCACCTGCACCTGCCGGTGCAGTCCGGCTCCGACCGCGTGCTGGCGGCGATGAAGCGCGGCTATACCGTGCTCGAATACAAGTCGATCGTGCGCAGGCTGCGCGCGGTGCGGCCTGATCTTTCATTGTCGACTGACTTCATCGTCGGTTTTCCCGGCGAGACGGAAGCGGATTTCGAAGCGACCATGAAGTTGATCGAGGACGTCGGCTTCGATGCCTCCTTCAGCTTTCTCTACAGTTCGCGCCCCGGCACGCCGGCGGCGGACTTGGCCGACGACACGCCGCAGGAACTTAAAACACAGCGCCTGATGCGCTTGCAGAAACGCATCGAGGCGCAGGCGCAGGTCATCAGCGCGGCGATGGTCGGTACGGTGCAGCGCATCCTGGTCGAGGGCGTGTCCAAGAAGGATGCGGGCGAACTGGCCGGCCGCACCGACAACAACCGCATCGTCAATTTCACGGCCCCGCCGCGGTTGTCGGGCGGCTTTGTTGACGTCTCCATCACTGCCGCGCTGCCGCATTCGCTGCGCGGCGAGATCGTCACCCGCGAATCGTGAAAGCCAAGCCCGTCGAATTCGTGCTGTCTCCCGTGGACAACCAGCGCCTGGCCAACCTGTGCGGCGCGCTGGACGAGAACCTGCGGCAGATCGAGGCGGCCTACGACGTGGCCATTTCCCGTCGCGGCGAGCGCTTCACCGTGCTGGCCCCCTGTCCAGTCGGCGCAGGCGGCCGCCGCCCTGCAGCACTTCTATGCGGAGGCCGCCGGACATCTTTCCGTCGATGCCATTCAGCTCGGCCTGGTGGAACTGGCCAACCGGGGCCAGGCCGGCCAGCCGGCGCAGGGACTGCTCACGCGCAAGCCCGAATTGCACGGACGCACGCCGCGCCAGGTGCAGTACCTGCGCCAGATCCAGGAGCACGACATCACTTTCGGCATCGGCCCGGCCGGCACCGGCAAGACCTATCTCGCCGTGGCCAGCGCTGTGGATGCCTTCGAGCGTGACCAGGTGAGCCGCATCGTGCTGACGCGCCCGGCGGTGGAAGCGGGCGAGCGTCTCGGTTTCCTGCCGGGCGATCTGGCGCAGAAGATCGATCCCTACCTGCGGCCGCTCTACGATGCACTCTACGACCTGATGGGCTTCGACAAGGTGGCCAAGCTCTTCGAGCGCCAGGCCATCGAGATCGCGCCGCTGGCCTACATGCG
>JADJBM010000018.1 GCA_016703785.1 Betaproteobacteria bacterium
TCGCAATGGCGTGACGCCCTCGGCGGCGTGCTGCACCAGACGGTGGAGCGGCTCGCGCACTACCTGCCGAATGTCCTCGGCGCCTTCCTGCTGCTGTTTATCGGCTGGATCGTGGCGCACATGCTGCGCTCCGTCGCCGTGCGCCTGACGCTGCTCGGCGAAGGCGCCCTGGCGCGCCTGTCGGCCAGGCGCGGCCGTGTGCCGTCGGCCCTGCCGCGGGCTTCGGCGAAGATCCTCGGCAGCGTGGTCTTCTGGGTGGTGGTGCTGTTCTTCCTCACCGCCGCGACGCAGGTTCTGGGCCTGCACACCTTCACCGCCTGGCTGGCGCGCGTCGTCGAGTACCTGCCGACGGTGTTCGCCGGCGCGCTCATCGTCATCGCCGGCTTCATGGTGAGCCGGCTCGCGCGCGAGGTGGTGGAGGCGGCCGCCGCCAGCGCCGGCGCGCGCCAGCGCGCGCTGGTCGGGCGCGTGGTGCAGGCAGCGATCCTCGTCACCGCCATTCTCGTCGGCGCCGAGCAGGTCGGCATCAAGGTCACCTTCCTCGTCATCCTCGCCGCGGCGGCCGGCGTCGCGCTGGTGGGGGCGGTGGCGCTGGCGCTCAGCCTCGGTGCGCGCCACTACGTTGCCAACCTGATCGGCGGGCATTACCTGCGCCAGCGCTACAGCGTCGGCCAGCACGTGCGCGTCGCCGGCTACGAGGGCCGCATCCTCGAGCTGACGGACACGGCAGTCGTTCTGGAGACCGCCGAAGGCCGTGCCAGCGTGCCGGCGAAGGTGTTCAACGAGGAGCCGATCGTCCAGGTGGTGAGCGTGCCGCGCAATGGCCAGTAGCGAAGAGCTCACCTACGCCTTCCTCGAGGCGCATCCCTCGGATGCGGCGCGCGTGCTCGAACGGCTGGCGCCCGCCGCCGCCGCCGCGCTGCTGCAATCGGCGCCGCTGCGCCTGGCTTCCCCCGTGCTGCGCCAGATGCTGCCGCTGGCCGGCGCGCGTTGCCTCGAGCGCCTCGACGATGCCGATGCGGCCGGCCTGATGAGCGGCGCCGGCGCGCAGGCCGGCGTCGGGCTGCTGCGCTACCTCGGCGCAGAGCGCAGGGCGAAGCTGCTGGCGCAACTGCCGACCACGCTCAACGTTGCCTACGAGTTGCTGCTCGGCTACCCGGAGGGCACCGTCGGCGCCTGGATGGACCCGCGTGCCCTCGTGCTGCCCGCCGACATGACCAGCGGCGAGGCGCTCGACCGCGTGCGCCGCGCCGACGAGACGCTGGTGGCCGATCCCTACGTCATCGACCGCAACCAGCGCCTGCTCGGCTACATCGAACTCGCCGACCTGCTGCGCGCGAGTGACGCGACGCCGCTCACGCGGCTGCTGCGGCCGAGCCCGCACCGGCTACCGGCGCAGGCGCTGCTCGACGGGCTGCGCGAGCATCCGGGCTGGCGCGAGTCGTCGACGCTGCCCGTCGTCGAGCGCGACGAGCGGCTGGTCGGCGCGCTGACGAACGCCGCGCTGCAGCGCGCGTTGTCGCTGGCGCAGGAGACACCGGCGCCGAGCGGCGCGGAAGACACGCTCGCCGGGATTGCCGGCGCCTACTGGTTCGGCGTGTCCACCCTGATCCAGGAAATCGTCGGCCTGCTGCCTGTCGAACACCGTGAGGGGGAATCATGAACGCGAGCGCGGAAACGGCGATCGCCGCCCTCAACCTGCACTTCCTGCTCGACTACCCGCGCGAGGCGGCGCGGCGCATTGAGGCGATGCCGGCCGACGAGGTGAGCACCCTGCTGGCCGGGCAACCGGTGCATGCCGTGGTGCCGGTGTGGCAAAGCCTCGCCACCGACGTGGAGCAGGCGGTGTTCGCCGAGCTGCCCGAGGAGCGCGCCGTGGCGCTGCTCGCGGAACTGGAGCCGGCGCGCAGCGCGGCCCTGCTTAGCCGCCTTGAGGAAGATGAACGCGAACGCTACATGCGGCTGCTCAATGCGCAGGTGGCCAGCGAGATCCGCGCCCTCATGCAATACCCGGCCGACTCTGCCGGCCAGCTCATGGACCCGCGCGTGCTCGCCTTCCGCGGCGAGCTGACCGCCCATGAGGCGCTGGCGCGGCTGCGCCAGACGAAGCGGCGCGGCTTGCGCGAGCTGTACCTGGTGGATGACGACGGCCGCCTCGACGGGCGCGTCTACATCCAGGACCTGGCGCTGGCCGAGCCGGACGAGACGCTCTCGCGCATCGCGCGCAAGATCGCCGACGCCGTGCAGGACACGGCGCCGCGCGAGGATGTGGTGGAGAAGATGCAGCAGGACGCGGTGACCGACCTGCCGGTGGTCGACTACGACGGGCGCCTGCTCGGCGCCATCCGCCAGGCCAAGCTGGCCTCTGCCATGCAGCAGGAAACCACGCTGGACATCCTGACCATGGTCGGCGCCAGCCGCGACGAGCGTGCGCTCTCGCCCGCCACCTTCGCCGTCGGCAAGCGTTTGCCGTGGCTGCAGATCAACCTGCTCACCGCCTTCCTCGCCGCATCCGTCGTCGGGCTGTTCGAGAGCACCATCGCCAAGTACACCGCGCTCGCCGTGCTGCTGCCGGTGGTTGCCGGCCAGTCCGGCAATGCCGGCGCGCAGGCGCTGGCGGTGACGATGCGCGGCCTGGTGCTGCGCGAGATCAGCCTGCGCCACTGGCCGCGCGTGGTGTTCAAGGAACTCAACGTCGGCCTGCTCAACGGACTCGCCGTCGCCGCCACCACCGCGCTTGGCGTGTACTTCTGGAGCCAGTCCCTCGGCCTGGTGCTGGTGATTTCCGCCGCCATGGTGATCTCGATGGTCGCCGCCGGCTTCGCCGGCGCGCTGGTGCCGATCACCCTGCAGCGCTTCGGCCAGGACCCGGCGCAGTCCTCCTCGATCATCCTCACCACCGTCACCGACGTCGTCGGCTTTTTTTCCTTCCTCGGCATCGCGACGCTGTTCTCTACGTTGCTTTGATCGGTTGGCAAGGGGGCTGCCGCCTGATTAAACCCTGAGTGACCGCAATCGACTGCGTGAAGACTTGACGCGTCGTCGTCGTCCGCGCATTCTTTAGCTTCACCTCAGGAAGGAGCATTCATGGCCATCCCTCACGCAACTCCCGGTGAATTGATCGATATTCGGCCACTGGGCGCAAATCTGCGTCAGACGAGTTCAAGCACCCTGATCAGAGAAAAACATCTCGAGGTATTCCGGCTGGTGTTGCCCGCCGGCAAGGCGGCATCCGATCACAAGGCGGCCGGCGCGATTACCATTCAATGCCTCGAAGGGATGGTTGAATTCGAGGCTCACGGACGAACGCAGACGATGCAGGCAGGCAGCCTGGTCTATCTGGCTGACGCGGAGCCGCACGCGGTCAAGGCGCTGGCCGATGCGTCGCTGCTCATCACAGTTCTGTTGAGGCGCGAATGAATGTGCTCGAAGCCGACGCGCATCGGGTGGCGCGATCGCATGGATTTCGTGTTCCACCACTCGTTTAAGGCCAACTGGAGAACGCAAGATGGCGACCCCCAAGAATCCGGATTGCAATATCGGCAACGGCAAAGCTCCTGAAGCAGCGGCGCTGGGAACGCCCCTCGCCTGCGACCAATGCCACGCGGAGATTCCCGCGACGGCGGCATTCAACTTCGAGGGTGCCGACTATATTTATCACTTCTGCGGCCCCATGTGCCTCGATACGTGGTGCAAGGCGACGAATGCGCATGGCAAATGAAGACATGCGTGCCGGCGTATCGGCCTGGCCGACGACTCGGCCCCGGCGCCGATGCTTGGCGAGCCGGGTTACTAATGGAAGGATGCGTTCATGACACACATAATCGATAACTGGCGCCAAGACCACGCGAATTTCTCACAGCTTCTCGATCTTCTTGAAGCGCAGGTCAAGCGTTTCCTTGAGGCGCAAACGCCAAACTACGACCTCATGTCCGACATCCTTTATTACATGACCCACTATCCGGATATCTTTCACCATCCGAAGGAAGACCTTGTCTCGGCAAGGGCCAAGGAACTCGATGCCAGTGCCGGCGTTGTAGTTGACGAATTGATGCGGCAGCATGTGGTCTTGCGAGAGAGCGGCGAGAAACTGTTTGAACTGATCCAGGGAATTCTGGCGGGATGATGCTCAAGCGGGAAAGCGTAGAGGCGCCGGCCAGCACCTATATCACGTACTTTCGCAACCATATGAGTATGGAGGAGTCGAAAATCTTCCCCTTGGTGCAGGCACTATTGAGCGAGGAGGACTGGGCCGCCATCGAGAAAGCGGCCCCGTTCGAAAGGGATCCGCTGTTCGGCGGATCACTGGAAAAACGCTATGAAGGTCTTCATCAGCAGATCGTCCGGGAGGCGTAGAGCGCGAGCATCCCAAAATGGACGAAGCGGCGCGCATTGCGTTTCTGGTCGACCGTGACGGTCGCCGAAGCAAGCTGCTGCGGCTGGTCCTCGGCCAAAGCGGTCGGTCGCTATCCAGCCAATCACCGTTGTTCTAACCGTCTACTTCGAAAAGATCCGGTTTTTAGCCAAGGAGGACAGTGGCCAGCAAGTTGGACGACGGTGGCAAACTACCATTGAGAGCGCTCTGGTCGCGTAGTTACCGCGGTGGGCATGCTCTTTCTTCTGGAAACCTCCTAAAATCAGCTTGCCAAGCTCCCGGAGTAAACCTAGTCTATTGCGAGTAGCGGCCAACAGTTGGAGCAAGGTTCTCGCGCTGAACGCCCTAGGAAGCCAGGGAGGAGTACCACATGCAGGGCCTCGAACGAGTCATTACAGGTTTGGGAACGGAATGCTTCCGACTAAATTTTTTGAATTTCGCCAACACGCTCGCCACCGTTGACCATGCCGCGATCATTCGCTTCGAACGATCCTCGCAGGCCCGCATCATTACCTCGGCGCAAGGAATGCGGTGCGCATCGACGGCCTGCATGTCAAGGATGCATATGAACGGAGATTCTATCGGTACGACCCGAACCTTTTGGCTTGGCGGACGGGGGGCACGGGCGTGGTCCTGGACGTCCGGCGTCTGCGCCCGGATCAACTATGCGACGACAACTACCGCTTCCACTGCTTTCAGCGGCCCGGATTGGTCGATCGTCTAAGTATCGTCACTCCCGCCGGGAGCCACCTGTACTGCATCAATCTTTATCGCTGCAAGAGTTCGGGCTCATTTTCGGAAGCTGAAATGCTGGCGGTACGCAATCACGCCATGCTCCTTGCCGCATTGTCCGTAAAGCACGACCAGGTCACATACAGGAATCCGGCGGAACAGAACCAAGACGCCCGGGTGCGTGATCTCGAGATGCGCCTCGTCACCATACAGCGGCGCCTGACCCGCCGCGAGATGGAGATTGCCGCCAGGATCGTGATCGGCATGACATCGGAAGCCATCGCGCTTGAACTGGGAATCTCCGTCAGCAGTGTGATCACCTATCGGCGCCGCGCCTACGCCAAGCTCGGTATTGCCAGGCAGAACGAGTTGTTTGCTCTCTGCTACTACGGCTAGCCATATTGTGTCCCCCTTTGTGGGGACACGGGTTTGGGATGAATCTCCTTAGAATCGGACGCGCTGCCAAAGTAGGCAGCACCTAATTCTTGGAGGCATCCGTGGAAAAGACGGCTACATCGACAACACCCACAGAGAAATCGGACGTCGGGAATGGCACGGCGGATGCCGTGTACGCCACACCGAACGCCACGACGCCTGGACAACCAGTGGTTTTTGACGAGGCGATATGTACCGGCTGCGATATCTGCGTGTACGTCTGCCTGGAAGACGTCTTCATTCCCAACCCAGTCAAGGGTAAGCCGCCCTTGATTCTGTTCCCGGAAGAGTGCTGGTATTGCGGGCCGTGCGTGGAGGACTGCCCGCACGAGGGCGCCATACGCATCAATCATCCCCTGCAGCAACGAGTCAGATGGAAGCGCAAGTCTTCCGGCGAGCATTTCAGGGTCTAAAGCGATGACCATGTTTCACGATAAAGGGCGTATTCACAACTGGCCCTACACCGTCCGCTACGGTAACGAGCAACGCGTCGAGACCGATGTATTGGTACTGGGGGGGGGGATTGCGGGGGTTTGGGCAGCCATTGCGGCAGCGCGCTGCGGCGCGAGGGTGGTCATCATGGAAAAAGCGGCTACCGTCCGCAGCGGCGCTGGCGGTGCAGGCGTTGACCACTGGCAATGGGCTGCAGACAACCCGGCTTCGGGCGTCTCCCCTGAGGATTTAACTGAGGCTTTGATCGAAAACCAGGGCGGCTACCGCAATGGAATCTCTACGTACATACAGTGCGCCTCTGCTTATGAGACTCTGGTGGAGATGGAGCGTATGGGCGGCAAGGTGCGCGACACGGATGGCGAATTCAGAGGTGCCGAGTTCCGTGACGATGCGAGCAAGCTGCTATTCGCCTACGATTACACCAACCGCTTCGTCATCCGGGTGTGGGGCGCCGACTACAAGCCGCTGCTGCGCAAGGCGTGCAAGCGACTGGGCGTTCGCATCCTCGACCGCACCGCCGCAACAGGACTGCTTACGTCCGGGGGGCAGCACGGCGGGCGCGTTGTCGGCGCCACCGGCGTCAACTGTCGCACGGGCGCTTTCGTCGTTGTCAAGGCCGCGGCAGTGATTCTCGCCACCAGCCGACCGCAGCGGATCTGGACGTTTTCCTCAGAACTGCGCGGGCTGTCTACGTTCCGGCCACCTTCTGATGCAGGCAACGGCTATGCCATGGCATGGCGCATTGGCGCCAAGCTGACCATGATGGAAAAATCGATGCGCTCGGCTTTCGGCAGCGCTTACTCCTTTCCGGCCTACGGCAGCGGCAATGCCATCAATACTTGGTATCCGTGCAACATCATCGATGCCAACGGCAAGGCTGTACCTTGGGTCGACTGCAACGGCCGCCTCCTGGAGAGCGTGTCCGAGCGATGCCGCCCCGCAGAGGGTCAGAAGTTCTTCATCATGGGGGGCGGATCAAGTTCCCTGCCGCACCCGGGCCTGAAACAGTACCTAGGGCCGAAACCCATTCCGGATCTTGAGCAACGCATGCTGCGCGGTGAGTTCTCGCCTCCGTTCTACGCAGACTTAACATCCATGCCTGACTCCGAGCGCCGCGTGATATGGGGCTTGATGGTGGGTAACGAAGGCAAGACGCGCATTCCGGTCATGAAGACCTATATGCAGTCGGGCTTCGATCCCGACAAGGATATGCTTCAGACCTACGACTTTCTGCGCGGCTCAGGCATGCGGGAACCCGTGGTGCCCCAGGAGCGAACTTTTGGTGAATCGGGAGTGTGTGGAGGGCTGCTGGTCGACTGGGATCTCATGTCGAACGTACCTGGTCTGTTCGGAGCCGGCGATCTCGTCTTCGGTGGGCAGGACCATTCTCACGCTGCAGCGACCGGTCGTTATGCCGGAGCGCGTGCGGCACTGTTCGCCCGCAGGCAGGCGGCCGGCGAGCTATGCGCGGAGCAGATAGCTCGCGAGAAGCAACGGGTCTATGCGCCGCTTGCCAAGCAGGGCGCACGCAGTCTCGATTGGAAGGAGCTCAACGCCGGCATTGCGCGCGTCATGCAGAACTACTGTAGTGAGCCGAAGAACGACGAACTGCTACGTCTTGCGCAGGATTGGCTGATGGACATCGAGGAAAACGAGGCACCTCTTGCAGCGGCTGACAATCCGCATAAGCTGATGCGCACCCTGGATGTGCTGGATATCCTGACCTGCGCCAAGATCATCACCGAGGCTTGCCTGGCACGACACGCCAGTAGCACCCACCTACATTTCAACCGCATCGACTTCCCGAGTCTGGACCCACCTGAGTGGCACAAGTGGATCACTTTGCGGAAGGGAAGCAGAGGGACTGAAATTGATGATATGCCGATAGCCTTCTGGGGGGGGCTGGAGCGGAACTACCGTCCGCGCCATAGGGAGAATTTGGAGGCTATGGGTAAAAAATAGTAGTTCGAAGAATGAACACTAAATAAAGGAGGAGATCATGAAAAAAGAGTTCAGCATTAGGTTTGCCAAGTTTTTTGCAGTCGTGCTCATGGCCAGCGGGCTGACCACGGCTTATGCGCAGGAGTACCCGTCCAAGCCTGTCAAACTGGTCGTCTGGACCGCGCCGGGCGGTAGCATCGACACGCTCTCTAGACTGATGGGGGAAAAGTTGTCGCTCCGCTGGAAGCAGCCTGTAGTCGTGGAAAACAAGCCGGGTGCGAGCGGCATACTCGCTAGCGAGTATATTTGCCAAGGCGCCTGCCGATGGACACACCCTGCTGGTTACCATCAACACCACGCACATCAACATCCCGGTGCTGCGCTCCAATCTCCCCTACGATCCGGTCAGGGATTTCGAGCCGGTTTCTCAGCTTGCAATTGGGAGCGTGACACTCATTGCCCCGGCTGCGTACCCCGCCGACAACCTGCAGGAATTCGTTGCTCTGGCGAAAAAGAAGGGTGGGTTGGTGAATTACGGCAGTTGGGGCGTGGGGTCATCGGCACACCTGTTCGGAACGCTGCTGCAGCAGAAGACGGGACTCGACATGAACCATATCACCTACAAGGGCGAAATGCCGGCCATCACCGACATGCTGGGTGGCCGCCTCGACGTCACGTTCGCGGGTGGTGGCACCGCGCGCGCACAGCTTGAAGGAGGCAAGATTAAAATTTTGGGCATCACCGGGCCGCGCAGGATCCGCGCACTGCCGAACGTAGCGACTTTTGCCGAACAGGGTTTCTCGGGATTCGAACTGGCGGGATGGGTTGCTGTTTATGCTCCTGCTAAGACGCCCAAAGAAACGATCCGAAAAATCGCCGCCGACATCGCCGAGGTGGTACAGATCCAGGAAATCCAGGCCCGTATGATCGAGAACGGTTTCGACCCTGTCGGAAGCACCCCTGTGCAGTTCGAGGCGCTGTACAGGGAGGAGTATCCAAAGTGGAAGAAACTGATCATTGACTCGGGCGCTAAGGTAGAGTGATCAGGCGGACGCCGACTCTCCGATTCAGGACGAACGATCCTTACGGCGAACATCTGATGTCAAGGAAACAAGACCTCATGGCCGGGATTCTCTTTATCTCGGTCGGGATTGCTGCGCTTGTCGTGGGGGCGGGATATCCGATGGGCACGGCTACGCGCATGGGTGCGGGGTACTTTCCCCGGCTGCTGTCTGTGATCCTCGTCGTCTTCGGCATCGCCGTCGCGCTGTCCGGACTACGCAAACCGCCCGTGCCGGCGACCTTCGCGCGCATCGTACTCCGCCCCGCTGTTGCCGTGACGGGCGCCATGCTCGCCTTTGCCGCATTGCTGTCGTGGGCGGGGCTGGTGCCCGCCAGCATCGCCGTGGTTGTGATCGGCAGTTTGGGAAACCGTGACTTCCGCATCGGCGAGGTGATCGTTTTCGCGTTAGTGCTCAGCGCATTCGCCGCGCTGCTCTTCGTCCGAGGAATCGGGCTCACGGTCGACCTTTTTTAGCAGGCGCTTGTGGAATTGCTCGATAGCCTTGTCCTTGGTCTGGCCGCCGCCGCTACGCCGGTCAATCTCATGTATTGCCTAGCGGGCGCAGTCCTCGGCACTCTCATCGGGGTGCTGCCGGGCATCGGTCCGGTGGCGACGGTGGCCATGCTTCTGCCATTAACGTTCAAGCTCGAGCCCCTGTCGGCACTCATCATGCTCTCCGGCATCTACTATGGCGCGCAGTACGGCGGCTCCACGACCGCTATTCTCATGAAGTTGCCCGGAGAATCGTCCAGCGTCGTCACGGCGCTGGACGGTTACGAAATGGCGAGGCGCGGCCGCGCCGGCCCAGCGCTGGCGATCGCGGCGCTCGGCTCGTTCTTCGCTGGCTGCGTAGCGACGCTGCTCATCGCCGTCTTTGCTCGGCCACTGAGCGAGCTTGCTCTGCGGTTCGGGCCAGCCGAATACTTTGCCCTGATGGCACTGGGCCTGGTGGCTGCGGTGGCTCTCGCTCAGGGCTCGATCATCAAGGCGCTGGCGATGGTGGTGCTCGGACTGCTGCTCGGCATGGTCGGCACGGATGCGAACACCGGGTTTACGCGCTTCACCTTTGGCCTGAACGAACTGAACGATGGCATCGGCTTTGTGGTCGTGGCCATGGGGCTTTTTGGTATTGCTGAGATATTGCTAAACCTGGAGCAGCGCCAGGATCGTGAGATGACGATACCCCAGGTTGGAAAAGTATGGCCTACGCGAGAGGATTTCTCGGCAGCATGGAAACCGAGTGTTCGCGGCACCCTGCTCGGGTCATTGCTAGGAATTCTGCCAGGCGGCGGTGCGATCCTTGCCTCGTTCGCTGCCTACACGCTCGAGAAGCGCCTATCTGGGGAGCCCGAGCGCTTCGGGCAGGGTGCCATTGAGGGCGTGGTCGCGCCCGAATCAGCAAACAATGCGGGCGCCCAGACATCGTTCATCCCACTCCTAACGCTCGGCATTCCTTCCAATCCCGTAATGGCCTTGATGGCGGGGGGCATGATGATCCATGGCATCGCGCCCGGGCCGCAGGTCATGACACAACAGCCGGCACTGTTCTGGGGCTTGATCGCTAGCATGTGGCTAGGCAACGTGATGCTGGTGGTTCTGAACCTGCCCATGGTGGGCTTGTGGGTCAAACTGCTTAAGGTGCCGTACCGCCTGCTGTATCCATCGATCCTCCTATTCTGCTGCGTCGGTATCTATAGCATGAACTACAGCGTGTTCGATGTGATACTCACCGCCGCTTTCGGGCTTCTTGGCATCCTGCTCATCAAGCTGGGCTGCGAACCGGCACCGTTGGTCCTCGCCTTCGTACTTGGGCCGATGATGGAGGAGAATCTGCGGCGCGCACTAACGCTTTCAAGGGGAGATCCGACGGTTTTTTTCACGAGCCCCATCAGCGCCGGTCTATTGGCTGCGATCGCGCTGATCTTGATTGCGAGCGCCTTTCCCCGTTTATACCGGGTAAGGCAAGAAGCGTTCAAGGACGGTTGATCCGCCTGCAATCACTCGTGTCACGGCATGTGATCAACGACTGGTGATCTCGGATGCCCTTGAGTGGACTTGGGTTCCCTCCACAAGAACTTTTCTAGTTCATCCTATTGTTTGTGAATGCCAAAAGCGGACGCTGCATCGCTTGTCAAGAAATGATGCGGACGTCCGCTTTGGCCGATCTGTCCGCATTCAACGCACCAATCTCGGCCATTCCGGACGGTCGCTGTCCAGCCAAGCGACTTCGCTCTAGGAGCCCGCTATCGTAAAGATGAGTAATTGATAGCAGGAACGAGGTATCGTTAGCCCTGAGAGCGTCCCTGGCTGGCGACTGGTAGGGTTTGATCAGTCGGTCACTCCCTTGCCGGCTACAGGTTCGGTGGCAGGTTGAACGGACGGTTGCGGCGCCCACGTCCGCTGCGGCAGATGGCCGTTGAGTACCGCGTAGGCCAGCAGGCCAATTAGCAGACCCCAGAAGGCTCCGCCGATGCCGAACATCGTGATGTTGGCGGCAGCGGCAAGGAAGGTGATCAGCGAGGCTTCCCGCGCCCTTGCGTCGGCCATGGCGCCGGCGAGGCTGCCGCCGATGGTGCCCAGCAGCGCCAGGCCCGCCAGCGTGGTGATGAAAGTTGCCGGGAAGGCCATGAAGACGGCGGCCAGTGTCACGCCGAATACCCCGACGAGGATGTAAAAGACGCCTGCGGCAATGCCGGCGATCCAGCGCTTGGACGGATCTTCATGCGCTTCCCGGCCGGTGCAGATTGCCGCCGTGATCGCGGCGATATTGAAGGCATGCGAACCGAACGGCGCCATCAGCAGCGAACCCAGCCCGGCAACGGTTACGATGGGATTGGCATTGGTCTTGAAGCCATCGTTTCGCAGCACCAACATGCCGGGCATGTACTGGCCGGTCAGCGTGATCAGGAACAGCGGCAGCGCCAAGCTCAGTAAGGCGTTGAGCGAGAACACCGGCATGGTGAAGACGGGGGCGGCGAGCTTCAGTTCCAGCCCCGACAAGTCAACGCGGTTCTGCAACAGCAGGAAGGCCAGCCCCAGCACCAGGATGCCCACCACGGCATAGCGCGCGGTGAAGCGCTTGAGCACCACATAGGTAACGATCAGCAGCCCGGCGAGCAACGGGTCGATGCTCATGCCGCCAAAGGCTTTGACCCCGAACTGCAACAGGATGCCCGCCAGCAATCCTGCCGCCACACCCGGAGGGATCAAGCGGATCGCCTTCTCGAAGTAGCCGGACAGCCCGAGCGCTACGAAGGCGGCGGCCGAGATCAGGTACGCACCCACCGCTTCGGCATAAGACGTGGTGGCCAGTGCGGTGACGAGGAACGCAGCGGCCGGCGTGGACCAGGCGGTGATGATCGGTTCGCGGGTGATCCAACTGAGGATCAGCCCCGTCACCCCGACGCCGATCGAAATCGACCACACCCACGAGGCCGTCAACTCCGTGCTGAGGCCGGCCACCTTGGCGGCCTGGAACACCAGAATGAAGGTGCCGCCGTAGTTGACAATGACCGAAATCAGTCCAGCCACGACGGGATGGGTGAGATCGCTCCAACGAACGGACGAAGGTGGGCTGGCAGATGACATGGTCTGTATGTGACTCCTGAAAACGATGTGATTGACTTGGTTGAGAAGCTGTTTTATAACTTTAAAATGGACGGATGTGCCCATCCATGTTTTTGATTAGATACCAACCAATTGTTCAAACACGCCCAACTTGAATCCGTCAAAGCCTGGGTCGGCGACCCGGCGCATGGCGCTTTGCCGCTGCATGCGCGCGTCCAGCGGGCCGTCCGCCAACTGATCCTCGACGGCGCGCTTGATGTGGGCCGGCCATTGCCGGCGTCGCGCACGCTGGCCAAATCGCTGGGTGTCTCCCGCGATACGGTGGAGGCGGCGTACAGCCAGTTGCATGCGGAAGGGTTCATCGAGCGGCGCGTGGGCAGCGGCAGCTTCGTGTCGGAGCGAGCGCAACGCCTGACAAGGCGTGGCGCGGCACCGCGTGCGGGCGTACACAGAAAGACCCTGCGCCTCAGTCAGCGCGGTAACGCCATGTTCCAGGGCGGTGGCGTGCGCGACTTCCTGGCGCCGCGCCCGTTCGCCCCTGGCGTGCCGGAAACTCGTAGCTTTCCACTGCAGACCTGGGAGCGGTTGGAGCGGCAGGTGTTGAAGGAATACGGCACCCTGGCGCTGCTGCCCAGCCCACCACAGGGAATGGAACCGCTCCGGCGCGTGATTGCCGATTACGTCAATCTCGAACGCGGCGCACACGCCACGCCCGAGCGCGTGCTGGTGCTGACCAGTTCCCAGCAAGCCTTGACCCTGTGCGCCACCGTGCTGCTCGATGCCGGCGACAGGATATTCATCGAAGACCCGGTGTACCACGGGGCGCGCAAGGCCTTCGACGCCGCCGGGCTGGAATGCGTACCCGTGCCGCTGGACGCCGACGGTATGCGGGTGGAACATCTGCGTGATGCCGCGCAACCAGCCAAGGCGGTGTTTCTGACCCCTTCGCATCAATTCCCGACCGGGGCGACACTGGCGCTGGACCGAAGGCTGGCCGTCATCGAATGGGCACGACAGCAGCAGGCCTGGATCATCGAGGACGACTACGACAGCGAGTTCCACTACGCCGGCAAACCCACGGCCTGCGTGCAGGGGCTCGACCCGCACGAGCGGACCATCTACATCGGTACCTTCACCAAATCGCTGTTTCCAGGCTTGCGCATTGGCTACATGGTCTTGCCGTCACAACTCGTGGCGCCCATGACGGTGGCGCGCACCCTGCTGGATGGGCACAGTGCGCCGATTCCGCAACTGACACTTGCGCGCTTCATCGAGGGCGGGCATTTTGGTGCGCACGTGCGCACCATGCGGGCTGTTTACGCCGAACGGCTTGACGTGCTGGTTGGACTCGTGCGCAAGCACCTGGCCGACTTCGTGGAACCGAGAGTGCCGACCGGCGGGATGCAGATGCCTTGCATCTTGATCCGCGACATCCCCGAGCGCGAAGCCGTGGATACTGCACGCCGGGCCGGCATCGATCTGCTGGGGCTGACGGCTTTGCATGCGTCGAGCAAGCACAAGGCCGGTTTCCTCATGGGGTTCGCCGCCCATGCCCCAAGAGAGTTGGAAATCGCCGTGAAGAAACTCGTGAATGTGCTGCGCGCACTGAACCGCTGATACATGCCGGCCTTTGGAAAGCGGCAAGTCGGCTATGGGGCTAGTTCATTCGATCCACCAGTAGAGAGTGGACGTTCTGAGTACATCAATGCTCAATGTCAGCTTAACAGCTTGTAACGGACCTCACCAACCGAAGCGTGGTCGTCGGCTTTGGCCGAAGACCGACCAGCGCCTCTCCAGAGTAAGTAAGATTCAGCCCCTACAGTACGGCGAAAGCGAAAGTCAGCCGCCGCAATACGGCGGGCAAACCTGGTGCACGCGCATTCCGCCGCGAGACGGGTGCATACCGCAACGGATCGCCGAACAAGGATTACGGTGCCCAGCAGGCGCGGCTGACTGGCTTTGGCCGCAGGTCGGCCGGCAAAGCTTGTACATCGGGGGAAGTCTCTACGGCCCCGGAAGGTCAAGGCCAAGCGAATGCAATTTTTCTCTTACCCTCGGCGAGAGTGGAAGGTGGGCAGGGATGCGAAGGCGGCGGAAGGCATATGTCAATCGTAGCAATAGAGGTGGTTTTGCCCGCGAACCGTCACTCCGGATAATCCTTGAAAGTATCCATGACCAGATTGCGCAGCCATTTGTTGGCTGTGTCATGGTGGTAACGAGGGTGCCAATATTGACGAAGATCGAATCTGGGCAGTTCGATCGGCGTCGGCCAGACCTTGATGTGTCGGAATCTGGAGAAAACCGTCCCGAGTTCCCGCGGCACGGTCGCGATAAAATCAGTCCCCTCGATCAGCAACGGAACGACCAGAAAATGCGGAGTCGTCAGGATTATTCTGCGATGGATGCCGTACTCATCAAGAACTTGGTCATAGGCCTCCCACTGTCGCCCGGATAGGCATACAACGATATGCTCGGCTTCGAGAAAACGATCGAGGGTGAGTTCTTTTCCGATCATTCGATTTGTACGGCTGGAAATACAAACAAACGGGTGGGTGAAAAGCCGCTGTTGGAAGATTTCACCTGGCAAGGTATGAATGGATCCGATAGCCAGGTCGGCTTCTCCCGTTTCCAGTATTTCCTTGATTTCCTTGTGTGGCACTTGTATTGATTTGATCCGGCACCCAGGAGCGATCTCCTGAAATTTCTTGATGATTGGCGGCAGAAAAACCAGTTCGCCCATGTCGGTCAGGCACAAGCCAAAGGTCCGCTCGGAGCATTCCGGCGCGAATCCGGCCTTCGGTACCAGTTGATCGTTGACCAGTTCTGCAATCGCCAGGATGGTTTCGCTCAGTTCCAGGGCGCGGGGTGTCGGCGCCATTTCATTGGCTGTTCGCACAAACAGAGGGTCGTTGAAATAGTCTCGCAAGCGCTTCAATGCGTGACTCAACGCCGATTGTGACAATCCGATCGAATCCGCCGCGCCCGTGACGTTCCGTTCGCGCAGGAGCGCATCGAATACGGAAATAAGGTTTAGGTCTAAGCGTTTCACATGCATGTAATGCATTATATCTATCGGCAGAATGAGATTTACATTTATTTCTGGCAAGCGTAGCTTTCAGCCGGTTGGCAACATAAGACCCATAACTACTAGATAGAGCGGCACCACACAAAGGAGGAATCAAGATGAAGAACAAATGCGTATTGGCACTCTGTTTCATGGGATTGTCGGCACTGGCCCATGCGGATATCAACGTAGGCGTGATCCTCTCCCCCTGACGGGGCCTGCAGCATCTCTCGGCATTCCCGAAAAAAATGCATTGACATTGATTTCGAAGGAAGTCGCCGGGGAAAAAATCAATTTGATTGTGCTGGACGACGGGTCAGACCCCACCACTGCCGTACACAACGCCAAGAAGCTGACTGGCGTGGAGAATGTTGACATTATCATCGGCACCTCGACGACCGCGGCTGCTTTGGCGATGATGGATACGATCTTCGAGGCAAAGACCCCTACGATCAGCCTTGCCTCAAGTGCGCGCGTTACCGGTCCCATGGATGACAAGCGTTACTGGATGTTCAAGACCGTCCAGAACGAAGCGCAAATGGCCGAACTGACCGTGAATCACATGCGCAAGCTGGGTATCAAGACGGTGGGATTCATCGGCTTCGCCGATGCCTATGGCGAAACCTGGGCAGACACGATGAAAAAGGCAACCGCTGCCGTTGGTATTGAGATTTCCAGTTCGGAGCGGTTCGGGCGTACCGACACGTCGGTCACCTCGCAAATTCTCAAAATCATGTCGACGAAGCCCGACGCGATATTCATTGCCGGTTCCGGCACGCCCGCGGCCATGCCTCAAAAAACTGTCGTTGAGCGCGGATTCAAGGGGGCGATCTACCAAACCTATGGCATTGCAAACAACCAGTTCCTTCGCATCTCCGGCAAGGACGCAGAAGGGAGCTACTTCGCCATAGCCCCTCTCATTGTTGCCGAACAGCTAGCTGACACCAGCCCTGCCAAGAAAGTCGCGCTCGACTTCATCAATCGCTACGAAAAGGTTTTCGGTGCGGGATCGACCTCGATATTTGCATCCAACGCTTGGGACGCTTGGGTACTCCTTGAACGCGCCATCCCTGTTGCCTTGAAGGTGGCAAAGCCGGCCACCCCCGCGTTCCGTAAGGCCTTGCGTGATGCGATTGAGAACACCCATGATCTCGTTACCACACAGGGAGTCGTCAATATGAGTCCGGCGGACCACGTCGGCTACGACGATCGTGCGGCGGTGATGGTACAGATCAAAGACGGCAGGTGGCATCTCGTGAAATAGGTGCTTTCAGCGCATGGGAGTTTCCACACATGAATAGGGAGCCTCTGATCGAAGTGACGGAAGAAGACATTCTCCGTTATGAACAGGATGGCGCTATTTGTCTGCGCGGCATGTTCGATCAGGACTGGATAGAGCGGATGCGCCAGGCCATCGAGCGCAACCTGGAGAATACCGGGCCGCTCGCGATCGAATACGCAGACGGAAAATCTCCTGGACGTTTTCTGGGTGACATGTTCATGTGGATGCGCGATGACGACTTCCGAGACTATGTATTCGAGTCTCCTGCGGTGCGTATTGCGCAAAAGATCATGAGGACGAAGAAGGTTAACTTCTTCTATGACCATCTGTTCGTGAAGGAACCTGGAACCCTCGTGCCGACTCCTTGGCATCAAGATCAGCCCTATTGGCCGGTGTTGGGCAAACAGGTTTGTTCGATTTGGCTGTCGCTTGATCGAGTGAGCCGGGAGAGCAGTGGCCTGGAGTATGTGCAGGGATCTCACCGATCGGGTAAATGGTATAAGCCAAGGGGCTTCGATGGCAAGGATCGCTACCCGGATGCCCCAGGCGAACCCATCCCCGACATCGATGCCGAGCGCAACAGGCATGTCTTTCTTAATTGGGACATGGAGCCAGGAGACTGCCTGGTTCATCAAGCCTTGACCATCCACGGTTCAAGCGGTAACGCGACGAATCATATGCGGCGACGGGCACTGGCAACTCGCTGGACGGGGGACGATGCAACTTACGATGCACGCCCGGGAACGTTCCAGAAAATCCGCGAACCTGCCTTGAAGACGGGTGACCCAATGGACTGCGAATTATTCCCGAGAGTCCCCGTCTAATTTGCGGGCAGGACAGGATTTTCGGACAGTTTTTGCGAAGACCACGGGTGGTGCAACGCATCCCTGCGTTTGAAGTCTCGATGGCTTCGAGACCCATGGTAAAACCACAAGATCGATTCCTAGAATATGTACTCTGCACGGCTCTGGTCGGTCCGCCACGCGCGCGCGTTTCAGCGCATCTACAGCTTTCTCGAAGGCTACATCCAGTGGCTGCGGCCATTGGTGCACGCGATCGGACCGCGCCAGGCGGAAACCGCCATACGGCCGATCGAAAGAGTCACCAAGCAGTTTCTCTTCGATTGTCGAATGTGTGGCCAGTGCGTATTGTCATCCACCGGAATGGCCTGCCCGATGAATTGCGCGAAGCAGATGCGCAATGGTCCATGCGGCGGCGTCCGTCCGGATGGCACCTGCGAGGTAAATCCGGGGGTACGCTGCGCCTGGATCGAAGCAATCAATGGAGGCAAACGAATCGCCTCGAACACGAAGGGCCTCGCTTCGGCGCTCCCTGCGTTGCCCCCTCTCGACCATGCCCGCACTGGCGAATCATCGTGGATCAAAGTCATCAACGGTAGCTCGACCTATGACCCGATACCACGTTTTTCAGAAACCGAGGTCGTCGCCCATCTGCCCGGTCGTCTGGAATCCGCCTGCCAATCAGGACGTTTCGTCGTCACCGTCGAAGTCGCTCCGCCGGATTCTGCCGATCCAGATGCCCTCATCGCTCGGGCGATCCGTTTCAAGGGCCTGGTCGATGCCATCAATATCACCGATGGCGCCGGCGGCAACTGCCACATGTCCAGCGTCGCAGCCTCGGCTATCCTGGCGGCCAACGGCCTCACGCCCGTGTACCAGGTTGCCTGCCGCGACCGGAACCGCATCGCCATCCAGGGCGATATCCTCGGCGCCGCCGCACTGGGCGTGCAGAACATCCTGTGCCTCACCGGCGACGACGTCAGTCAGGGCGACCATCCACAAGCCAAGCCCGTCTTCGACCTTGATGCGGTTTCGCTGCTGCACATCGCCCGCGGCATGTGCGACCGCGGTCAGTATGCCTCGGGGCGCAAACTGGATCGTGCACCCAGCCTGTTCATCGGTGCCACCGCCAATCCCTTTGTGCCGCCCTACAAGGACCGAGTCCTCAACCTGGAGAGGAAGATCGACGCCGGCGCTCAGTTCATCCAAACCCAGTTCTGCTTCGACGTACCCATGCTGGAAGATTTCATGCGGGAAGTGAGGGCGCGCGGCCTGCACTGCCGCAGCCGCATTATTGTTGGAGTTGGAACGCTAAGCAGCGCCAAGGGATTGCGCTGGATGGTCCAGCACGTCCCCGGCATCCACGTGCCTGAATCGCTGCTGAAACGCATCGGCGATGCTGCCGATCAGAAGGCGGAAGCCAAACGCGCCTGCATTGAAATCATTCAAGCCATCGCGAGCATAGAAGGCGTCGCCGGAGTGCATGTGATGGGACACAAGAACGAAGATGTCCTCGAACAAATCATCATCGAATCCGGAATTCGTACGCTTGCAACGCCCACAATTGGAGCCGCATCATGAGTGAAATGAACGAACAGGAAAAACAGCTGGTCGACTGGCTGGCCGACATGGACGAGGACAGCGCACTCGCGCTGGCCAAGCGCATGCTGCTGGAGGAAGGCGTTTCTCCGCTGCGTGTGCTCGAACTGTGCCGCAACGCCATGGACATCGTCGGCAAGCGCTTCGAGGAAGGCGAATATTTTCTGCCCGAACTGGTTTTGGCAGGCGAGATGCTGGAAACCATCGGCGCCATCGCCAAGCCGCTGATCAAGCAGACGCCGGGTGAAGAACCCAAGAAACTGGGCAAGGTGCTCATCGGTACCGTCCATGGCGACCTGCACGACATCGGCAAGAATATCGTCAGCTTCATGCTCGACATCAACGGCTTCGAGGTGAAAGACATCGGGATCGACGTGCCAGTCAAGAGCTTCATCGAGGAAATCAATGTCTGGCAACCGGATGTGGTGGGTCTCTCAGGCTTCCTGACTCTTGCCTTCGACTCGATGAAGGAAACCATTGAAGCTTTCGAGAAGGAGGGCATGCGCAGCAAGTTCAAGGTGATGATCGGTGGCGGGCAGATCGACGAGACGGTGCGGGCTTATACCCGCGCCGATGCATTCGGCGTCAATGCCGTCGAGGCTGTCAATCTGTGCAAGACCTGGATGGGGGAGGCGGCATGAACGCACCGGAACAGACCCCGGCGGCCAAGGCTGCCTACGACGCGCGCTGGCAGCGCATCATGGATTGCGTCGCGCTGAAGCAGGCGGATCGCATGCCGGTCATCATGTACGCGACCTACTGGCTGGCGAAGTACGGCGGCGTCAGCTACAAAGAGTTGATGTACGACTACGAAAAGACCAAGGAGATTGCTGAACGGGCCGTGCTCGAGTTCGAGCCGGATGCCTGTATCTCGCTGCCGGGAGCCATTGCCTTGGGCAATGTTTTCGAGGCCACCGGCTACAAGCAGTTGCAATGGCCGGGCCATGGTGTCGGCGACAACCAGCCCTATCAGTACCTCGACCGCGAATACATGAAAGCGGAGGAGTATCCCGAGTTGCTAGCCGACCCGACCGGCTTCTACCTGAACAAATACCTGCCAAGGATATTTTCCGCCTTCGAGGGATTCGAGAACTTTCCGGTATTCCCCGGCACGTTCTATTTCCGTGCCATTACTGGCCTGCGGCCTCTGGCGAACAAGGATTTTCGCAAAGCCTTGCAGAAAGTCCTCGATGCCGCCGATGAAGTTGACCGCTACATGACCCATGCAGGTCAGTGGAACAAGCGCATCAATGCGCTGGGCTTTCCACTGATCAACGGAAGCGCCTCGGGCGCTCCGTACGATGTGCTGGCCGACTATTTCCGCGGCGCCACCGGCATGATGAAGGACTTGTACCGGCACAAGGAACAGCTTCTTGAAGTAATCGACATGATGCGGCGCAATCTGGTCAAGATGACAATTGCGAACGCCCGGGGGAGCGGGAATCCGATCGTTTTCATTCCCATCCACTGGGCGCCGGACGCCTTCATGTCGCCCAAGCAGTTCGAGACCTTTTGGTGGCCAAGTTTCCGTCAGATGATGCTTGACCTGATCGATGCCGACTTGATCCCGATGCCGCTATGGGAATCGGATTGCACCAAGCGCCTGGACATCATCAAGGACGTTCCCAAGGGGAAATGTATCTACTGGTTCGAGCGCACGGACATCGTCAAGGCCTATGAAGTGCTGGGAGATACCGTGGCATTACGCGGCAATCTCTCACCTTCGATGATGACCACAGGAACTCCGGCGGAGGTTGACGCCGCAGTGAAACGCCTGGTCGACGAAGTGTGGAACAAGGGTGGCAGCCTGCTACTGGATACAGCTTTCGGCATCCCGGATGAGACCCCGATCGAGAACGTACGCGCCATGTTCGACTCGGCGCGCAAGTACGCCGGCTAGGTCTCGCGATGCGCGTCGCCCGCGGATTCGACATCCTGCGCAGCGTGGCCGAAGCGCCACGTGACGGCCTGTCGGCGGCAGGCCTGAAGCTGCGGCAGCGGGCGGTCGAGTTGATCCGCGTCGAGCAGTTGGCGGAAGCTGCTTACAGCTACGACATAGTCAGCCTCGACGTCCCCGCGGCCGAGACGCTGTACGCCCATGGTGAGGCCCTGTACGCGCCGCGCCTGCTACCGGAATCAGGCCAACTTACGGCGCTCGCCTGCGCCGTGTGTACCCTTGGACCGGCGCTCGAAACGCGCATCAGCTCGCTGTTCACCGAGCGTCACGCTTCCTTGGCAATGGCGCTGGATTCACTTGGTAATGAACTCCTGATGGCCGTTTCGCGCCGTGCGCAGGACCGCATGCTGGCCGATGCACGGCGCCGCGGTCTGACTATGGCCGGTGAACTGCGCGCCGGCGACCCCGGCCTGGCACTCGACACCCAAGCCGCGGTGCTGCGCCTGGCGCAATCCGAGCTCATTGGCGTGAGGCTTACCGGCGGTCTCCTGATGCGCCCGCTAAAGTCCGTCTCCATGGTGCTCGGCGTCGGCATCGACCTGCCGCCGGTGCAATGGTCGCGCTGCGACGGTTGCCGCCATCGCGTCAAATGCAACGCGCACAGTCGGCCTAACCTGGTTAATTGATTACCCCGATAGCCGTGTCGATACTCGCCTCGTACACCCTGCGCTTCACCCAGCTCGATCGCGAAATTTCCGCGCAATCCGGCGAGAGCCTGTTCCAGAGTGCGCGCCGCCACGGCGTACGTATCGTAGGCGCTTGCGGTGGGCGCGGCACCTGCGGCACCTGCGTCGTCCATGTCGCAGAGGGCAGCGTCGAACGCGTCGACGCTGGCTTCGATGCTACCGCCGAGGACGCTTTTTCCGGCAAGAAATGGGTACGGGCCTGCCAAGTCCGCCCCTGCGGCGACTGCAGAATTGAAGTGGCACCGCGTTCGCTTGCCGTGGTGGTGCGCGCCGAAATCGACACCGGAGCCGACGATGAACGCCTGCCGCTCGACCCGACCATCAGCAATCACGATCTGGTGCTTGCCGAAGCCACGCTTGCCGATCCGCTCTCGGACGCCGATCGCCTGCGCCAAGCCATCGGTGTGCCAGTCTTAGCATTCGATCTCGCTGCGGCACGACGATTGCCCGGCCTACTACACGAGCAGAGCCGGGCGCTGCGCGCCCGGCTGCGTTATGGCGAGGTCATCGATGTCGCCACAAGCGGGCGTCACGCCCTAGGCCTCGCCGTGGATCTTGGGACGACGAACGTAGCCGGCTTCCTGGTCGATCTGGAAAGCGGCGTGCGCCTGGCCGGCTTGGGCATCGAAAATCCGCAGGCAGCCTGGGGCGCCGACCTCATCAGCCGCATCAACTATGCGATAGGAGGCGCAGTTCCCGCTAACGAGTTGCGCGAAGCCGCCCTGGAGGCTATCAATGCGCTGGCCCACGACTTGTGTTACGCCATTGGCGCCACGCGGCATGACATTGTCGACGTCAGCGTGTGCGGCAATACTGCCATGCACCACCTGTTGCTCGGCTTGCCGGTACGCCAGCTTGGACGCGCACCCTTCGTCGCCGCCATACGTGAAGGAATCGATGCCAAGGCTCGCGACCTCGGGCTTGCCGTGAATCCCGGTGCCTGGATCCATATCGCACCCAGTATCGGCGGCTTTGTCGGTGGCGACCACGTTAGCGCCCTGCTCGCCACTGAGAGTCGCTGGAGCGAAGGCAGGACCAGCCTGGTGATGGACATCGGGACCAACACCGAGATCTCCCTGATCCATGCCGGGATCCTGCGTTCGGTCTCTAGCCCTTCCGGCCCAGCGCTCGAAGGCGGTCATATCTCCTGTGGCATGCGCGCCGCCGAAGGGGCCATTGAGCGCGTCACGCTGGCTGCCGACGGTGCGTTGGCCGTGCGCACCATCGGCAACTGTGAACCCGTAGGCCTGTGCGGCTCTGGTGTCCTCGATGCGCTGGCGACCCTGCATCGCTCTGGGGTGATCGACGTGCGTGGGCGCATCGCCGAGCACCATCCGGTTGTGGTCCAGCACCAAGGCAAACGCGCCGTACAACTTGCCCCTGGAGTTCTGCTTACCCAGCATGATGTGCGTGCGGTGCAACTGGCCAAGGCAGCGATTCGCACCGCGGTGGACATGCTGCTCGTCGAGGCCGGGCTCGACACCTGGCAGATCGATCGCATCATCATCGCCGGCTCGTTTGGCGCCTACATCGACATAGAGAGCGGCATAGAGATTGGCCTCTTCCCGGATTTGCCGCGTGAGCGCTATGACCAGGTCGGTAATGCCGCCGGCGTCGGCGTACGCATGCTGCTCATCTCCGGCGCCGCGCGGCAGCGCGCAAGGGAACTCGCCGCCAGTAGCCGCTACATCGAGCTTTCCAGCCGGAGCGGCTTTCAGAAGCGTTTCCTGCACAACATCGGTTTTCCAGTACCGCCAACTTCTTCAAGGACACTCAAGTGACTCAGAGTTTCAAGCTCAAGATCATCGGTGAGCGCATCAATCCCGGTTTCAAGAGCACCAAAGCGCTGTTCGACAATTCCGATTTACCCGGCATCCAGGCTCTGGCGGTGAAGCAGGCCGAGGCTGGAGCCGCGTATCTGAATATCAACATCGGCGCACGAGCCATGACCGAGCCGGAGTTCATGGCCCAGGTCATCCGTGCCATCCAGGAAGTGGTCGTTACGCCATTGTCCTTCGACTTCCCGAGCAAGAAGGTTCAGGAGATCTGCCTGGCGTCCTACAGTCAGGAACACGCCGGTGGCCAGCTGCCGATCGTAAATTCGATTACCGAGCATCGCTGGGATTTGATGGAGTTGTATGGCAAATACAAGTTCAAGATCATCCTGATGGCCTCGGAACGGATGGAAGAGGGCACAGCCAAAGGTAACAAGACCGCCGAGGAGATATACGGCACGGCAAGGCGCGCCGCCCTGCGTCTGAAGGATGAATACGGTATGGCGCTGGACGACATATTCATCGACATGTCGGTGTCCGCGATCATCGCCGATACCGAAGGCCTGAATCGGGCCACGGTGGATGCGATACGACAGATTGGTGCAGACCCCGACCTCAAGGGAATACACATGATGGGCGGCTTGTCGAACATCGGTCAGCAACTACCACCCAAGGCTGCAGACGGCTCCGATCTTAAGCACTGCCTTGAGAATGCCTTTCTGACGCTAACCGTACCATATGGATTCGACACGGTGCTGGGCACGCCCTGGCGCGGTTATGCCCCACTGCCAGAAGACCACCATATCATGCAGTCCTACCGCAATTTCCTGGAACAAACGGGAAGTAACGCCCTGCGCGCAGTGCGCAAGTTCTACAAGGCCTGAAAAATGGATATGCAGGAACTTGCAGTAGTGGCGAACGAGTGGTTCGACGGTGAGCGGCGTCAGCGCGACATGGCCACATTCCTGGTACGTGACGGCCACATCGAGGAAATCGCTGCAGGAGACCATTCTGCCGCGCTTGCGACCCGTGGCGTCCCCGTCGAGCGCGGCGGTTTTCTGATGCCGGGCCTGGTTGACGCACATGCCCACCTTTTCCTTGATGGCAAGCCGACCGACGCATCGACCCGCTCGGCGCATCTGAAAAAGCCCATCGAAGAGCTCGCCGAAGTCGCCCGCGCCAGCGCTCGCCAAGCGTTGTCCTGTGGCATCACTCTGGTGCGCGATGCCGGGGATCGCCACGGCATTAACAACGCCATCCGCGCCGAGGCGCGTCAGCCGGGCAGTCAGATGGCACGCGTGCGCTCAGGTGGGTTGGGGGTGAAGCGGCCCAATCGATACGGCGCATTCATGGCGATGGAGGTGGCAGATGCAGATGCGATTCGAGACTCAGTCACGACACTGGCTCGTGATAACGACGAAATCAAGCTGATCCTGACCGGTATCATCGACTTCGATGCTGGGGCTGTCATTGACGATCCGCAGTTCGATCTGGAATCGACACAGCTAGTAGTCAATACGGCCCGTCAATGCGGACGCAGCACCTTCGCCCACTGTAGTGGCATGAAGGGGTTGGAAATCGCGGTCGAGGCTGGCGTTGGCTCTATCGAGCACGGCTTCTTCATGAGCCGCGATATCCTGCAGCGCATGGCTGAAAAAGGCATAGCCTGGACGCCTACTTTCAGCCCGGTGCATTTCCAGTGGACACATCCCGAGGCGGTGGGATGGTCTCAACAAACCATGGGCAATCTGCGACGCATCCTCGACGATCATGCCCGCCATCTGCAAATGGCGGACAAACTTGGTGTCATGCTACTGCTCGGTACCGATGCAGGAAGTATGGGGGTCGAACACGGCCACGCAGTGTTCGAGGAGATCAACCGCTATCGCGAGGCGGGGCTTTCGTTGGAGACCACCCTGACTGCCGCGACGACCGCTGCGCGCAGGTACTTTGGTGTGGCCGATCCCACTCTCGCCAAAGGTGCTGCTTTCGACGCCCTCTTGTTCGACGTTTCGCCGTTCGTGGATATTGCAGTGTTGATGCAGCCACGCCACGTCTGGTTGTCCGGCTATCGGATAAATAGATAGCGAGCAGGAATCTTGCTGCAGAGAACTGAACCAGTTTTTTCTACTATCGAAGCAATTGCATCGCCAAGCGATTCCGATTGGTGGTCCCTGCCGACGGGCAGGCCGCATCTCCAACCATCAACATCGTTTCTGAACAATAGTCAGCCTCCACAGTACGGCGAAAGCGAAAGTCAGTCGCTGCAATACGGCGGGTAAACCCGGCGTGCGCGCCTTCCGCCGTGAGACGGGTGCTTACCGCACCGGATCGCCGAACAAGGCATACGGCGCCCAGTAGAAGGGGCGGCTCCAGCGGCCGGCGCCGAGCTTGCCGTCGATCATGGCGAGTTGCGCCTGGCGCAGGCTTTCGCTGCGCGAGGCGCCATTGGCCTGGGCCTTCAGCGTGGCCGCGGTGAGGGCTGCGGCCGATTCGGATTCGACCGCCCAGTGGGTGGCGAGCACCGAGCGCGTGCCGGCGAAGAAGAAGCCGCGCACCAGTCCGGACATGGCGCCGCCGCCCTGTTCCCCCGCCGCCGTGTTGCAGGCGGAGAGCAGCACCCATTGCGCGTTGAGGCGCAGGCCGAGCACGTCGTCGAGTTCGAGCAGCGGCGACTCGTGCTCGTCGGCGGTGGCCGCCATGGCCAGCGAGGGCTTGGAGACGCCGGGCAGTTCGCCCGGCATCAGGCCGTGCGTGGCGAAGGCGACGACGCGGCGGTCGAGCAGATTGGCTTCGAGCACGGCGCGCCGCGTGGCACGTTCGCCGAGCACCAGGTCGCTGGCGGCATCGGCGCCGAGCGCGGCGGCCACGGCCAACAGTTCGGTGCGCGTTTCGGGCAGGGGCGGCATGTCGGCGTAGCGGAAGCCCCAGTCGGCGTCGTAGCGGGTGGCGCCTGGCTTGAGGCTGGCGCCCACCAGGCGCGGCTGCCCGGCCTTGGCGGCGGGGCGGCCGGCGCTGCGCGCGGCGAGCTTGAACACCGGGTCGCCGAAACCGAGCAGGGCCTTCTCGGCTACCTGCGGCTGGGTTACGCGGCGCAGGGCCTGCAGCGCCGAGGGCGAGGGTAGCTGCGTGACGGCCATCTGCCGCACCAGCCAGGCCGGCGCGGCCTTGCCTTCGGGCGGGCGGGTCACCAGCGCGGCCAGCGGCAGGCTGGCCAGCGGCCCGTGCGTGGCGACGATCAGCGAGCGCACGCCGCCCAGCGACGCTTCCAGCGGCGCCAGCAGTTCGCGGTACAGGGCATGCATCTGCGCCGGCTGCAGGGTCGGCTCGCGCCCGGCTTGCACGCTGCCGAGGTCGAGCATGGCGCGCAGGCCGGCCACGCGTTTGGCGATGTCGTTGCGGGTGAGCCGGCTCGCGCTGAAGCCGTTGCGGCCGTCCGCCGCCACCAGCCATACCAGCGTGGCGTCGTCGGTCGGCTGGATGACGAGCACGGCCTCGCCGGGTTCGAGCAGGCGCTGCAGTTGCGCGGGCCGCGGGATGGTCGGCGTCACCAGGTCGGCATAGGTGGGGAACTGGCTGGCGATGGCCTGGCGCCGGGTGTCCAGTTCGGCCCGCGCAGCCGTCACGCCTGTTTGCTGCGCCTTGACCTGCTCGCGCACCTTGCGCAGCTGCGCGAAGTGGGCCTTGCGCTCGGCCTCCGGAAGGGCCTTGAATTCTTCGGTCTGCGTTTCCCGGCGCAGACGGTCTTCGAGGCCCAGCGTTTCGTTGAGCTTGCCGAGCAGCGCCCCGCCGGTCCGGCGCTGGGCCTGCTCCTGCTCGAGCAGTTCGCGCAGGGCGGGTGTGGCGGCCAGCACGCGGGCGGTGCTGTCGGCCAGGGCGCGCTGCGTGACGCTGAGGTTGTTGCGATCGGCGATCTGCATGGCGCGGTCGGTGAGGGCGGCATCGAGGGGCTCGCCCTTGACGGCCCGCCCGGCCACGTAGGCCATGAACTCGCCGAAGGCGATGCCGAACACGTAGCCGCGCACGCCGCGCATGTTGAGGTCGATCCAGCCGTTCGGATTGTCGAGCGTGGCGGCGAACAGGGTCTCGTAGTCGCTCATCGCCTGCCTGACGTCGCCGCGCAGCAGTCGCACGACGGCGCGCACGCCGGCTGCTTCATGCGTCTGCGGATGATCGAGGCCGAAGAGGCGCGAACGGAAGCGGTGCGAGCGTTCCGCCTGTTCCAGCGCTTCGTCGAGGCGGCCGTTCTTGGCGGCCAGCAGGGTGAGCAGGCGCCAGTCGGAGGCGCGCGTGCGCGCCAGCACGTCGGGCGGCATGCTGTCGAGGAACTCGCGATACGACTCGTCGGCCTCCTTCCAGCGCTTCAGGCCGATCAGGGCACGCACGATTTCCTGGCGCGCATGCCAGCGCGTGTGGCTGGCCGCGCTGGAGCCGGCCTTCTGCAGCATCTCGTCGGACTGGCGGGCCGCGGCGAGCGCCCCCTCGAATTGCTGGACCGCATTCAGGCTGTGGGCGAGCCGGTAGTGCCAGCGCGCACCGAGGCCGTCGCGCAACTGGCCGGCGCGCCACTGCGCGATGTTGGCCTGCGCCACGTCGGTGGCCTCCTGCGGGCGGCCGTGGCGCACCAGCGCATAGGTGAGCATGCCGAGCGAGCCGTCGAGCCAGCCGTAGGCGTCGAGCACGGCCGGATCGCGCGCCTTGCCAGTGAGTTTTCTGGCGGCCTCCACCTCGGCGCGGCCGATGCGTATGGCTTCGCGCAGCGTGGCCACCGTCGCCGCGATGTTGCCCTGCCAGCGCTCGATCTCGGCGCGCACCTGCAGCCGCTCGACCGGCAGCCGGGGCGGGGCGCCCTCCGGCTGTTTCAGGGCCTCGCCCGCCAGGTCGTCGGCGCGCGACCAGAGCCGCAGGAGCTTGGCGCGGTCGTTGCCCTGCGACGCAAAGTAGGTCTGGCGCAGGGCCACCGAGGCGCGTGTGCCGAGCGACAGGCTCTTGTCGGAGACGAAGGCGTCGCTGGCATCGAAGGCCTTGCCCGAACTGCCCCAGGAGAATTCCGCGTTGAGGTAGGTGGTGATCCAGGCTTCGCCGCCGGGGCGCCCCCGGCCGGCCTCGATCAGCTGGTGCGCCACCTCGATCAGGCGTGCCCGGTCTTCCAGCAACTGCGTAGCGCTGAACTGGCGCTGCAGCAGGGCGTAGCGTGCATCCGCTGTCTCGGGCAGGGGCAAGGCGAGCAGCCGCGTCGCTTCGTCGCGGGTGAGCTTTTCGTCGCGGCTTTCGATGTCGACGAGGATTTCGAGGCCGCCCTCGTCGGCATCGGCCTGGGCGCGGGCTTCGGCTGCGGGCCACGCCAGGCACAGGGCGAGCAGGACGCCTGCGAATGCGCGTCCCAGGACCGGGGAACGGTGCGGTACGGATGATGGGTTCATGGCCGGACTCCCCTCGACGTGCCATGCCCAGGGCCGGGATGGACACCGCAGTGAGTATCCTCGTCCGCGGTGGCGGAAGTCAATTGAGGGCGCTTTTTGAGCGAATCGACCTGGCTGACGGGATGCTTCGGGTATTCAAACCCGGAATTCGACTTCGCCTTCGATCTCGACCGGAATGTCGAACGGCAGCTCGGCGAGTCCGACGGCGCTGCGCGCGTGGGCGCCGATCTCGGGGCCGAACAGTTCGAGGATGAGGTCGGAGAAGCCGTTGATGACGCTCGGCTGCCTGTTGAAACCGGGCGCCGAGTTGACCATGCCGAAGACACGCCCCCAGGCGGTGATGCGGTCGAGGTCGCCGAGCGTGCGCTGGAGGCTGCCCAGGATGGCGAGGGCGGTGAGGCGCGCGGCCGCATAGCCCTGCTCGACGCTGACCTCCCTGCCGAGCTTGCCCAGCGGCTGGGCAAGCGAACCGTCCGCGTTCTGCGGCCCGTGGCCGGAGATGATGGCCCGGTTGCCGATCAGCCGCACGAACTGGAAGGGCAGGACGACGCCGGGCGGCGGCTGGAGCGGCGGCGGCAGGATGAGGCCCAGTGCAGCGATGCGCTCTTCAATTCCGGCCATTTGATTTCACCGACTCCTGCAACGCCTGTCAGGGTTTCGCTTCGGGCCGCGGCGTGCGCCGGCTCGGCTTCCAGATGACGGCAATGACGCCGCGCTCGACGGTATAGCCCCTGACGACGTTTTCGCCGATCTTGATTCGCGCGCCGCCATCGGGCAGGGCGGTGAGCACGAGTTCGGTGAGGACATCGTCGGGCAGGCGGGTGGTGCCTTCGTCGTGCCACACCTTGAGGCCGCCGCAGGGGTCGCGGTCGAGCAGGAGGCGCTTGTCCGATTGGGCGTCGGGCAGTTCGATGACGACGCCCTGCTTCGTCTCGAAAGCCTGCGCCCGGCCGAGAGTGGTGGGCTGAATGTCGCCGCCTTCGGGCCGGGCACTGGCTTCCAGGTCGTAGATTTCGTCGCTGGGCAGGAGGCTGGCGCCGGCGCCGTGCCAGACCTTGAAGCTGCCGTCCGGGCGCAACTGGATCAGCAGGGCGTTGGCGGCCGCGCCGCCGGTGGGTGGCGCGGCCTGGATTGCAAGCGGGGCGGCGAGCAGGATGGTGAGGAAAATCTGCATGAAGCGATTCATGGCGTCCTCCTCAGGTCCGATCCGGCGGCTTGGGTGCGCTTTCCGCCGGATCGGGCACGGCGGCCTTGGCGAGGAAGGCATCCGCCAGGGTTTTGTACAGCGGCCGCGGACAGATCAGGCGCGAGGTGCCGCTGGCGATCAGCGCGGCGGCCATCAGCGGCAGGACCATGTTGTGGTTGTCGGTCATCTCGATGACGATGACGAAGGCGGTGATGGGCGCGCGCACGACGCCGGAAAAGTAGCCGACCATGGCGAGCAGGACGACGGCGCCGTGCGGCGCATAGGGCATGAGCTGCGCGGCGTTGAGGCCGAAGCCGGCGCCGACGGCCAGCGAGGGCGCGAAGATGCCGCCGGGGATGCCGCTGGCGTAGGAGACGACGGTGGCGAGCATTTTCAACAGGCCGTAGCCTGCCGGCAGTTCCTCGCGGCCCTCGATGATGAGCTTGGCTTCCTCGTAGCCGGTGCCGTAGGTGGTGCTGCCGGAGAACAGGCCGATCATGGCCAGCACCAGGCCGCAGGCCGCGGCGAAGGCGATGGGGCGGTCGCGCATGGCCTCGCCGATGCGGCCGGGAATGCCGCGCGAGGTGGCAATGAGCATGCGGCTGAAGAGTCCGCCGAGCAGGCCGCCGCCGGCGCCGCACACCAGCACGGCGATCCAGGCGTGGTCGAGCGGCAGCGAGGCCGAGGTGTAGCCGAAATAGGTGTAGTCGCCGAGCAGGGCGAGCGAGAGGATGCCGGCGACGATGACGGCGGTGAGGATGGTGCCGCTGGTGCGTTGCTCGAGCGAGCGGCTCATTTCCTCGATGGCGAAGACGATGCCGGCCAGCGGCGTGTTGAAGGCGGCGGCGACGCCCGCTGCCCCGCCGGCGAGGATGAGGCCCTTCTGCATCTGCGCGCGGGAGAAGCGCGTCAGCTTGCCGAGCGAGTGCATGATGGCGGCGCCGATCTGCACCGTCGGTCCTTCCCGTCCGATGGAGGCGCCGCAGAGCATGCCGAACAGCGACAGGACGATCTTGCCGCTGGCGATGCGCAGCGACAGCACTGTGTCGCGCACGGTTTCGTTCTGCAGGGCGGCGATGGTCTGCGGGATGCCGCTGCCCTGCGCGCCCTGGAAGAAGCGACGGGTCACCCAGGCGACCGCCGCCAGGCCCAGCGGCGCGACCAGGAAGGGCAGGAAGGGCGAGAGCTTGAGCAGTTTGTGGTGCAGCGCGTTGGCATGCTCTGCGCCGATGGCGAAGATGATGGCGGCGCCGGCGACGCAGAGGGCGCCGCCCCAGAAGAGCAGGCGCCGCAGCCAGAGGCGGGGGGAAAACAGCTCATGCCGCATCCGTTTCATCGAACGGGTCCGCATGGCCTTGCTCATGTGCTCGCTGGCTCTCATTCTTGTTCTCGTCCGATCACCACGCCATTCAAAGGAAACTGCCGTCCCGCATGCTCTGCTGCGCGAGCAGGAACGTCGCCGCGTTCCAGGTTTGCCGGGGCATGCCTTCCGGCCGGCCGCTCTGGCCGTTGAACCATTCGTTGAACTCCCAATTGCCGACGGCGTTGGCGCGCGCCAGCTTCTCCAGTTCGGCCGCCGCCTGCCGGTCCTTGCCGGCCACCGCCAGCGCCATGACCCAGAAACCGCCGACGAAGGGCCAGATGCCGCCGTTATGGTAACGGTATTCCATGTTCTGGCGGTGGCGGCCCATGTAGGTGCGCCACAAAGGGTGGTCGCGGGCGATGGGCGTGCAGGAGACGCGCACCGGATGGGCGGCATCGGCCTGGTTGTGCGCCACCGCGCGCAGGATGCGGTTGGCGCGATGGTCGTCGGCCAGCCCGCAGAGCAGGGCCAGCAGGTTGCCGAAGACATCGCCTTCGTCGCCCCATTGGCCAAGGTTGACGAAGCTCAGGTACAGGTCACGGTTGCGCGTGCGGTTGCGCACGTAGTGCATGAGCAGGCGCAGCCGGCGGTATTCGGGCAGGTGGCCGGAATAGGGATGGAAAAGAAAATTGAAATGGTGGTGCGTGTCTTCGGCATGCGGCAGGCGGTAGAGGCGCTTGACGAGATGCCAGAGGGCATTGCTGTAGAGGACGAAGCCCGAGCGCGGCATGATGTCGGCCCAGTCGCTCGCCTCGTTCTGCTGCAGCAGGAATATCTGCTGGTGCTCCTGGCAAGCCAGCCAGTCGAGCGCCCGCTTGATGCGACCCTTGAGCCGCTGCTCGAAGGCGGGCTCGCCCAGATGCTGGGCGACGCGGCGCACCGCGATCAGCCACCACAGCGTGGCGTCGATGCAGCCGAGGTACCAGAAATCCGCGCTGTCCGTTTCCGGGTCGACGTACTTGGGTATCTGCCCGTTCTTCGCCTGGTGCGCCGCCAGCGTGCGCAGGCTGCGCTTGGCGCCGGCGGCGAGTTTGGCGTCGCCGCTGCGCGCGGCGGCGATGGCGCAGATGGCGGCGTCGCGCCCGAACACCCGGTCGTAGCCGCGGCTGCGCGCGCCAGCACCCGGGGAGGCGGCGAGGAAGCCGTGCGGGCCGAGGTTCTCGTGCATCAGGCGCAATGCTTCGCGCGTGCAGGCGGCGACCGGGTCGTCGTCCTGTGCGGCCGTCGGAGGGCGCGAACGATTGCTCATGACGCCAGCGCCTCGGCGTCGCTGGCGAGCAGGGCGACAGGGAAGGCGCCGAGCAGGTCGGCGGCGGCCAGCGACTCGCCGGCGGCATGGGTCTGGCCGGTGAGCGCGTTGTGCCAGGCGCTGGCGGCGGGTTCGCGCGGCAGCGCGATGCGGGTGTTGCCCCAGGGCGCGGGCGCAGCCGGGTCGAGGTTGCCGTAGAGCCGTGCGAGCAGGCGCGGCACGACGACGACGACGGCGCGGCCGTCGTGGCAGCGGGCGAAGGCGCAGAGGTGCTCGGCGGCCGTGCCGTCGACGGCGAGGGGCAGGTAGTCGCCGTCGCGGAACAGGTCGGCCCAGCGCGCGCGCAGGCGCAGGGCGCGCCAGGTGAGGTAGAGCTTGATGCGGCCGTCCTCGGGCCGGGCCACGAGGGGCTGCAGGCGTTGCGGCCAGGCTTCGCGCGGCGCATCGGCCAGCGCCTTCAGTTCGGCCAGCATCCGGGCGCGCTGGGCGTAGTCGACCGGTCGCCGGTTGTCGGGGTCGACGAGGTTGAACTGCCACAGCTCGCAGCCCTGGTAGAGGTCGGGCACGCCCGGCGACGTCAGCTTGAGCAGGGCCTGCGACAGGCCGTTGATGAGCCCGAAGCGGGCCAGGCGCGTTGCGGCCGGGGCGAAGTCGGCGAGGAACAGGTTCTTCTCGCCGGGTGCGAGCAGCGCCTGGACGAAGGCGGCGAGGGCCGCTTCGTAGTCGACATTCACGTTGATCCAGCTGCTGTGCGCCTTGGCCTCGCGCACGGCCTTGACCATGTACTGCTCGATGCGCGCGCGGTAGTCGTCGAGCGCCGCTTCGTCCGGCGCGTCGAGCGGCCAGGTGCCGATGAGCGTCTGGTAGAGCAGGTATTCGTCGTTGGCCGAGGGCGCCAGCGTGCCGTCGAGGCTGCGCTTCTTGCTGCGGTTCATGCGGCTCCAGCGCTTGAGCGAGAGCTTCCAGGCGGCGGGAATCTCGGAGAGCACGCTGATGCGCGCGCGCACGTCCTCGGCACGCTTGCTGTCGTGCGTCGAGGTGGCGAGCATGTTGTGCGGCCAGCGCTCGGCGCGCAGGCGCGTGGCGGCGTGGAAGGCGGCCACGGAGACACCGAAGCGGCGCGGGTCGCCGCCGACATCGTTGAGCGAGGTCAGCCGGTTGTAGCAGTAGAAGGACGTGTCCTCCAGGCCCTTGGCCATCACCGGCGAGGTGAATTGCTGGAACTTCATGGCGAAGGCCCAGACGCGGTCGCGGTAGGCCTGGTTCTTTCCTTCGGCGATCTGCGTGGTGAGCACGGCCTTGACGAAGTCGAAGATGCTGACGTCGGCGGCGGGGCTGCGCTTGCGGGCGACCGCCACGGCCCACTCGATGTGGCGCTGGTCGTCGACCGAGATGCGGCCGTCGGCGAGGTAGCTGCGGTAGACCGGGAAGCAGGCCACCACTTCCATGAGGGCGCCGCGCAGGTTGTTCAGGGTGAAGTCGCAGGTGTAGCGGCTGGCCGAGGCGATGCGCGCCAGGCGGTTGGCCAGCACGTTGAGCTCGCTCGCCAGCGCCGAGTGCATGATGAGCTTCTTCGACTGGTAGACCAGCTCGTCGAAGTCGATGCGCTCGCCGATGAAGTCGGCGTAGATGCGCGTCATCTTCTTTTCCGACGTGGCGTCGACGAAGAGGTTGTTGGCCAGGTTGGCGAAGCGGTAGCCGGTGGCGCCGTGGATCGGCCAGTCGGCGGGCAGCCATTCGTGCTCGGCCATGATCTTCTCGAGGACGAGATAGAGCGGCAGGCCGGCCGGCTCGGCGGCGGCGTCCATTGCGTCTATTGCGTCCATTGCATCGGGGCCCGCCTCCGGGCGGCCGCAGACGCGCGACTGCAGGCGGCGGAAATAGCGGCCAGGATCGTAGAGGCCGTCCGGGTGGTCGATGCGCAGTCCGTGCACCTTGTCCTGGGCGATCAGGTCCAGCACCAGCCGGTGCGTGTCCTCGAACACCGCGTCATTCTCCATGCGCAGCGCCGCTAGGTCGTTGATGTCGAAGAAGCGGCGGTAGTTGATCTCGTCGGAGGCGACCTGCCAGTAGGCCAGGCGCCAGGTCTGTGCCTTGATCAGCTCGTGCATCAGCTCGAAGCTGCCGGCGTCGCCGGGCCGGCCGTTGAACTCGGCGACGTTTTCCTCGAGGTGGTGGGCGACGTCGGCCGAGGCGGCGCACAGCTCGGCCAGCTGGCGCTTGAGCATTTCCTTGTCGCGGTTGCGTTCGGCGCAGCGCGCCGGGTCGGTTTCGGTACGCGGCGGCAAGTGGCCGAAAGCCGTCACCAGGCTCTGCAGCCGTTGCAGCGTTTCGTGCTGTGCGCCGAGCGCGGCGACCAGCCGCTCCAGGCGGTGGGCGACGATGCGCGGGTACTCCGCCGGGTCCACCGGCAGGCGGTGCTGGTAGTAGGCGAGGCTGAACTCGCCGTGCGCGGCGTCGAAGCCGAGTGTCAGTTCGCCGCGGTTGAGCACCGTGCCGTAATGATCGCCCAGCAGCGGCAGCAGCACCTTGCCGCGCAGCTCCGCATTGAGCGGCTCCCAGTCGATGTCGAAGTAGGACGCATACGCAGAGGCCTGGCCGTTTTCCAGCACGTCGAGCCACCAGTTGTTGTCGGCGCCCATGACGCCCATGTGGTTGGGCACCATGTCGAGCAGCTGGCCCATGCCGTGGGCGCGCAAGGCAGCGACGAAACGCTCGAAATCCTCGGCGCTGCCGATTTCCGGGTTGAGGGTGTTGTGGTCGACGATGTCGTAGCCGTGGCCGCTGCCCGGCCGTGCTTTCAGGTAGGGCGAGGCGTAGCAGTGGCTGATGCCGAGTTCCGCCAGATAAGGCACCAGCTGGGTAGCCTGCGCCAGCGTGAAGTCGCGGTTGAACTGCAGGCGATAGGTGGCGCGCGGGATCTGCGCCTTGCGCTCGGGTGTGGCTTGCGGGAGATGCGGCGTCACGGCGCTGCCGCGCTCCTGCCGCATGGCTTCGGCGAGGGCGCGCTGGCGCGGATGCTCGCGCCAGTCCTCCAGCGCCACGGGCAGCCTGCGCCGCCAGTTGGGATGGCCCTCGTTGCTGCCCGGCAGGTTCGGTTGCTCGACGACGCCGAAGACGTCTTCCTGCTGCACGGCCATGACCTGCGCCGGTGTGCGCGCCAGGAAGCGGTGCACGGCGACGGAGAGGTCCGCGCCGATCTCGGGCACCGACACCGGATGGATGCCCACGCCCTCGGGCAGCAGCTTTTCGCGCTGCAGGGCCATGAGCAGGCGCGCGCGGTCCTGCGCCCGCCCGGCGACACTGCCTTCCTTCATCGCTTCGGTGGGGAACAGGCCGAGCTCGGCGCGGGTGTCGAGGTCGAGGCCTTTCCAGAAGCCGCACAGCGTCGGCAGGTCGTGCGTGCTGACCGCCACCAGCGCCTGGCGCGGGTAGTCCTGCGGCGGCTTGAAGGCACCGTCGCCGTTGCGCTCGAAGAAGAATGGCCGGTAGGAGAGCACGCCGAGCTCGGCCAGGCGCGGGCGCAGGGCGTCGGGCACCGTGCCGAGGTCTTCGCCGATGACCATGCAGCGGTTGCGTTGGCTCTCCAGAGCGAGGATGCCGAGCAGGTCGTCGAGCGGATAGGCGACATAGGCGCCCTCGGCGGGTGTCGCGCCGACCGGCACCCAGTACAGGCGCATCAGCCCCATCACGTGGTCGATGCGCAGCGCGCCGCAATGGCGCATGCTGGCGCGCAGGGTGGCGGCGAAGGGCGCGTAGGCGCGCTCGCGCAGGCGCCAGGGGTTGAACGGGGGCAGGCCCCAGTCCTGCCCGAACATGTTGAAATCGTCGGGCGGCGCGCCGGCATGCGCACCGACGGCATAGACATCCCGGTTGGCCCAGGCCTCGGCGCCGCCCGGATCGACGCCGAGGGCCAGGTCCTGGTAGAGGCCGACGCCGAGGCCGCGCGACCACGAGCGCGATCCGGCTGCGGCGAGCTGCTGCTCGGCCAGCCATTGCAGGTAGCGATGGAAGTCCACCTCCGCCGCATTCGATGAGGCGAAGGCGGCGACCTCCGCCGCGGCCGGATCGTGGTAGGCCTCGGGCCACGCCGGCCAGCCCCAGATGGCGGCATCCTGCCTGCGGAAATGCGCTTGCAGCGCCTCGAACAGCGCATGCAGGCGCAAGGGTTCGCCCTGGTCGGCGCAATACTGGCGGAAGGCGAGGGCGCGCTCGCTGTTGTGCGCCAGGTGGTGTTCGCGGAAATGGCGCCAGGCCAGCCGCAGCGCGTCGAGCTTGGCGGCGCCGACTGCGGCGTACTCGACCAGTTCGGCGGCGCGCAGCCGGCGCAGGCGCGCCTGGAAGCGCGGCGCGGCGAGCAGGTCGCGCGCGGACTTCGATTCCGCGACATCGACGACGGCCTCGACGTCGATGTAGAGCACGTTGAGGAAAAGCCGGCTCGACGGGCTGTACGGGCTGCAGTGGGCGGGATTGTCCGGGTAGAGCGCGTGCAGCGGATTGAGGCCGACGATGCCGGCGCCGGATTCGGCCGCCAGGTCGATCATCGCGGCGACGTCGCCGAAGTCGCCGATGCCCCAGTTGCGCCGCGAGCGCACGCCGTAGAGTTGCACCGCCGGGCCCCAGGCGCGGCCGCCGTTGCGCAGCGCCGCCGGCCGGTAGCAGTCGGCCGGTGCGACGACCAGGGTCATCTGCGCCGGCTGCGCCGCGTCCTGCCCGGGCCGCTCCAGTTCGAGGTGGTGGTAGCCGATTTCGCCGATCGCCGGCAGCGGCAGGTGGTAACGATGAAAGGTGGCGCCGCCGATAGTGCGCTGCCCGGCCGCATCGAGTTCGTCGGGACGGAACTGCCCGCCGTGGCGAGCGCCCTGTTCGAGGTTCAGCGTCCAGTTGAAGGTTTCCCGCGCCCAGCCGGCGGGCACGCTGATCTCGATGGCGAGCGGGGCGTCGGTGAGCCGCACGACGCGCACCGGAGGCAGCAGCCGGCGCCAGTCGCGATTCTCGATGTCCTCGGCCAGGCGCGCCGGATCGGCATCCGGCGCAATGCCCATGGCGGCGAGCAGCATGCGCCGCGTGCGGTCCGACGTCAGGTGGCGCTTGCCCCAGATGTCGTGGTAATCGGCTTCGATGCCGCACAGCGCGGCCAGGCGCTCCAGGGCGGGCGTATCGCTCATGGCGCAGCGGTTCCCTGCTCGATCGTCCAGGCCACCGACCACGGCGGCAACGCGCCCGCCGCCAGGCCCGCTTCGGCCAGGTGTTCGCTCAAGAATAGGGGTTTGCCCAGCGGCGGGGCGGCCTGTGCGGGCGCATCGCCGAGGTTGGCGAGCAGGGCGAGACGGCTGCCGTCGCCCAGCCGCCAGATCGCCGACAGGATGCCTGGGGACAGCAGCGCGAAGCTGCCCGCATCGCCCTGCATGCCGTGCAGGCGCGGCACGATCGCGTCGTGGCGCAGCGCGAGCAGGCGCTTGTGCAGGGCCAGCACGCGCGCGTGCTGGCCGCGGCCGGCGGCGTCCCAGTCGAGGATGCAGGCCTCGAACGTGGCGGCGGCGTTCGGATCCGGAATGCGCGCCTGCGCCGCCGGATCGGCGAAGCGCTCGAAGCGGGCGAACTCGCGGCGGCGGCCCTGCGTCACCGCATCCGCCAGTTCCGGCCCGAAGTCGCAGAAGAACAGGAAGGGCTGGACGGCGGCGAACTCCTCGCCCATGAAGAGCATCGGCGGCTGCGGCGCCAGCAGCAGGACGGCGGTGACGGCCTCCAGCGCCGCCGGCTCGGCAAGGTGGCAGAGCCGCTCGCCGAAGGCGCGGTTGCCGATCTGGTCGTGGGTTTGCAGGAAATCGACGAAGGCGGCCGGCGGCAGGTGCGCGCTCGGTTCGCCGCGGATCTCGCCGTCGCGGAAGGGCGAGGGATCGCCCTGGAAGGCGAAGCCTTCGGTGAGGCAGCGGCCGAGCTGCGCCAGCGGCGCCTCGGCGTAGTCGGCGTAATAGCCGTCGCGCTCGCCCGTCGCCAGCACATGCGCGGCGTGGTGGATGTCGTCGTTCCACTGCGCCGTGGCGAGGCGTGGGCGCCCCTCGCCATCGCGCGGCAGGTAGCGTGACTGGTTCTTGTCGTTCTCCAGGACGAGGTGCACCAGGCGCTCGCGGCCGGGGCCGGCATGCACGGCGGCGCACAGCGCCTCGACGATGTCCGGTTGCGAGTCGTCGCGGATGGCGTGGATGGCGTCGAGGCGCAGTCCGTCGAAATGGAATTCCTCGATCCAGTAGAGCGCGTTGTGGATGAAGAAGTCGCGCACGACCTCGCTGCCGGGGGCGTCGAAATTGATGGCCGCGCCCCACGGCGTGGCATGGCGCGGATTGAAGAAGTCCGGCGCGTAGGCGTGCAGGTAGTTGCCCTCCGGGCCGAAGTGGTTGTAGACCACGTCGAGCAGCATCATGAGGCCGCGCGCGTGCGCCTCCTGCACCAGCATCTTGAGGTCCTCGGGCCGGCCGTAGGCGGCATCCGGCGCGAAGGGCAGCACGCCGTCGTAGCCCCAGTTGCGCCGGCCGGGGAAGTCTGCCAGCGGCATCAGCTCGAGGGCGGTGACGCCGAGTTCGGCGAGAGTGTCGAGGCGGCGACGGATGCCGTCGTAGTCGCCGCTGCGGGAGAAGCAGCCGGTGTGCAGCTCGTAGATGACGGCCTCTTCCCAGCGCCGTCCGCGCCAGACGTCGTCGCGCCAGTCGAAGGCCAGCGGGTCGATCACCTCGCTGGCGCCATGGATGTCGTCGGGATTGAAGCGCGAGGCGGGGTCGGGCACGCGCAGGTCGCCGTCGATGACGAAATGGTAGCGCGCGCCGGCCCCGGCTCCGGCGATGCGCGACTCGTGCCAGCCGCCGTCGCCGCGGGCGAGCGGCATGCGTTTTCCGTCCAGTTCGACATCGACCTGGCCTGCGGCCGGCGCCCAGAGGCGGAAGCGCGTCGCGCCATCCTCGATCTGCGCACCGAACGGCATGTCGTGCCGCCGTCTCACCGGGACTGACTATCCATGAGCAGGACCAGCGAGCGCCCCTGCAGCTCATAGCCGTGGTCGCCGGCGTAGCAGCCGTCCGCCGCCAGGCCGGCCTTGTACTGCGTGTCGAGCAGCACCTGCCAGCAGCCGCCCGGCGGCAGGTCTGGCAGCGCGAAATGCAGGGCTTCATGGTGGGCGTTGAAGAGCACGATGAAGTTGTCGTCGCGGATGGGGCGGCCGCGCCGGTCGCGCTCGTTGAGCGCTTCGCCGGAGAGGTACATGCCGAGGCTGCGGGCAAAGTCGTGGTCCCACTCGTGATCGCTCATCTCGGTGCCGTCGGGCTTCAGCCAGCGGATGTCCTTGATGTCCGCGCCGTGGATGCGCTTGCCCTGCAGGAAGTGGCGGCGGTGGAAGACCGGATGCTCGCGGCGCAGGCGGATCACGCGCTGGACGAAGGCCAGCAGCTCGCGATCTTCCTCCGACAGGTCCCAGTCGAGCCAGGTCAGTTCGCTGTCCTGGCAATAGGCATTGTTGTTGCCGGACTGGCTGTGGCCCAGCTCGTCGCCCGCCAGCAGCATCGGCACGCCCTGCGAGAAGAGCAGGGTGGCGAGCAGGTTGCGCTTCTGGCGCGCGCGCTGGGTGTTGATATCCGGGTTGTCCGTGGGCCCTTCGGCGCCGTAGTTCCAGGAGAGGTTGTTGTCATTGCCGTCGCGGTTGTCTTCACGGTTGGCCTCGTTGTGCTTGCCGTTGTAGCTGACCAGGTCGCGCAGCGTGAAGCCGTCGTGGGCGGTGACGAAGTTGATGCTGGCGTAGGGCTTGCGGCTGGAGTGCTCGTAGAGGTCGCTCGAGCCGGTGAGCCGCGTGGCGAACTCGCCGATGAGGCCGCCGTCGCCCTTCCAGTAGGCGCGCACGGTGTCGCGGTAGCGGTCGTTCCATTCGGCCCAGCCGATGGGGAAGTTGCCGACCTGGTAGCCGCCTTCGCCCAGGTCCCAGGGCTCGGCGATCAGCTTGACCTGCGAGAGCACCGGGTCCTGGCGCAGGATGTCGAAGAAGGCGCCGAGGCGGTCGACTTCGTGCAGCTCGCGCGCCAGCGCCGAGGCCAGGTCGAAGCGGAAGCCGTCCACGTGCATGTCGAGCACCCAGTAGCGCAGCGAGTCCATGATCAGCTGCAGTACGCGCGGATGCTGCAGGTTGAGCGTGTTGCCGCAGCCGGTGAAGTCCATGTAGAAGCGTGGATCGTCCGGCATGAGCCGGTAGTAGGCGGCGTTGTCGATGCCGCGGAAGGACAGCGTCGGCCCCATGTGGTTGCCCTCTGCGGTGTGGTTGTACACCACGTCGAGGATGACTTCGATGCTGGCCGAGTGCAGCGTCTTCACCATGGTCTTGAATTCGCTCACCACGCCGCTGGCGCTGTAGCGGTGGTCGGGGGCGAAGAAGCCGATCGAGTTGTAGCCCCAGTAGTTGCGCAGGCCCTTCTCGACCAGGTGCCGATCGTCGACGAAGGCATGCACCGGCATCAGCTCGACGGTGGTGATGCCGAGCCGCTTGAGGTGTTCGATCACCGGCCCGGTGGCGATGCCGCCGTAGGTGCCGCGCAGCTGCGGCGGCACGTCGGGATGGCGCATGGTGAGGCCGCGCACGTGCAGCTCGTAGATGACCATGTCGTGCCAGGGAATGCGCGGCGAACGGTCGTCGCCCCAGGAGAAGGCCGGATCGATGACGCGGCATTTCGGCATGCCGGCGGCGTTGTCGCGGCGGTCGAGGGAGAGGTCTTCGTTGCGGTGGCCGATGCGGTAGCCGAAGTGCGAATCGCTCCAGCGCAGGTTGCCGACAATGTCCTTGGCGTAGGGCTCGAGCAGCAGCTTGTTGGGGTTGAAGCGGTGGCCGCGCGCCGGGTCGTACGGGCCGTATGCGCGGTAGCCGTAGAGCAGGCCGGGGCGGGCGTCGGGCAGATAGCAGTGCCAGATCTGGTCGGTGTGCTCGCGCACCTCGATGCGCTGCAGCTCGCGCCGCCCCGTCGGGTCGAACAGGCACAGCTCGACCTTCTCGGCGTGCTCCGAGAACAGCGCGAAGTTAACGCCTTCGCCGTCCCAGGTGGCGCCGCGCGGGTAGGGATTGCCGGGCCAGACCGCGCTCAGGATGTTGGCCATGATGTCCGTTCTCAGTAGTAGCCGCTGACGTCGAAGACGTGCCGGCCCTTGGGCACGACGGCGATGCCGCCTTCGCTGACGCGGTAGCGCGCCCTGTCCGCCGCGGCATCGAAGCCGATCAGGGTGCCGGCCTCGAGGGTGTTGTGGCGGTCGACGATGACGCGCTTCAGGCGCGTGCCGCGGCGGATCAGGGTGTAGTCCATGACGATGCAGTCGTCGAGCTCGACGTCCGGCTCGATGACGACCTCCCGGCGGATGATGGAGTTGCGGATGCGGGCGCCGTTGACGATGGAGCCGGCGCCGAGGATGCAGTTGTCGATTTCGCCGCCGTTGATCTTGGCGGACGGGCCCTGGTAGTTGCTCGAATTGACGAACCAGCGCGGATTGAAGAGGTTGAAGCGCGGCTCCTGGAAAAGCGTGTCGCGGTTGGCCTCGAAGTAGGCGTCGATGGTGCCGACGTCGCGCCAGTAGGCGGCTTCCTCGTAGGGACGGATGCCGGGGATGCGGTTCTGCGCGAAATCGTAGGCGAAGACGCGGTGCGTGTGGATCATGCGTGGCAGGATGTGCTTGCCGAAGTCGTTCTCGCCGCGCTGCTTGGCGCTCTCGAGCGCCTCCAGCAGCACCTGGGTGTCGAACAGGTAGTTGCCCATCGAGGCGAAGGCGCGCGTCGGATCGCCGGCCATCGACGGCGGCTGCGATGGCTTTTCCAGGAAGCCTTTGATGAGCCCCTTGGCGTCGGCGTCGATGATGCCGAAGCCGGGGGCCTCCTTCAGGGGCACGGGAATCGCCGCGACGCTGACGTGTGCCTTGTTCTCGCGGTGGAAATCGATCATCTGCCGCACGTCCATGCGGTAGATGTGGTCCGCACCGAAGACGGCGACCATGTCCGGCGCATGCGTCTCGATCAGGTTGATGTTCTGGTGTATGGCGTCGGCCGTGCCCTGGAACCATTCCTGGCCCTCTCGCATCTGCGGCGGCACGATGGCGATGAACTGGCCGGGGATGACGTGCGACAGGCTCCAGGCGTGGCTGGCGTGCTCGATGAGCGACTGCGACTTGTACTGCACCAGCATGTAGATGGCGTGGATGTCCGAGTTCACCAGGTTGGACAGGACGAAGTCGACGATGCGATAGCGCCCCGAGAACGGCACCGCCGGCTTCGAGCGCTCGGCCGTCAGCGGATGCAGGCGCGAGCCGATGCCGCCGGCGAGCACCATGGCGAGAACCCTCATTCCGACTCCTCCTTGAAGTTGTGGTCGATCTTGCGCAGCAGCGCGTAGAGCGGTATGGCCAGCCAGTCCGGCCGGTTGTCCATCTCGTAGCGCAGTTCGTAGAGGGCCTTCTCGACCAGGAACAGGTCGATCAGGCGCCTGGCGTGCGCGTCGTTGCCGGGCCACGACGCGCAGCCGGCAATGGCTTTGCGGTAACTCGCCAGGAAGGCCGCCTCGGTTTCGTTTTCCCAGGCCTGGGCCAGCGGGCCGATCAGCTTGCGGTCGGTCGGGCGCTCGTTCGTGCAGCGGTTGACGGCCACCGCCGCGGCATAACTGAACGAGCGCAGCATGCCGGCGACGTCGCGCAGGGGCGAGTGCCTGGCGCGCCGCTCGCTCAGCGGACGCGCCGGCTCGCCCTCGAAATCGGTGATGATGAAGTCATCCTGCACCAGCAGCACCTGGCCCAGATGGTAGTCGCCATGATAGCGGGTGCGCGCGGCTTTCAGCCCGGCCAGCGCCTGGCCGTTCATCATCTCCAGCAGGGCGGGGCGCAGCGTCAGCAGACGATTGCAGGCGGCGTGCAGGGCTTCCGGCATGGCCGCCCGGCGCTCCTCGAGTCGGTCGAAGGTGGCGACCGCCTCCTGGCGGATGCTGTCGACCCAGCGCGCGACGATGTCCGCGCTGACGGATTCCGGATCGAAGGCATCGTCGCCGGTCTTGCGGGCAAAAGCCTGGTGCAGCTCGCCGGTGCGCCGTCCGAGGATTTCCATCTGACCGAGGAAGAAACCGTGCGGGCTGCCGTTGCCGTGCTTGGCCGGTTCGGCGAGGTGCTCGGCGAAGAACCGATCGAGGTATTCGACGGTGTAATTCCAGCAGTTGCCCTGGTTCTCGACATAGGACTGCAGCAGGGACAGCGCCATGACCTGTCCGTCCGGGCGGTGGTATTCGATGGCCCCGGCGACCGGCACGATGTTCGGATAAGGCGATTTCTCGGTGAGGAAGCAGCCGACCTCGACCTCCGGGTTGATGCCCAGCTGCAGGCGGCGGTAGCCCTTGAGGAAAAGCCGGTTGCCGAAATACACCGCGGTGTTGCTTTGTTCCAGCGCCGGGTGGCGCACCGGCTGTTCCGCCGCAGCGGCCAGATCGGGGATGGCGCCGGTGGCGCGGAACTGGGCCTTGCCGTGGCCCATGGGCAGGGCCAGGCCGTTCTGCATGCCGTGCACCAGTGCGCGGCAGAACCTGTCGTCGCCGAAGGCGCCGTAGAGGATGCCGACGCGCGCCTTCTGTCGCACCTTGGCCAGGGTCCACGGCGCCAGGGCTTGCATCTTGTCTTCGCCGGTGTCGTCCTCCCAGGCGATGGCCAGCGGCAAAAATAGGTTTGCGTCTCGATGCCGCTGCAATGCACCTCGAGCAGGGTCATCAGCCAGCTGCCGTCCGGGCCATTCCACTCGCCCTGTTCGACGAGGTCGATGCGCTGGATGTCGCGCCCCTTGGCCGCGAACCAGCGCTTGCTGGAGAGGTAGGGCGCCAGCACCTCGCGTTGCAGCTGTCCCTGCGTGCGCGTCGCCATGGCGCGCTTGACCGAGCCGGCGCCGGCCTTGCCGCCGGAGAAGGTCAGCCAGCCTTCGGTCATCACCAGCACCGGCAGCTCGCGCCGCGCCAGGCGCTCTTCGTGCCAGTAGGGCACTTCGACGTCGGTGGCCAGGCGGAAGCCGTAGTAGCCGTAGCCCTTCAGGGTCAGCAGGTAGGGCAGTTCGCCGATGGGCGGGAATGCGCTGCGGCCGAGCAGTTCCACCGGCACGCGCCCCTTGAACTCGGACAGATCCAGCTCGACCGGCTGCGCGGTGCGCGACAGGTTGACCACGCAGAGGATTTTCTCGTTCTCCCACTCGCGCACGAAGGCGAGGATCTTGCGGTTGCCCGGCTCGAGGAATTTCAGGGTGCCGCGGCCGAAGGCGCAGTAATTCTTGCGCACGGCGATGAGGCGCTTGGTCCAGTTGAGCAGCGAGGACGGGTTGCGGCTTTGCGCCTCGACGTTGTTGGACTCGTAGCCGTAGATCGGGTCCATGATCGGCGGCAGGAAAAGGCGCTGCGGATCGGCCTTGGAGAAGCCGGCATTGCGGTCCGGGCTCCATTGCATCGGCGTGCGCACGCCGTTGCGGTCGCCCAGGTAGATGTTGTCGCCCATGCCGATCTCGTCGCCGTAGTAGAGGACGGGCGAGCCGGGCAGCGTCATCAGCAGGAAGTTCACCAGCTCGATCTTGTCGCGATTGTTGTCCATCAGCGGCGCCAGGCGGCGGCGGATGCCGACGTTGACGCGCATGCGCGGGTCGGCGGCGTACATGCTGTACATGTAGTCGCGTTCGCGGCTGGTGACCATTTCCAGTGTCAGCTCGTCGTGGTTGCGCAGGAAGATCGCCCACTGGCAGGAGTCGGGTATGTCCGGGGTCTGGCGCACGATCTCGACGATGGGGTGGCGGTCCTCCTGCGCCACCGACATGAAGATGCGCGGCATGACGGGGAAGTTGTAGGCCATGTGGCATTCGTCGCCGTCGCCGAAGTATTCGCGCACGTCCTCCGGCCACTGGTTGGCCTCGGCCAGCAGCATGCGGTTTTTGTAATGCGCGTCGATGACGGCGCGCATCTGCTTGATGACCTCGTGGGTTTCCTGAAGGTTCTCGTTGGCGGTGCCCTCGCGCACGCAAAGGTAGGGGATGGCGTCGAGGCGCAGCCCGTCCACGCCGATGTCCAGCCAGAAGCGCATGATGCGGATGACCGCCTTCACCACCTCCGGGTTGTTGTGGTTGAGGTCGGGCTGGTGGGAGAAGAAGCGGTGCCAGTAGTAGGCCTGCGCCACCTCGTCCCAGGCCCAGTTCGACTTCTCCGTGTCCGTGAAGATGATGCGCGTTTCGGCGAATTTGTCGTCGCGGTCGCTCCACACGTAGAAATCGCGCTTCTTCGAGCCGGCCGGCGCGCGCCGCGCCGCCTGGAACCAGGGGTGCTGGTCGGAGGTGTGGTTGATGACCAGTTCGGTGATGACCTTCAGGCCGCGCCGGTGCGCCTCGCGCACGAAATTCTTCGCGTCGGCGCGCGAGCCGTATTGCGGGTGCACGTTGCGGTAGTCGGAGATGTCGTAGCCGTCGTCGCGGAACGGCGACGGGTAGAAGGGCAGCAGCCAGAGGGTATTGACCCCCAGGTCCTGCAGGTAGTCGAGCTTTTCCGTCAGGCCTTTGAAGTCGCCGATGCCGTCGTTGTTGCTGTCGAAGAAAGTCTTGACGTGCAGCTCATAGATGATGGCGTCCTTGTACCAGTGCGGGTCGTTCTCCCAGTCGGGGATGCATCGGATCTCGCTGGAATGTTTATTGTCGTTTTGCACCATTGGAGCCTCTCCGCTCACAGGAAGTAGTCGAAATCGCGCTCGCTGCGCAGCCGGCGGCGCAGGCGCAGGATGTGCACCGGGGAGGAGTGCGGGTCGAGGCGCACGAAGTTGCGCGGCCCCTGCCAGAGGAAGCGCGCGCCGGACAGCAGGTCGTGGGCCTGGTAGGGGCGCTTGGCGTCGACCCCGAGCGCGTCCAGCGGCAGTTCGATCCAGCCCGACTGGGCATTGTGCGGATCGAGGTTGGCGACCACGACGATGGTGCTGGCGCTGCCATCCTCCGCCTCCTCCATGCACGACTTGCTGTAGCAGAGCAGCATGTCGTTGTCGACCGGATGGAAGCGCAGGTTCCAGTCCGTCTGCAGGGCCGGGTTCTCCTTGCGGATGCGGTTCAGGCGCGCGATGTAGTCCTTCAGGCTGTCGGCCCGCTCGAGGTCCCAGCGGCGCACCTGGTACTTCTCCGAATCGAGGTATTCCTCGCCGCCCGGGTCGCGCGCCTCGTGCTCCATCAGCTCGTAGGCCGGCCCGTAGAGGCCGTAGTTGGCGCCCAGCGTGGCCGCCAGCGCGACGCGCTGCATGAAGGCCGGGCGGCCGCCGTACTGCAGGAACTCGGTGAGGATGTCCGGCGTGTTGGGCCACAGGTTGGGACGGAAGAACTCGCGCGAATCGTGGGTTGACAGTTCGGTGAAGTAATCGATCAGCTCCTGCTTGGTGTTGCGCCAGGCGAAGTAGGTGTACGACTGCGTGAAGCCGAGCTTGGCCAGGCGGTGCATGATGCGCGGCCGCGTGAAGGCTTCGGCGAGGAAGATCGCATCGGGATGGGCCTGCTTCACCTCGCCGATCAGCCATTCCCACATGGGGAAGGGCTTGGTGTGCGGGTTGTCCACGCGGAAGATGCGCACGCCCTGATCGAGCCAGAAATCGAAGATGCTTTTCAGTTCGAGCCAGAGCTCATACCAGTCCTCGCTCTCGAAATCGAAGGGGTAGATGTCCTGGTACTTCTTCGGCGGGTTTTCCGCGTACTGGACGGTGCCGTCCGGCCGCCAGCGGAACCAGGACGGGTGCTCGGCCACGTAGGGGTGGTCCGGCGCGCACTGGAAGGCGATGTCCATGGCCACCTCGATGCCGTACTCGCGCGCGCGCAGCACCAGGCGGCGGAAATCGTCCAGTGTGCCGAGCTCGGCGTGCACCGCCTTGTGGCCGCCCTTGGCGGAGCCGATGGCCCACGGGCTGCCCGGGTCGCCGGCGGCGACGGTGAGCGCGTTGTTCGGCCCCTTGCGGAACGATTCGCCGATCGGGTGGATGGGCGGCAGGTAGAGCACGTCGAAGCCCATTTCGGCGATGTAGGGCAGCCGCTGCTCGCATTCGGCGAAGCTGCCGTGGTCGGCGCCTTCGGCGAGACAGGAGCGCGGGAACAGTTCGTACCAGGTCGAGAAGCGCGCCCGCCCGGGATCGACCGTGACGGCCAGCACCTTGTCGTAGCGGCTGCCATGGTGGCGTTCGCCGTATTTGGCCATGAGGCCGGCCAGTTCCTCGTCCATGCCGGCGTCGCGGCTGGCGGCCGCGGTGGTGGCGCTGCGCAGCCGGGCCGTGTGATCGAGCAGCAGGCCGGCGGCCGCGGGGCCGGCGCGCGTGGCGGCCGCCTCGACGAGTTCGGCGCCGACCAGCATGGCGACGGCGATGTCTTTTTCGTCCTGGCGCCGCACCAGGTCATGGCGCCAGGTGAGGAAGCGGTCGATCCAGGCGACCAGCGTGTATTCGCAGGTGCCGACCGTGTCGACGACGAAGGCCGCCCGCCAGCGGTCATTGCCGAGGGGCTGCATGGGCGTCTCATGCCAGTCGGCTTCGCCGGCGCGGCGATGGCACAGCAGGCAGCGGATCACGTCGTGGCCGTCGCAGAAGATGTCCGCCTCGACCTGCACCTGCTCGCCGACGCTGCGCTTGGCCGGGAAGCGGCCGGCGTCCACTTCGGGCTTGACGCCTTCGATGACGACGCGCGCCCTGCCGTCCGCCTTGACGGCTTCCAGCAGCGGGATCTCTCCGGTGTCCAGGATGCGAATGTCTTCTGCGTCCGGGACGCGGGTCTCTCCGGTTTCCATCATGCGTGGTTCCCCCTTAAGCGGATGCCGACGGTTTCAGGTAGACGACGCCGAGCGGCGGCAGGTTCAGCGCGAGCGAGTGGTAGTGGCCCTGCGCCGCCACCGGTGCGGCGTCGACGCCGCCCAGGTTGCCGCTGCCGCTGCCGCCGTAGATGGCGGCGTCGCTGTTGAGCACTTCCTTCCAGTAGCCGCCGCGCGGCACGCCGACGATGTAGTTGCTGCGCGGCATCGGCGTGCAGTTGCAGACGACGAGCAGGGTGTCCTGCGGATTCCTGCCCTGGCGCAGGAAGCTGACGATGGATTCCTCGGCATCGTGGAAATCCACCCAGGCGAAGCCGTCGCCGGTGAAGTCCTGCTGATGCAGTGCCGGCTCGGCACGGTAGCAGCGGTTGAGGTCGCCCACCCAGCGCTGCAGGCCGCCGTGCAGGGGATACTGGAGGACATGCCATTCCAGGCTCTCCTCGTGCTGCCATTCGCGCCGCTGGCCGATCTCGCCCCCCATGAACAGCAGCTTCTTGCCCGGATGCGCCCACATGTAGCCGTAGAGCAGGCGCAGGTTGGCGAACTGCTGCCATTCGTCGCCCGGCATCTTGCCGATCAGGGCGCCCTTGCCGTGCACTACCTCGTCGTGCGACAGGGGCAGGAGGAAATTCTCGGTGAAGGCGTACCAGATGCTGAAGGTGATCTGCCCATGGTGGTACTTGCGGAAGACCGGATCCTGCTGGAAATATTTCAGCGTGTCGTGCATCCAGCCCATGTTCCACTTCATGCCGAAGCCGAGGCCGCCCATGTAGGTCGGGCGCGACACCATCGGCCAGGCCGTCGATTCCTCGGCGACGGTCACCGTGTCCGGGTGGTCGCGATAGACCGCCTCGTTGAGCGTGCGCAGGAACTGCATGGCGTCGAGGTTCTCGCGGCCGCCATGGCGGTTGGGAATCCATTCGCCGGCCTTGCGGCCGTAGTCGAGGTAGAGCATCGAGGCCACGGCATCCACGCGCAGGCCGTCCACATGGTACTTGTCGAGCCAGAACAGCGCGCTCGACATGAGGAAGGAGCGCACTTCGTTGCGGCCGTAGTTGAAGATGGCGCTCTTCCAGTCCGGGTGGAAACCCTGGCGCGGATCGGCGTGCTCGTACAGGTGCGTGCCGTCGAAGTAGGCGAGGCCGTGCTCGTCGTTCGGGAAATGCGAGGGCACCCAGTCGAGGATCACGCCGATGCCGGCCTGGTGCAGGAAGTCGATCAGGTACATGAAGTCCTGCGGCGTGCCGTAGCGCGCGCTGGGCGCGAAGAATCCCGTGCACTGATAGCCCCAGGAGCCGTAGAAGGGGTGCTCCATCACCGGCAGCAGTTCGACGTGGGTGAAGCCCAGCGTCCTGACGTGCTCGGCGAGCAGGGGTGCGATCTCGCGGTAGGTGAGGGAGCGGTTGCCTTCCTCCGGCACGCGCCGCCAGGATCCCAGGTGCACCTCGTAGATCGATATCGGCGCATCCAGTGCATTCACCTCGCGGCGCCTTGCCATCCAGTCCGCGTCGCACCACTCGTAGTCAAGGTTCCAGATGCGCGAACCGGTGCGCGGCGGCAGCTCGCTGCAGACGGCGAGAGGGTCCGCCTTGTCCACCTGATAACCGCCGTCGCGCGAGGCGCCGTCGTTCGAGACGATATGGTACTTGTAGCAGGCGCCATGCTCGACGCCTGCGACGAAGCCTTCCCAGATGCCCGAGCCGTCCCAGCGCGCCTGCAGCGGATGGGCGGACTTGTTCCAGCCGTTGAAGTCGCCGATGACGGAGACGGCAGCGGCATTCGGCGCCCACAGCGCGAACTGCACGCCTGCCCGGCCATCCTTGTTTACGGCGTGGGCGCCGAGCTTGTCGGCCAGGCGGCCGTGCGTGCCCTCCTTGAAGAGGAAGACGTCCTGCTCGCCCAGCAGGCCCCGGTCGTTGCCGGGGGTGAGTGTTGTGTTGGTTTTGCTCATGAGCGGCTCCCGAATGTGCGTTCCGCATTGGCGACGCGCGCCTCCTGGGCCAGCCGGAAGGGCGGCGCCACGCCGCTTTTCGGCTCGCCGGCATACACCGTCAGGTGGGGGAAGGGGATCTCGATGCCGGCTGCGTCGAAAGCGGCCTTCAGGCGGCGCAGGAACTCGCGGCGGACGTTCCATTGCTCGAGCGGGGCGACCTTGAAGCGGCAGCGCAGGATGACGGCGGAGTCGGCCCAGTTCTCCACGCCGACGATCTCGACGGCCTCCAGGATCTTCGGCCCGAACACCGGGTCCGACTTCAGTTCCGCGCCGGCTTCGCGCATCACGGCGAGGGCTTCGTCCGCGTTCTCGCGATAGGCAACGCCCACATCGACCACGGCGTAGGCGAAGCTGCGCGACTTGTTGGTCACGGTGGTAATGCTGCCGTTGGGGATGAAGTGCACATTGCCGTCGTAGTCGCGCAGGCGCACGTAGCGCAGGCGTGACTTCCTCGACGAGGCCGGCATGGCCGCCTGCCTCGACGACGTCGCCCTGGCGCACCTGGTCTTCCAGCAGCAGGAAAAAGCCGTTGAAATAGTCCTTGATGAGGCTTTGCGCGCCAAAGCCCACCGCCAGGCCGATGACGCCGGCCGCACCCAGGATCGGTGCGACGGAAATGCCGAGCTCGCCCAGGATCAGCGTACCCGCCACCAGGGCGATGACGACCGAGGTGATGTAGCGAAAGACGCGGCCCAGCGTCTCGATGCGTTTGACCTCCTCGGTGCTGCGCACCGATTTGCTGACATACAGGCGGAACGTGCGGATCATCTTGTGCGCCAGCCCGAGGATCACCACGGACAGCAGGGCGATGATGAAGATGCGCAAGCCGGTCCCGGCAAACGCGGCCCACTCGCTGCCGCGTGCAGCGCCGAGGGAATCGAGCAGTTCGTTCATGGGGTTCTGTCCTCCAAATGCAGGTCGCCTTGCCATGGCAGCACCGCCAGACCACCTATACAACAACCTGATTTACATCTTGACGGAATTAATATGTTTGCGTAAAATATTATTGCATAAAACCTAAGATTGATCAAGGGATGACACAGGATAAAGCGCCATTTGCTGGCGATTCGATGACGACTGGATTCTGCGGGTTGATTTCGGGCGCGCAGACCGGACGCGCAGAGGGAAGGAGAAATCGGTAATGGAAGCTAAGGCAGCGGTTGCGCGGAGAAAAGCCCGGCGCACGAAAGGCGAAAGCCTGGCGGAGGATGTGTTCGCCAAGATCCTGACGATCCAGCGGGCCATTCAGTCCGGCATGCAGGCGATGGACGGCAGCGTGGGCATGAGCGGCTCGCAACTGTCGGCGATGTGGCATATCTCCGCAGCGCCGGGCCTGCGCGTGACCGCGCTGGCTGCGGCCATGTGCGTGCAGCATTCCACGGCGAGCAACCTGCTCGACAAGCTGGAGAAGCGCGACCTGATCCGCCGAGAACGCAATTCCCAGGACCAGCGCGTGGTCAGCGTGTTCCTGACCCGGCGCGGCAACGAGGTCGTGAAGAAAATGCCGGGCCCCCTGCACGGCAAGCTGCGCAACGCGCTGCGCGACCTGCCGGAGGGCGTGCTGGTTAGCCTGGGTGACGGCATCACCGCCCTCATGGCCAGGCTTGCACCCGCCCAGAATGGGGAAAAGCGTCAGGGAAAACAACGTTTGGACTTTGGTCCGGAAAGGTAGGGCGACATGCAACTCATCGTGATCCTGGGGATCGTCGTGGCCATCGGCGGCGTCTCCTTCGCCCTGCAAAACACCGTTCCGGTGACCGTGACCTTCCTGGTCTGGCGCTTCGACAGTTCGCTGGCCATGGTGCTGCTGATTTCACTGGCCGTGGGTGCGCTGATCGTGGCCCTGGTGTCCACGCCGGCCACGCTGAAGGCGCAATGGTCGGCGTCGCGGCTGCGCAAGCAGCTCGACGCGGCGCTGTCTGACAATCATGCGCTGGAGAAGAAAATCTCCTTGCTGGAAGGCAGGCTTTCGGCGTTGCCACAGCCTGCAGTGATCCGGGATGCCTCGGCGCCGATCATGCCGGTCTTTCCGATGACCGATCCGGTGCACGACAAGGATCGCCTATGAGCGGCGCGACCAGGACGGGCAGTACGGGCTTGCGCTTTCGGCTGCGTAATCTGGCCGAGACCGACTTCGATCAGGTCATCGCCCTGCAGAAGCGCGTCTACCCTGATATCCCGGCCTTTCGGGGCGATCATCTCGCACAGCATCTGCAGCATTTCCCTCAGGGGCAGTTCGTCGTCGATGAGGGCGACCGCATCATCGGCACGGCGAGTTCGCTGGTGGTGCTGTGGGACGACTACGGCCTGGACCACACCTGGAAAAGCGTGACGGGCGAAGGCAGCTTCAGCACGCACAACATGCAGGGGCGCACGCTCTACGGCGCCGAGGTCTGCGTCGACCCGGCGATCCGCAAGAGCGGCATCGGCCACCTGATCTACCAGGCGCGGCGCCGCCTGTGCCGCGAGATGAACCTCAAGCGCATCATCGCCGCAGGTCGCCTGCCGGGCTACCACAACTACGCAAACCAGATGACGGCGGAACTGTATGCGCAGAAAGTGGTCTGGGGAGATATCTACGATCCGGTGCTGCGTTTCCAGATCGGCGAGGGCTTCCAGTATTGCGGGGTGATCGACGGCTACCTGCCGACCGACGCCGATTCGCTCGGCAATGCCGCGCTCATCGTCTGGCTGAACCCGCGCTACAACCCGAACAAGCCGACGCTGGCGCCCCCCGAAATAAGGAGTTTCAGATGAGAGCACGCATTGCATCCATCCAGTACCGCTTCCGGCATATCGACGACTGGGACGGCTTCGCCAACCAGGTCGGCTTCGTGCTGAACGCCGCCGCCGACTACAAGCCGCATTTCGTCCTGCTGCCGGAAATCTTCACGACGCAGCTGCTTTCCTGCATGCAGAACGACGACGTCTACTCCGCCGTGCGCGAGCTGGCCGGCTACACGGATCGCTATGTCGAGCTGATGCGCAAGTACGCCGTCGCCGACAATTACTACCTGATCGGCGGCAGCCATCCCACCCTGCGCGACGGCAAGCTCTACAACACCGCCTACCTGTTCACCCCGCGCGGCGAGGTGTTCACGCAGGACAAGCTGCATCGCACGCGCTGGGAAAAGGACGAATGGAAGACCGATCATGGCGACAGTCTGCAGGTCTTCGAGACCGAGCATGGCCGCATCGCCATCCTCGTCTGCTACGACATCGAGTTCCCCGAGCTGGCGCGCCGCGTCGCCGAGCTGGGCACCGAGATCATCTTCGTGCCCTCGTGCACCGACGATCGCCAGGGCTTCCTGCGCGTGCGCTACTGCTGCCATGCCCGCGCCATCGAGAACCAGGTGTATGTCGTCATGACCAGCACCGTCGGCAACCTGCCGGCCGAGGGCTTGCGGCTGCATTACGGCCAGGCCGCCATCATCACGCCGTCGGACTTCCCGTTTGCCCGCGACGGCATTGCCGCCGAGGGGGTGATCAACGAGGAGCAGATTGTCGTCGCCGACGTCGACCTGCACCTGCTCGACGAGAACCGCCTGAAGGGCACTACCATTCCGCTGCTGGACAAGCGCTCGGATTTCTATTCCCTCACGGCGCCGGTGATCGTCGATGTCCGCGGCGCCGCCGGCAAGCAGGAAGCGGAAGTCGCTTCAGCACCCGCTTCGGCATCCGTCTGAAACTCACGAACAGGCGTCGCTCCGGACCGCCGCAGGGCGGTCCGGGCGCCCGCTCCGCTGCGTTTATTGCGGGCCGTCGCCGAAAAAGAAAGAAAAAATGAAGCATTCCCCAACAGAACGCCAGGCGGCGCGCGTGCTCGCCGTCCTGCAGCGGCTGACTTTCGCAGCAATGCTGCCGCTGCTGCTGGGCGCCTGCGCCTCCGCGCCGCTGGTCTATCCCGAGGTCGTGCCGCCGCGGGCGGCCGTCGTCGAACCCCTACGCGTGGCGGATCGCCCGGTGATCGGCCTCGCGCTGGGCGGCGGCGCCGCGCGCGGCTTCGCCCATGTCGGCGTGATCAAGGTGCTCGAGGCGCATGGCATCCGGCCCGACATCGTCGTCGGCACCAGCGCCGGCAGTTTCGTCGGCGCCTTCTATGCCGGTGGCTACGACATCGCGGCACTCGAGCAACTCGCCCGCGAGGTCAAGGAAGAACAGCTGCGCGACATCGTCTTTCCCGACCGTGGCTTCGTCAAAGGCGAGCGGCTGCAGGATTTCGTCAACCAGAAACTCGACAACCGCTCCATCGAGGAACTGCCCTTGCGCTATGCCGCCGTGGCGACGAACCTGGCCGATGGAACGATCGCCGCATTCACGCGCGGCAATACCGGTATGGCGGTACGCGCATCGAGCGCCATCCCCGGCGTCTTCCAGCCAGTGCTGATCGATGGCCGCGAGTACGTCGATGGCGGACTGGTCAGCCCGGTGCCGGTCCAGGTCGCGCGCGACCTTGGGGCGGACCTGGTCATTGCCGTGGACATCGCCAAGCGACCCGGGGAGAAGGCCGTGATCGTCAGCACGACCGAAGTCTTCGACCAGGCGCTGGACATCATGGTCAGTCACCTCGCGAAGCAGGAAGTCGGCTCGGCCGATGTCGTCGTGGAGCCTGACACGCGCAGCCTGGTCTCGGTCGATTTCACGACGCGCGGCGATGCCATCGAGGAGGGCATCGAGGCCGCGGGCCGCGCGATGGCGCGCGTGCTGGAAGGGCTGGCGGCAAAGGGGCGCGAGAAGCGCCAGCGTGCTACCGAGCAGCGCGTGCCGGGCGATGCGGCGAAGGGAAGTGTGGAATGATGCGGCGTTTCAGTTTTGCCCACGCAGCTGTTCAAGGATAGCCTTGGCCAGGAGATGGCAATGACCACCGGTACGTGCACTGCGAGATCACCGTCCACAAGGACATCCTCATCCACGTAGACGGCACCGTAGGCACGTGCATCACCGATCAGATTGTTGTGGCAGGTAAGGCGCCTGCCGCGGATCATCGCGGGGTGGGGCGCCCGGAATCCATGCAGCGGCGCACTGGTGTTTGCCCAGTCGTCACTTGAGTGAAAGTCAGCCGCTGGGATACGGCGAAGTCGTTGCCAGCCAGAGCATTACGATGGCATGATGGGCGCGCAGTTTTCTACGAGAAGCACCAAGCACACGGGAAGGTGAGCCCATGAGCAACATCAAGTTGTTTCGCTACACGGCCGATGGCGCCGCAGAATTAGCAGGGAAAGCCGCCGCCATCGAGAAGAGACTGCAGCAACTCATCGAATCCCAGATGGAAACCTTCCTCGGCGTCCGCTTCCTCGCCAGCGAGTACAACACGGGCGCCAAGCATCGCGGGCGCATCGACTCTCTCGGTCTCGACGAGAACGGCTGCCCTGTCATCATCGAGTACAAGCGCCACAGCAACGAGAACGTCATGAACCAGGGGCTCTTTTACCTGGACTGGCTGCTCGACCACAAGGCGGATTTCAGGCTGTTGGTGATGGAGAAGCTGGGCAAGGAGGCTGCCGAGAAAATCGAATGGAGCGGCACGCGACTTCTATGCATCGCGGCCGACTTTACCCGCTACGACGAGCACGCTGTGGCGCAGATCAACCGGAATCTCGAACTCATTCGCTACAAGCTGTTCGGCCCTGATCTGCTGCTGTTCGAACTGGTCAACGCGGTGACGGCCGACTCGGGCAGCGGAGAGGGAGAGGCGACAACGGGAGGTAAGACGGGAAAGACTCCGGCCCCGGCGACACTGGCCATGAAAACCCATGCTGACCAGCTTGCCACCGCAACGCCGGAGCTGATTGCCTTATATGAAACCATTCGGGCCTACATCCTGGCCCAGGGCGACGACATACTTGAAAAGCAGCTCAAGCTTTATATGGCTTACCGCCGGCTGAAGAACTTCGTCTGCATGACCCTGATTTCCAGAGAAGATCCGCACGTGCGCCTTTGGCTGAAACTCGATCCGGGTTCGGTCGAACTGGAGAAAGGTTTTACCCGTGACGTGACCGAAGTCGGCCATTGGGGTACAGGCGACCTCGAAGTGGTGCTCCGCCGGCAGGCCGATTTCGAGAAGGCCAAGGGGCTGATAGAACGCGCCTACCAGGAGAACTAGGACGCAATGATCAAGACGTTGCTCATCGAGGAACTGCGCTTCCTGGCCTTTCGTCCGAATGGACCGGCCATTCGTACCCATTGGAAAGCCTTTCTCGCCTTCGGCCTGTTCTTTACCTGGCTGGCGGGAGTAGGGCGCTATTGGGACAACCCGAAAGCTCATCTCTGGCAATACCTCGGCCTCGGCTCCGTTGCCTACGTCTTCGTCCTGGCCTTCATCGTCTTTCTGCTGTTGCTGCCGCTCAAGCCGCGGAACTGGACGTACCGCAACGTCCTGTTGTTCATCGCCCTTACAGCTCCGCCTGCAGTGCTTTACGCCATCCCCGTTGAGAAATTCATGGCGGCTGAAGCGGCGCGCAGCGCCAATGCCTGGTTCCTGATCGTCGTCGCTACCTGGCGGGTGGCACTTTTTGTGGTTTTCCTGAAACGGGTGGCCGGGCTCTCGCCCGGCAACGTCATCGTTGCCGCTCTGCTGCCCCTGGTCGTCATTGTGATCGCCCTCTCCATGCTTAATCTGGAGCACGTGGTCTTCAGCCTGATGAGTGGCATTCAGGAAGCGGATCGCAGTCCCAACGACGCAGCCTATGGCATCGTTTTCATGCTCTCCATGCTCTCCTTCATTGCGGCGCCCTTTCTGGCGGTTGGCTACCTGGTTTCGATCGTCAATGCGAATAAGAAGACGGAGGAGAGCCTGGAGATGACAGCAGGTAGGCGCGATGATTGAACAATCGGCGCCGTCCTGCGGGGACTGACTTTCCAAAAGTCGTGGGTCTGCTGTCTGGTTCCGGCCAGGAGCGGACCGATACAACCCGTTTTGCCTGTCCGTGATATTGGAGTTGTTATGTGTACGCCGCCGTGCAAGATGCCTTGCGCATCAATGTATTACCGGAGCATACTCCTGACTCAATATCAATTCATATACGAATCCGTGGGTTCGTCTAATAACTGTTGGGCATGCCTACATGACTGAGCTGAAACTCGCCGTCCTAGGCTTGTCACTCATCGGGACTTTATTTGTCTGGTGGCGCCTCCAGGCGTGGCGGGAGCATCGGGCATTGAAGATCGTCCTTGCCGTTGTGGCTTTGTTTCCAGTCATTGGACCCTTCTTGTGTATATGGATATTGGCAACTCCAGACCGTGCTCACCCGCGACTCCGCGCGACAATGAACCACTTTGGGATTGGCGGGCGCTTCACAGGCTTTGGTTCCAAAGCGTTCGGGCACGATGATGTCTCCGGTGAAGGCGACGACTGGAATCCGTCGGTACCCGAGCGTAAGCGTAACCAGGAGAAGAAGCGTGGTCGCTAGTACGCCCAACCCTCACCTCTAAGTTGGGCCGCATAAGACCATGGCACGTTGGCTAGTCCAAATTGATGGAGATCGATTTGACATAGAGGAACTACCCTATTGGTTTCCATCAGGGGAAATCTATGCAGTCGAGGAAAATTCAACTGTATTCCTTGTTGGCTCAGGGCTTGAACAACTCGCTGATGCTTCGAAGATTCATGAAGCTGCCGCCAGGGTGATCGAAGACTTTTACTCGGTTATTTACCTGATTGACCCAGGAATCCGTAGGCCGTCTGTGGGCGCGGTGTTTCGCGAGAACGACGACGGCACTCGTCATGGCTTCGCGTTCCTATCCGCTGTTGCTTCAGGTCGGTCAAAAGCTCGGGCAAGCGTCACAATTGCCGGAAGCACCAAACCAGAAAGAAGTCGCCTTACCCAGGCTCAGAAACTCCTAGCTGGGTCTCAGCGTAACCGGCACCTGCAGGTCGCCCTTTCGCTGCTTTCAATCCCAAACGCGACATGGCCACATTACTACCGTTGCTTGGAAGAAATCGAATCCTTCCTCGACGCAAAAGTCAGTGAAGTGGGGCTGTGCAGCGCTAGTGAGCGTTCTAGATTTTCACGCACCGCAAATACGCCAGAAGCATCAGGTACTAACGCAAGGCACGGCCTAGGGAAATTTGACCCACCACAGAATCCAATGTCATCAGCTGACGGGCTTTCCTTTGTCCGACAGATACTGTTGAAAGCGCTATCACTTGCGCATGCAGCCCAACCCGGCAGTCAGGAGGACGCTGTGCAATGAAGCTGCGTAGCGCCTGTTACTTTTAACGCTGAACGTCCGCTATTTCAATCGCACAACTTCCGCTTCGGGTCGCAAGCTACCATTACCAATGCTCGCGATTCACAAATACTGAAGGCCCGCATTGCGGGCCTTCATATTCTCAACAAGCTGTGTTGTACCTCTGCCGAATCACCACAACGTCTCGCGCTCCGCAGTCGAGATCTTGTGGATGGAGAAGATCTGCGCCGTTGAATTCCTCCTCGCGCGTCGAGGCGCAGGCCGAAGGCTTTCTTCAGCAGGCTGTGGGCGGTCAGGGCGACCAGGTCGCGACGGCGATGCCGAGCAGCGTGCCGAGCAACTGCGACATGAAGGCGACGCCGCCCAGGCCGCCGAGCGCCTGGGCCGAAGATGCCGGCGGCGATGCCGCCCCAGGCGCCCGCGCAGGCCGTCGCAGGCGGCCGGACGCCGAGCACGTCGTCGATCTTCCAACGGTTCTGCGTCAGTGTGAAGAGGTAGACGAACAATGCGCCGGCCACGCCGCCCGTCACCAGGGCGCCGAGCGGGTGCATGAGGTCGGAGCCGGCACACACCGCCACCAGGCCGGCGAGCGGGCCGTTGTACGGTCGAAGCCCGGTCGTTCCTGCCGGCGATCAGCGCGGCCAAGCGTTCCGCCGACCATCGCCATGAGGGAGTTCATCGCCACCAGCCCGCTGATCTTGTCGGGCATTGCGCGCTCATGACGTTGAAGCCGAACCAGCCGACGGTGAGCACCCAGGCGCCGAGCGCGAGAGGGATGGGCGGATGCGCGGATGCCGCCGTCCTTGGTGGCGGGCCGCGCCGAGCGCCGAGCATGAGCGGCAACCAGCCCGACCCAGCCGCCCACCGCATGCACCACCACCGAGCCGGCGAGTCGTGGAACTCCTCGCCAAAGGTAGCCTTCAGCCAGGCCTGGATGCCGTAGGCCTGGTTCCAGGCGATGCCCTCGAAGGAAGGGATAGACGAAGCCGACGAGCAGGAAGGTCGCGGCCATCTGCGGGTTGAATTTCGCGCGTTCGGCAATGCCGCCGGAGACGATGGCCGGGATGGCGGCGGCGAAGGTGAGCAGGAAGAAGAATTTCACCAGGTCGTAGCCGTTCTTCTGCGCCAGCGTCTCGGCGCCGGCGAAGAAATGCACGCCGTGGGCAACGCCGTAGCCGATGAAAGTAGGCGATGGTCGACACGGCAAAATCCACCATGATCTTCTGGCGCATTCACCTGGTTTGCTTCCTGCGCACCGTGCCGAGTTCGAGAAGAAATGACCGGCATGCGCCAGCCAAAATCGCGATGGCGCCGAGCAGGACGAAAGGACGTCGGCGGACGTGGTCATAACGGGTTCCATGGTGTATCCCGAAATAAAATAGGTACAATAGGTGCAAAATCCGTTCCAGAGCAATTGGAACGTCGAATCAGGGATTAGCGTCAGCCTTTTAACACGCACCATTGCGAGTTGCGGCGTGCGCTTCACGCACCAGGCCGGTGCGCGCCCGTGCAGCGCTACTTCGAGTTATTCGGCGTAGCCGTTCGGCAGCGGCCGCCCACGTTTCGCCGCGCTGGCGCATTGCGCCCCGCCAGCGCGCCAGCCTCGAGCCGAGGCCCCGGAAGAAGTCGGCGCGTACCGCGCCTTGATGGCGCCGCCAGTGTCCTGCGCCAGCACGAGGCGGCGCAGCGGCTTATCGCTATTCGGATGGGTGGTGGCAAGGAACTGCAGCGCACCGAGTGGCACGGCGCGCGGGTCGACAGCAATGCTGCGCCCTGGCGTGGGCGGCACGCCGAGCGCGCCGAGCAGGCCACCGCCGTTGACCGGCAGTGCGCGGAAGGGCGAAGCTCCGGGTTGGTGTTGACCGTTTCATTCCGGGCGCTGCTGCGGATTTGGCCCGCGCCCAGGCCTGGATTCCCTGCGTGGAGATATGCTCCGGTTTCAATTCGCCCTTCTCCACCAACCAGCGCCCGATGGAGGTGTAGGGATGGCCGTTCTGCTCGGCATAGCCGACGCGCGCCGCAAGCCGCCGTCGAGCGAAATCCACGGCGGAGCCCTGCACTACCGGGAAGAACAGTTCGATCGGATCAGCCACCCGGAACAGCGCCTTACCGGCAAGCTGTTCCTCCTGCTGCCCCAGTTCAGCGCGCATCCAGTGAAGGCACCACCTTGCGGCCATCAGTACTGCGCCCGCGCAGGCAATGGTTCTTCAACTCCAGTTACAGCCCGCCGAGGTCCACGAGCAAATCATCAGGCGGCACGCCGTGAATGGCGTGCCAGTTGCGTCTAGTGCGCTCACGGCTGCCCTTGGGCAAGGGCTCATGGTAGCCGGTAGCCAGATCCGTCGCGGGATTCGTCGGCGTTGATGCACGCGCCAGGGACGGAAGCGGCTTTCAGAAAAGCTGCGCAGTGCCGCGAAATCTCGGCAGGCAGCGCGCGCGCCTGCGTCGCAGACACCGCGCCAGACGGTCTGCTTGGAGAGGGCGCCGCAGAATTCAGGCAGTGCGCCGTATTCTTCGGCGAGGTTGTCCTCGCCCCAGCCGGCGATATCACTCCCAGCGTGCTTCCTGCAGCAGCTTGGCCGGCGGTTTGGGTGGCATGGGCGGCTCGACGCTCGGGCACACCGGGCAGGCGGGGCAGGGCTGCGGCGCGGGACAGGCGGCTAGAGTTGCCTCGGGCTTGGCGGTAGGCATTGGCTGCGTGGCGCAGCCGGCGAGGCTGTTTGATTATAAAAGTACCAGTTGCGAGTTGGCGTGTCGGCATGAATTTCGCTAAAGTCGGATTTTTCGCCAGTATAACAATCGAAATGGATGATCTCTCGCTTTCCTGATTGCCCGCGCCGAAGCCCTGCTCGCACGCACATCAGATCCCTCTTGCCGGCAGCAGCGGCTGCGCCCGACTGGAAGGCCTCGACGGCGTTCCGCTGGCGCAAGCGCGGCGGCCGCGGCCATCTTGAGCCGGTCGCCCGGCCACACCGCATCCGCCTGCAGGACCTGCGCAACATCGACGAGCAGAAGAAGCGCATCGAGCGCAACACGCGGCAGTTCGTCGAGGGACACAGCGCCAACAACGTGCTGCTCACCGGCGCGCGTGGCACGGGGAAGAGCTCGCTGGTGAAGGCGCTGCTCAACCGCTACGCGGCAAAGGAGGCTGCGCCTGATCCGGGGTGGACAAAGAACGACCTCATCGACCCTGCCCACGGCGTAATCAGGCTGTTCGACGCGCGCAAAGGAACGTTTTGTCATTTTCTGCGACGACCTGTCCTTCAGAGCGAGCGAGGCCGGCTACGAGGCGCTGAAGAGGCATCCTCGACGGCTCGGTGGCGAGCACGCCGGACTCAACGATAACACTCTACGCCACCTCGAACCGGCGCCCACCTGATGCCAGAGTACATGCAGGGAGAATCTGGAACAAGAAGCACGTCGACGGAGATCCATCCCGGCAGGACCATCGAGGAAAGATCTCCCCTGTCAGGCCCGCGCTTCGGCCTGTGGCTGTCGCCCCTATCCACTTCGACCAGGCCGCCTACCTCGCCATTGCCGATCACTGGCTGCGCGAATGGCGTGCCCGCCGCTGTCATCGCGGCGGCACGTGAGAAGGCGCTGCAGTGGGCCTGCGCTCATGCGCCAGTTCGCGCAGCAGCCGCATCGCCTGGCAGTTCCCGCGCGACTATGCCCGAGGCGGCACGGCATCCGCAGGAAATAGCGCGCATTATCCGGAAAACCGCCATTGCCGTCATCCTGCAGCCCGACGGCGGCTTCCTGCTGGGCCAGCGGCCCGAGGAGCCAAGCCCTACGCCAGCTACTAGGAATTCCCCCGGCGGCAAGATCGGAAGCCAGAGGCGAGACCGCAGCGCAGAGCGCTGGTCCGCGAGCTGCACGAAGCTCGGCATGGGGGCGGATCGCTGCTCACGCCGTGGATCACCCGCAAATTCGTTTATCCGCACGCCCACGTGCATGCATTTTCTCTTCCGCGTCTCCGGCTGCCGCGGCGAGATCCGCGACATCCATCATTCAGCGCTGGCATGGCGGCGCGCCGACAACGACCGATGTTTCTCCCGCTGCTGCCAGCCAACCTCGCCGTGCTGCAGGCACTGACTTTGCCGGATTTTTACGCCATCACCCATGCCGGCGAGATCAGCGTTGCAGCGCAGATGGAAAAGCTGCGGCGGGCACTGGCCGCTGAAAACTTGCGACTTGTGCAGATCCGCGAGCCGCTGCAAAAGGTCGAGCGGCGCGGGGCCTTCGCGCGCGAGGAGCGACACGGCTGGCGCACGCCCATGGCGCACGCGTGCTGATCAACAGCGATGCCCGCGCTGGCGCTGCATGTCAGCGCCGACGGTGTGCACTCTACCCAGCGCCGCAACTGATGCAAATGGAGGTGCAGCCCGCCGTGCCTCGCTGGTGGCGGCGTCCTGTCCGTATCCCACGCTGCGGAACTGGCACGCGCCGCTCCGCTGGAACTGGATTTCCCGGTGCTGGGAACGGTGCGCGATTGGGTGAGCCATCCCCGGCATCGGCGGCCTCAACTGGAAACGCTTCGCGCAACTGCTGGAAAACATGCCCTTGCCGGTATTCGCGCTCGGCGGCATGCGGCAGGAGAGATCTGGACACCGCGCAGCGAGGCAGCGCGCACGGCATCGCAGCCATCCACGCGCGGCGTGGGTTTAAGGTGCTGTTGCTCGTCCGGGGGCGGCTTGCTCTGCTCGGGCACGCGATACTCCTCCGCCGCCCAGGCGCGGGTCGATGTTGCAGCGCTCAGAACAGAAGGGGCGGAAGGTGCTTTTCGAGAATCCACGGCACCAGCTTGCCCGCAGCGCTGACAGATGACAATGCGCGGGCAGATGTCTTCATCCACGAGTCCGTCAGAAACAAAACCTACAGGTTACAGAAGGGGTAATGTTGAATGGCGGGAAACCAGTACTGGAGCGGCGCTTCGTCTTCATGTTTCCTCCTGGCTACCTGTCTGTAGCTACCCATTGGACTGTAGCGTTGCTCAAAGATTCTGCCAGCTATTGTAGAAATGGTGGAAGTACTTCATTAACCGATTGCCCGCCCCATCATCCATTCTCGTAGCGCCGCATGACATCGTTCGAGAATTCCGCTCTTGCTAAGAGGTCGAGCGACGTTGCCGGGTCGAAATTAAGGAAGGTATTCTGCTGATGGTTGAGTCATGTATATTTCGGCGTATAACCATGGGGCGAATGATTTTCCGATAACGCAACGAGCAGCGAATCGATAAGCCCCGATGAAACAAACCAAGATACTTCATTGAGTCCGGCAAGGAAGCCAAACTGCTTCGATCGAAGCTGGGCCTGAACCAGTCCGAATTCTGGAGCAGGATTTCCCGTCACGCAGTCGGCTGGTTCCCGTTATGAAGCAGGCCGGAATCTCCCCAAACCCGTCCGGCTTCTTCTCAACCTGGCTTATGCCCGAGAAGCAGCCATGGACATCCTAAAAAACTGCGGCAGACGAGAGGGCTGAAGGACGGATCGGGGTCCTGGGCATTTCAACCGGAATATGCGCGCCAAGTATATTTGACGATGGCATTTGCCAGGCAAGTTGCGAGAACTTCGACCCGTGAAGCCCGGAGAAGCTGAACCTGAGGCTCATCCAGGGCAGGACGAGATCGAGCAAGAACTGGTAAACTCATCTTGACGACCTTCCGGTTCCCGCAGGCGAATACAAGCGCCTGCTGTCGATGCTTGAGCCAAGGCCGGGTCGGGTTTACATTGCCACGGCCAAAGCCGGGTCTTCATGCACCGCTGACTCCGGTTGCGCATGGGGTGAAGATTGAGCCGCGTCTCACTCCTAGGCTTGCGACGGCCCCGCATCGATTCAGGGATTTTTGATCCGAGTAAGCTACCAAGATCAGTATTAATGGCGGCATAATCGATCGAAGCTGACGTGGCTACCAGCGGAACTGCTGCATAACAAGCGGCCACTTCCAGATCAGCCATGCTGGGAACAAGTTATCCGGTGCTATGGTATTTGCTTCTTGTATGGCCTGCCGTGAATCCAGTTCTTGATCTCTAGGGCTACTTCCTTCTCGAGGCCAAGGAAACCGTGCGGCCCCATCGGACCGCAACCGTTGTCACGAACAGCTTCTCAATTTGGTCTTTATGTCGGCGACTACCTGCTTAACATCACTCAGATGGGTAGCGCTCTGGCGGAAATGCTGGTCTTGCGCTCGCTCCCACATATCCGAGGCCGAGTCGATGAGAACAACCGCAGTATCGGGATCACGGAAATGCATCCGAGCACGCACCACGTAGCTGCTACCGTAAGCAGACCAAGTAATGTTGGGGAACGTGCCTGCCAATTTTTGGTGGGGCGTCACCGCCGGTGAACAGCAAAGCAACGGCCCTTGGCGAGCCTTCCTTGATTATCAAATACTGCTGCGTTACTTCAGGACGCGTGGCCAGTTTGACGATTTCAGCAGAGACGGGCTGAGCGTAGAGCCTTGTTGTCGAGATAAGCAATGCAATGCCAAGTAGTGGAAAAGCAAATCGATGGATCTGATTATCAAGAAACGATCACCCATATTCCCTCCGCAATTTGACGATTTACGCAACGCCGCAGCCGCCATTCTGTTTGCGACAATATCCTATCATCATTGGTCTTCAAGCCAGATCGAATAGTGGGCTACATGCATTTGATGTCTAGTCCGCGTTGGCCGAGCATGGGGCGGTACAAACGGGCGGGATCTCGGTCGCTTTGCTGCCGGTGGCACTTACCACCCTGGCGTGTCAGCAGCAGGTCTTTAGCTGACGTTGATCAGATTAACAGATCTAACGTCAGCCTTTCCGGCCGACGAACGCGTACTCCGCCCCAAAGTGGATATAAGCTAAATGGAATAACAGACGTTAAAATCAGCGGCGGCGCGAGCGTCTTCCGCTGCATGCTGTTAGGGCGCAATGGGGTACAGAAAATGTGACAGTGCGGGCTTTGATGTCACCGTGCTTGAGAAGGCAAGTTGGGCGTCGGCGAACCGAGTACGCACGTTTTCAACTCGCATCGAAATCCATTGTTCCAGTTGTCTTTCGGTCAGTCCAGTATTTGGCGGTAAGCGTTTTTGGGCGAAGTACTGGCCCGTGCGTCTCGATGATAACCGCGCCTTGATGCATCTCACTGATGCGTCCGTCGCGTAGGTGGACGTTGGGTTCATTCGTGTAAACGCCAATTACCTGGTATCCATTTCCATTTGGAGACGGTCTGACGTCGTTAGCGATAAACCACGACTCAGATTCCGGCGTCATCAGGTGCATTTGTAGTGTTGAGAGTGTCTGCGTGACGCCCATGTAGCAAACGATCATTGGTACTCGCTCACTCGTCTCCGGACGCATAACTCGATTGGACTTCTACTCTCCAGGTTCCGCGAAGATCTGGGCGCTTTACAAACCAACTGTGAAGCCAGGGCTGGCGCCAGAGAACGAACTCAAAGAGAAGGCCAAGAGCAACTAGGAACTAACCACGATGCTGAAAGGCTGGCTATATGCGCCCAGGTAACCAGCGTACCTTGACACAACAGACAATGAACCAGATGAATGCGGCGATGATAGACGAATACGGTGATATGCAGCCTTTCGAGCCTCATACCGGCTTTACCCCAACGTAGTCCCATGCAGCGTTGATGAAAGCATAGCCCTCTCCCGAGTCCATGGCTGGAAAAGGTGGAATAAGTACTTAATGTCATCAACCTCGCACCACTTGTCATAGTGCGCTGTCCCTAGTGTTCTGCCATAGGTATCGCAACACTGACTGAACACGGTCTTCACTTATCCCGGTCGAAGCACCAGTTCGGTGCGTTCCAGACGAGACATTCCACCAGATAGCCTGGGATGGCGTGCTGCAGTATTTCCCACGGCCTCTAACTCGATTCGTAGCTTCTTCAAGATGCGAACCATTCCTTTGAATCTACGGCTCGTCCCGATCGTTCTTTGCGACCCCGTTCTCGTAGTGAAGCGGTGTCGGTGGCCAATATTCAACCAAACGCTCAGGATAGTTCTCGATGCGAAAAACAGGCCATTGTCCGGGAGAAGCGCCACTCCAGCGCGGTAGCTACCATCATCCCAGTACCGACGAAACTCGAAAAGTGGAACTACATCAGCTTCGATGTGTGATGCCGACGCCTTAATGTCAAAGGCCTTGTTGCCTCTCTTTACTGCAGCCCGGCCGAAGTGGCCCACAAGTGCCTCTTCAAGCTCGTTCTTAAATTGAATGAAGGAGTAGTTCGCGTCAGAATTCCCGAAGTCTACGTTTCTCTTGCTTTCAGGATACCGTGCAAGAAAATAATCATAGAGCATCACCCCACGTCGACATCGCTCTCCTGACGAACGTTGACGCGATTCCGGAACGATCCTTGGGTAAACACCAAGATTTTTCTTGTCTGAAGTTTCGAACTGTTGGCGACCGCTGTGCGGATTGCGCGAATGACTCGTTCACAGCGCTCGTGCTCAGCGTCACTGGGCGGGTCGGACCATGATGAAAATGAACTCTCCAGTCTCTGCCAACGATTGTCTCCTTACGTCAGCTCCCTCAGGGCGCCGTTTCTTGGCTCGCCCCTGGAGCTACTGAACAGGGTTGTCTGTGAATGTGAAATCAATGTGGTCAACTTCATGCGGAGCAATTGCCTCGTTAATAGCTGCCCGAAAATGAGAGAAGGTTCGTCGTTTCGATTCTTGCGTTGAAAGTGACCAGCTTCCCCATGGCGGAGTAGAAGTGGCATTGGCGAGAATAAGGAGACGGCGTGCTTTTTCTCCAGTGAATAACAACGGGCGCGTAACGTTCGCGAGTTCATTACCTACGATCTCGGCCCAGCGAGAAAACAAGATGTCCATCGATTGCGTTAGCTGATCAGCGGGGGGGGGGCTTTTTGCTCCAAAGTCCCACGAGCGATACATTGGACCACCCAATGGGCCGACCTCATAGCTGGCGGGTTTCTCTACAAAATAAAAGTCCGAATCAGGAATTCAGACACAAGGTTAGTACATCCATTTATTGCTGCCCATGCAACCGTCTCTTCCCATCTTTGCATTTTCTCGACATCGTTACTGTAAGCCCACCCGGCAAGGATGAGTGGCTTTGGCGGTGACGGAGAAACGCACGGATGCAATTGAGCGTATTTGGTCAATCGCTCAAATGCTTCATGCCAGGGCATCGGATTCGGACAAAATGCGTTTCCTTGGTTCGTTACGTCGAATGACGGTGGTCGCCGGACCGGCAACATGCGGCGAAGCCGACTATTGCTGGTCCGGTGAACCGGGTTGGGCCAAGATCTGTTGCATGTCGACGTTCGAGATGAATTCTTCTTTGGGTTCAGACTGCAACTGGACAATGGGGTCCTCCAAACCGCAGACGGAGTGTAACGCCCGCACCGCGGCATCTACAGCTTTGCACGCGGTCGGGAACAACGTGCCCACAGGAAACGCCGTGCCAGACATAAGAACCGAGAACTTCTGGCTCGGATCGAGAAGAACGATGATATAGAGCAATTTTCCATTCTGAGTCTTTGCCTTCACAAGCTGACAGAGCTGCATTGTGCCCTCCGCATGATCACCGAAGAGAAGACCGTTGAGATGAGCTGCGCACTCCTCGGAAAATTGGTCGATTGGATGATCGCCAAGACCGTCCATCTGAATCTCAGCGCGATTTAGCGGCAGGTCGGTGGCGATAGCCACGAGCGTCAGGGGCCCCGAGATGGTGCTCCATGAAACGCGGGCACGCGGCATTCGTGTGGACTGCCGGAATAAATTCCGTCTCGCGGTTTTGGATTTCGTGACATCACCGCCTCCTCTTGCCCAATAATGATGGGAACAACTCCCGCATGCAGCGCATCCTTGCCTGAACCAAATGGAATATCAAGGCTCGAGGTATGCGATTGAGAGGACAGGGATGGGCCGGCTACAACCGCTTTTGATGCCAGTCCCAGGGCTTTCTTGCCGTCAACCTGGAGCATCACCGCCTGCCGGAGGGTCGAGCACGCCCTGCACTACCTGAATCCCGACGGCCCGATCGAAGCTGCCAGCATGCGGTCTTCCGAACTTCAGGACAATCTACGGCTTTCCCCGATCCAGCGCAGGCCCTCGACTTTGCAGGGTCCCCCCTCGATGCTGGACATGCCGATATCCTCCTGTGTAGCCTGCGCAAGGTGAGTAGCGCAGGGCGCTTGGCTCCCGCGCGGCGCCGGCTGGGGGTGATCCGCCAGATCATAAGGCTTTTCACCACCCTGTTGCCGTCGACCTGCTCCAGGAAAAACCATGGCCTCGATCTCGATCGCCTGGCCGGTCGAGCCGTCCTCGACATAAGGCACCTCGATCTCGGGAAGGCGATGTCGGCCACTTCGCTGGAAGGTGTCTCGCAAGGCGAACAGGACGCCTGACACGAAAAACGCCATTCCGGCTCAGTGTGCTAGCCGTGGGAGACAGGTGTCCGCTGATGCGTCGCTCGGCGCCGTTCTCCTCCACCGTCAGGGTGACCGCCTCAGGCGCCCGCGCGAGGTGAAGGGATTGAGCTGGTCGGGTTGGATACCCGCCCCGGCATGCCCCCTCCACTGTCTTTGATGATCTGTCCGCCCGTAAGGGAAGCTCCTGCCCGGGCAGAAGGCTTCGGGCAACCTTCACCGTGCGCTCGCCGTCGAGATTGCGGAAGAAGACAAGGGGAAGCTGCGGCGGCGAGGGATCGCGTCCTGCCTGGAGCAGCTCAGCACGCGGCAGGCCGCTTCTACTGGGGAAACGGCGAAGCTGGTGTTCTTCGACTTGGGCTCCTTCATCGCGGCGGTGTTGATGCCGACGATCTTCCCACTCGTCAGGCTGATCAGCGGGCCGCCCGAGTTGCCGCGGTCGACGGGCGCGTCGGTCTGGAGGTACTCGGTGCGGTACTTGCTCGTCACGCCAGAGACGATCCCGCGCGTGCCGGTGTAGTAGAAGCGCCAGGGATGGCCGGGTAGGCGCGACCGGATGGCCCATGGCCGGGCTCGGTCCCTGGCATTCGAGCTCGGCCGCGGCCAGCCTGCGGCAAACTCTTCCGCCGCGCCTCGATGACGGCGGAGGTCCAGAATGGATCGACGAATCTGGCGCGCCGGGCCGAACTCCTGGCCATGGAAGGCGACCTGCACCTTGGCCGGCGAGCGGGAAACCACGTGGGCGTTGGTCATGATCCATCCCCGCTTCGCATCGACGACGAAGCCGGCCCCGATGAGGGTGCCGCGCTTGTCGCCCGCGAACGGCACCGGCACCGAAGTCTTGACGCGCACCGTGTAGGCCTGGGCCTTGCGGAAGATGCGCTCGCTGTCGTCCTGGGCCAGGGCGGCGGCCGGAGCCAGCGCCACCGTCGCGATAGTCAGCAATCCAAGGGGTTCTTTTCATGGGAGTCACATGGGCAGTTGATGAAAGTTGATCCAGCAGCGTGAGGGCTTGCCGGATGAGGCCGGATGGGCCGGAGCGTTGCCGCCCACTTCCCCGCTCATCGGGGCCAGCCGTCCTGCAAGCCGCATCGCCACGTCCTCGGTCAGGCCAGAAGCGGCCGTCACTATACCAGGTTGGCGCAGCCCCGGGGAAAACTCGCCGAAGGCCGAGTCGTCGAGCGCCAGCCAGCCTGCCTCGTCCAGGCCTCGGGAGCAGACGAAAGCCATGATCTCCTGGAAACGATTCGCCGGCCCGCCCGGCACCCAGAGCGGGGTAGTGTCGTCGATCCGCTCCGCGATGTCCCCGGAAAAGCTCGGGCGCAGCCGCTCGATGGCGAAGTGGTGGCGCCAGCCCAAGAAATGACGATGCGTACCGCCGAACTTTGCCGCATCACTTCCTCGAACAGCGGCCGCCGGCAGAAATGCTCCGCCTCCAGGCACAGGGACGGTGCAATACGCCAACGAAATCGAGGAAGGGGACCGGCCGGTGCCGGCTCCCCGGACACGTCAGGCAAGGTCATTCCAGCGAACCGCCTCGCCTTGACCGGCTCGGCCACTTGTGTATCGCGCGGCTCGTGCCCGGAGTTTGCTGGCGTGGGCATGTTTGGTCAGACGCAGTTCGGTCATTCGGGCCTCCTGTTTGTCGCGGATGGCCCATTGTTGCAGGGGGCAGTCTCAGGGCGTGAGCCTACTAAATGCAAACGAAAAAGCCTTTTCCGCGCCATTCCCCCCCATAGATGGAAGGGTTTACTCAAGATTTCCTTCTTTATATCGGCTATTTTGTTAAAAAAAGAGAAGCTATGAAGAAAATCAGCATTACTCGTCGAAAGAGATTTGCACGTGAGTTAAGAAAGCAAATAACCTGTTTGTCTGATCAGGAAATTTTGAGCATTGGAGCTGGGCGCAATGCGTTCTCGCTCTTCTATGAAGTTGGCGATATTCATCTCGATCCTTATTTTTCTAGGGACTAACCCGATGGCGCTGCTGAGGCGTATTGGCGGCAATTTGGAATGCGGCAAGGAATAGTTCTGGATCTTGACGACGATCTCCTCGAACTTCCCGAAGAATTAACTGCGTGACGGCGCGGCAGGGGAGGCGTGGGCGGCGAGATGGATAGCGTGGCGTGACCTATGAACTACCACGACCAATTCATTTGATTAGCTTCTATGTTGTGGAAATTATTGTCCTAAAACTCAACTTGATCCATTTTCACCCTCATTCCCTACCCTCAACCTTTATGCCATTCCACGGCAGCAACCTGTCCCAGAAATGCGCGCCCTGCCCCAGCCTCGCGCTGATCAGTTTCGCCGGATACCGTTCAACCATCGCCGCGTGCTCGAAGAACTCCGGCCGCTGCCGCTCTCCCCTCCCGGACATCTCGTAGTGGATGTCGAGCGGCACGGGCGTGTTCGGCGCATACGCCAGGCGCACCAGGCATTCCTTCGCCCCTGACTGCACCGCCCGCACAGCCGCCTCGCGCCGCATGAAACTCGTGCGGTCAATATTACGGAAGGTGCTTGCCAACTCAGCGCGCCGCCGCCAGTAGGGATGCGCGGGCCGTAGAGAATCCATGACGAGCTTGCGCCCGGTCTCAGCCCGTTGTCGCCGTTGCACCGCAAAGCCTGCACCAGCGGCCCGTTGGGATTGATCGACAGCCCGACCTCCCGCCACGGCGCGCGCCAGCGGGCGTCCGCCGATTGCGCCAGTTCGTACGCCTCGCGCAGC
>JADJBM010000019.1 GCA_016703785.1 Betaproteobacteria bacterium
CTGGCGCCCGGCGCCGGAGGACTTGATCGTGATCGGTGCCTCCACCGGTGGCACGGAAGCGCTCAAGGCGGTGCTGGTCACCCTGCCGGAGAACACCCCGGGCATACTTATCGTGCAGCATATGCCTGAGTCGTTTTACCGGCTCTTTTGCCAAGCGCCTGGACAGCCTGTGCCGGATCCAAGTCAAGGAGGCTGGGCACGGCGAACGCGTGCAACCGGGCACCGCCTACGTGGCGCCCGGGCACTCCCACCTGCTGGCGAGGAAAAGCGGCGTGGGCTATGTCACCGAACTGTCCCGGTCCGAGCCGGTCAATCACCATCGACCCTCGGTGGACGTGCTCTTTCATTCGGCGGCCGCCTGCGCCGGCCGCCATGCTGTCGGGGCCATCCTGACCGGCATGGGCAAGGACGGCGCGGCCGGCATGCTGGCCATGAAACGCGCTGGCGCCTGGAACATCGGCCAGGACCAGGCATCCTGTGTCGTTTTCGGCATGCCGCGCGAAGCCATTGCCCTGAAGGCGGTGGATGAAGTGCTGCCTTTGGCCGCGATTGGCGCCCGGCTGATGTCCAGGCTTTACACGACCGTACGCAACACCTGATCCGCAGCCATGTATTTCTATTCCTTTGGCTATTGGCGGGCCCTAAAGCTCCGCGTATTCCGGCCGTAAACCTTCCCATATAGCCGCGACCACCGGCAGGCAGAAGGCCAGCGGGCGTAGCGGCAGCAGGCCAGCGCGGCCGGGCCCTGAATCCGCCAGCCGCAGGAAAGGAGCATGGTCATGAATCACACTGGCACGACGGCGCGCATCCTGTTGGGGCTTGTCCTGCTCGGCATTGCCGTGGCGGGTGGCGGAATGCTGGCAACGAATTTGTCCGGGGCAGCCTGGGCTGGGACCTGGCGTCCATCACCTTACGCCGGCCTGGCGGCGGGCATGATTCCCTTTTTCGTATTGCGGCGAACCCTGCTTGACCCGCTTTCGGATCTGCGGCGGACAATCCAGGCGACCCGCAGCGACGGTGACCTGTCGCGTCGTTCACCGCTGGCCGGCAGTGCGGCCACCGTCGCTACGGCCAAGGCCTTCAACGATCTGATGGAAAGCTTCCAGGGCATCATCGGCAAGGTCTGCTACGACTCGAAGCAGGTGGCCGACGGGGCCGAGACCCTCATCCAGGAAGCGAAGCGGGTGGCGGGGGGCTCCGATCAGCAGCACACCGCGGCTGAAGCCACCATGCATGCCATGGAGGAGATGAATGTTGGCATCAACCAGGTGGCCGAGAACGCGGAACTGACGGCGGCCAACGCCCACTCGGCGCGTGAACTCTCCAAGAAGGGCGCCGACATCGTGGATCGCGCCTCATCGGAGATCGAGCGCATCGCCAAGTCGGTCGAGCAGTCGGCGCAGGTGGTGGCGGCGCTGGGCGAACGCTCCCAGGCGATTTCCGGCATTGTGCGCACGATTCACGACATCGCCGACCAGACCAATCTGCTGGCGCTCAATGCCGCCATCGAGGCGGCGCGCGCCGGCGAGCAGGGCCGCGGCTTCGCCGTTGTTGCCGACGAGGTACGCAAGCTCGCCGAGCGCACGACTGCCGCTACCGGCGAGATCGGCGCCATGATTGGCGCTATCCAGAGCGAGACGCAGACGGCCATCCACAGCATCCAGCAGGGCAGTACCCAGGCGCGCTCCGGTGCCGATCTCGCCCGCCAGGCAGCGGAGTCGCTGCAGCAGATCAACATCGGCGCTCAGGAGACGATGGAAAAGATCGAGGCTATTGCCAGCGCCATCCAGCAGCAGAGCGCGAACGGCCAGAACATCACGGGGCATGTGCAGGACATCCTGAAGATGGCCGAGGACAACACTGCCACCGCCAGCCGCACCTTGCAGGAAGCCGGACTGCTTGACACCCTGGCATTGAACCTGAAGGAAGTCGGCAACGTCTTCAAGCTGGGCGACCGCGGCGAGCAGGCGATGGCGGTGCATGGCCGCATGCCAGCTATCGCTCAGAAGGCCGCGAAGGACATCGGCCGCGTGCTGGAGGATGCGGTGAAGGGCGGACAGATCAGACTCGACGACCTGTTCGACCACAACTACGTGCCGATTCCCAACACCAAGCCGCAGAAGTTCACCAGCAAGTTCGACACGCTCACTGACAGGCTCTTCCCGCCGGTGCAGGAGCCGATCCTGGAAGGTATTGCCGAGGTGGCTTATGCCGGCGCGGTGGACACCAACGGCTATTTCCCGACGCACAACAAGCGCTTCACGCAACCGCTGACCGGCGACGAGAAAGTGGACATGGCCAATAACCGCACCAAGCGCATTTTCAACGATCCGGTCGGCAAGAAATGCGGTGCACATGAGCAGGCCTTCCTGCTGCAGACCTACCGGCGCGATACCGGAGAGGTCATGCACGACCTGTCGGTGCCGATCTACGTGCAGGGCAGGCATTGGGGCGGCTTCCGCCTCGGTTATCGAACGGAATGAAAGCAGCCGCCCTTCGCTGAGGCGGGAACGAAGGGATCGGTACATAAGGGGAGCATCATGCAAGACATCATTTCTGCGGTACTGCGTCCATCGGTCACCTTCATGGAGGGGCTGCGCCTGCGGACCAAGTTCATCGTTACGGGCATCGCCGGCGGCAGCGTGATGGCCTATCTCCTGTTCAGCGGCGAAGTGGCCGGCGTAAGGCTGACGCTGACGGCCGTCTGTCTGTCCTTGACCGGCTATCTGCTGTTGGGTGCCTACCTGTCGATGCAGGGCGCGGTGCGCAAGGTCATCGAAGGTGGCCAGCGCCTCGCTTCGGGTGACCTGACGGCGCGGGTGGCGCTGCCTTCGCAGGACGAAATTTCGCGATATTGGCGAGGCCTTCGATACCGTGGCGAACGCCATGGGCGGCGTCATCCGGCGCGTGCAGGACAGCGCCGGCCATCTGGAACAGGCCGCGGTCAGCCTGGCCGGGACGACCCGCCGCATCAGCGAGAGCTCGCAGGCGCAGAGCGAGGCCACCGCCTCGGTGGTGAGTGCCGTGGAGCAGGTCAATGCCAGTGTGCAGCGCGTGGCCGGACAACGCCAGTGAGGCGGGCGAACTGTCCGCGTCGGCCCGCCACAAGACGGCGGAAGGCAATGAAAGCCTGTCCAGCATGATCGGCGAGATCGACTTGATCGAGGAGGCGGTGACCGACATCGAGCGCAATGTGGACACCTTCATCGCCAACACCCGGTCGATCATGGAAATGACGCGCCAGGTGAAGGACATCGCCGAGCAGACCAACATGCTGGCCCTGAATGCCGCCATCGAGGCGGCGCGCGCCGGCGAGCAGGGCCGCGGCTTTGCCGTAGTCGCCGACGAAGTGCGCAAACTGGCCGAGAAGTCCGCCAAGTCCGCCGCGCAGATCGACGAGGTGACGCGCGCGCTGGGCGCCAAGTCAGCGGATGTGGAAGGCGCCATTCGCCGCGGCCGTGAATCGCTCAGGGCCGGTCAGGACAACATGGAAACGGTGGCGATCGTCCTCTCCGAGGCCAGCAGTTCAGTCGCGCGCACCAGCGAAGGCATGGCGGAAATCACCGCATCGGTCAAGGAACAGGGCATTGCCAGCCAGGGCATCACGGAGAACGTCGAGCACATTGCCGAGATGGTCAGCGAGAATTCCCAGGCCGTTGAGGGGGTGAATCGGCAAGCTGCACAGCTGGAACAGCTTTCCCGCGAGTTGAGCCTCACCGTGCAGGGTTTTCGCACCTGAACCATGGCTTCCTGCGGATTTCAGGCGCTGGCGGTAATGGCAGGGCATTTGATTGACCCGAAAAAAATTTAAAGATAAGGTAGCGTTTCCCTGAATATACAACGACTGCGGCAAGATTGTGGTTGTTGGCGTTTTCCTTCTGACGTGTTCGCGGCGCCCCGCACCAGCCCGCGAAACGTATCTAGTTAGTCAGGCAATACACATTCACCCTGCCCTGAAACAGCAGGCCATCATTCAAATGCGGGCCCAGCCGCTCGCAGCGAGGTGGTCTTGATGATTGGTTTGTACGCGCAGGATTGTTCCGAGCTGAGTCACGCCGGTGCCGGCCGGGTGTGGCTATGCCGGCTGCTGCGGCCGACCCTCGGCAAGAAAATCCTTCTGGTCTTCGTTGTCCTGGCAGCGACCGGCGTGGCCAACTGGCTGGCCGTCGGAGCGACCCTGTTGAAAATGCAGGGCATGACCGCGCTAGTCAATGTCAGCGGCAGCGTGCGCTGGCTCAGCCAGGGCATCCAGCTCGACGTGGCGCGGTTCGGGCAGGGCTTCACGCAAGACCGTACCGTCGCCGATGCCCGGGTTGTCCGGCTGGAGGCCGCCATTTCCGCCCTGGAAACCGGCGGCGTCGCGCAGGGCATCGAGGTCAAAGGCCTGCCGGACAGCCTCAGGATGGATATCGCCGCGCTGCGGCTGGCGGGCGACAACCTGCGCCGGAAGGTTTGGCTGGCCTTGGATGGCCTGGAGCAGGGCCGGGATGTTGGTGAGCACATGAACGCCATGCATGCGGAGGGGGCGAACGTCCTCGGCACGGCCGATGCCATTGCCGCCGCCCTCACGCTGGAGGCGCAGGATGCCGAAAGCCACTTCATGGGCATCCTGCTGCGGCTGGGACTGCTCGACCTGACCATCCTCGCTGCAGTGCTGCTGATCATCCGCAGGCGCGTCGTCCATCCCCTGCGTAAACTGGCGACCGTAAGCCGCGATTTCTCCGCGGGGAATCGCGCACTGCGCAGCGGCTTCCGCTCCTACGACGAGATCGGCCAGTTGGCCGCGGCCTTCGACACTTTGGCCGACACGATCGAGCGCGACATGGAAGTGCTGGCCACCGACGCCATTGAGCTTGAAAAGCGGCAGCAGGCGCTCGCCAAATTTTCCCTGGCAGTCGAGCAAAGCCCGGTGACGGTGTTGATTACGGACGCGGACGGGACGATCGAATACGTCAATCCAAAATTCACGGAAATCACCGGCTATGCGCCGGAAGAGGCTGTCGGCCGCAATCCAAGGATCCTGCAATCGGGGCAAATGTCACGGGAGGTCTTCACCGGAATGTGGCAGCAGCTGCGTTCCGGCAAGGAATGGCATGGCGAGCTGCTCAACATGGGCAAAACATGCGATCTGTTCTGGGAGGACACCCGCATTGCGCCGCTGAAGGATGAGCAGGGACGCATCACCCATTTCGTCGCCATCAAGCAGGACATCACCGCGCGCAAGCAGGCCGAAGCAGCCATGACGGATCGCAATGCCGAGCTGGAGCGGCGAGTCGCCGAGCGCACGCGGCGGCTGACAGAGTCGAACCGCGAGCTGGAGGCCTTCAGCTACTCGGTCTCCCACGACCTGCGCGCGCCGCTGCGCGGCATCAACGGCTTCGCCAGCCTGATGGCCGAGAACTGCCAGGGCTGCGACAAAACCGAATCCATCGAGTACATGGCGCGTATCCGTCAGGCCAGCGTGCGCATGGGCAGCCTGATCGACGATATGCTCGACCTCGCGCGCGTGGCGCGCAGCGAAATCAAGGTCGAGCGGCTCGATCTCGGCGCCATGGCGCATTCCATCCTCGATGAACTGGCCGTGGCCGCGCCGCAGCGGCAGGTCGAGCGCGTGGTGCAGGAGTGTCTTGCGGCCTGCGGCGACCCCGTCCTGATGCGTGCCGTGCTGGAAAACCTGCTCGGTAACGCCTGGAAATTCACGGCCGGCAAGGAGCCCGCGCGCATCCACTTCGCCAGCCGCGAGGAGAATGGGGAACGGGTGTATATCTTGCGCGACAATGGCGCTGGCTTCGACATGAAATACGCCGGCAAGCTTTTCGGCGCCTTCCAGCGCCTGCATGCGCCGCTGGCGTTCGAGGGCAATGGCATCGGCCTGGCCATGGTGCGGCGCATCATCGGGCAACACGGCGGCCGCATCTGGGCCGAGGGCGTGCCCGATGGTGGCGCGACGTTTTACTTCACGCTGGGCGTCGCGCCGGAGAACGAAGTCAGCAATTGAAAGTCAGCCCCCGGAGTACGGCGGGGCACCCCCCTGCAAGCAACCGGGGAAAAACTTTTGGAATATCCCCTAAAGAATTCCGCCCCCCGGTCGATACTTCAAATACGAACGGTTGACCGCGCGGGCAAGTATCCATCCCCCGAGCCGAAACCGTCCAGTCCTCACGTAATTCCAGGCCCAGACACCCGCCTGCATCGCTAATTGCCATGCCTTTCCTATGGGAATGGGCAGGGTGGGCTAGCTTGCGGCTTATCGACAAGAAAGGAAATGACATGTTCGGGAAACTCACGGTTGCAAAGCGCCTGGCCCTCGGGTTCGGCCTGCTCTCTGCCTTGCTGTTCGTGGCCATCGTGCTTGGCCTGACGCGGCTTGGCGCGGTAAACGACATGATGGATCGCATCGTCACCACGGACTGGAAAAAGACCGTGCTGGCCAATGATGCCATCGACCTGATGAACGCCAATGCGCGCGAATCCTACCTGCTGCTCCACGTGCAGGAGCGCGGTCCGGTCAGGCAACGCATTGCCGCCAATGTCCAGACCATTACGGCGAAGCTTGAAGAACTCGACAAGTCACTCTACAAACCCGAAGGCAAGGCCATGCTGGCCGACATCAGGGAGAAGCGCAAGGCGTATGTCGCCGCCTTCCAGAAGGTGGGTGCACTACTTGACGCCGGCAAGGATGCCGAGGCCGCGAAGCTCATGACGGGTGAGGTGGTGGGGAATCTCGACTTGCTCCTGAACGCGGTTAACAAGCTGATCGCGTTTCAGAGCAAAATCCTCGAAGCGACCGGAGAGGCCGGCAGCGCAACCTATGCCGGCGCCCGCAATCTGATGATTACCTTCCTGGTCATCGCGGTGCTGGCTGCCGCCATCGTCGCTACCTGGATCATCCGGGCAGTCACCGGCCCGCTCGGTGGCGAACCCGACGAAGCCAAGGTGGCTGTCGAGCGGATCGCCCAGGGCGACCTGAGCAGGGATGTGCCGGTCAAGGCGGGCGACAGCGCAAGCCTGATGGCGGCCATGCAGAAGATGCAGGCCAGCCTGCGCCAGATGGTGACCGAGTTGAAGGCCAATGCAGAGGGCGTCGCAGCGGCGGCGCAGCAGCTAGCCTCCACCTCGACGCAAGTGGCAAGCGCCACGGCGCACCAGTCCGAAGCCGCCTCCTCGATGGCGGCGGCGGTAGAAGAGCTGACAGTCTCTGTCAACCACGTCTCCGACAGCGCGCGCGAAGCGCACAGCGTTACTGCCGAGACCGGCGAGCAGTCGCAGGCCGGCAATAACATCATTCAGGACACGGTGGCCGAGATGAAGCGTATCTCGCTGACGGTCGGCGAAGCTGCCGGCACGATCCAGGCGATGGGCGAGAGTTCGCAAAGGATCTCGGGCATTGTGCAGGTGATCAAGGATGTGGCCGAGCAGACCAATTTGTTGGCGCTCAACGCCGCCATCGAGGCGGCGCGCGCCGGTGAGCAGGGGCGCGGCTTTGCTGTGGTGGCCGACGAGGTGAGGAAGCTCGCCGAGCGCACCGCCCAGGCCACTACCGAGATCAGCGGCATGATCGTCGAAGTGCAGTCCAGCGCCCAGGCGGCGGTGGGCACCATGCAGCAGGCGGTGACGCGGGTGGAGGACGGCGTTGGCTTGGCGCAGAAGGCAAGCGACTCCATGGTGGGCATCAGCGACGGTGCCCAGCGCGTGGTGGCGGCGGTGACCGACATCTCCAACGCCCTCAAGGAACAAAGCGTGGCCAGCAACGAGATTGCCTCCAACGTGGAGAAGATCGCCCAGATGTCGGAGGAGAACAGCGCGGCGACGCGCGAAGCCGCCGACACGGCTCATCAGCTCGAACAGCTCGCCGCCAGCACCCGTCAGGCGGTGGCGGTGTTCAGGGTGTGAAGGCCTCAAGTCCTGCCGCAGGCGGCCGATAGGTTAACCATCATCCGGGGATAGCCTCCCGGCCGCCACTCAAGCATTGCGCCATTAAGGGGTTGAAAAATGTCCGATCTGATGAAAAACATCGATGCGCGCACCAAACTGGCCGGCACCAACAAGCTCGAGCTGCTGCTGTTCTCGCTTGGCACCGACAGCCGCACGGGCCGCAAGGAAACCTTCGGCATTAACGTGTTCAAGGTGCGCGAGGTGATGCGTACGCCGCCCATTACCGCCGCGCCGGAGATGCCGGATGCGGTGATGGGCATGGTCAGCCTGCGCGGGGTGCTGGTGCCGGTGGTGGATCTGAGCCACTACGCCCATGTCGATTCCGATCAGCCGCGCGAGATCATGATCGTCACCGAATACAACGGCCACACGCAGGGCTTCCTGGTCGAGGCGGTGGATACCATCCTGCGCCTGGACTGGGCGCAGATGAAGGTGCCGCCGGAAATGCTGACGGCGCGCATGGGCGGCCTGGTGACGGCCATCACCGAATTGCCGGACGGGCGGCTGGTCATGCTGCTGGATGTCGAAAGAGTGCTCTCGGAGACCTCGCACTTCGACGACGACATCATTTTCAAGGAAATCAAGCCGATCGACCGCAGCGACGCGACGGTGCTGTTTGCCGACGATTCCTCGGTGGCGCGCAAGCAGGTGCAGATGACGCTGGAGCGCATGGGCGTTAATTTCGTCGCCGCCATCAACGGCCGCCAGGCCTGGGAAGAACTGCAGAAGCTGGCGCGCTATGCCGAGTCGCAGGGCCGGCCGGTGCGCGAGGTGGTGAGCCTGGTGCTGACCGACATCGAGATGCCGGAGACCGACGGCTACATGCTGACCAAGCAGATCAAGAGCGACCCGCGCTTCGCCGGCATTCCGGTGCTGATGCATTCCTCGCTGTCGGGCATGTCGAACCAGCAATTGGGCAAGTCTGTCGGCGTGGATGAATACGTATCGAAGTTCGAGCCGCAGCAACTCGCGGCAAGCATCACCCGCCTACTGACGCAGACGCCCGTCCGGGCGGCGGCCTGAACCGGAACCGGAGAGAAAAATGGACCGCACCGACAACGCCTTGCTGGAAAGCGTGGATGCCCGCACCAAGCTGGCAGGCTCCAACCGCATGGAGATCCTGCTCTTTTCGCTGGGTACGAGCGAGACCTTCGGCATCAATGTCTTCAAGGTGCGCGAGGTCACGCGCACGCCGATGATCACCCGCACGCCGAGCATGCCGCCCGGCGTGGAGGGCCTGATTTCCCTGCGCGGTAACGTCATTCCGGTGGTGGCGCTGGGCCGCGTGCTCGATCTTCCCGGCGTCCCGCAGGAGCGGGGCGGCACCATGATGGTGACCGAATACAACAAGCGCACCCTGGGCTTCCTGGTGAGCGACGTCGATCGCATCATCCGCGTCGAGTGGGACAGGGTGCGCGCACCCGATGGCCTGGTGTCGACCACCCAGAGCTTCATCACCGCCATTACCGAGCTGCCACCCGATTCGGGCGCCGGCCAGGCTGGCCGGCTGGTGTCCATCCTCGATGTCGAGCAGATCATGGCCTCGACCTTCGGCGAGCCGCCGGTGGTCAACGTCGAGCCGGTGCAGGACGATATCGAGCATCACATCTTCTTCGTCGACGATTCGGCCGTGGCGCGCAAGAAGATCACGGAAGTGCTGGATCAGCTCGGCATCAAGCACAAACACGCCCTCAACGGCCTGGAAGCCTGGACGCGTCTGTCCGGCATGGCCGCGCATGCCCAGCAGACGGGCGGCAACCTGGCCGACGAGCTGGACATCATCCTGGTGGACGCGGAAATGCCGGAAATGGACGGCTACGTGCTGACGCGCCACATCAAGAGCGATGCGCGCTTCAACGGCATCCCGGTGGTCATGCATTCCTCGCTTTCTTCCGAGGCCAATCGCGCCATGGGCAAGAGCGTTGGCGTGGATGCCTACGTGGCGAAGTTCGATGCGGAAATTCTGGCGGATACGCTGCGCCCGCTTTTGAGCAAGGCGTCGGCGCGCCAGGGGTAACAGCAGTGATAGGAGTGGAACCATGCCTGATATGAAAATGAAATTCCTCGTCGTGGACGATTTCTCGACCATGCGGCGCATCGTTCGGAACCTGTTGAAGGAGCTGGGCTTCCTCAACGTCGACGAGGCCGAGGACGGCGCCATCGCCCTTGGCAAGCTCACCAGCGAGCCATTCGACTTCGTCGTCACCGACTGGAACATGCCCAACATGGACGGTCTGACGCTGCTGCAGCAGATCCGCGCCAACCCGCAGCTGAAACACCTGCCGGTGCTGATGATCACCGCCGAGGCGAAAAAGGAGAACATCATCGCCGCCGCGCAGGCCGGTGCCAGCGGCTACATCGTCAAGCCCTTCACGGCGGGAACGATGGGCGAGAAGCTCAACAAGATATTCGAGAAGCTGGAGCGTGAGGCTGCCTGAGGGCGACGCACCTGACGTAACGGGAGATCAAAAATGACCAAGCGGTTCAAGTTCGACGAATCCGGCGATTCTGCCGACCTCCAGGCCCTGTTCGACAACATGGCCGGACAGACGCTGCCCCGGACAGCCCCTGCCGCGCCCAGGGAAAGGCACGTGGCCGTCGTGGGCAGCACCGCCACAGTGGGCGATTCGCTCGAACTGGAGGCCCTGTTCGACAGCGTGGCCAGTGAGGCGGCGCAGCCCGCCCCGCCTGCGGCCAACGGCAGCGAGGAGGGGGATGCGCCGCACGCGGGCGACAATGTTTTCCAGCGCATCGGCCACATGACCCGGCAGTTGCACGACACGTTGCGCCAGCTCGGCTACGACCGCGCACTGGAAGAGGCGGCGAAGGCGATTCCGGACGCCAAGCAGCGCCTGGCCTATGTGGCCCAGCTCACCGAGCAGGCGGCCAGCCGGGTGCTCAACGCCACCGACGTGGCCAGGCCGATCCAGGACAAGTTGCAGGGGCAGGCTGCCGCGCTGTCGGGTCGCTGGGACCGCCTTTACGACGGCGATCTGTCGGTGGATGAATTCAAGGCGCTGTCCGCCGACACGCGGGCCTTCCTCGGTGACGTGCCGCAACAGACCGAAGCCACCAATGCGCAGCTCATGGAAATCATGATGGCGCAGGACTTCCAGGACCTTACCGGCCAGGTCATCAAGAAAATCGTCGATCTGGCGCAGAGCATGGAAAGCGAGTTGCTGCAGGTGCTGATCGAGGCCATGCCCGAGGAAATGAAGACCGAGAAGTCGGACGGCCTGCTGAACGGGCCGGTGATGAACGCCCAGGGCCGCAGCGATGTCGTCACCAACCAGGAGCAGGTCGATGATCTGCTGGAGAGCCTCGGTTTCTAATCGCCGTATTGCAGCGGCTGACTTTGGAAAGCAGGCCCCACGCCCACCAGGATCAAAGGGGGGGGGCGGGGGGCCCGCCGGGGGCCCTCGGGGCGGCCCATCGGGAGGCATGACATGAGTGAGTTTGGCGGCATGGAAGAACTGCTGCAGGATTTCCTGATCGAGGCAACCGACCTCCTGTCCGACGTGGACAACAAGCTGGTCGACCTGGAGAAGAACCCGCACGATCGCAGCCTGCTGAACGAGATCTTTCGCGGATTTCATACCATCAAGGGCGGCGCCGGTTTTCTCAATGCGACCGAACTGGTCACCTTGTGCCACCTGACGGAGAACCTGTTCGACAAGCTGCGCAACGGCGAGCTGGAGATCACGGCCGAAGCCATGGACGTGATCATGGCGGCCACCGGAACGGTGCGCTCGATGTTCCAGTTCCTCGAACAGGGTGTGCAGCCGCACGCGGCCGACGAGGCGCTGATCGCCCAGCTCAAGCAGGCCATTTCGGGGGAACTGTCAGCGGCAACGGCACAAGCCCCTGCACCTGCTGCGGCAGAGACGCCGGCCGCCCCGCCGCCTGCAGCAAAAACCACCCCGGAGGGTGCGATTGACTGGAATGCCTACTACGCAGCGGTAACCGGCAAGGAGCCGAATGTGCCGATGCAAGCCGGCCAGGGCATACCGCAGCCGCCCCAGCCGCCAGAGGCGATCATCAAGGCCGCCATCGGCCGCCGCGCCACTGACAAGCCCGGCTACAGCGGGCCGGTTGGGCGGCGCGAGAGCGAAAAGGTTCGTGACAATTCGATCCGCGTGGACACCTCGCGTCTGGATCAGGTGCTTAATCTTTCGGGCGAGATCGGCCTGACCAAAAACCGCCTGACCAGCCTGCGCACGGAGATCCTCAGCGGCATGACGGGTGCCGAGACGCTGCAGGCGCTGGATGCCGCCGTCGGCCAGCTCGACCTGCTGGTGTCCGACTTGCAGAACGCGGTCATGAAGACGCGCATGCAGCCCATCGGCCGGCTGTTCCAGAAATATCCGCGGATTGCCCGCGATCTGGCCCGCAACCTGGGCAAGGACGTGGAGCTGGTGTTGTCGGGCGAGGAAACCGAGATCGACAAGACGATGATCGAGGATCTGTCCGATCCCATCATCCATCTCATCCGCAATGCCGTCGACCATGGCATCGAGTCGTCGCTCGAACGCACCGCCGCCGGCAAGCGGAGAAGTCCGAGGTGCGCCTGGAGGCAAGCCAGGAAGGCGATCACATCGTCATCCTGATTGCCGACGACGGCCGCGGCATGAATGCCGAAAACTGCGTGCCAAGGCGCTGGAGAAGGGCCTCATCAGCAATGAAGAGGCCAATACCATGGATGAGCGCCAGAGTTACAACCTGGTGTTCCTGCCCGGCTTTTCCATGGCACCCCAGGTTTCCGACGTGTCCGGCCGAGGCGTCGGCATGGACGTGGTGCGCACCAATATCCAGAAACTCAACGGCAGCATCGAGATCAAGTCGGAACTGGGCAAGGGCACCACCTTCGTCATTTCACTTCCGCTGACCCTGGCCATCCTGCCGGTGCTGATCGTCAAGCTGGGCGAGCAGCCCTTTGCCGTCCCGCTGTCGATGGTGCGCGAAATCCTGCCCATCGTGCCGGGCGAGGTCCAGGAGGTCGGCGGCCGCGCCACCATGGTGGTGCGCGGCGAGGTGCTGCCGGTCTACCCGCTCAATTACCTGATCGGCTGGCCGCAGGACAAGGCGCCGGAATACGGTGTCCTGATGCAAACCGCGGAGGCCAGCTTCATTCTCGCCATCGACGACTTCGCCGGCCGCGACGATGCGGTGATCAAGTCGATCGAGGGCTTCCGGCCCAAGGGCGTGGCGGGCGTCACCACCCTGGCGAACGGACAGATCGTGCTGATCCTGGACATCAAGGAACTGTTGGGCGACCTGGGCGACAACCGCGGCGTGATGCGCCAGCAGTTCCTCAACGGGGAACAGCTCGTCAAGGCGGCGTAAGAACAAGGAGGCGTCATGCACAACGGCCTGTCACATCTGCCATCGCAGGAGATCACCTTTCCGCACAGCGCAAACGACACGGCGCTGAGGCTGGCACTGGAAGGGGTGCGGCGTCTTGCCGCCCAATCCAGGCTGCTGGCCCTGAACTCTGCTTTCGAGGCGGCAGGCGCCAGTCGTGAGGCGGAGGCGGCCGAGGAAATGAATGCGCTGGGCGGGTCGGCCGCCCAAGCCATCGCCGAGGCGGAGAAGATGGTTGCTACCGTGGAATTGCTCCTGCAGCAGATGCAATCGGCCCCATGCAAAACGGGAACATTGTGATGTTTGCGCGCGTGCGCTGAAACAGCGCCCGCACTCGACGGAGGCCATCTTGTCCTGCTTCGACTTCGATGCCTGGCGCGACTTGGCGTCGCACGACCCGGCCGAGTTTTTCCGCGTGCGCGAACGCACGCTCTCCGCCTTCATCGCGGAGCGGCACGAATCGGAAGAAGGGTTGCGCGAACTGCAAGCCCACATCGATCAGGTGCGCGCCGTCTCCGGTAGCCCGGTTGTGGCGGCACGGGAACTGGCGCGCATGCTGGGCGACCGCCTGGAGGCCCTCGCCGGCCACATGCAGCAGCTTGACCGCAACGTCGACCTCCTCCAGGAAGTGGTGCAGCGCATACGCGCCGAGCCGGGACGTGGTCCTGAATAGGAGCAGCCCTGGGAAACGACATCAGTGCATGCACAATAGGAGTAGAGAAATGAAAATCAATCTTCCTGTCAATGATGCTGAAAGTCTTCTGCCCAGGCGGTTCATCTAGCGCCTGAAGGCCGCATTGCCGAAGCAAGGGCTTTTGCCAATAGGGCGGTCCGGGGGCGGGCGGCCGCCCTCCAGGGGGGCGGGCGGGGGGGGGGGCCGTGGTTTGTGCCGCGCTGGCGGCGGGGGGGGGCGGGGGGGCGGCGCGCGTTGTTCTCCTGGGCCGGCCCGCTGAGCGGACCTGGCGCCACCTCGGCGGCGGAGCAGTCGCGGGCAGGGCTTCGGGGCGGGAGCGCGGGGGGGGCATTTCTGGCCAGGTCAGCCTGCCAGGCAGGGCATGCGCAACGTCGGCCGCCCAGCGCAGGCCGGGGCCATCGAGGAGGTGACGGTCTCGATCGGCGAAGTGGCGTCCAACGCCGAGCAGACGCGCACCACGGCCGAGGAAGCCTCAGTCGCTTCCCGCAACGGCGCCCAAGTCAACACCAGCGCCAGCGAAACCATCCGCTCGCTGGCCGAAACGGTGGGACGATCGGCCGAGCAGGTCGAGTCCCTGGGCAAGCGCTCGGAGGAGATCAGCCGCATCACGGGCGTGATCAAGGAAATCGCCGACCAGACGAACCTGCTTGCCCTGAATGCCGCCATCGAGGCGGCGCGCGCCGGGGAGCAGGGCCGCGGTTTCGCGGTGGTCGCCGACGAAGTGCGCAAACTCGCTGAGCGCACCGGCAACGCCACCCAGGATATCAGCGCCATGGTCGAAAACATCCGTATGGAAACCGCACTGGCCGTGAGCGGCATGCGTGCCGGCGCCGGGCAGGTCGCGCAGGGCGTCGGCCTAGTCGGTCAGGCGGCAGGGCGCTGCAGGAAATCAACCGCGAGATGGACCGCACCTCGCAAATGGTGACCGACATCTCGCTGGCATCGAACGAGCAGCAGGTGGCCATGATGCAACTGGCGCAGAACGTCGAGCAGGTGGCGATCATGACGGAGCAGAACGTCGCCGTGGTCAGCGAGACGAAGAACACGGTAGGCCGCCTCAACGCGACGGCTGAGCGCATGCGCAAGGCAGTGCTGCAGTATCACATTTGAGGCGCGGCGCAAGCGCGACGCGCCTCGGGCATGTCTTTCGGGCCGCCCGATTCAGGGCGGTCCCTTCCTGTCGAAGAATTACGGAAATGCGTGAAATAGCCGGTTAATCCCCGCCTATTCCCGCCGCCAACTATTGCCGTGGGCGGCAATAATCGCCGCCATAGGGAAAAAGCCATGGCGGAAGATTCCGATCTCGAAAAAACCGAACCAGCATCACCCAGACGGCTGGAGCAGGCGCGTGAAGAAGGCCAGGTGCCGCAATCGCGCGAGCTGTCGGCATTTCTCGTCCTGATTTCCGGCGCAGGCGCTTTGTGGGTGACAGGAAGCTGGATGGTGCAAAACATTGCCGACCTCGTCCGGCGCGGACTGACACTTGATCGCTCAGCAGCATTCGACCCGGCTGCCCCGGCCATGGCTTTTGCCGGTCTGGCCGGGGAGGCGCTCGTTCTGATTGGGCCGCTGCTGCTGGTCCTGGTCGTGGCCGCCCTGGCCGGCCCGCTCATGCTGGGCGGCCTGAATTTATCCAGCAAGGCGCTGACACCCGACTGGACGCGGCTCGATCCGATCAAGGGGTTCGGCCGCATGTTCTCCATCAACAGCATCAGCGAACTGGTGAAGGCCATCTTCAAGTCCCTGCTGATCAGTGGCGTGGTGATATGGGTCGTCCTGAACGAGAAGGATCAGCTGTTTGCCCTGATCGGCCAGCCGATCGAAGCCGGTCTGCATTCGGTCGGCCGAACAATCCTCTTCAGTGCCCTGCTCATTGTCGCCTCGATGTTTCTCATCGTCGCTGCCGATGTGCCTTTCCAGCTCTGGCAATACCAAGAGAAGCTGCGCATGAGCAAGGAGGAGGTGCGCCGGGAAATGAAAGAGCTGGAGGGCGACCCGCAGTTGAAGGCGCGCATCCGCAGCCAGCAGCGGGAAGTGGCTCGCCGCCGCATGATGGCCGCCGTGCCGAAGGCCCAGGTGGTCGTCACCAACCCGACGCATTTTGCCGTGGCGCTGGCTTACGACGAGAAAATGCCGGCGCCACGCGTTGTGGCCAAGGGGCGCGGCCTTATCGCGCAAAGAATCCGCGAGATCGCGAAGGAAAGCGGCGTACCGCTGCTCGAGGCGCCGCCCCTGGCGCGCGCGCTGTATGCCCACACCGAGCTCGATGACATCATCCCGTCGGCGCTTTACCGCGCCGTGGCTGAGGTGATGGCCTATGTGTACCAGCTCAACGCCTATCTAGCCCAGGGCGGCCGTCCTCCGCGGGCGCCGGCCGAGCTGCCGGTGCCGACGGAACTTGATCCGGGGGGGCGGAGAGAACGAGGCACAGGGCAGGGGCTAAAGCACCATTGTTTTCTCTGGACCCGGGTTAAAGATATTGAAAGTGTTATGCCATGAACGGTGAACTGACCTTGCGAGGCATGTTCGCAGGCGGCAGCCTGCGCCAGCTCGGCGCGCCGCTGCTCATCATCATGATCCTGTCCATGATGGTGCTGCCGCTGCCGCCGGTCCTGCTCGATCTTTTCTTCACCTTCAATATCGCGCTGGCGGTGATGGTGCTGCTGGTGTCGATGTACACCACCAAGCCGCTGGATTTCTCGATTTTCCCGACCGTGCTGCTGGTGACCACGCTGCTGCGCCTGTCGCTCAACGTGGCCTCGACCCGGATCGTGCTGCTGGAGGGCCACACCGGACCGGACGCGGCGGGCAAGGTGATCGAGGCCTTCGGCCATTTCCTGGTGGGCGGCAACTACGCGGTCGGCCTGGTGGTCTTCGTCATCCTGGTGCTGATCAACTTCGTCGTCATCACCAAGGGCGCCGGCCGCATCGCCGAGGTGTCGGCGCGCTTCACCCTGGATGCCATGCCCGGCAAGCAGATGGCCATCGACGCCGACCTCAATGCCGGGCTGATCGGCGAGGACGAGGCGCGCAAGCGGCGCGCCGAAATCGCCCAGGAAGCCGACTTCTTCGGTTCCATGGACGGCGCCTCGAAATTCGTGCGTGGCGACGCCGTCGCCGGCATCCTGATTCTCTTCATCAATATCATCGGCGGCCTCATCATCGGCGTGGTGCAGCACGACATGGATCTGGCGCGCGCGGCGCAGAACTACGTCCTGCTGACCATCGGCGACGGCCTCGTGGCGCAAATTCCCGCGCTGATCATCTCCACGGCCGCCGGCCTGGTGGTGAGTCGCGTGGCCACCGACGAGGACATCGGACAGCAGTTCGCCAGCCAGGTGTTCTCCAATCCGCAGGTACTGATGCTGACCGCAGGGATTCTCGGCATTCTTGGCCTGATCCCCGGCATGCCGAACTTCGTCTTCCTGCTCTTTGCGGGCGCGACGGGAGGGCTGGCGTACTGGATGGTTCAGCGCAAGCGACAGCCCGAAGCGGAAAAGCCTGTCGCCCCAGCCGCAGCCGCGCCAACGGAATCGCAGGAGGCAAGCTGGGCTGACGTCGCGCCGGTGGATGTGCTTGGTCTGGAAGTGGGTTACCGCCTGATTCCGCTGGTGGACCGCGGTCAGGATGGCGAGCTGCTCAAGCGCATTCGCGGCCTTCGCAAGAAATTCGCCCAGGAAGTGGGCTTTCTCTCCGCTCCGGTGCACATCCGCGACAATCTCGAACTCAAACCGAACGGCTACCGCATCGCGCTCAAGGGGGTCGAGGTCGGCGCCGGCGAGGCCTGGCCGGGCATGCTACTCGCCATCAATCCCGGCCGCGTCGCCGGCACGCTGCCGGGCGCGCAAACGAAGGATCCGGCCTTCGGCCTGCCCGCCGTCTGGATCGAGGCCGGCCTGCGCGACCAGGCGAATGCCCTCGGCTACACGGTGGTCGACGCCAGCACGGTGGTCGCCACGCATCTCAATCACGTCATTCTCAGCCATGCCGCGGAGTTGCTTGGCCGCCAGGAAACCCAGGCCCTGCTCGACCACATCGCCAAGGATGCGCCGAAGGTCATCGAGGACCTGGTGCCCAAGCAGATTCCGCTCGCCATCGTGCAGCGCGTGCTGCAGAACCTGCTGGAAGAGGGCGTCACCCTGCGCGACATGCGCAGCATCATCGAGATGATCGCCGAGCACGCACCGCGCACCCAGGACGCCGTCGAGCTGACCGCGCAGGTGCGTGTCGCGCTGGGCCGCTCCATCGTCCAGCAGCTTTATCCGGGCAATGCCGAATTGGCGGTGATGGCGCTCGACCCGACACTGGAACGCGTGCTGCTGCAGGCGGTGCAGACGGCCGGATCGGACGGCAGCGGCATCGAGCCGGGCCTGGCCGACACGCTGATGCGCCAGACGACTGCCGCCGCGCAGCGCCAGGAGGAGATCGGCCTGCCCGCGGTGCTGATCGTGCCGGGCCAGCTTCGCTGGCTGCTGTCGCGCTTCCTGCGTCGTGCCGTGCCCCAGTTGAAAGTCATCGCGAACGCCGAAGTGCCGGATTCGCGCACCATCAAAGTCACAGCGATCATCGGAGGTAAGTGATGAACATCAAACGCTACTTCGCCCCAACCGCCCGCGAGGCCCTGCGCCGCCTCAAGGAGGAACTCGGCGGCGAGGCCATCGTGCTGTCCAACCGCAGCGTGGAGGGCGGCGTCGAGATCACCGCCGTCCTGGCGAGCGAGATTCCCGGCGAACTGTCTGCGCCGTTCGCCGCCGCGCCGCGTGTCGATCGCGACGAGGACTTCACCGTCAGCCTTTCCGGCGGTGGGCGCGCGCCTGTCCTGAGCAAGGTCGAAGGGACGTCACCCGCCCGACCGGCTGACGCGGAGAAGAAGACCGTGCGCGAATGGCAGCCGGCCGCCGCGAAGCCGGCGGCGTCCCGGCGGCCGGAGCCCCGCAAAAGTCAGTCTGCGCAGGACAGCGCGGGGATACCCCCCGCGGGGGGCGGCGCCGACCATAGGGAGGTGCCGGGGGCACAACTATTGCGCGAACTGGCCGGCATCAAGGGCCTGATCGAGCAGCAGCTGGCCGGCTTTGCTTGGACCGGGCTGGGCCACGAGGCGCCGGCCAAGACCCTGCTGCTGACCGATCTCCTCGATGCCGGCTTTTCCGCCCAGCTGGCGCGGCGGCTGGTGAACAGCCTGCCGGCCGGCGCCACGCGCGATGAGGGCCACAACTGGCTGAAGGGCGTGCTCAGCCGCAACCTGCACACGGCCGGCAGTGACGACGAGATCATCGATGCCGGCGGCGTGTTCGCCCTGGTCGGCCCGACCGGCGTCGGCAAGACCACCACCACCGCCAAGCTGGCGGCGCGCTGCGTGGTGCGCCACGGCGCCGACAGCGTGGCGCTGCTCACCACCGACGGCTATCGCATCGGCGCGCACGAGCAGTTGCGCATCTACGGCCGCATCCTCGGCGTGCAGGTGCATGCGGTGCGCGACGCTGCCGACCTGCGGCGGACCCTGGCCGATCTGTCCGGCAAGAACATGGTGCTGATCGACACCATCGGCATGAGCCAGCGCGACCGCCTGGTGGCGGAGCAGGCCGCGCTGCTCGATGGCGCCGGCGACGTCCGCCGCCTGCTGCTGCTCAACGCCACCAGCCGCGGCGATACGCTCGACGACGTCGTGCGCGCCTACGGCCGCGAAGCCGGCGGCAGCGAGCTGGCCGGCGCAATACTCACCAAGGTGGACGAAGCCGTGAGCCTGGCCCCGGCCATCGATGCGTTGATCCGCAACCGGCTGGAACTCTATTACGTCGCCAACGGCCAACGCGTGCCGGAGGACCTGCACCTGCCCAATCGCGCCTACCTGCTGCACCGTGCCCTGAAGGGCCTGCCGGAGAATTCTCCGCACCGCCTGGTCGGCGACGAGGCCGGCCTGTTGCTGTCGGCGGGCGTCGCGCGCGCCGAACGGCCGCTGGGAGCGTTGCATGGTTAGCCTGTTCGACGATCAGGCGGCAGGGCTGAGGAAGCTGTTTGCCGGCGCACGTGGGCCGGCGACGGCCGCCTTTGCCGGTACGATGGGTCGGGGTGCGCTGGTGGCCGCCCTGGCACGCGGGCTGGCTGCTGCCGGCAAGGAAGTCCTGGTCATCGACGAGCATGCCGGCGCGGACAGCGTCGCCGCCGCCTTCGGCCTGCGCTCGCGCTTCGATCTGCTGCAGGCGGTCAATCGCGATGTGCCCGCCGCCCAGGTGCTGCTGCAGCCCGAGCCGTCCATCCGCCTGCTGCCGGCGGCGCGCGCGTCCCGGCAATGCGCCCGTCTCGATGCCATGGAGCGGCGCGCCCTGGCCGAGTGGCTGCGTCGTCTGCAGAAGGGAGTCGATTTCGTGCTGGTGGACACGGCGGAGTGCGCCGCAGCGGACTTCTCGCCGCTGCTGCCGCAACCGCAGCGCATCATTCTCGCCCTGTCGCCCGACAGCCGATCCATCACCGAGGCCTATGCCCAGATGAAGCGCCTGGCGCAGCAGCGCGGCTGCCGCCGCTTCAGCATCGTGCTCCTCGCCGCCGGCACGGCGGAGGGCCGCACCGTTTTCGCCAACCTGCGCGAGGTGGCGCGCCGGCATCTGGGCGCCGAGCTCGAGCTGATCGGCGGCGAGGACGGTCACGGCGATCCGGACTGCGTCGGCCATGCGCTGACGGAGTCGTTTCTGAATCCGACGCGCGAGGCTGCAGGTGGCTTTCCGGTTGCGGCGCGGGGCTTGCAGGGCGTGACGGCGGCGTATCAGGTGGTATAGTGGAAGCCCATTCCGGCTCGCATGCCAAGCATCTGGAGACACGGCGGATGTATACCGCAAGCGGCAACCTGGACAGGGACCAACTCATCATGCAGTACGCGCCGCTGGTCAAGCGGATCGCGTACCACCTCATGGCCAGGCTGCCCGCCAGCGTACAGGTCGAGGACATCATCCAGAACGGCATGCTGGGCCTGATCGACGCCGTCGGGCGCTACGAGGAAGGTCTGGGCGCGCAATTCGAGACCTATGCCGTGCAGCGCATCCGCGGCGCCATGCTCGACGGCTTGCGCGAGAACGACTGGTTGCCGAGAAGCATGCGTCGCGACATGCGGCGCATCGAGACCGCCATCAGCCAGCTCGAACAGCGCTATGGCCGCCAGCCGACGGAGGGCGAACTGGCCAAATCGCTCGACATGGTGCTCGGCGACTACCAGAAAATGCTGCAGGACTCGCGCGGCTATCAGCTCATCCACCTGGAGGATTTTGGTGGCGACGACGACGACTACCTCGATCGCCATCTGCCCAGCAGCGACGCCGATCCGCTCGCCGCGCTCCTCGACAAGAACATGCGCGACGTGCTCATTCGTGCCATCCAGGAATTGCCGGACCGCGAGAAGACGGTGATGGGCCTGTATTACGAGGAAGAACTCAACCTGCGCGAGATCGGCGAGATTCTCGGCGTTTCCGAATCGCGCATCTGCCAGTTGCACAGCCAGGCGGTTGCCCGCCTGCGTGCGCGTCTGGTGAAGAAATAGTGCAGGGCGCGTTGCGCAGTTGAAAAGGCGCCATGGACGTCATCAGCATCGTCGGCCTGCTGCTCGGCCTCGCCGCCATCCTCGGCGGACAGATTCTCGAAGGCGGCCACCTTTCCTCGCTGCTCCAGCCGACGGCCTTCGTCATCGTCATGGGAGGCACCTTCGGCGCCGTCATGCTGCAAAGCCCCTTTCCCACCTTCATGCAGGGCATGGCCATGGTGAAATGGGTGCTGACCCCACCTGTACTTGGGCAACGCGAATTGATCGAGCGCATGGCGGAGTGGAGCCACACGGCGCGCCGGGAGGGTCTGCTGGCCCTGGAGGGGCATCTGGTCGAGGTCGACGACCCCTTCATGCGCAAGGGCCTGCAGTTGCTGGTCGATGGCGCGGAACCGGAACGGGTGCGCGAAGTGCTGGATGTGGAGATCGGCACGAAGGAGGACCAGATGAAGCTGGCGGCGAAAATCTGGGAGTCGGCCGGTGGCTATGCGCCGACCATCGGCATCATTGGCGCGGTGATGGGCCTGATCCACGTCATGGAGAACCTCTCCGACCCGTCCAAGCTGGGCGCGGGCATCGCCGTCGCTTTCGTTGCCACCATTTACGGCGTCGGATCGGCCAACCTGATCTTCCTACCGGTCGCGAAAAAGCTCCTCGCCCACGTCTCGCGCCTGACCCTCGTGCGCGAGATGTATGTAGACGGCCTCATCGGCATTGCCAATGGAGACAACCCGCGCATCATCGAGAGCCGTCTTCAAGGGTATATCGTCTAAGACTCCCTGAGCGATTCAGCGGGGCGCCGGATGCGCGGGTTGCGGCGAAGGCTAACTTCGCGCAGCGAAGTTAAGGCGCGCAGCGCCGGCCGCAGCCACAATCCCCATCATCGAGAGCCGTCTTCAAGGGTATATCGTCTAAGACCGAAAGTCAGCACCATAGAAGCAAGGGCTGGCACTAGTACCATAGAAGCAAGGGCTGGCACTAGTACCATAGAAGCAAGGGCTGGCACTAGCACCATAGAAGCAAGGGCTGGTACCATAGAAGCAAGGGCTGGCACTAGCCGCCGCAGCACGGCGCCGCCTTCAAGTTCCGGTTGCAACAGCCGTTATTTCAGTCTGGCCCACACGACCGGACTCGCCATGCGCCGTCGCGCCCACGTCGAAGAGCACGAGAACCACGAACGCTGGCTCGTCTCCTACGCCGATTTCATCACCCTGCTGTTCGCCTTCTTCGTGGTGATGTATTCCCTGTCCACCGTGAATGAAGGCAAGTATCGCGTCCTCTCCGATTCGCTGGTGTCGGCCTTCCGCAACGTGACTATCAACAGCCGGGGCGAGCAGATCGCCCCGGGCGTGCAAACCCCGGCGCTGATGCCGGCCCTGCCGCAGATCAGGGCAAAGCCGGTCGTCTCGCCCGTGGACGCCAAGGAAGAGGAGCGCAAGCGCCAGGTGCGCGAGAAGATGCGGCAGATGGCCAAGGAGATCATGGAGGTGTTGTCGCCGCTGGTGCGGCAGGGCAAGGTCAGCGTCACCGAGGGGCTGAAGGGCATTACGGTCGAGATCAATGCCAGCGTGCTGTTCCCGGCCGGTGAAGCGCAATTGCAGGCGGCGGCCGTCAAGGCGCTGCGCGCCGTGGCCGAGGTCGCGGCGCCCGCCGAATTCCCCATCACGGTCGAGGGCCATACCGATCCGACGCCGATTGCGACGCTGCAGTTTCCGTCGAACTGGGAGTTGTCCGGCGCCCGGGCTTCCAGCGTGGTGCGCTTGTTCATCGATACCGGCGTCGCCCCGCAGCGCCTGACGGCGTCGGGTTACGGAGAACAACGGCCGGTGGCATCCAACGAGTCACCGGAGGGCAGGGCGCGCAATCGCCGCGTGACGATCCTCATCGAGGCGCAGAACCCGGATGACCTGAAGGAATTGCCAATACGGGGGGAGTGAACAGGCCCTATACGGAGCCGAGGCTGCGGCCGACGCCGAGGGGGTGGGCCTGGCCGTCCGGGCCGTAGAGCGATGCCTGGTTGGCGGCCGCCATCAGGGCAGAGAGCGCCTGCTGGTTGTTGGCCAGGCGTGTGCTGATCAGTTCGCCGTTAGTCTGATTCTGGGTGTGGGCCTTTTTCGCCAGCGCAAGCAATTCCAGCCAGTCGCGCTTCCCACTGCCCAGTTCGCCATGGGTTTCGAGCCAGCTTTCCATACCCTGCCGGTCCGCCGCGAGTCCGGCCGCTACCAAGGCTTTGCCTCGCGCCTCGCCCAGTTTTGCCAGGCGCCCGAAAAGTTCGGTTTTTTCCGCGGCGAGTGACATCAATCGTTCGATATCACCTTTGACCAGGGCCTTTTGCTCTTGATCAAGAAGTTCGAGGAAGTCACGCAAGCGCGCGACTTCCTCGATCAGGATTTTCTGCAATGGAGCGGGGGAAGCGCCGTCGCTGTTGCTCACGCTCTGCGCGCTTGCGAGGCAATCATTTGCTTGACGCTCTCGATCAGGCCGTCCGCCACCTTGCTGGCGTCCACCTGGAATCGTCCTTCGGCCATGGCCTGCTTGATTTCGGCAATCCGGCCCGAGTCGGCCACCGGTACATTGGCGAGTGCAGCCTCGACTTCCTGCATGCGGGCGGACAGCGAAGACAACTCCACCTTCTCGCTGGAGGCCTCGGCCGCCCCGGCTAGATTAGCCGAATTCTTTTCCGGACGCTGGCGGGATTCGCCGGTGGGCACGCCGCCTACGGAACTTACTGAATTGTCGATTTTCACGGCTTTATTCCTTGAATTGTGTGACCTCAGGTGTTCCTAACGGCACATTGCGGGAAAACTTTAGGCCAAGTACACAATGGTTTGATTCTACGCCCATTATCGTCATGCGAGTCAATATGCCACTTCCACAGTGCCGCCAGGCTGGGCGATGCCGGACAGGGTTTGCCCGGAGGCGGTGCGCACCTGCACGACTTGCCCGGCGGCGGCGTTGTTCAGCGCCTTGCCCTCGGTCGCCACCTGGAAACCCTTGCCCTTCGAGACGATCCGCACGCTTTGCCCCTGCTGCACCACGTGCGGGGCGCGCAGGATGTCGCTGCGCAGGATCTGGCCTGACTGGACGCTGACATTGAGTGTCATGCCGATTGCCTGGGCTTCCTCCGTGACGATGCCCGCCGGCAATTCCGCCAGATCGCCCTTGCGCCGCGCCAGGTCGGCCGCCGCGATGGGCTGCCCCCGCGCCAGCGGCTTGGCCGTGACGAAGTATTCGCCCATCACCCTGACCTGCGCCGGCACGTAGATCGACCAGCCGCCCTCTAACTGGCAACGCACGCCGACATTGATGCGCCCCCAGGGACGGCCGCCGGCGGGCAGGAAAGCCTCCAGGGCCGGGCAGGCCGGCAGATTGTTGTTCGGATCGATCGCCCCGATGGTGAAGGTTGCCTGGCCGGGCAGGCCGCGCGTCTGCACGCGCAGGAACTCCTCGATGACGCGCTTCACGTCGGCCGGCTCCTGGCGGGCATGGGCGAGCGAGGGCGAGGGACATGACCAGGAGGAACAGGAATCGCTTCATCGGGGACGGCATGTGCGGTCGACGCAGGACATGGGGATTCAAGCATGGGCAACGCCTGATGGCAAGGAAGCGTTAAAGGCGCGGCAATTATTGCCGCAGGGCGACAAGCACTGCCGCCCAAGTCGGGGATTGCCCGTGGTTTCCCCCGCTAATCGACAAATCGTTGCCGGTGCCGCGGGCATACGATGCCTGGCACGGATGATGCAATGAACCAGGCAGACAGAAGGCAATCGAGGCGCAAATGATCAACCAGGTCAATGATGCATTGGGGTTCCACCAGAAAGCGCTGGCTCTGCGCGCCTATCGGCAGGAAGTGCTGGCCTCCAACATCGCCAATGCGGACACGCCGCATTACAAGGCGCGCGACATCGACTTCAAGGCCAGCCTGCAGGGCGCAATGAGTGGCATGGGCGGGCGAGGCGGACAGGTCGACCTGGCGAGGACGTCGCCGGGGCATCTCGGCGCCGGCGGCAGCGCACCGGGCGGCGTACGCCTGCTTTATCGCGCCGAAAGCCAGTCCAGCGTGGACGGCAACACGGTAGATATGGATGTCGAGCGCGCGGCCTTCGCCGAGAACGCCCTCCAGTACGAAGCCAGCATCACCTTCATCAACAGCATGCTGCGCACCCTCCAGACAGCCATGCAGGATAGATAAGGAATGACACAATGAACCACCCCCATGCTCACATTCGTTCGCTGCCCCCCGAGGGGGCGCATGCCTCCCTTGTCCCCCGGCGGGGAGGCTTCGCGCGGTCGGCCCGGCGGGAGGCATCATGAGCATGCTCAACGTCTACAACATCGCCGGCTCCGCGCTCTCCGCGCAGTCGATGCGACTGAATGCCGTGGCGAGCAATCTCGCCAACGCCGACAGCGTGGCCGGCCCCGACGGCCAGCCCTACCGCGCCAAGCAGGTGGTGTTCGCCGCCAAGCCGGTCGAGGGCGGCGGCCTGGGGGTGCGCGTCACCGGTGTGGTGGAGGATCTCGCGCCGCCGCGCATCGTCTTCGATCCGAAGAATCCCGCCGCCAACGAGCAGGGCTTCGTCACCATGCCGAACGTGAACGTGGTGGAGGAAATGGTGAACATGATTTCCGCCTCGCGCGCCTACCAGAGCAACGTCGAGGTGATGAATACCGCCAAGACGCTGATGCAGAAGACCCTGGCCCTCGGCCAATAAAGGAGGCTGATTCATGACGACCGCCGTTCAGACCGCAAGCAGCGATCCAACCCAGGCCATCTACGCCGCGCTCAACGTTTCGCGCGACAAGTCCGCCTCCAATGAGGTCAGCTCGCAGGATCGTTTCCTCAAGCTGCTGGTGACGCAGCTGAAAAACCAGGATCCGCTCAATCCGATGGACAACGCGCAGATGACCTCGCAACTGGCGCAGATCAGCACTGTGGATGGCATCGAGAAGCTGAATGCCACGCTGCAGATGCTCGTCGCAGGCAACAACGAGAACCAGGCCCTGCAGGTGGCTTCGCTGGTCGGGCATGGCGTGCTGGTGCCGGGTTACGGCCTGGCGCTTTCCGGCGGCGGGGGCATCGGCGGCATCGAGCTGGCCGAACCGGCAGACCGCGTTACCGTCGTCATCAAGGACGCAAGCGGCATAGCCGTGAAGACCCTCGAACTGGGTGGCCTGGATGCCGGCAGCCGCGCCTTTGCCTGGGACGGCACGACCGACAGCGGCGCGCAGGCGGCCGATGGGGTCTATTCGATTGCGGTGAGCGCGCAGCGCGGCGAGGCCAAGGTGAATGCAACGACACTGGAGTTGGGCATCGTGTCCAGCGTGGCGCGCACCGGGCAGAGTGTCAGCCTGAATGTCGGTACGCTCGGTACCTTCAGGATGTCGGATGTCAGGGAAATACTGTAACTCAAGGAGACCACGATGAGCTTTCAGCAAGGTTTGAGCGGACTAAATGCGGCGGCCAAGGGGCTGGACGCCGTCAGCAACAATGTGTCCAATGCCGCCACCATCGGCTTCAAGGGCGCCTCGGCGCAATTCGCGGATGTCTTCGCCGCGTCGGTCTCGGGCGGCGGTTCCGCCCAGAGCGGCATCGGCGTCAACCTTACCGCCATAAAGCAGATATTCACCCAGGGCAACATCAGCGTCACCAACAACCCGCTCGACGTTGCCATCAACGGCCAGGGCTTCTTCCGGCTGAGCAACAACGGTGCGATCACCTTCTCGCGCAACGGCCAGTTCCTGGTCGACAAGAACGGGTTCATGGTCAATAGTGCCGGGGCGCACCTGACCGGCTACCTGGCCAACGCCAGCGGAGTCATCGTGCCCTCGAGTCCGGTGGATCTCATGGTCAGCAGCGCCGACCTGACGCCGAACGCAACCACCGCCGGCAACATCGGCCTCAACCTCGATTCGCGTTCCACGGTGCCGGGGGCATTCAACTATACCGATCCCACCACCTACAACAGCTCGACGGCCATGACGCTGTACGACAGCCTGGGCAACGCGCATATCCAGTCGCTGTATTTCCGCAAGACCGCGGCCAACACGTGGGCGATGTACAGCATCCTCGATGCGAACGCGGCCAGCCAGACCGGCCCGACGGCGCTGGCCTTCGACAACACCGGCGCGCTGACCACCGGCATGCCGCTCGCCGCCTTGAACTACGCGCTGACCAACGGTGCCGCCAACCTGTCCGTCGCGCTCGATTTCGGCGGTTCGACGCAGTACGGCTCGACGTTCGGCGTCAACCGGCTGACGCAGGACGGTTATACCTCGGGCCGCCTGTCCGGACTCAGCATCTCCCCGGACGGCATCGTGCAGGGACGCTATTCGAACGGCCAGTCGCGCGACCTGGGCCAGATCGTGCTGACGAACTTCGCCAATCCGAACGGCCTGCAATCGCTCGGCGGAAACCAGTGGGGCGAGACGGCCGCCTCGGGCCAGCCGCTGGTCGGCGCACCCAACAGCGGCAGCCTTGGCGCGCTGCAGTCGGCCGCCGTCGAGGAATCCAACATCGATCTCACCGCGGAACTGGTGAACATGATCACCTCGCAGCGCAACTATCAAGCCAATGCACAGTCGATCAAGACGCAGGATGCCGTCCTGCAGACGCTGGTCAACCTGCGTTGAACGATAGGCGCGACGCGGCGGACGCAGGGGGGCGGCGATGGACAAGCTGATCTACACGGCCATGAGCGGCGCCAAGCACATGTTCGGGCGCCAGGCCTCCATCGCCCACAATCTCGCCAACGCCGTGTCCACCGGTTTCCGCGCGGAAGAGCACCGCCTGCGCGCGGTGCCGGTGGTCAGCGAGTCGATGCCGACGCGCGCCTTCGCCGTCGATGCCAGCGTCGCCAGCGATTTCACCTCGGGCCCGATTACGCAGACCGGCCGCCAGCTGGATGTCGCCGTACAGGGACAGGGCTGGCTGGCGCTGGCCTTGCCTGACGGGTCGGAGGCCTATACGCGCAACGGCAGCCTGGAAATCAACGTCAACGGCGTGCTGCAGACGCGCAACGGCATTCCGGTGCAGGGCGACGGCGGGCCGATCTCGATCCCTCCCGACAACGAGATTACCGTCGGCGCCGACGGCATGATCTCGCTCAAGCCCTCCAGCGGGGCGCAGAACACCGTCACCCAGGTCGGCACGTTCAAGCTGGTCAATCCGCCGGAAGCCGATCTGGTGCGCGGCGCCGACGGCCTGTTCCGTCTGCGCGACGGCTCTGCCGCGCCGGTCGATCCGAACGTGTCCGTTGCGGCGGGATTCCTCGAGGGCAGCAATGTCAACGTCGTGGACCAGCTGGTCGCCATGATCTCGCTGGCGCGCCAGTACGAAACGCAGCTCAAACTGCTCTCCACCGCCGAACAGAACGACCGCGCCGCGGCCCAGCTGCTGGCCACCCGATAATCGGAGAATGCAATGATTCGCTCACTCTGGATCGCCAAGACCGGCCTCGACGCCCAGCAGACCCAGCTGGACGTCACTTCCAACAACCTCGCCAACGTCGCCACCAACGGCTACAAACGCGCGCGCGCGGTTTTCGAGGACCTGCTCTACCAGACCTTGCGCCAGCCGGGCGCCTCCAGCTCGGCGCAGACGCAGATTCCGTCCGGCCTGCAGATCGGCACCGGCGTGCGTCCCGTCTCGACCAACCGCAACTTCACCCAGGGCAACCTGACGCAGACCGGCAACAGCCTGGATATCGCCATCCAGGGCGAGGGCTTCTTCCAGATCCAGCTGCCCGACGGCACGCTCGGTTATACGCGCGACGGCGCCTTCCAGAAGGACAGCCAGGGGCAGATCGTCACCTCCAACGGCTATCCGCTCTCGCCGGCCATCACGATCCCGTCCAACGCGCTGACCATCAGCGTCGGCAGCGACGGCGTCATCACGGTGCTGCAGTCCGGTTCGGCCACCCCGGTGCAGGTCGGCCAGATCCAGCTGGCGAACTTCGTGAACGTCGGCGGCCTGCAGAGCATGGGACAGAACCTTTTCCTGGAGACGGCCTCGAGCGGCACGGCCACACCGAACACGCCCGGCACCAACGGCGTCGGACTGCTCAACCAGGGCTATGTCGAGACGTCGAATGTGAACGTGGTCGAGGAACTGGTGAACATGATCACGACGCAGCGAGCCTACGAGATCAATTCGCGCGCCATCCAGACATCCGACCAGATGCTCGCGCGGCTGACGCAGCTGTGAAACCGATGAAGGACAGGATAAAAAGCATGCATCGCGCAATAGTCAGCCTCCTCGGCACGGCGGCACTCGCCGGCTGCGTCACCAGCACGCCGCCCACGGCGGTGCACCAGCCGATGACGGCGCGTCCAGCCGCGCGCAACGAGATGCTGCCGAACAACGGCGCCATCTACCAGGCCAGCTTCGCCCGCCCGCTCTTCGAGGACCGGCGCGCGCGCATGGTCGGCGACACCCTCGTCATCAACATCGTCGAAAAGACCCAGGCGGCGAAGAAGTCCAATACCGGCGCCGAGCGTTCGCAGGACATCGGGGTCAGCGTGCCCACGCTGTTCAAGGTGCCGGGCAAGTCCTTCCAGGGCCTGAATCTCGAAGCCAGCCACGACAGCAAGTTCTCCGGCAAGGGCGAGTCGGCCGCCAACAACACCTTCACCGGCACCATCACCTGCACGGTGATCGAGGTCCTGCCCAACGGCAACCTGCTCGTCTCCGGCGAGAAGCTGGTGGCGATCAACCAGGGCGAGGAATTCATCCGCTTCTCCGGCGTGGTCAATCCCGCCAATGTCTCCGCCGCCAACACCGTGACGTCGACGCAGGTAGCCGACGCGCGTATCGAATACAAGGCCAACGGCTTCATCGATTCGGCGCAGGTGATGGGATGGCTGGCGCGGTTTTTCCTGACATTCATGCCTTTCTAGCGAGGAGAGAGGAGTGATGAAAAACGGCATGCAGCAAGGAAAACTGGCCGTCGTCGCATTGCTGGCGATCGGCATCGTGCTGGGGAGCCCGGCACGTGCCGAGCGCATCAAGGATCTGACCTCGGTGCAGGGCGTGCGGCAGAACCAGTTGCTCGGCTACGGCCTGGTGGTGGGCCTCGACGGCAGCGGCGACCAGACGACGCAGACGCCCTCCGGCCAGCAGATCGACGTGACCGTGTCCTCGATGGGCAACGCCAAGAGCCTGCGCGGCGGCACGCTGCTGATGACGCCGCTGAAGGGCGCCGACGGCAACGTCTATGCCGTCGCCCAGGGCAATGTGCTGGTGAGCGGCGCCGGCGCCTCGGCGGGCGGCTCCAAGGTGCAGATCAACCATCTCTCGGTAGGCCGCATCGCCGGCGGCGCCACGGTCGAGCGCGCCGTGCCGACGTTGCTGGGCGAGGGCGAGTTCGTCTTCCTCGAACTGAACACCACGGATTTCGGCACCACGCAGCGCGTCACCGAGGCGATCAATCGTCAGATCGGCTACGGCACTGCCCTTGCCGAGGACGGTCGCCGCATCCGCGTGCGCGCGCCCGCCGACCCGCATAACCGGGTGGCCTTTCTCGGCCGTATCGAAAACATCGAAATCCAGCCGCAGCAGACGGCCGCCAAGGTCATCGTCAACGGCCGCACCGGCTCGGTGGTGATGAACCAGGCAGTCGCCATCGACACCTGTGCCGTGGCGCACGGCGGACTGTCGGTGACGGTGTCCTCGGAGCAGCAGGTGAGCCAACCGGCGCCGCTCTCCGGTGGCCAGACCGTGGTCACCGAACGTGCCGACATCCAGATTTCGCAACAGAGCGGCAGCCTGCTCACTCTGAAGGCCGGCGTCTCGCTCGCCGAGGTGGTCAAGGCCCTCAATGCCATCGGCGCCAGCCCGCTCGACCTGATCGCCATCCTGCAGGCCATGAAGGCCGCCGGCGCGTTGCGCGCCGAACTCGAAATCATCTGATCGCGAAGCCATGATTCAGGCCGATATCGCCAACCAGCTCGCCATCGACGTCAACAGCCTGGCGCAGACCAAACGCCTGGCCAAGGACGACCCGCGCGCCGCGCTGAAGAGCGCCGCGCAGCAGTTCGAGGCGGTGTTCCTGCAGATGGTGCTGAAGGCCATGCGCGACGCCTCGCCGAAGGAAGGAATCTTCGACAGCGAGCAGTCTCGGCTCTACCAGTCCATGCTCGACCAGCAGATGGCGCAGACGCTGTCCGCCAAGGGCAGCACCGGGCTGGCTGCCCTCATCGAGAAGCAGCTGGCGCGCGGCCTGCCGCCGGTGGCGGACGCCACCGGCAAACGCAGCTGCATCGCCCTTGCCGTCGTTCCGAATGCCGCCGTCGCTGCCGCAGCAGCAGCCGGCCGTGCCGGCAGGGCCGGCAGGGCCGGCGGCCGCGGCGCCCGCAGGGGCGGTGCCCGCAACCGATATGGCCGTGCCGGCCCCGGCGCGGGAGTTCGTCAATCGCCTGTGGGCGCATGCCAACGAGGCAAGCCAATCCACCGGCATTCCAGCGCATTTCATGATTGCCCAAGCGGCACTGGAAACCGGCTGGGGACGATCGGAGCTGCGCTTCTCCGACGGCACGCCGACGCACAACCTGTTCGGCATCAAGGCCGGCCGCAACTGGCCGGGCGCGGTCGCCGAGGCGACCACCACCGAATACGTGAATGGCGTGGCGCAGAGGAGCGTGGAGCGCTTCCGTGCCTACGCGTCCTATGCCGAGGCCTTCCGCGATTACGCGAACCTGCTGGCCTCCAATCCGCGCTATGCGGAGGTGCTGAACCAGCAGGATGCGGCCGGATTTGCACGCAGTCTGCAGCGGGCCGGCTATGCCACCGATCCGATGTATGCGGCAAAGCTGGAACGCATCATCGGCGGCGCGGCGTTGCGCAACGGCATGACCGGATAAGCGCCAGGCATTCAGTTTTTGCGGTTTGTGCCGTTATTACATTGAACGGACATCATCATGGGCTCAAGCATCTTCAACATCGGCGTATCGGGACTGGCGGCCGCCCAGGCGGGCCTGCTGACGACCGGACACAACATCAGCAACGCCAGCAACCCGGGCTTCAGCCGCCAGCAGATCGTCCAGACGACCAATACGCCGCAGTTCACCGGCTCCGGTTTCCTCGGTCAGGGCACCAATGTCCAGACGGTGCGCCGTATCTACGACCAGTACCTGTCCAGCCAGGTGTTGTCCTCGCAAACGCGGCTGTCCGAACTGAGCACCTACGCAAACGAAATCCGCCAACTGGACAACCTGCTCGCCGATTCGGGCGCCAGCCTGTCCACTGCCTTGTCGAACTTCTTCAGCGGCGTGCATGAAGCTGCCGCCAACCCGAATTCGATTCCGTCGCGCCAGTCGATGCTGTCGATGGCGCAGGCACTGGTTTCGCGCTTTCACGGCACGGATGCCCGCCTGAACGAGATCCGCGACGGCGTGGACAGCCAGATCACCAGCACGGTGGGGACGATCAATGCCCTAGTCATCCCAGATCGCCCAGGTGAACAGCGCATCATCATCGCCCAGGCGGCCGGCACGAATCAGCCGGCCAACGACCTGCTGGATCAGCGCGATCAGCTCATCGCCGATCTCAACAAGGAAGTCCGCGTCACGACGCAGACGGAATCCAACGGCAGCGTCAGTATCTTCGTCGGCAACGGCCAGTTGCTGGTCAGCGGCATCCGCTCGTTCAATCTGTCCGCCACCCCGACGGCCGAGGATTCGCAGCGGATGACCATCGGCATTACGCTCATCGGCGGTGGATCGGCCGCCATGCCGGAATCCCTCATCACCGGCGGCACTCTGGGCGGGCTGCTGTCCTTTCGCAGCGAAAGCCTGGATGCGGCGCAGAATGCGCTGGGCCGCATTGCCGTGGGCCTGGCGACGACCTTCAACGAGCAGCACAGGCTGGGCCAGGACCTGACCGGCGCGCTCGGCGGCAATTTCTTCGCGACGCCGGCAGCCGCGGTGCTCGACAGCAGCAACAACGGCGGCACGGGCGTGGTGACGGCGACGATCAACAGCGTCGCCGACCTTACCGTCAGCGACTACCGCCTGGTCTATTCCGCCGCCAACACCTTCACGCTGACGCGTGTTCCGGACGGCCAGACCTGGAGCGGGACGGGCGCTTCCCAGGCGGCGGCCTTCGCCGACCTGCTGACCAACGTCACGCCGGCCCAGGGGTTCACGATGGGCTTTGCCGGCGCGGCCAATGTCGGCGACACCTTCCTGATCCAGCCGACCCGCACGGCGGCCTCGGACATCGCGATGGCGGTCTCCGATCCGCGCAGCGTTGCGCTCGCTGCGCCGATCCGCACGGCAGCCAATCTGAACAACATCGGCACCGCCAGCATCAGCGCGGGCTCGGTGAACGCCCCGCCGCCGCCCAACGCCAACCTCACGCAGACCGTGACGATCACGTTCGACGATCCGCCGACCACTTTCGACGTGGTCGGCACCGGCACCGGCAACCCGACCAACGTGGCCTTCACCGCCGGCGGCAACATCAGCTACAACGGCTGGACGCTGCAAATCACCGGTACGCCCGCGGCGGGCGACGTCTTCACCCTGTCTGCCAATGCCTCGGGCGTGTCCGACAACCGCAATGCACTGCTGCTGGCCGGTTTGCAGACGCAGAAGACCCTGCACGGCAGCACGGCAAGCTATCAATCCGCCTACGCCCAGCTCGTCAGCGATGTCGGCAACAAGACGCGCGTGATCGACGTCACCGCCCAGGCCCAGGAAAGCCTCCTGACGCAGGCACAGGATGCCCATCAGTCGCTCTCGGGCGTCAATCTCGACGAGGAAGCGGCCAACCTGCTGCGCTACCAGCAGGCCTACCAGGCCGCCGGCAAGATGATCGAGATTTCCAGCAAGCTGTTCGACACCCTGCTGCGCTCAGATAACAGGAGGAGCGGGGCGTACGGGACGGCCCTTCAGGAGGCGCCATGCGCATCGCCAGCAGCATGATCTACGACGCCGGCGTGGCGTCGATGCAAAAGCAGACCTCGGCCCTGCTGCATACCCAGCAGCAGCTGGCGAGCGGTCGCCGCATGCTGACGCCCTCCGACGACCCGGTCGCGGCGGCGCGAGCGCTGGAAGTCGAGCAGGCACGGCAAACCAATGCGATTTACCTGACCAACCAGAAAACGGCCGGTGAATCGCTCGCCCTGGTCGAGAACAACCTGGTGTCGGCCGGCAACCTGCTGACCCGTGCGCGCGAACTGGCCGTGCAGGCCGGCAAAGGCCGCGCTGACCGACAGCGACCGGCGCAGCCTGGCCATCGAGTTGCGCCACCGTTTCGACGAACTGCTCGGCATCGCCAATGCGACAGACGGCGCGGGCCAGTACCTGTTCTCCGGCTACATGGGCGACACGAAGCCGTTTGCCGGCACGGTCGGCAGCGGCGCGAGTTATGCCGGCGACGAGGGGCAGCGCCACCAGCAGGTGACCGCCTCGCGCCAGTTGGCCGTGAGCGAGTCCGGCAACGACGTCTTCATGCGCATCCCGGCCGGCAACGGCACGTTCAGCACTGCGGTGTCCGGCAGCAATGCCGGAACCGGCGTCATCGATGGCGGCGCGATCCTGAATCCCGCCAACTGGGCGGCGGGCAATGTGCCGGCGACGGGCCTGGAGTTCGGGATTGTTCCACGGCCGGCGACATCGACCTATCGACAACGTCAGCGGGAATGCCGCCACCAGCACGTCGCTGCTGACGGCGCCGATCGCCTACGTGCCCGGCCAGGCCATCCGCCTGTCAAGCCAGGGGCAGCGCCGGCCTTCGACTACGGATCGCAAGTCGTCATCACGGGCCAGCCCGCCAACGGCGACACCTTCTCGATCACGCCGGGCGGGTCGCAAAGCCTGTTCGCCACACTGGAAAACCTGATCGCCGCCGTCGAGGCGCCGGTCGGCGCCAACAACGCGCTGCTGACAAACCGCCTCGGTGCCGCGCTGACCAACCTCGACCAGGGCATGGACAGCCTCCTGCGCGTGCGCGCCTCCATCGGCGCGCGCATGAACGAGCTCGATGCGCTGGGCAGCGTCGGCGAAGACCTCAACCTGCAATACCAGCAGACGCTCTCCCGCCTGCAGGATGTTGACTATGCCGAAGCCATCAGCAACCTCACGCAGCAGCAAACCTATCTCGAGGCGGCGCAGAAGTCCTATTTGCGCGTGGCCGGGCTGTCCTTGTTCAACTATGTCTAACGCACGCCAAGCCCCGGGGCGCTGAGGCGCCCAGCAAAGGCGCAGTGCCGCCGTGCTGTGGCGGCTGACTTTCATCGCGAGCGTCCTGTCGACCGGCGGCTGCTACCATCAGATCCAGAACGTGAGCGATTCGCTCGATGCGGGTTTGATATCGCGCAGCATCGACAGCAGCGGAGAGGCCCACTATAAGGTGCCGGCCAGTCCCATCGTGCCCAATGCCAGCCTGCGTCTGACACCGAATTTCAGCCTGTCTCTGGAAAACATGCTCATCGGTGCGGCGATCTTCTATTTCGTCGATCCGCTCTCGCCGAACTGGGAAGGCGAAATGCGCCGCGTTTCCGACGATACCTACAGCATCGCCATGCGCGCCAAGCGCTTCCGCAGCACCGGCGGCGATGGCGAGGCTGGACGCGTCTTCAGGCGCAATGCCGAGCAGATCATGCGGGAAGGGGGATACTCCCGTTACGACATTCTCAGTTATTCCGAAGGCATCGAGTCGGAAACCCTCGGCGCGGTGCGATTCGCCGAAGGCATGATCCGCATTTCCCGAAAGTAGTCGGCCGGCCGCCGGCTTCAACGGGTGGCCGAGGCGGCGTGCATGACTGCGCTGACGGCGCCGTATCCCTGTTCGAAGAGGTGCTCGAGCGTGGGCGCGAAGTAAGGCAGCGTCAGGGCCAGCATGATGAAGCCGGCCATCAGAGTCAGGGGGAAGCCCACGGCGAAGAGGTTGAGCTGCGGCGCCACCTTGGTGAGCACACCCAGTGCGACGTTGGCGATCAGCAGGGCACTGATGAGCGGCAGGGCCAGCAGCACACCGATCGAGAAGATCGTCGCCCCCGAGCGCAGGATGGTTTCCCAGCCCACCGCCTGCAATGAAGTCGCACCGACCGGCAGCACGCTGAAGCTCTCGGCCAGCAGCGCCAGCGTCATCAGATGCCCGTCCAGGGCCAGGAAGATCAGCAGCGCGATCAATCCGGCCAGTTCCGCCACGATCGGCAACTGCGTGGCGTTCAGCGGATCGTAGAAAACGGCGAAACCCAGGCCCATCTGCAAGCCGATCAGTTCGCCGGCGAGATCGATGCCGGCGAAGACTAGGCGCATGGTGAAACCGAGTGCGATGCCGATCTGGCCCTGCTGGACAAATATGGCCAGGCCGGTCCAGGAAGCCGGCGCCACGGGCGGGAATGTCGGCAGGGCGGGTGCCACGGCAAAAGTGATGGCTAGTCCGGCGACCAGCTTGATCCGCATGGGGATCGCGGCATTGTTGAACAACGGCGCCGTGGCGAGGAGGCCGAAGATGCGCGCCAGCGGGAAGAGGAAGGCGGCCAGCCAGGCATCGAGCTGCGTGTCGGTGACGCTGATCATTCAGCTATCCGATGAGGCCGGGGATCGACTCGTACAACCGCCGCATGTAGTCGGTCATCAGCGTCAGCATCCAGGGACCGGCCAGCACCAGCGTGATGAACATGGCGATCATCTTCGGCACGAAAGTGAGCGTCATTTCATTGATCTGCGTTGCCGCCTGGAAGATGCTGACCACCAGTCCGGTGACGAGAGCGGCGAGAAACATCGGTGTGGCGATCAGCAGTGTGACCTCAACGGCGACGCGGCCGATCTCTATAACGGTGGAAGGCGTCATTTTTCAGGACCCTAACCGAAACTCTGCACGAGCGAGCCGACCACCAGGTTCCAGCCGTCCACCAGCACGAAGAGCATGATCTTGAACGGCAGGGAGACGATCACCGGCGACATCATCATCATGCCCATCGACATCAGCACGCTCGCCACCACCATGTCGATGATGAGGAAGGGAATGAAGATGATGAAGCCGATCTGGAAGGCGGTCTTCAGCTCTGAGGTGACGAAGGCCGGGATGAGGATGCGCATGGGCAGGTCCTCGGGCTTGTCGACCTTGGGCGCGTTGCCGATGCGCGAGAACAGGATGAGATCGGCCGTGCGCGTCTGCCTGAGCATGAATGCCTTCAGCGGCACGGCACCGCGTTCTAGGGCTTCGTTGAAGCCGATCTTGCTCTCGGACATCGGCTGATAGGCATCGGTATAGATCTTGTCCGCCACCGGCGCCATGACGAAGAAGGTGAGAAAGAGGGCCAGTCCGACGATGACCTGGTTGGGCGGTGAGGTCTGCGTGCCGAGTGCGTGGCGCAACAGCGAGAGCACGATGATGATGCGCGTGAAGGCCGTCATCATGAGCAGGATCGCCGGCAGGAAGGTCAGCGCCGTGAGGAACAGCAGCGTCTGGACGGACAGCGTATAGGTCTGGCCGCCACCCGCCGCAGGCGTGCTGGTCAGGGCCGGCAGGCCCCTGCGCCTGGGCGGCAATTGGCGCGAACAGGCGGCAATGAAGAAAGAGTGCGAACAGGCTGCTAGTCCGCATGCTTGCGTTCCAGGATCTGTTTCAGTTTGGCGCGGAAATCGTTGCCCGCCTGTGCCGGTGGTGCGGCTGCGAGCTTCCCCTTCGGCATCTGGTGCAGGGCATTGACCTGTCCGGGTGCGACGCCGACGACCAGCCAAGTGTCTTCCACCTCGACCAGCACTACCCGCTCGCGCGGTCCGACGGAGGCGCCGGCGACCACGCGCAAGCCCCCAGCCGTGGCGCCATGGGCGATGGACAGGCGCTTGAGCAGCCGCAAGCCGCCGACCAGGGCGGCGAGGACCACGCCCAGGCCGATGACCACCTGAAGCAGACTGGCGCCGGCATCCGGCAGGGCCGCCGGCTGCGCCAGGGCGGCGCCCGGCAGGGCGGCAAACAGGGAAAGAAAAAAATTGCGCATGGCGGCAGATTACTGCCGCCGACGCCAGCGCGAGACGGGGATTAGGCGGCGAAAATTGCCGTTATTCGGAGGCTGACTTTGCGCACGCAGGGATCCTATCGATTCAGCTTCCGCATGCGTTCGCCCGGCGTGATGATGTCGGTGAGCCGGATGCCGAACTTGTCGTTCACCACCACCACCTCGCCCTGGGCGATGAGGGTGCCGTTTATCAGCACGTCCATCGGCTCGCCCGCCAGGTTGTCCAGTTCGACCACCGAGCCATGCGCCAGATGCAGCAGGTTGCGGATGGAGATCTTGGTGCGGCCCAGTTCGACGCTCATTTGCACGGGGATGTCGAGGATCATGTCGAAATCCTGCATGGCCGCGGCCTTGGCGCCTTCGCCCAGCGGCTGGAAGATGTCGGCCGGCTGTGCCTTGGCCTCGGCAGTGGCCTGCTCGCCCATGGCGGTGGCCCAATCGTCTTCACTCACCTGCTCTTTGGTGTCGGTATCGGACATCGTGTTCTCCTATCGTTTCTCGGTCTTGTCGGGCGCGATGAAGCGCTCCACCCTGAGTGCATATTGGCCGTGCTGCAGTCCGTAGCGGCATTCCATTACCGGCACGTGATCGACTTCTGCGGTGATGGTGTCCTCGATGCTGAACGGGATGATGTCGCCAGCCTTCATTCCGAGTATCTGTCCGAGTTTGATCTGCGTCTTGCCGAGTCGGGCCACCAGTTCCACCTCGGCGGTCTGCAACTGCCGGGTGAGCGTGCCGATCCAGCGCTTGTCCGATACCAGATGGTCGCCCTGCATCGTGCTGTAGAGCAGATCGCGGATCGGTTCGACCATGGAGTAGGGCAGGCACAAATGCATTTCCACCGTCGAGCCGGAGAACTCCAGAGAATAGGTGACCGTCACGACGATTTCGCTCGGCGTGGCGATGTTGGCGAACTGCGAATTCATCTCGGAGCGGACATACTCGAGCTTCAATTCGTACACCGGCTTCCAGGCCTTTTCGAATTCGGCGAACACCACGTTGAGCAAACCCTGGATGATGCGTTGTTCCGTAAGCGTGAAGTCGCGCCCTTCGACCCGGGTATGGAAGCGCCCATCGCCGCCGAACATGTTGTCGACCACCGAGAAACACCAGGTTCGGGTCGAAGACGATCATGCCGGTGCCGCGCAACGGCTTGAATTGCACCAGGTTGAGGTTGGTCGGCACCACCAGATTGCGGATGAACTCGCTGTATTTCTGCACGCGGATCGGGCCGAGCGAGATTTCCGTCGTGCGATGCATGTAGTTGAACAGGCCGATGCGCAGGTAGCGCGCGAAACGTTCGTTGATGAGTTCCAGCGTCGGCATGCGGCCGCGCACGATGCGCTCCTGGCGGCCGACGTCGTACTTGTGGACGCCGCCGGTCTCCTCCTCCTTTTCAGGCTCGTCGGCCTCGCCCGTGACGCCCTTGAGCAAGGCGTCGACTTCATCCTGAGAGAGAAAATCCTGTGCCATGACGCGAGTGGCTTACTGAATGATGAAGGAGGTGAAGAACACGCTCTGCACCGGATCGTCCGCGGCCGCTTTCGACAGCATGGTGGCCGGGTTGACCGCGGGTGCGTCGGCTGCGGCCGGTGCTGCGGCCTGGGGTGAAGCGCCAGCTTCCGTCGGTGGAGCGCTCTCCCCGGACGTGGAGGCTGCGCCTGCAGTGTCCGGCTTGGGTTCGGCTTCCGGTGCATCTTCGGCCGGCCTCGGAACGTCGAGCACGATCGGTTTTGTCGGGCGGCCGGCAGCAGCGAGCAGGACATTGTTCGCAGTCTGCCGGATTTCCTCGGCGAGGCGCTCGCGGCCTTCCCCGCTGGTGATCTCCATGGCCTTTTTGGTTGACAACATCACCAGGGTCTTGTGGCGGATCTCTGGCATGTATTGTTTGGCTGAATCGGCAGCGGCCTGATCGAGCACCTTCAGTGTCGCTGCGACCTGCAGAAATTGATCCCCCTGCGCAGAAGACAGGTTCACGGTGAACGCATCCAGGGGAACGAAAACCGGCGGCTTCAGCGGTTGCGGTTTGGCCTGTTGTTCGGCCGCAGGCTCGCCCTTGTCCCGGAACATGAAAAACCATGTTCCACCCCCCCCTGCGGCGAGCAGCACGACCAGGCCGATAATGAGCGGCAGCTTGCCCTTCTTTTTGGGAGACTGTTCCTCGCCTTCTGTCTCAGCCTCGGCCTTTGCTTCCTTGGGTGGCGCCTTCGCCATGTGTCACTCCTGAAAGATGGTTCTCATTATGGCCGCGCGCGATCGCGCTCAAAGCGTCGAAATGCGGGCGCCTTCTGCCTTATTTGGGTTAGGCGTACGTATCGATCAGTCCGCTGCCTTGCCGCACCCACTGCGCCGGCGTGTCGGCACTGAGTGCGGCGTTCGTGCCACGTCCATTGCCATGGCCTTGCGCGTGAGATTCGTCCTGGCCGCGCGGGACCGATTCGGCATTCACGCTGGCCTGTCCGAGCGAGATGCCAGCCTCTGCCATCATCTCGCGCAATCGTGGCAGGGCCTGCTCCAGCGCTTCGCGCGCGGCGGGGCTGGCCGAGACGAATGTGGCGCTGGTCTGGTCGCCATTGATCGAGATCGTGATTTCCACCTTGCCCAATTGCGGCGGGGTGAGGGTCAGTTCGGCCCGCCCTTCATGCCGATTTGCCAGAAGTACGATTTTCTGGCCGAGTTCGGCATCCCAGCCATGCTTGTCGACCGGAGTGTCGATGCTGATATGACGGGGTATTTCCCCGGCGGGCGTCAAATGGATGCTTGTAACGGTGACAGGCGCCGAAGTGATCGGTTGGGCCTGTTCAGCCGAGGCAACCGGCATCTGCGGGTCAGCCGCGCTTAGCAAGGCGGGGCCCTCTGTCTGGAGCGGTGCCTTAGAGGGTAAGCGATTGTCCGCTTCGTGGGCCGGCCGGAGTATCTAGGGGCGAGGAGTCGTTGCCGAAGGCCTTTGGTGCCCCCTGTGCGAAGGACATGAAGCTATTCGCGCCGATTGGGACGGCGTTGGTTCTCGCCTCCTCCTTTACCGGCTCAGCCGATTGCTGACTTGGGTTGGCAGAAGGCATCCTGGCTGCAGGTGGAATCATGTTGGCCAGCAGCACGGCAAGATCAGGGGCCACCGGCAAGCCATCCATGGGCGGCAGACAACCTCTGCAACTTCCGTTGGCGGACAACCTCTGCCACTTCCGTTGTCTGGGACGGCAGCAGGGCGGCAATTATTTCTGTTTCGAGGGCGTCTTTTGCCGGCTGGGCGATCCGGGCTTGCAATACGGCGGCAAAATCGATGCTGGTTTCCGCGTTCTCGGCAGAGTCGGCAACAACCGCACCGGCTTCCGTGCCGGGAACGGCAGCGGACTGGGTGGATGCGATGACGGGCATTGATTGAGGGGCGACGGTCAATTGCGTCATGGCAGGCTCCGGGGATGCATGGGTTTCATGCCCTCCTTACTGCAAGAGGCGTGCCAATGTGCAATTTGCTGCGTGAAATGCGGTGTGAAACACCGCGATGGAATCGGCGTCAGTGCCCGCCGTTGCGGTAGTTCTTTGCGGCTAACTCGTCCTGGTCGCGCTGCTCGGTTTTCGCCTCGCTGCGCACCTCGCCGTCCTTGTGTCTTTGCGACAAGGTGTCGAAAGCCTTTACCCGGTTGCGTTTGTCCAGCCATTCCTTCTGTCCGTCAACGGTGCGCTGTTTCGAGGCTTCGACAAGGGCGCGCTGCTGGGCGATTGCATCGTCGAGCCGACCCAGGAAAGATTGGTAGTTGCCCCATTCTTCGCGCGTCAGCCCGTTCTGGGCCGCTTGGCGGAAGCGCGCTTCGTATTCCTCGCGGTACTGTTCCAGAAGGGCAAGCGTCTTTCCCACCTCCTGCTCGCTGGCGAGCAACTGCCCGAGCTTGCTCGCCGCGTCGTCCATGCGGACGTTCGACAGATCAAGCAGCGATTGCAGGGGAAAAGCCTTCATCCTTCTGCTCCTAACGGGTATTACGGCTCGGTAACGCTGTTACTTTAGCAGCAGGCCGGGTGAATGCTTGCCTACCCCTAAGCCTCCAGGCCGAACAGCCGGTGCAGCTTGAGCACGGCATCCTGGTAGGTTTCCCGCTCGTCCATGCCCTGCTGCAGGAAAGCCTCGAATCCAGGCTGCATGGCGATGGCCTGATCCAGCGTGGGATCCGACCCGGCGGCATAGGCGCCGACGGAGATCAGGTCTCGCGAGCGCTGGTAGCGCGAGTAGAGATGCTTGAAGCGCCGCACCACGTCCAGGTGCAGCGGCTTGATCAGGCTGGTCATGACGCGGGATATCGAGGCCTCGATATCGATGGCCGGGTAATGGCCCTGTTCGGCCAGATGGCGCGAGAGGACGAAGTGGCCGTCGAGGATGGCGCGCGCCGCATCGGCGATCGGATCCTGCTGGTCGTCGCCTTCGGCCAGTACGGTGTAGAAGGCTGTGATCGAGCCGCCACCCTCCGGGCCGTTGCCGGCGCGCTCGACCAGTTGCGGCAGGCGCGCAAACACGGAGGGCGGGTAGCCGCGCGTCACCGGCGGCTCGCCGATGGCCAGCGCGACCTCGCGCTGTGCCATGGCGAAGCGCGTCAGCGAATCCATGATGAGCAGCACATGGAGCCCCTGATCGCGGAAGTGCTCGGCGATGCTGGTGGCGTAGGCGGCGCCCTGCAGCCGCATCAGCGGGCTGGTATCGGCCGGGGCGGCGACGACGACCGAGCGCTTCAGGCCGGCCGGGCCGAGGATGTTTTCGATGAATTCCTTCACTTCGCGGCCGCGTTCGCCGATCAGGCCGACGACGATCACTTCGGCGGCGGTGAAACGCGCCATCATGCCGAGCAGCACGCTTTTCCCCACGCCGGAGCCGGCGAAGAGGCCGAGGCGCTGACCGCGGCCGACGGTGAGCATCGAGTTGATGGCGCGGATGCCGACATCCAGCGAAGTGTCAATGGGGGCGCGCTGCAGCGGGTTGAAGGGGCGGCTTTGCAGCGAACGCGTGTGCCTGGTGTTGAGCGGCCCGAGGCTGTCGAGCGGCCGTCCGGCGCCGTCGAGCACGCGGCCCAGCAGTTCGTCGCCCACGGGCAGGTGCTTGGCGCGGTCTGACTGGCGGCGGTTCGGCCGCAGGCGTTCGACGACGGAGGGCAGTTCCTGGCGGCTTTCCAGGGGCATGACGTGGGCGCCCGGAGCCAGGCCGTAGACATCGTCTGTCGGCATCATGAACAGTTTCTCGCCGGAGAACCCGACGACCTCGGCTTCCACTACCGTGCCGCCGGGCAGCGAGACATGGCAACCCGAACCGAGCGGAAGCTTGAGACCGGCCGCCTCCATGACGAGGCCGTTGATGCGCGTGAGTCGTCCGCTGATCTGAAAGGGATTGGATTCAGCGGCAAGGCTGTGGCAATCCCCCAGAAAACCGGCCCATTTTTCGTGGTGCGGATTCATGGCGCTGGCTTCGCTGGGCTGCTAGAAGGCAGCGAACCACACCATGGAAGCCGCCTTGGCGGCTGACCCGTTGTCACCCCCACCCGCGAGGCGGGGGGTGGCGGGTGGGCTGTCATGTGTTCGGCTCGATCCAGTCGCCGGCGGCGCCCATGCCTTCGATGATGCGCCGCCAACGGGTTGCCACGCTGGCATCGAGATGACTGCCGCCCGCCTCCATGCGCAGACCGCCGCGGGCAAGGCCGGTTTCCTCGAAAATGCGATGGCCGAGATGGGCGAGCTGGTCGCCGAGATAGGAACGCACCAGAGAGGCGTCCTCCGGGTGCAGATAGATGGCGGCATGTTGGTGCGGCAACTGCGTCAGCGCTTCGCGCACGACATCGAGGATCATGGTGGGCTTGGCGGCAATCGTCTGGCGGACAACCTGACGCGCGATTTCCAGTGAAAGGCGCAGCAATTCTTCGGTGACCTGCTGATCGAATTCACCGAGCGCGGCATCCAGTTGCCCGACCAGGGTATGCAGGCGCAGGGCTTCAATGCGTACGCGGGCCGTGCCTTCCTCGTAGCCTGCGGCATATCCCTGCTTATGGGCATCGTTGTGAATACGCTCGACGTCAGATGCGGTGGGCAGGCTGCCGGCAACCGCGGCTTTGGGCATGCCGTTTGGTGCGGCCTTCTTCTGGTCGAAGCTGCCCAGTTCCCAACGCTGCCAGGCAGTGAGCTTTTCCCCGGGAATGACGGCGCTGGACATGGTTGGCGGTTGGCGGATCAGACGAACTCGTCATCGCCCTTGCCGCCCAGCTGGATCTGGCCCTCGTCGGCGAGGCGACGGGCGATCTTGAGGATTTCCTTCTGTTCGCGCTCGACTTCCGAGAGGCGCACGGGCCCCTTCGATTCGAGGTCCTCGCGCAACATTTCGGCGGCGCGCTGCGACATGTTCTTGAAAATCTTTTCCCGCATCGCCTCGTTGGCGCCCTTGAGCGCCAGGATGAGCGATTCCGACTGGACTTCACGCAGCAGCAGCTGGATGCCGCGATCATCGATGTCGATCAGGTTCTCGAAGACGAACATCTCGTCAATGATCTTCTGCGCCAGGTCCGGATCGTATTCACGCACGTTGTCGATGATCGAGGTTTCGTGCGCCGTGCCGACGAAGTTGAGGATTTCCGCCGCCGTGCGCACGCCGCCCATGGCTGTCTTCTTGACGTTGGAGGAACCCGACAGGATGCGGGTGAGCGCCTCGTTCAACTCCTGCAGGGCCGTCGGCTGCACGCCGTCAAGGGTGGCGATGCGCAACAGGACATCGTTCCTCAGGCGTTCGGTGAAATACTTGAGGATATCGCCGCTTTGGTCGAACTCCAGATGCACGAGGATGGTGGCGATGATCTGCGGATGCTCGTTCTTGATGAGTTCGGCTACAGTTGGCGCGTCCATCCATTTCAGGCTTTCGATGCCGGCGGTGTCGCCGCCCTGCAGGATGCGCGAAATCAGGTTGGCGGCGCGATCGTCGCCGAGCGCCTTGGTCAACATCCCGCGGATGTACTCCTCGTCGGCCGTGACCGGAGCTCCGCGCTGGGTTTCCTCATGGAATTCGTTAACCACGGCCTCGACCAGGTCGCGCGGCACGGATTTAAGGGTCGCCATGGCCGCGCCCAGTTTCTGCACTTCGCGCGGACCGAGATGCTTGAGTACCTCCGCCGCCTCGTCTTCGCCGAGGGTAAGCAGCAGCATGGCGCTTTTGGTGATGCCGTCGTCGCTTGCCATGATTCCTCGGCCCCGAGATTACTGGACCTTGCCGGTCGTCTGGTTGCCGCCGACCCAGTTCTTGATGACCGTCGCCACCATCTTGGGTTCCTGCCTAGCCATGTCTCGCGCGGCCTGCACCTTCTGGTCGTAATTGGCGGTGCCCGGCGCCGCGTAAGCGACCTCCTCGGGCATGACCGGTATCTTGCTGGCGCTATCCATCAGCTTGCGCAGGAAGGGTTTCAACACGCCGAAGAACAGATAACCGGCCAGACCAGCGAAGATCAGGTACTTCAGTCCCTCCAGCGCCCAGCCGATCAGGGTCGGATTTTTCCAGATTGGCGTTTCGGCCACAGGTTCCGCGTCGGAAGTGGCAAAGGGGCTGTTCTGTACGTTCAGGGTGTCACCCCTCTCTTTACTATAGCCCATGGCTTCCTTGACGAGGTCGTTGATCTGTGCCATTTCCTTGCCCGCCAGCGCCTTATAGGTAGCTTTGCCGTCCTGGGCGACCGACTTGCGGTGATTCACCACCACCGCTACCGAAAGACGCTTGATGGCGCCGACCGGCTGGCGCACGTGCCGGATGGTCTTGTCAAGTTCGTAGTTGGTGGTGGCGTCACGACGCCCCGCAGTCGCGTTGGCGGCGGTAGCAGCCGAGGCCACGGGCGCCAGGACGTCGCGCGTCGCGCCCGGCGTGCCGGGTGCGGGTGGCGCGGTGAGGGGCGCGGTGGCCGGAACCGGCGGCTGATTGGTGAGGGCGCCCGGCACACCGGCCGCCGCCGGACTGCCGCCACCGCTCTCGCTCACCTGCTGGCTGCGGATCGAGATCTCCGGCGAGGAATTCGGCTTGTAGGTTTCGGCGACCTGCTCGGCCTGCGAGAAATCGATGTCGGCCGTCACCTGTGCGCGGAAATTGCCGGCTCCGACCATTGGCGCGAGGATGTTCTCGATGCGACGGACGGTGCTGGCCTCGATTTCCTGCATGTATTTCAGCTGCGAGGCATCGAGGCCGGCATTGCGCCCATTGCCCTTTTCGGTGGACAGCAGGTTGCCGCTCTGGTCGATCACGCTGACATTGGCGGCAGGCAGGTGCGGCACGCTGGAGGCGACCATGTGGGCGATGCCAGCCACCTGGTTCGGATCGAGGTTGCGGCCCGGATGGATATTGAGCACCACGGAAGCCGAGGGTTTCTGCTCGTCGCGCATGAAGCCGGTCTGCTTGGGTATGGCAAGATGCACGCGCGCCCCCGCCACCGCGGCCAACGACTGGATGGAGCGCGTCAACTCGCCTTCCAGGGCACGCTGGAAATTGATCTGTTCGATGAATTGCGACATGCCGAGCTTCTGCGTTTCCATCAGTTCGAAGCCAACCACGCCGCCCTTGGGCAGGCCCTGCGAGGCGAGCCGCATGCGCAGTTCATGCACCTGCTGCTGCGGCACCAGAAGGGCTCCACCCGATTCCGTGAACTTGAAGGGCACGTTCATCTGCTGCAGCGCCGCGATGATGTTGCCGCCGTCCCGCTCCGAGATATTGGTGAACAGCACGGCGAAGGTCGGCGTGCGCGTCCAGGTCCAGCCGGCCACCGCGATCGCCGCCACCATGGAGAGGGCGATGATGGACAGCAGCTTCTGCTGCATGGGCAGCCGCATGAAGGCGGCAAGCGAGAATTGCGTATCGGCCATATATATCCACCGTTCGTTCGGTTTTCTCGGATCGGGTCCTGAGCATCTGGCGACATTCTGCCCACGCCATGCAAGAAGCGTTCTGGAGATAAGCGGCAATTTTTGCCTCCTATTTGCCGCCTTGGGCGGGTTGTCCCGGGCGTAATCTGCGGCCATCCCAAGAGGGCTGTGTGCATGGATACGCAAACTGACAATCCGCAGCAGATCGAGGCCGGTCGCCTGGCCGAAGCTTTCCGCCTGTTCAACCAAGCTTCGGAAGATCTTGCCGGCGCCTATACCAGCCTGCAGGAACAGGTCGCCGGCCTGACGGCGGACTGGCGCTGGCCAATGGCCGGCTCAAGCGCGAATACGAGGAAAAGACCGCGCTCAACGAGCGCCTGGCGCTGTTGCTCGACGCCCTCCCGGCCGGTGTCGCCGTGCTCGATGCGCCGGGCCGCGTCGAACAGGTCAATCCGGCCGCCGCCGGCATTCTCGGGGCGGATATCGAAGGCCGCGCCTGGGAGGAGTTCACTTCGGCCTCCCTGGCGCCGACCGCGACGCCGGGCGAATGGGAAATGCCGCGTGTGCAAGGCCGCCGCATCGCCGTCACCGAAACGCGGCTGGCTTCCAGCGGGGGGCGCATCGTGCTGATTCATGACGTGACCGAAACCCATCGCATGAAAACCCAGGCCGCGCGCAACGAACGCCTGGCGGCGATGGGCGAGATGGCGGCCGGCCTGGCCCATCAGCTGCGCACGCCCCTGTCGGCGGCGCTCTTGTATGCAGGCGCCCTGGAGAACCCGCGCTTGCCGCAGGCGGAGCGCGCACGTTGCGGCACCCGGGTGGTGGAGCGCCTGCAGCATTTGGAGCACCTCATTCGCGACATGCTGACCTTTGCCCGTGGCGAGGCGACGGGTGGCGAATCGATCCCGGTGTCCGCGCTGCTGGCCGAGGCGGCTCAGGTGTTCGAGCCGCTGGCGCGCCGGCGCGAGGTGGGATTCGTCGTCAGCGACGACAGTCATGGCGCCGCCGTCAGCGGCAATCGCAAGGCGCTGTGCGGCGCACTCGTCAATCTGATGGAGAATGCCCTCGACGCCTGCGCGGCGGGAGGGCTCACCGCAGGGGCTGCAGCTGGCCGCCGGGTCCTTCTGGCCGCGCACAGATGACACGGGGGGAAATCAGCATCCGGGTGCGCGACAATGGACGCGGCATGGATGCGGCGACGCAGGCGCGCCTGTTCGAGCCCTTCTTCACGACGCGCGCCGAAGGCACCGGCCTCGGCCTGGCGATCGCCCGCGGCGTCGCCCGCGCCCACGGCGGCGGCATCGAGGTCGAGTCCGCCCCCGGCGCCGGCGCCCTGTTCAGACTGACTTTGCCGCCAGCCAGCATCAACTCCATCCGAGATACAACAACCGCTGGGGGGGCGATTTGAAATACGGAGGACGTCATGCCTGAGCCACTGAACGTTTTGGTCGTCGAGGATGCCCTGCAACTGCGCGCCGCCGTTTGCCTGACGCTGGAATGCGCCGGCCATCATGTGATAGGCGCGGCCGACGGCCCGGCGGCGCTGCGCCTGCTCGAGCGCGAGGCGTTCAACCTGGTGGTGAGCGACCTGCGCATGCAGCCGATGGACGGCATCGAACTGCTGAAAGCCATACGCGGCCGCGAGACCCATCTGCCGGTGCTGCTGATGACGGCCTTCGGCGACGTGGATAAGGCGGTGTCGGCGATGCGCGCCGGCGCCTGTGATTTTCTGTTGAAGCCCTTCGAGCCGAAGGTCCTGCTCGACCATGTGGCCCGCTATGCCGCCCGGCCGGAGCGGGCCGAGGGCGTAGTGGCGGACGATGCGCGCACGCGCAACTTGCTGGCGCTCGCAGCACGGGTGGCCAAAACCGAGGCCACCGTGCTGCTGACCGGCGAGTCCGGCACTGGCAAGGAAGTGTTTGCTCGTCATATCCATGTGCAGTCACCCCGTACCGACGCACCCTTCATTGCCATCAATTGCGCGGCGATTCCGGAGAATCTGCTGGAAGCCACGCTGTTCGGACATGAAAAGGGTTCGTTTACCGGGGCGCAAGCGGCCCAGGTCGGCAAGTTCGAGCAGGCGCAGGGCGGCACGCTGTTGCTCGACGAGATATCCGAAATGCCGCTGGCGCTGCAGGCGAAACTGCTGCGCGTGCTGCAGGAGCGCGAGGTGGAGCGGGTCGGCGGTCGGAAGCCCATCGCGCTGGACATCCGCGTGCTCGCCACCAGCAACCGCGACATGGCGAAGGAGGTTGCAGCCGGCCGCTTCCGCGAGGATTTGTACTACCGGTTGAACGTCTTTCCACTGCATGTTCCGGCACTGCGCGAGCGGCCGGCCGACATCCTGCCGCTGGCGCGGCATTTTGCCGCCCTGCACGGCAGTCCGGCGGCAAGGTTTGCCTCCGATGCCGAGGGGTCTGCTGGTGGCCCACACATGGCCGGGCAATGTGCGCGAGCTGGAGAACGCCGTGCAACGTGCCCTGATCCTTGCGGGCGGCGATACCGTGGCGGCCGAACATCTGCAGTTGTCCCTGCAATTTCCCCCGCCCGCAGAAATTCCGCAACCGTCTGATGTAAAGACAGAAACACGCTACGACGGCAGTGCCCTCGGGACGCGTCCCGTCGATGATCCACCGGCTGCGCCGTCGAACATGCGGGATCTTGAGCGTCAGCACATCATCGGGACACTTGCGGCGGTCAACGGCTCGCGCAAACGGGCGGTCGAACTGCTCGGCATATCCGAGCGCACGTTGCGCTACAAGTTGCAGCAGTACCGCACGGCAGGCGTCATCTGAAGCTTTTTTCCCCGCTTCCGGGAAATGGCATGGCGATTGCTATGGAAAGACCGGGAAACACAGGAGTCTTGAAATGGACACACGCGGCATAGAACAGATGCTCTCGGAGCTGCGCTCGACCGCGCAGCTGGCCTCGGGCAAGTCGCTGCAGCTGAAACAGGCGGGCGAGGCGGGCGCGGCGGATTTCGGCCAGATCCTGAAGAGCACGCTCGACCAGGTGAATCAGGCCCAGGTCGACGCGCAGAAGCTGGCACAGGATTTCTCGGCGGGCACAGGCAACGCCAACCTGCAGGACGTGATGATGTCGCTGCAGAAGGCGAATCTGTCGTTCCAGCAGATGGTGCAGGTGCGCAACAAGCTGGTCTCCGCCTATCACGACATCATGAACATGCAGGTATGAGTTCCGCATGCTGGAGCAAAAAGGCGGCGCCGGAGCGCCGCCTTTTTGCTTCTCCTGATCACATCATTCCCGTTTCCCTCGCCTTGCGCTCCCGCTCGACGCGGATGATGTAGCGCTGGATCAGCGTGAGCATGTGGCCGGGCAGGTCGACGAACTCGCAGCCCGAGCGTTTGTTCTTGACGCCGCTGCGCAGGGTAAATTCGAAGACATTGCGCACGCGCAGCGTGGCCAGCACCGTGCCGACATCCGGTAGTTCGAGGCGGCAGTTTTCGAACAGATGGTCGGTCTCGAACTCCACGCCCTCGGGCGGCACCATCACGCCCAGGCCGCCGCCGCTGATGTCGATCACCGTGCTCTCGATGATGCTCTGGCTGCCGTCCGCCAGTTTGACCGGGATGTTGCAGCGCAAAGGGTGGGCGATCGGCGCGGTCAATCGGTAGAACTCGCGGCGCTGCAGGCGCAGCAGTTCGCTCGGGGATGGTGGCGCGAAAAGCTTCCCGTCCCTCGAATTCCGTCAGGGCGAGATGTTTGACGGAGAACTGGATCTTGACCTTGTCGTGCGTGGCGATGAAAGTCAGCTTGTCGCTCGCCAGCGCCCTGCGGTTCATCTCAGCATTGCTGCCCGGATCGAGAAGCATGGAACTGCTTTCCGCCGAAACGGCAAGCAGGGTGGTGAGCAGGAAATCATTGCCCTGGTTGAAATAGACGGTGATGAGCGAGCCCTTGTCGAGCATCGCGCGCAGGATGAAGAGGATTTCATTCTTCGAATGCAGCAGGTACTTGCTGTAGTCGTCGGCCTGCATCAGCTCGAAACGGAGCTGCGGACCGTCTCCCTCTTCGTGAGCGTCTTGTTCGGTAACGTCTTTCATGCTGCAAGTTTACCCCAGACTCAATAAGCGGGCACCCACCCGCAATCAATATTGTTGCGTGACTTGGGGTGGTGCCTGGCCGTGTTCCATGCGGTAGAGCCAGGCCAGCAATTCGGCCACTGCGACATAGAGTTGCGACGGTATGCGCTGATCGAGATCGACCTGCATGAGCAGGGCCACCATCTCCGGCGACTCATGCACGAAGATGCCATGCTCGCGCGCCCGCGCGATGATCTCCTCGGCGATCAGGCCGCGGCCCTTGGCGACGACGCGGGGTGCGCTGTCGGCGGCCGAGTAGGCCAGGGCTACCGCCTCCTGCCGTGTTTCACGCGGGCTCATGCGATTCCACGACAGCGGCAAGCGGCGGCAGGCCGGCAGCAGCGAAGGAAGATGCAAGGTCGGCCAGCCCCTGTTGCAGGACGGTTGCGCCCGCGCTCGCCGTCATGGCGAGGCTGACTTTTGCCGATGTCAGCCGCAGCACGGCGTTGACCTCGCCCAGCCCGGGCAGGGTGAGTGCGAGCGAGGTCGCCCACTGTTCGGCCGGCGATTCACCCGGGCCATCCTCGTGCCGTTCGTCCGCCTCTATTTCCAGATGCAGATTCTGTCCCGGCCAGATCTCACCGCGCCAGACGATGTGTTGCGTGGCAGCGGCATCGAGCTGTTGCTGGACGAGGGTCTGGAGGTCGGCGGGCAGGGCAGGAGAGGGCGCGGCACTGGCGCGTCCTGCGACTGTTTCCGTACTGCGGGCGGATTCAGTGAGCGGAACGTCCTCGGCCGGAGGCTCCGCTGCGGAAGCGGCAACGGGGGCACGCTGCGGGCGAAGATGGCGCGCCTGAGGTTCGCGCGTCAGTGCTTCAAGCGGATAGCGCCCGGCGACCCATTGCGCCTGGTGCGATTCATAAAAAAGCCCGCTTTCGACGACAAGCTGCTGCAGCGCCGGCGCAAGTTGCACAGCCTGCTGGGCTGGCATGGGCAGGAGTGGCGCAGAGCGTGAGATCGTTGCCGGCTGGGGCGTAGGGTGCTCACCGGTCAGCAAGGTGCTGATGATCCGCCCGGCGCGCGATAGCGTGGGGGCGGTGGAGGGGCTTGGAACAGAGGGGGGTGGTACGGGAGAGCGGGATAGCCTTGCGGGGACATTCTCTGCACTCTCGGCGATGATCAGGCGCGGCGTACGCGCCGTGACCACCAGGTCAAGCGTGTCGCCTGCCTTGGCGGGTTGCGGCAGCGCCAGCGTGAGGCTGCGGTTGGCTACGAGCGCGCGGAACGTACCATCGAGCTGGGCGCTTTCAATGCGGGCGGTGAAGCGCTGTCCGACCGGAAGCTCGGGCAAGTCGGCGGTGATGCCGCGAACCGGAGAAACCGGGTGGACAACCGATTCGGTCAGGAGCCTCAGGCGCGCTGCAAGATCGTTGGGAATCATGGCGCATTCTGTCCGACATCCTCAGGCCGGCGCAAGACAACCCGCTACTGGCCCGAGTGCGCGCCATAGGCGCGGCGCACTGTGCGCTCCCGAGCACCGCCGCCGAGAAACAGCTTGACCTGCGCCATCCACGGTTCGGCATGACGGCGCACTTCGGCGTCGTCTGCGAGAATGCGACGGATCAGGTCTGCCTTGCGAGTACGCTCGGCATCGGTTAGCAGGGTCGGTTCATCGCGAGCATCGAGCATGCCGACAAGGCCGGCGCAATCCTTTTCCAGCAGGGTCAGCCTGTCCCAGTCGCAGGCTGTGGCTGCCTCGACCATTTGCGCAGAAAGGGCGTTCATGGACTCATACAGGCTCAGCGGGTTCATGCCTTGCCTCCGATCTGCTCCCAGGCGCCTTTCAGTTCTGCCAGCAGGTGGCTGACTTCGTCGAGCACGGCCGGCTGGTCGTGCAGGTTGGCATGCAGCAGGCGTGCGCTCATATAGTCGTAGAGTGCGCCAAGCTTGCCGGCCATTTCGCCGCCGGCTTCCTGGTCGAGACTGGCCTTGAGGCCGTTGGTGATGATGTTGATGGCCTTGGAGATGGCTTCTCCCTTGCGGGCCGTGTCTCCCGCGCCTTCCTTCCGCTGCATATGCATTGAAGCCGAGGCCACCGCCAGCATGGCGCCCTCGAAGAGCATCAGTACCAGCTTGTGGGGATCGGCCGTGTCGATCCCGGTCTCGATCCCGACCTTGTTATAGGCTGCTTTCGGGTTGTGCATCACCGCAAACATGGTGTCTCCTCGAATTATCGTGATGAGCTGCTGCTGCCCGGCAGATTGGCGAGCTGCTGGGTCAGGAAGTCGCTGGTTTTGGTCATGCTGGCGATCATGGTGTCGAGCGCCGTGAATTGCGCCCGGTAGCGCTTCTCGATCTGCTCAAGTCGGATCGCCAGCACGTCCCGCCGTGAGCCGATATCCTTGATCGAGGCGTTGATGCCGTCGATGCGACCGTCGATGAGGCTATCGTTCTCCAACATCCTGCCGACCAGTTTGTCCAGTTCGTAGGCGAAGCCGCGCGCGAAATTAACGGTGCCGCGGCCTCCCGTCGCGCCACCGTCGATTCTCAGCGCCAGCCCGGCCGCATCGCCGGCACCGGTCAGCATCCGGCCCGAGCCTGTGCCGGCGATGCCGCCGATGGTGCCGGCCACACCCATCCCTGCCGTCTCGGTTTGCGTGCCGAAGAGATCGGCCTTTGCGTTTCCGCCGGTGAGGCTTACGGCCGAAGAAGCACCGTAACGGCTGGAGGTCACGGTCAGCACGCCGGCGGACTGCGTCACGACGACGCCGATGCCGGCAGATGACAGTGCGGTGGCGCCGTTGATCTTGGACTGGATCTCGGCGGCCAGTGTGGCCGCCGTGTAGGTGCCTGCTCCCAGGGTCACGCTGGCAGCGACACCGTCTACCGTCAGGTCGAGCGTGTCGTTGCTGCCCGCTCCAATAGTCAGTCCCGCCGACACGCCGCCAACGGCGGCGCCCTGCGTGGCAAGCTGGGTAACATTGACCGCATAGCTGCCATTTTTCGTGTCCGTGCCGGAAGTGACAAACGAAACCAGGCTGTCCGTCGGCTTGCCCACCGCTGCAAACAGCGTGGAAACATCCTTGGTGGGGTCGTTGAGCGCCGTGTTCAGTTTTGCAGAGTCGAGTTTCAGCGTGCCATCGGCCTGAAAGGCAATCCCGATGTCCGACAGCGTGCTCAGCCCGCCGCCGGCGGAGGTCAGCGCCGTATTGAAAACACTGCGCAGCTGGGATTGCACCGAACGCACAGTCGCGTCGCCTGTGAGCAGCGAGGCCTTCTTGTTGGCGGCGTCGTATTTCGTAAGATCAGTGATACCTTTATTGAGGTCGTTGTAGGCCTTGACGAAGGATTGCACTGATGCCTGCACGCCGGCCGTGTCGCGGGACACGTTGAGCGTCGTAGCGCTGGGCGTATTCGCTTTGAGCAGGGTGAGCGTCACCCCTTCGATGGCATCGCTGAAGGTGTTCGAAGACTTGCTGACGCTGATGCCATCGATCACTGCGGTGGCATTCTGTGCGGCCACGGTCTGGGTCAGGTTGGTCGTGCCGCCGGTCGCCGCGTTGTAGACGAGTTGGGATAGACCGGCAGTGTCCGTGTTGTTGGCGTCATCGTCTGCTACGGTGATCTTCAGGGCGTTGGCCACGCCCGTATCCTTCGAGGCGATGACCAGGCGGTTGCCGCTGCCGTCGTTGATGATGCTGGCGGAGACGCCGGCGTTAGCGGCGTTGATTGCGTCGCGCACCCCAGCGAGTGAGGATTGTCCGCTATCGACGGAGATGGTTACCGCAGCTTTGTCCGGATTGAGCGTGAAGCTGCCGCCGCTGTAGGTGCCGAACTGGATGGTCAGCGTGCCGCTGCCGACCGTGTCGCTGGTTGCCGTGAAACTCCCCGACTTGAGCTTGTGCGCCTGGGCCAGTGCCTGGACTTCAAGCGAATAGCTGCCAGCGGTTGCGCTGGCTGGGCGCTTGCCGTGGCTACCGTCGGATCGGCAAGGCTTGCCTGGCGGCGGAAAATTTTGCCGGGTTGGCCAGTGTTGCAACGGCCGTTTGAAAGAAGACAAGGCGCCCTTCAGGCTGCCGTAGGCGGAAAGCTGCGCTTGGTACTTGGCCTCCTTGGTGGCAAGCGCGGTGAGCGGCCGACGCTCCAATGCCATGAGCTGGCTGACCAAGCTGGAGACGTCCAGCCCGGAGCCCAGTCCTGGAGATGAAAGCGCCATGTATTACTGCCTCCCTTGTTGCGTCTGCTAGGCTTTCTGCCTGACAAGCAGACCCTGCATGCGATCGATGGCCTTGGCGATGGCCAGGATTTCCTCGCCGGGTATCTGGCGGATGACTTCCTGGGTCACCGAGTCCACCACCGATATGATGGTTTTTCCTGTTTCCTTGTCGATCGAGAAATGCAAGTTCTGTGCCACCGGTTCGACCGCTTTCTGCACGGCCTCGACAGCCTGTTCGACCTGCTCCTGGCTGGGCTGGGGCGTGCCCTGGCCGGGCAGCAGCTGGATTTCGACAGCCGCGGGTTCCTTGGCAGGCGCAGGGCGAGGCGGAGGAGCCGTGGCCTGCAACGCGAAGGTTGCCTGGCTGCTGATTTGCGGTATCGCCATGATCCACTCCTGTTCTTGGGGTTCCGGGTACCGGGCCTAGACCCGGTACCCGCCCTCAAACGTGGCTCGGTGCCTTAGCCGCGAAGCAGCGTCAGAACGTTTTGCGGCAGCGCATTGGCTTGTGCCAGCATAGCCGTACCCGCCTGCTGCAGGATCTGGTTGCGGGTCAGGGAAGCCGTCTCGGCCGCGAAGTCCGTATCCTGAATGCGGCTACGAGCAGCGCTTACGTTCTCCGCAGTCGTTTGCAGGTTGGCAATGGCCGACGAGAAGCGGTTCTGGTAAGCACCGAGGTCGCCACGAGAAACGTTTACCTGGCCCAAGGCAGCATCCACTACCGCGATTGCGAGCTGAGCATTCGCGGCGCTTGAAAGACTGACGCTGGCCAGGGAAGAGAATGTGCTGGTTGCGTTGCGGAGGTAAAGACGTCCGTATTGGCGCCGCCAACGTGATGGGCCCTTGCTGCTGCCGAGGGACACGGTGCCGCTCTTGATCGAGGAGTCGTTACCAGCGTCGGTCAGTGTCACCCCGGAAAATACTGCAGTTGCCGTGCCCGCGCCGCCAGTGTTGTCGTAGTTGAGGATACTGATGTCGCGGCCATCGGTCGTCAGTGTCAGACCGGCTTTCGTTGAAGTACTGGTGAAGCTTGCAACCACGCCGGTGGACCCTTGCGCGCCATTGATGGCACCCATCAATGCAGTGAGGTCGGTGGGGTCGGCTACGGCCGCAGAGACAGTCACGCCGTTAAGGTCAAACGTAATGGTACCCGCGACCGAAACACCGCTCAGCGTGGCGCTGTTCGAGGCCGTGGCGGAAACGCCGACAGCAGCAGCGTTGGTGTTGATGGCGGCAGCGATGGCCTTGGCATCGGAGAGAGCAGCGTAACCGAAGGCGGCCGTCGTGCCGCCATTGAGCGTGGTGATCGTCAGGCCGGCTTCGATGGCAACCGTATTGCCGCCGGTAAGATCAGCTGCAGCTGCTTTGGTGGCGCCCACACCGCCCGCGCCGACAACGGTTCCGAGCCCGAGCAGGATATTGCTGCCCAGCGCGGTTGCGCGTGAATCTGCAATCGAGTTGACGGAAATCGTCTGGTTGGCGTTGGCGCCGACCTGGAAGGACTGGCTGGTGAAGGATCCGTCCAGCAGGTTCAGGCCGTTGAATGAAGTCTGGCCGGCGACCCGCGTGATTTCGGCGATCAGCTGGGCTGCTTCCGCATCCAGCGAAGCGCGGTCGCTGGCGCTGTTGGTACTGTTGGCGGACTGGACGGCCAGTTCGCGGATGCGCTGCAGGTTGTTGCCGATCTCGGCCAGCGCGCCTTCGCCGGTCTGCGAGAGGGAAATGCCGTCGTTGGCGTTGCGGGCCGCCTGATTCAGGCCACGAATCTGCGCAGTCATCCTTTCGGAAATAGCCAGACCGGCTGCATCGTCCTTGGCGCTGTTGATGCGCAAGCCTGAAGACAGACGCTGAAGGGAAGTAGCGAGAGCAGATTGCGACGAGTTGAGGCTTCGTTGAGCGTTCAGCGAAGCGATGTTACTATTAATTACCTGAGGCATGATGTTTCTCCTTGCATGTTTGAGGGTTTTGACAGCGCCGCCCCTGACTCCCGATCCGGCAGGCGATGATGTCGCCGTCAAATGCACTAACGGATTGCCTCGGGAAAACTTTAGGGTGGAGTCGCAAGGCTCCGCCCTATTTCTTTGAGCAGAAAGTGGTTTTTCCGGGCCGTACAAAAATATTCCTCAAGTTCCCTTATGTCGTGCCGATAAGGCATGTACACGCCTCTTTGCGTGCAGGGTTTGAAAATCCCCTGACTCCCAAAAAAATCGCCGGCTTCTGCCGGCGATTTTCCTTTCTGCTTCCGTTGTTGTTCGGCTCAGTCGGCCTGGACGACCCGGTTCTTGCCGGATTTCTTGGCTTGGTACATGGCGGCGTCGGCACGGGCGAAGGCGTCGTTGCGGAGTTCGCCTTCGCGATAGGCGGTCACGCCGGCGCTGAAGGTGATGAGGAGTTTTTCGTTCTTGTGCATGAAGAAGCGTTTAGTCAGCTCGCGTTGCAGGCGGGTCAGCGCTGCGACGGCATCTTCCAGTGGCGTATCCGGCAGGATGATGAGGAATTCTTCGCCCCCATAGCGCGCCAGGGTGTCATTCGGCCGCACGGTCTCGCGGATGACGCGCGCCAGATGCACCAGGGCGTCGTCCCCAGTCTGGTGGCCGTAGGTATCATTGAGCCGCTTGAAGTTGTCCACGTCCAGCAAAGCCAGGCAGACTGGCGTCTGACGACGCTGCGCGCGGGCCAACTCGCGATCCATCGCTTCCTCGAGCCCTTTGCGGTTGAGGGCGCCGGTGAGCTGGTCGTGGCGCACCATTTCGCTGGTTTCCGCGAGTTCATTCTGCAGACGTGCGACTTCCTGCTCGGCCTCGTCGACGCGCGCCTTCAGGGCGTTCAGATCGTCGCGCGATCGTTGTGCATTGAGCTTGAATGACGCGCGTCTCGCGTACGACGTCCTCGATGACGTCATTCAGTTCGGCCAGATCGTTGGCAGCGCTGATCTTTCGGCGCATCTCTCGATCTTGTCGTGGTAGTCACTGGTCGATTCGGAGAAGGTGGCCAGGTGATCGACAAACCCGGCGAGCATGACTTTCAGTCTATCCTTGGCCTCGTTGAGGTTTTTCTTGAGCGCACTCTGCCTGTAAATGACTTCCTTCAGGCGTTGTCCGACATCGTCGAGGCGGCGAAGATTCAGAGGCTGGCCGAAGAGATCGAGCACCATGCCGATCTGACCCTGAACCCACTTGTCGTCTTCCACCAATTCGCTGATGTTTTCGATGACAAGTTGGAGCAGCTTCTGCAGCGCTGCCTTGAGTTCGGCCTGATCCTCG
>JADJBM010000020.1 GCA_016703785.1 Betaproteobacteria bacterium
GGCGCCTTCGGCGCCCACAGAGAAGCAGGCGAAGCACCTGATGGAGCAGCAGCTCGCGCTGCCGGCCCATGAGCAAGGTGCTCAAGGCCGCACACCTTCAACCTGCTCGACGCGCGCGGCGCCATCTCGGTCACCGAGCGCGCCGCCTACATCGGCCGCATCCGCAACCTGGCGCGCAGCGTCGCCAGAAGCTACGTTGACAGCCGCGCACGCCTCGGCTTCCCGATGGCGCGATGGCCTGGGCCGACGGTGAGCCGAACTGGCAAAGAGGGCGGAGTGAGATGACTGCGGAAGAACCTGCTCGTCGAACTGCTCGTCGAGGAACTGCCGCCTGGGCGCTGAAAGTTCGGCGAGGCTTGCCTAACTGGGCTAGTCGTAGAGTCTCACACCCCACAGGTTTGCTGAAGATAGCAACGTACGGCATTTGCTTTCGCCGCGACGCTTAGCTTTGTTGACATGGGGACGTCGCGGACAGCGCCCGGGCAGGAACAGGTGCACCAGAAGTTGATGCCAGGGTTACCGTGGCGCTGGCTTTGCTGGCAATCCGACGGCGGCTTTTGAAAAACTCAACTGGAAGGGCTTGGCGGATTGCCGAAATGCTGAGGATGGCTCAACTGCGCTTATTCGTTCGGAATCGATGGAAAAGTAGATGCTGTTTTCTTGGCTCTATCGGCAAGGGAACGATTGACGCTCGGCTTGGCTAAAGCGCTTCGGAGAGCCTTCGATGCGCTACCAATTCGAAGGTCATGCTTATCAACTTGCTGACGGTGGGACACAGTACATTTCGTTCGCCCCGTGCATGGCTTAGTTGCGCTGCATGGCGCCGATATTGTGGATGTCCATATGTTCGGCCTTAAAGCCGGACGCGAGACGCAAGGCCATCGCTTCGAGGCGAAGCGCCCCGTCGTTGGATCAAGCGATGCCGACTCCTACGCCGAACTGATTGACCAGGAAGGCGCGGTGATCGCCGGCTTCGGCGTGCGCCGCGCCGAGATCGCACGGCAACTCAAAGACGCCGCGGAGAAGGCGGGATTGAGCCCATCGAGGATGAGGCGCTCCTCGACGAGGTGACGGCGCTGGTCGAACGGCCCAACGTGCTGACCTGCCAGTTCGAGGAGGAATTTCGAGGTGCCGCAGGAATGCCTGATCCTGACCATGAAGGCCAACCGAAGTACTTCCCGCTGCTCAAGGGATCGGCAAGCTGACGAACAAATTCCTTTGTCGTCAGCAACATCCGCCCGGACGATCCGGGCGCGGTGATCGGCGGCAACGAGCGGGTGGTGCGTCCGCGGTTGGCAGACGCCAATTCTTCTTCGACCAGGATCGCAAAAAATCGCTGATGGACCGCATTCCCGGTCTCGCCAAGGTGGTCTACCACAACAAGCTTGGCACCCAGGGCGAGCGCGTTGAACGGGTTGCCGCGCTGGCGCGTGCAATCGGCCACAAGCTGGGTGGCGAGACGCTCGCGAACCAGGCCGACCGCGCCGCCATGCTGTCGAAGGCCGACCTGCTGACCGACATGGTCGGCGAGTTCCCCGAGCTGCAGGGCATCATGGGCCGATACTACGCGCTGCACGACGGCGAACCCGTCGAGATCGCCGACGCCATCGAGGACCATTACAAGCCGCGCTTCGCCGGCGACGAAGCACTGCCCGTGGGCCGGCCGGGCTATGTGTCGCGCTGGCCGACAAGCTGCAAACGTTGGCCGACATGTTCGGCATCGGACAGTTGCCCACCGGCGACAAGGACCCTTTCGCCCTGCGTCGCCATGCGCTAGGCGTCATTCGCATGCTGATCGAGCGGGACCTGTCGCTCGATCTGATGTGGCTGTTCCAGGCAGCGAATCTCGCCGACGACAAGGTGATCGGGCAGCTAGCTGAATTCATTTACGAGCGTCTCGCCGGCAGTCTGCGTGAGCAGGGCTATTCGGCGCACGAGGTGGATGCCGTCCTCGGTTTGGCACCGCAGCGACTCGGCGACATCCCGAAGCGGCTTGCCGCTGTGCGCGCCTTCGCCGCCCTGCCGGAAGCGGCCAGCCTCGCCGCCGCCAACAAGCGCGTCGGCAACATCCTGAAGAAAGTCGTCCCGGCGAGACGGCGAAGGTCGATGCATCGCTGCTCAAAGAGTCGGCGGAAGTCGCATTGAATGCCGCGCTGGCCGGCGTCAAGCCGAAGGCCGATGCCGCCTTTGAGCGGGGCGACTACGCAGCATCGCTGCAAGCGCTGGCGGCCCTGAAGGGACCAGTCGACGAATTCTTCGATCACGTCATGGTGAATGTCGACGATGCCACCCTGCGGACCAATCGCCTCGGCCTGCTCGCCATCCTGCATGCCGCCATGAACCGGGTCGCCGACTTGCCCAAACTCTCCCATGAAGCTCGTCATCCTCGACCGCGACGGCGTCATCAACCGCGACAGCGACCAGTTCATCAAGTCGCCGGAGGAATGGCTGCCGCTGCCTGGCAGTCTCGAGGCGATTGCCCGCCTGACGCAGTGGGGCTACCGCGTCGTGGTGGCGACCAACCAGTCCGGCGTCGGGCGAGGCCTGTTCGACATGGGGACCCTCAACGCCATCCACGACAAGATGATGAAAGCCGTGGCGCTCGCCGGCGGGCGCATCGACTCGATCTTCTTTTGTCCGCACGCGGCCGAGTCGACCTGCGAATGCCGCAAGCCGCGCCCGGGCATGCTGCGTGAAGTCGCGATGCGTTCCAACACCGATCTCAAGGGGGTGCCGGCGATCGGCGACAGCCTGCGCGACCTGCAGGCCGCCTGCCGCAGTGGGCGCACAGCCCATCCTGGTGCTGACCGGCAAGGGCGTGAAGACGCATGACCATCCCGACCTGCCGCGCGAGACGCTGGTGTTTCCCGACCTTGCCGCCGCCGCAGGGCACATAGCGGCATGAGCAGGACCACGACCCGTCTCCCCAGGCCGAGCCTGTCGGTTGTCCTTCGCTCTGCGTTCTTCATGCTGCTGCTGGTGATCATCACGCCGCCCTATGCCCTGCTCGTCATGCTCTGCTTTCCGCTGCCGCACCGCCTGCGGCGGCAATCGGTCGTGCCGTGGGTCACCATGGCGACCTGGCTGATCAAGCATCTGCTGCGCATCGACTATCGCGTGCTCGGGCGGGAGAACATTCCCGACCGCCCCTCTGTCATCCTCGCCAAGCATCAGTCGGCGTGGGAAACCATCGTATTGCAGATGATCTTTCCGTGGACGCTGTTTGTCTGGAAGAGCGAGTTGAAACGGCTGCCTTTTTTCGGCTGGGCGCTGGCGGCGACCCCCATGATCTCGATCGATCGCGCTGGCGGCAAGGAATCGCTCCGGCAGCTGGTGGAGCAGGGGCGGATGCGCCTCGGCCAGGGCTATTGGGTGATCATTTTTCCGGAAGGCACGCGCACGCCGGTCGGCACTCATCGTCGCTACAAGATCGGGGGCGCCCATCTGGCCGTGGAAACCGGCGCGCCCGTCGTGCCGGTGGCACTCGATTCCGGCGAGTTCTGGAGCCGCCGCGCCTTCATCAAGTATCCGGCACGGTCACCGTCAGCATCGGTCCGGCCATTGACCCGGCCGGGCTGTCGGCGGAAGATGTCAATGCGCGCGCCGAAGCCTGGATGGAAGGCGAAATGCGCCGCATTTGCCCGCATCGATATGAGCGTGATTCAACCCGACCTCCAGCTTGATCTGCCTCCTAGCGGTACCCCGCCGGACGCTCCGGGCGGGCAGTTTTCCCTTCAATTGGACGACAAACCCCTGCCTTTCCGACTGCGCCGCTCGCGCAGCGCGAACCTGATCCTGTCCGTGGACGAGCAGGGCTTGCAAGTGAGCGCGCCGCGCGGCATGACCTTGCCGCAGATCGAGCAGGCCGTTCGCGAGGGCAGCCGCGTTCTCGCTGGCAAGCAGGGCAGCAAGTTGCCGTTGCCGGCTCGCTGGCAGGATGGCGCGCGTTTCCCCTTTCTCGGGAACGAAGTTGTGCTGTGCCTGAGCGGGGGATGCAACGGGATCGAATTTCGCGATGGCACCCTGCATCTGCCCCTGCCGCCGGAGGCCGTGGAAAAGCAGATCAAGGACAGTGTTCAGGGCTGGCTGCAGGCTCAGGCACGGCTGGCCATCGAAGCGCAATTGGAAGCAGCCTGCCAGCGCCTGGGCATGATGAAGCCCGTCTGGCGCCTGTCTTTTGCAACGGGCACCTGGGGCGCCGTCGATCCTGACGGGCGCCTGCGCCTCTCATGGCGGCTAGTCCATATCACGCCGGAAGCGATCGGCAGCGTGGTGAGCCGGTTCCTTGCGCAACTCGGGCCGTCCGCTAGGCTGCCGCAGTTATGGGAAGACGATGCCGCGCCTCTTCCAGCTTGAACTGCCGCTGTTCCGGCGAGCCGCCCCGCCTGCGGAGCAGGTGCGGCATATCCAGCTCGGCACGCGAATCGTCGACTATCGCCTGATCCGCTCGAGCCGGCGCACCCTGGGCATGACCATCGATCAGCGCGGATTGCGTGTCGGCACTTCGCCACGGACCTCGCTTGCTGACATCGAGCGTTTCCTTCGCCACAACACCGCCTGGGTGCTGAAGAAACTCGACGAGTGGCATGGCCATGGCCAGGCGCGCCATCTGGCGATTTGCGACGGCGCGGTCATCCCGGTGCTTGGCGAGGATTGCGCCGTGCGCGTCGAAACAGGTGCCAATCGCGTGCGCTGGTCTGGCCAGACGCTGGTCCTGCTGGCGCGTCCGGATGCCGATCTACGGCAACTGGCCCGCCGAGCATTGCGCAACCGCGCGCTCGATCTGTTCAGGGAGCGGGCCACCCATTACGCCGCACTTCTGCACCGGCCGCTGCCGCGCATGGCGCTGTCCAACGCACAAACGCGCTGGGGCAGTTGCAGCGAAAAGACTGGCATCCGCATTTCCTGGCGCCTGATCCATGCGCCGCCGCGCTTGCTGGATTACGTCGTGGCGCACGAGATGGCACATCTTGTCGAGATGAATCATTCGCCGCGCTTTTGGGCGGTCGTGGAGCGGCTCTGTCCGGACTACAGGGCGGCGCGCGACGAACTGAGGCGGCTGGCCGCGACCTGCCCGCAGCTATAGGAACAGGAGACCTCATGCGAATTTTGCACACCATGCTGCGGGTCGGCGATCTCGATAGCTCCATCAAGTTTTACACCGAGGTGCTGGGCATGCGGCTGCTGCGGCGAACGGATTTCCCGGACGGTAAGTTCACCCTGGCCTTTGTCGGCTACCAGGATGAAAGAGACGGCGCAGTGCTGGAGCTGACTTTCAACTGGGACGTCGATCAATACGAACTGGGCAGCGGCTACGGCCATGTTGCTCTGGAGGTTGACGATGCCTACACCGCCTGCGACGAGATCAGACGCCGCGGCGGCACCGTAACCCGCGAGGCGGGGCCGATGAAACACGGCAGCACGGTCATCGCCTTCGTCCAGGACCCCGACGGCTACAAAATCGAACTGATCCAGAAGAAGGCGCGCTGAAGCGCAGCCTGCAAGCATTTCTCGGCCCAGCCGGCTGAATTTCTTCGATTGGAAGGCTTTGATCGAGCAATCTGCTCGATTAACAGGTACGCCTGTGAAGAGCCCCACCAGCCATAACGATACATAAAACTATAAAACATGTATCGATAATTCCAGGCAGAAATTATTTCTGGAGCTAACTTAATGATAGGAATAGACTTGTCGCGGAACCGGCCAGAGGAGATGGCCGGCCATGAGTTGCGGATCGTGAATTATTTCACAGAAAGGATGATGAAAATGGAAACGCAAGACTGCTTGAAAGCGATCGATGTGGCCAACCCGAACGTCGGCATGCTCGAGATGGTGCCGGAGGAAGCCGGCATGAAGATCGAACGGTTGCCTTTCACTGTAAGGCTGGCAACCAGTGAGGAGGAACTCGCCAAAGCTGTATCCATAAGGCACCAAGCCTATGCTCGACATGTGCCGGCATTGGCGCAATCGCTCACCCAGGCGGAGCCCTACGATTTCGAAAAGGGGACTGTGGTTTTACTGGCGGAGTCTAAGTTGGACGGATCTCCTCTGGGAACCATGCGGATACAGACTAACGCACACAAAAAACTGACTCTCGAGCAATCAGTGGTGCTTCCCGACTGGCTACAGGGCGCCAGCCTTGCAGAGGCGACGCGTCTTGGAATAGCCGAAGGACGCATGGGAAGGATTGTAAAGACTGCGCTATTCAAGGCGTACTTTGAGTTCTGCCAGTCTTCCGGCATCGAATGGATGGTAATTACCGCGAGGGCCCCATTGGATAGGCAATATGCAGCACTCTTGTTCAGGGATGTCTTTGGCGTTGGAGAATATATCCCCATGCGTCATGTCGGCAATATTCCCCACCGTGTTCTGGCCTTCGAAATCGGTTCGGCAAAAGCCAGATGGGCGGCAGTGAATCACCCATTACTCAATTTCATGTGCGGTACGCACCATCCGGACATCAGCATATCGAGTGATGGAGTATTTTCACCCAGGTTGGAAATTGGCCTGCCAAATCAGTCAATTCATGCAATCGCTTAGGTAATGGGGGAATTGGCCGTAAATAATCTAAATAATTCAGAAGAGGGAGCATGTCGGCTCTGCATGCTGCCCAATATTTCTGTTGCTTGTATGGATTGGCCGAGTACGGGCGTCCCGTGCTGATTGACCGCGACCATTGCTGGTTATGGGGTTCGCATTACCGGGCATAAAGTATGCGATCATCATTTTCGCTACAAAGGCAGGACATGAGCAAAGCGCTTGATGCGCTACTGTTCAAGTTCTCTGTTTTTGGCATCCCTATTGCGATAGGCGTCTTGACCCTTACCGCATTGTTTGCATGGGAAAGCCAATACTCGGTAGGCAATGGCATCCCGATCGAGTTTCGCGTTCTGGAGCAGAAAGTTTCACCCTGACACATGAAGTAGCGCAGGAGAAACTGAGCAAAACATCTGCTGTACGCCACTTCGACACAAGGCTTTCGGAAAATCCGTTCTGGTTCTCATTTGTTGTGCCGTCCGGTGGTGAAGGACAAGCTCCCGTTATTGAGTTCCCATCGAGGCACGCCACCTCCATTTCCTGCTGGAACCCTGCAGGGCTGGAACCATTGGGTGAGGCAAGTCGAGGGCAGACGATCGGCAGTATTAAGGAAGCCAAGGCTGGATTTGTTCTCGAGTTAGGACCGCAGAAAACTGACAATGCGGTTGTGTGTCAGGCTGCCTACTCCGGGCCAGCGCGGATTTCAATCGCGCAATGGCCGGCTCCCCAACTAGCGGTATCGTTACAACAGTTTCATCGCAATGCGGGATTGCTCGATGGCGGCGTAATCGTGCTCTCTCTTTTCGTGCTGATAACGGCGATCATCAATCGGGAATGGATGTACGTGATGTTTGCCGCTTGGCTGGTGGCAAATCTTCGTGTTGCTGCGCTTTCCATGGGGTGGGACACGCAATGGCTCGAAAGGGAAGTTCCCCCGGAATGGATGGTTTCAATGAGGAAACTTTCCATGGCTACGTATTACGTATTGACTTATACGCTTTTCACCAGGTTATTCAGAGATGACCTCAAACGTGTGGGCCACGAACGCTTGTTGCGGGCTGCTCAGTGGTCATGTCTGCGATTGCTGCTTTTCGCTGTGGTTCTCCCCTATCAGCAGTTTCTCCCATATCTGTGGCTGACAACGGCTTTTGGAATTGGCGTACTGGCGTTCTTCTTATTCCGCATTCTTTTCAGCATGCGCTCAAGGTCGCGATGTGGTATAGCGCTTCGCTTGGCATCGCGCTTTTTGCAAGCTTGTACGAAGTCATAGCTGCCGCCCTCGGAGTCAAGGTCTTGATCGGGACGATCAACAGCGTTACGGCCGCATTGTCGTCGAGCCTGCTGGCGGCATTTGCAATCGCCGAGCAGATGCGGCAGGAAAGAGAAGATCGCGTAAGTGCGCAGACGGCATTGCGCAACACTTATGAAGCCATTCCGATCGGGTTGTTCACATTGACGTCGCAAGGCCAGTTTGCCCGGGCCAATCCAGCCTTGCGGGAGATGCTTGGTCTGCATAGCAGCCCTAGGGATCACTGGAGCGATCATTTCGAATTGGGTGCATGGGACAAACTGCAGAAGCTGGTCTTGAGCGGTGCCGGTCAGGAGATGGAAATCAGAAGCATTTCCCGGCGTGGCAAGGATCAAAAATGGTTCATGGTGAAAGCAACCATGGCCAAGGACAAGATAGAAGGTTCGCTGCAGGACGTCACCGACAAGGTCAAGGCAACCGGGCGGCTCCTCTTTCTAGCCGAGCATGATCCGCTTACCGGGATCCTGAATCGAAGGGGGATTGAAAAGGTGTTCGAAGAGTCCATCGGCGAACTTGCCGAAGGCAACGCGATGGCTCTGGCCTACTTGGATCTGGACCGGTTCAAGTTGATCAACGATCTGTTTGGCCATGTCGCCGGTGACGAAGTCCTGAAGCAGGTGTGTGACCGCATCCGAGGCATGCTGACCGAAGGGCAGAGCATAGGCCGGGTGGGAGGCGATGAATTTGTCATTGTGCTCAAGGGCACCCCAATCCAGTCAGCGGCATGGATTTGCCGTGGAATTGTCGACCGAATTGGAACCCACCCCTATCTGATCGGCGAACGTGCTTTTCAGGTGAAAGGCTCGATCGGTTTGGTCGAAATCGACAAAAGCATGCGGGTAAAGGATGCCATCTCAGTGGCGGACCGGGCCTGCCGCGAAGCCAAGAATGGCAATCATGGCAATCCCGTGGTCTATGACAGGCATTCTCCGGTGTTCCGAGAGCGCGAGGAGGAGTTGCATCTGATCGAGCGCTTTGGGACCAATGCCGCTCCGGAAGGGTTGTTTCAAGTGATGCAGCCCATTATGTCCCTGCGGGCGCCTTACGACTCCCTCAATTTCGAGGTGCTGCTCCGGATGAGGGAGGCTGACGGTTCGATTACACCGGCCTGGAAGATCATCAGCGCAGCGGAAAGCAACGGGCGTATCGCGGTGATCGACAAATGGGTACTCATCAATACGCTGGAGTGGGTCAGCACCCACTATGAACACCTCAAGAACACGCGGTTCGTTTGCCTGAATCTGAGCGGCGGATCCCTCAACGACGAGAAATTCATCAAGGATGCTTTTTCGATACTGGCGCAATATGGACGCACCGTGGAGCGGCTGTGTATCGAGATTACCGAAAGTGTGGCGCTGCACGATCTGGACAACACCCGGCGTTTCATCGACGGTGTGCGCAGTCACGGAGCGAAGATAGCGCTCGATGATTTCGGGGGCGGGATACACATCCTTCTCCTACCTCAAGGAACTCCCGGCGGATGCCCTGAAGATCGACGGTGAATTCGTCAGAGGCGTTAATGCCCACCCGGCCAATCTGGCCATTGTCGAAGCCATCGTGGAACTTGCGCGCAACCTGGGCATGAAGAGCATTGCCGAATGGGCGGAGGACTGCGCCACCATCGAATCCCTGGCGCGAATTGGTGTCGATTATGTACAGGGATTTGCCATCGCCACACCACAGGAGCCGGGCAAGATGCTGCTTGCCGAGTCGTCGGCCAGTTTCATAGAGGATGCAGGTGTGGCGACTTTCGTGCGCAACACGCTTGCTCAGGGTCGGGCTAAGGACCTACTGGAACAACCCGGGGACATAACGCGTATCAACCTGCATTGAGCACAGGCAGCAGAAAGTGCTGATGCACAATAGCCCCCTTGATGCAGGCATTTTTGCGAACTCGGCTTGCATGATGGGTTGGTGGGCCGTGTTGGACTCGAACCAACGACCAAGGGATTATGAGTCCCCTGCTCTAACCGACTGAGCTAAGGGCCCTGTTATAAATCATCACGTTACGCGCCACCGCCCCGCGCATTTCTGCTCTAACGTGACTGAACGTGACCGAATTGTACCCTTCGTGACGGGAGTTGGTCACGATTTGGTCACGCCACGGGCGTCATTCCCTGGCACGCTGCAGCACCACTTCCCCATTATCTGGTCTCTTGCAGCGCAGACGCCAGTCGTCGCCGTGCCGCAGATGGTCGCATGCGAGTTGCGTGCCGTCGGGCGCCTTCAGGATGGTGGAGCCGAAGAGGAAATTCATCTCCTGTTTGATGTACGGGTGCTTGTGCGTAGGATCCCAGCCGAACCGAAGCGCCTGCTCGCCGGTTGTGTCCTTGTGGGCTTCGCCGGCTGCGCCGACGTAGGTCTTGCCGTCGAGGGATACAGCGATACGTGCGGTGCCTGCAAGAATAGGACTCTCCACCTTCGCGGAAGCAGCATTGCCCGACACGGTCTTGAGCAGCGATGTTTGTGTGCAGCCTGACAGTCCTCCCGTCGCCACGGCCAGGGCCAGAGCAATCGGAGCGATCTTCATGTATCGACTCCTTGATTGAGGCCGGCTGCGAGGAACCATCCTTATCATTGCCCGCCTCAGCGAATTTCGATCGCTTGCTGAATATCGCTCACAAAGATCCAGCCCGCATCGGGTTGTCCGGTGTGCGCCGCACGGGCGATGACATCGACCAGCGTGTCGGCGACCTCGTCCGGGCAGACCAGCTCCAGCCGGTATTCGGCGACGACCGCCTCGGCCAGTTCCATCGAGTAGTGCTGCTGCGTCGGGTCGCCGCTGGCGAGCGGCCGCTGCACCTGGGAGACGGTGATGTTGTGGCAGCCGGCGCCGGCGGCGCCGAGGTCGCACAGGCCCGAGCTGCGCAATGCCTGGAGCACGTCGGCGATGCGGTGCTGGCGGATGAATGCCCTGATCTCTTTCATGCCGATTCTCCTTCGGTCGCTCACTCGAAACGGAAAGGGAGGCGCGTTCCCTCGGCAGTTGTGCAATAGCCTGCCGGGGCACCGTTTGCCTGCCAGGCTACGACACATCGCAGCGCCGCGCCGTCTCCGGCGAGCAGCCTGGGTTCGGCCGAATACATATCGTGGTTGGTATCGGCGCCGGACGCGATGTTCCGGAAATGCCGGATGTCGGCGCCGTATTGACGCCGCAGCGCCGCCAGGTTCTGCTGCCGCTGGATGGCGAAGCCCCGGCCTTCATAACGCTTGCCGCGGAGCTCCAGGGCCATGAGCGGCGCCTCCTCCCCCTCATGCCTGAACACGCCGAGCGTGAGCGCCGGATCGCTGTCTTCGGGGATCAGGCTGCTGTGGATGTGCCCGGCGCATCCGGCGAGCGCGAGCGCCGCCAGGCCGGCCGATACTGCAAGCAAGGTTTTCATGATGTTTCCTTTACGTTCGTTCAAACCGGTGGTTTCCTGCGCTCCGCCCGCGTTTCCACCCACTCGTACATCAGCGGCAGGAGCAGCAAGGTCAGCGCCGTGGAGGTGAACAGCCCGCCCACCACCACCGTCGCCAGCGGGCGCTGGGTTTTTGTGCTCACGCCCTGCGAAAGCAGCATGGGGATCAGCCCGAGGATGGCCACCGAGGCGGTCATCAGCACGGGGCGCAGGCGCAGGCTGGCGCCCTCGCGCACCGCCTCGCGGATCGACCGGCCCTGCCGGCGCCGGTCGTTGAGGAAGGACACCAGCACGATGCCGTTGAGCATGGCCACGCCGAATACGGCGATGAATCCGATCGCCGAGGGAACCGAAACGAACTGGCCGGTGACGGCGAGCCCGAACACGCCGCCGATGATGGCAAAGGGCACGTTGGCGATGATCAGCGCGGCGTGGGTGAGGGAATTGAAGGCGGTGTAGAGCAGGAGGAAGATGAGGCCGATGGTGAGCGGCACGATCAGCGCCAGCCGCGCCATGGCGCGCTGCTGGTTCTCGAAGGCGCCGCCCCACTCGATCCAGTAGCCCTCGGGCAGCTTCACCGCGCTGCGGATCTTCGCCTCCGCCTCCCTGACGAAGCCGTCCACGTCGCGTCCCTTCACGTCCATCTGCAGCACCGCGTAGCGGGAGAGCTGCTCGCGGCGCACGAAGGTGTAGCCCTCGTCCGTCTCCACCGTGGCGACGCGCGACAGCGGCACCAGCGCGCCGGCCTGGGTGCGCAGCGGGATGTCGCCGATCGCCTGCAGGCTGTCGCGGAAGGCCGGGTCGAGCCGCACCTGAATGTCGAAGCGGCGCACCCCGTCGAGCAGGGTGCTCACAGCCTTGCCGCCGATGCCGGCCTGCACCACTTCCAGAATCTCGTCGGCGTTGATGCCGAAGCGCGCCGCCTCCTCGCGCCTGACTTTCACCACGATCTGCGGCTTGCCCTTGTTGGCTTCCAGCGAGAGGTCGGCGACCCCCGGCACGGTACCCAGCACCGGCTTGATCTCGGCCGCCAGGCGATCCAGCGTGCCCAGTTCGGGGCCGTAAAGCTTGAGGGCCAGGGTCGCACGCACACCGGAGATCAGTTCCTCGACGCGCATCTGGATCGGCTGGGTGTTGCCCAGCACGACGGTCGGGATGGCCTTCTCCAGCGCCTCCTTCATCCGGTCGGACAGCTCGGGCATGGACATCCGCTCCGTCCATTCGTCGCGCGGCTTCACGTCGACCAGCACTTCCATGTAGTTGGCGTCGGTGGTTTCTCCCTTCTCCGCCCGGCCGATGGTGGCCAGCACCGACTTGGTCTGCGGAAATTCCCGCTTCAGCACAGCATCCATCGTTTGGGAAACGCGCACCGATTCCTCCAGTGAAGTGGAGGGAATGCCGGTGACGCGGAACATGATGGCGCCCTCCTGCAGCGTGGGCATGAACTCCTTGCCGAGGAAGGGGAAGACGGCGAGCGCCGCGGCGAGCAGCGCCAGCGCCGCGACGATCACCTTTTTCTTGTTCTCCAGCGCCCGGTCGAGCAGCGGCAGGTAGGCGCCCTTGGCCCAGCGCACCAGGAAGGTGTCCTTCTCCTCCTTGGGCTTCAGGATCAGCGCCGAGAGCACCGGCACCAGGGTCAGCGTCAGGACGAGCGAGCCGACCATGGCGAAGGTGATGGTGAGCGCCATCGGCCTGAACAGCTTGCCTTCGAGGCCGGTGAGCGAGAACAGCGGCAGGAACACGACGATGATGATGAGGATGGCGAAAGCAATCGGGTTGATCACCTCGCGCGCCGCCTCCAGGATGATGTGGGTTCGGTTGACCGTCTTGCCCGCCTGATGGGAGAGCAGGCGGAAACCGTTCTCCACCATCACCACGGCGCCGTCCACCATCATGCCGATGCCGATGGCCAGGCCGGCCAGCGACATGAGGTTGGCCGACAGGCCGAAGTACTGCATCAGCAGGAAGGCGATCAGCATGGCGAGCGGCAAGGTCGCGATCACCACCAGCGCCGAGCGAATCTCGCCGAGGAACAGGAAGAGCACGATCGCCACCAGGATCGAGCCTTCGGTCAGCGCCGCCGTGGCGGTCTTGATCGCCTTGTCGACGATATCGGTGCGGTCGTGACAGGATTAAGCGTGACGCCGGCGGGCAGCGCCTGCTGGGCCAGCCGGAGCTTCTGCTTCACCGCGTCCACCACGTCCTTGGCGTTCTCGTTGATGCGGGAAAGCGCGATGCCGAGGGTCACCTCCTTGCCGTCGCGGGTGACCGCGCCGAAGCGGACGGCGGCGCTCTTCTTGACCTCGGCCACCTCGCGCACATGGATCGGCACGCCTTCGCGCGCGGCGACGACGATATTGCCGATGTCCGTGGTGTTGGCGACCAGGCCAAGTCCGCGCACCAGATACTGCTCGCGGCCGAGGTTCACGTACTGCCCGCCCACCTGCCGGTTGTTGGCGGCCAATGCCTCCATCACCGACTTGAAACTCAGGCCGTACTTGATCAGCTTTTGCGGATGAATGAGCACCTGGTACTGCTTTTCCTGGCCGCCCCAGGTGGTGACGTCATCCACCCCCGGCGCGGTGCGCAGCATCAGGCGCACGCTCCAGTCGTGCAGGGTCCGCAGGTCCATGGCCGAGAGTTTCTGGTCCGCCGACTCTATGGTGTACCAGAACACCTGGCCGAGGCCCGAGCTGTTGGGTCCCAGCGCCGGCTCGCCATAGCCCTGCGGCAGGCGCTCCTTCGCCTCCTGCAACTTCTCGCCGACGAGGCGCCGGGCGAAGTAGATATCCACGCCGTCCTTGAAATAGACCCCGACATAGGACAGGCCGAACAGCGATACCGAGCGGATCTGTTCTACGCCCGACAGCCCCGCCATCGCGGCTTCGATCGGCGCCGTGAGCAGCTTCTCCGACGTCCTCGGCGGCAAGTCCGGGCGACTCCGGTGTAGATATTGACCTGGTTCGGCGTGACGTCCGGGAAGGCATCCACCGGCACGGCCAGGAAGGCGCGGACACCGAAGAAGGTCAGCAGCACGAAGCCGAGCAGGACCAGGAGCTTGTAGCGCAGCGAGAGATCGACAATTCCATTCAGCATGCCGCCCCCTTAGTGTGCGTGGCCTTCGCCGAGCAACGATTTCTGCACCCTCGCCTTGAGGGCGTAGGTGCCGGCCGTCACCACGCGCTCGCCGGCCTGCAGCCCGGCCTTCACGACGACCCGTCCGCGCAGCTTCTCGCCCAGCTCCACGGAGCGCGGCTCGAAGCCGCCGTGCTCCTCGATGAACACCGTAGCTTTGCCGTCCATCAGCACGACCGCGTCTTCCGGCAATAACAGGCCGCGGCCCTTGCCGCCGGTACGGATCGCGGCGGAAGCGAACATCTCGGGCTTGAGCCGCCCATCCGGATTGGCGACTTCGAGACGCGCCTGGATGGTGCGGGTTTCCTTGTCGAGCATTGCCGCGATGTAAGTCAGCTTGCCGCGGAAGACCTGGTCGGGATAGGCGGCGACCGTTACCTCGGCCTCCGCCCCGGTCTTGACGCGGCCGAGATCCTTCTCGAAGAGGTTGGCCTCGATCCACAATGTCGAGAGGTCGGCCACGGTAAATATCAGCTTGTCGGGCTGGGCCAGTTCGCCGAGGATGGCGTGCTTCTCGATCACCGTGCCGGCAAACGGCGTGGTCAGCGGAAAGGTGGACACTGCCCTGCCGCCATCGGCGGGCGCCGGGCTCACCCCCAGCATGCGCAGCTTGTCGCCGGCGGCGGCGAACGATGTCTTGGCCTTCTCGTACTCGGCGTGGGCGCGCAAATGGTCCTTCTGGGCGATGATCTGGTCGCCGTGGAGTTTCTCGGCCCGCTCGAAGTCGGCCTTGGCCATCGCGAGCTGGGTCTTCGCCTGGAGATAGCCGGAGTGCGCCTCGCCCACATCGAGGCTGTCGAGCACGGCCAGCGCCTGTCCGGCCTTCACCTGATCGCCGAGATTGACGTGTACCTTGACGATGCGCCCCGGCACCCGCGGTGCGACATGGGTGATGCGGTCCTGGTTGGGACGGATGGTGGCGGTCACGATCAACTGCTCGCTGATTTCCTGCGCCACGAGTTCTTCGATCTTGATCCCGGCGGCTTCGATCGCCTCGGCGCTGAGCTTGAGCTGCTCCTCATCGTCGTGCCCGGCTTCGTCCTTATCCTTATGCTCGCCGGGTTTTTCGGCGACGGCGTTCTTCTGCACGGCAGCGTCCGCTTTGGGCGGCTCGCTCTTGCCACAGCCGGCAAGGGCGAGCACCGCCAGAATGAGGGCCGGCAGGGCAGCCCGGGTAATCATGGGGGAGTTCTTCATGAATGCGGTTCCGTGGTTCGTGTTGTCGGGAAGGAGCGCAGCGGGACGTTTCATTTTTCGTTCCGCCAGCCTGCCGCCTGCTCCAGCTCGATGCGCGTCAGGGCGAAATCGGTGGCGGCCTCCAGCACCTCGCGCCGGGTGTCGAGCACCTGGCGGGTGGCGAACAGGAGCTGCGTCAGGCCGATCTCGCCGGCGCGGTAGGCGGCGGCGGACAGGCGCTGGTTTTCCTGCAGGCGCTGCAGGACGAACTGCTCCAGCCGCCTGACCCGTTCGCGCACGCTGCCGAGCTTCTGCCAGAGGGCGAGCACCGTCGCCTGGGTGTCGCGGACGGCGGCCTGCCGCTCGATCCGCGCCTGGTCGAGTTCCGCGTTCGCCTTGCCGATGCCGCCCGCGTTGCGGCGGAACAGCGGCAGGGGCAGCGAGACGGAGACGCCGGCGATGCGCTCGCGCGCATCGTTCGGCCCATCGCGGCCGGAGAAAACGCCCACGGTGACGTCCGGCCAGACGGAGGCGCGCTCCAGGTCGAGCCGGCTGCGGGCCGCCTGTTCGCGGTGATCGAGGGCGCGCAGCCGGGGGCGCGCGGCAGCCGCCGCCAGCAACTGGTCCAAGGTGTAGGGGAAGGCGCCGTCGGCCGAGTGCGTCCCTGCACTTCCGGCAGCGCTTGCTCCGGCAATTGCAGGGCGGCGGCGAGTTCGGCGCGGGCCTGGATGAGCTGCTCGCGCACCGCTTCGAGCTGGTTGCTCGTGCGGCCCAGCTCGACTTCGGCGAGATTGCTGTCGAGCCGGGTGTCCTCGCCCGCTTCGAAGCGCTTGCGGGCGACGCCCGTGTTGTCCCGGATCAGGGCGACGAGTTCCGCCTCCATGGCTGCGCGCTGCTGCAGGCCGAGCACGCGGACGAATTTCTGCTCGATCTCGGCGCGCACCTGGCGGCGCGTCTCCTCGATGAGTTCCTTGAGCGCCGCCAGCTCCTGCTCGGCCGCTTCGCGCCGATGGCCGTGCTGGCCGGCGATCTCCAGGGCCTGGCTCAGTTCCGCCCGCCATTCGCGCTGCGTGTCGTTGCCGAGGCCGGGCTGGGGCACCCGCCGCCGCGTGCGCTCGGCGGCGAGTTGCGGGTTGTTCCAGAGCAGGCCGCGGGCGTCGTCGAGCTGCCCCTCGGCGGCGGCAAGGTTGGCCTGCGCCGCCTTGAGGGCGGGGTTGGCCTGCTCGGCGAGTAGCCAGGCGCGTTCCAGGGTCAGCGGCGGTTCGGCCGCCAGTGCGGCCAGGGCCGGCAGAGAGAGCGCCAGCGCCGCCGCGATACGGGCCATGCGCCCGCGTCTTCCATGCGTGATCGAAAACATGATTCGTCGAAATCTCCGGTGGATGGATCGGGGAGAAATCCGACGGAACGCCGCCGCGCCGCGGCGCGGGGAGACAACATCAAAGGGAAAACGTCAGGCGTTCCGCCGGATCAGGCGAAACGCATCCACTTGGGCCGCTCGGGGCCGTCCGGGAAGTACGAGAGGGGAATTTCAGGCTGCGGGTCGACCGCCATGCCGTCGCAGACGAAAGCCGGCATCGAGACGGCCGGCACGGCGGCGCAGCTGTGCGCCAGGTGGCAGTCGCCGCAGTCGGTGTGTACCTTGCCCGGCGTACCGTCGTCCTTCCCGGCCGGCTGCGTGTGCTTGTGGTCGTGGTGGCCGTAGTGCTGCGCGGCCGCGCCGGTCTCGTGCTGGCAATAGACATTCACCGCCGCCCAGGTGAACTGGAGCGGCAGCATCAGCATCGTCAGCACGAGCAGAAGGCGTTTCATAAGCTTTGCATTGTATCCGCGGCCGGGGATTCGGGCAATCGTGTCTCGCCGCGGATGCGGGCGACGTTCCGGTTCATCCGCTGGCGCACGACATGCTGGAACAGCCAGCGCTTGAAGCCGCCCAGATTCGTACCGTGGCGTGCGTAGAACTCGTCGGGACTGTCGAAGACGCCGAAATCGCGGTTGATGCCGTTTTTCTGGATATAGGTGTCGGTGCCCTGCCAGACGACCGGGGGGTTCTGCAAATCGGGCGTGGCGGCACCGAAGCCGCAGAACGCCCCTTCGTGGCCGGCGAAGCGCTGCTGCAACCGCTGCAGATACGGCTTGTCGAGGATGAAGCCTTCCAGATTGATCCAGCGCCCGGCGAACGGGATATCCACCCAGCTGTGCACGATGCTGCGCGGCGCCAGCAGGTAGGCGATGCCGGTGACCGCGCCTTTCTGCAGCGCCTTGTCGATGGTGAAGCCATGCAGGCGGCAGGGAATACCACTGCCGCGCAGCAAGGCCATCAGCAGCGTGCCCTTGGTATTGCACTGGCCGATGCCTTCCGCCAGCACCTGCGAGGCCGACAGGTCGTCGGAGCGGTTGTAGCCGAAGGGAATGGCGTCGCGCACGAAATCGTAGATCGCGCCGATGCGCTCGAATTCCGGCAGTGCGCGCCAGCCCCGCTCGCGGATCAGCGCCTCCAGGCTCGGATGGCGGTAGTCGAGCAGTGCGGTCGGCTGCAGCAGCCGTTCTGTGTCAGTCATTTTTCCGCTCCGCTCTCAGCAGCCGCAGGCCGTTGCCGACCACCAGAAGGCTTGCCCCCATGTCGGCGAACACCGCCATCCACAGCGTCGCCTTGCCGGCCAGCGCCAGCGCGAAGAACACCGCCTTGATGCCGAGGGCGAGCGAAATGTTCTGCCACAACACCCGCGAAGTGCTCCGGCTGAGCGCGATGAAGCGCGGCAGCTTGCGCAAGTCGTCGTCCATCAGCGCCACGTCGGCGGTCTCGATGGCGGTGTCGGTGCCCGCCGCGCCCATGGCGAAGCCGATCGACGCCCTGGCGAGCGCCGGCGCGTCGTTGATGCCGTCGCCCACCATGCCGACCGTGCCGTGGCGGGCAAGCAGGTCGTCAATGGCGGCGAGCTTGTCCTCGGGCAGCAGGTTGCCGCGGGCGTCGTCGATGCCGACCTGGTCGGCGATGGCGCGGGCGGTGGTCGGGTTGTCGCCGGTGAGCATCACCGAAACCACGCCCAGCGCATGGAGATCGCGGATCGCCTCTGCGCTGTGGCCGCGCAGGGTGTCGGCCACGCCTAGCACGCAAAGCGGTTCCTGCTCCGTGGCGAGCACCACCGCCGTCTTGCCCTCCCGCTCCAGGCGCTGCAGTACCGCTTCGACCTGCGGGCCGCAGATGGCGAGTTCCTCCACCAGGCGGTGGTTGCCGACGTAGTACAGCCGGCCCGCCACCCGGCCCTGGGCGCCCCGGCCGGTCAGGGACTCGAAGGACGCGACGTCCAGCAGGGGTCGCGCGGGTTCCTGCCAGGCCGCGACGATGGCGGCGGCGACCGGGTGCTCGGAATGCGCATCCACGCTGGCGGCCAGTTGCAGCAATTCATCGGGGGACTTGTCGACCAGCGGAACCACGTCGGTCAGCACCGGCCGTCCATGGGTCAGCGTGCCGGTCTTGTCGAGCGCGACGGCGCGGATGCGGCGGCCGTTTTCCAGATGCACGCCGCCCTTGACGAGGATGCCGTGGCGGGCCGCCGCCGCCAGGCCGCTCACCACCGTGACCGGCGTCGAGATCACCAGCGCGCAGGGGCAGGCGATGACCAGCATCACCAGCGCCTTGTAGAACCAGTCGAGGAAGGCGGCGCCGAAGAAGAGCGGCGGCAGCGTTGCCACCAAGAGGGCGAAGACCACCACCGCCGGCGTGTAGTAGCGGGCGAACTGGTCCACGAACCGCTGCGTCGGCGCGCGCTGTCCCTGCGCCTCCTGCACCGCGCGAATGATGCGGTCCAGGGTGGTGCTGCCCTTGTTGGCCGTCACGCGGAACTCGAAGGCGCCGCGCTCGTTGACCGTGCCGGCGAACACGGGATCGCCCGGCGCCTTCTCCACCGGCATGCTCTCGCCGGTGATCGGCGCCTGGTTCACCGCGCTGGCGCCGGCCGTCACCGTGCCGTCGAGGGGGATGCGCCCGCCCGGCTTGACGCGCACAAACTGGCCGACTCCGACCTCGGCGGCCGGGCGCTCGGCCCACTCCCCGCTGTCCAGCCGCACCGTCGCCGTCTCGGGAGCCATCGCCATCAGGCCGCGAATCGCGTTCCGGGCCCGTTCCAGCGAGAGCGTCTCGATCAGTTCGGCCAGTGCGAACAGGAATATCACCACCGCCGCTTCCGGCCATTCTCCGATGGCCACGGCGCCGATGACGGCGACACTCATCAGGAAGTTGATGTTGAGGGTGAAGGTCTTCAGCGCGATCCAGCCCTTCCGCAGCGTGCCGAGGCCGCCCGTCACGATCGAGATCAAGGCCAGCGCGATCACCGGCGCCGAGGCCTCCGCGGCGCCTGACCATGCGAGGATTTCCGCGCCGAGGGCGGCGATGCCCGAGACGGCCATGAGCGCCCAGGTTCTGGCGGGGATAGCCGGCGCACCTTCCGCCTCGCTGCGGGCGCCGGGCTGCACCGACGGCGCCGGACCCGCCTGCATGCCGATCTCGCGCAGCGCGCCGAGGATGGGCTGCTCGTCGGGCAGCGTGTGGCCGACGGTGAGCCGCCGCTCCATCAGATTGAACGCCAGTTCGCCGACGCCCGGCACCGAGGCGAGGCGCTTGCGGATCAGCGCCTCCTCGGTCGGGCAATCCATGTTGCCGATGACGAATACCGCTTGCTTCATGAGATGTGTCTTTCCCGTGCGCTACTTCGTTTGCGGCGGCTGCCACATCCACTGCTGATGCTGCATCATGTGATCCATCATCATCTGCTGCATCGGCATGTAGCGCTCCATCATGTACTGGCGCTGCCTGAGCTGCTCCGGCGGCATGCGGCGGTAGTCCCCCCACATCGGGCCGCCCATCATGTGGCCGCCCATGCCGCCCATGCCCATCATCGGGCCGCCGGCGCAGCAGCCCATCATGCCCGGCCCCCACATGCCCTGCATCAATTGCATGTTGCTCTGCATGGTTGCCCAGTGCTCCTGCAGCAGTTTCTGCCGCGCCTGCGGATCCTGCGTCTGGCGCAGCCTGTCCATCTGCTCCTGCATTCTTTTCATGTTCTCCTGCGCCTGCGCCATCTGTTTGTCGAACCCGGCGGTGTCGGGCGCGGCCTGCTTCGCTTTGCCGCCCGGGGCGGGCGGCGCGTCGGCGGCCAGGAGTAGCGGCGCGGGCATCGACAGCGCGGCAATCATTCCCATCGTAAGCAGTCGTTTCATTTTCGCGCTCCTTTCCTTTCAAGGTGTCCGGTGCTCTGCCAACCGTGGCAGCAATGGAATTGAAAACCCTGTAGCCGCTTCATGGTCAAGGGGTATCATGCGAATCGGCAAAGGAGGCGTTATGCGCATCGGGGAACTCGGACTGGCAACGGGCGTGGATATCGAAACCATCCGCTACTACGAGAAGTTGGGCCTGCTGCCGGCGCCGGCCCGCTCAGCCAACGGCTATCGCGCGTATGGCGCCGCGCACCTGGAGCGGCTGGCCTTTGTCCGGCACTGCCGGGCGCTCGACGTGCCGCTGGCCGAGATCAAGCGGCTGCTCGATTTCGTCGCTCATCCGGATGCCGACTGCGGCGACATCAACCGGCTGATCGACGAGCATCTCGCGCGGACGCGGGCGCGGCTCAAGTCGATGCGTGCCCTGGAGAAGCAGCTGATTGCCTTGAGGAGGCGCTGCGAGGCGGGGCATGTTGCCGCAGACTGCGGCATCCTGCATGAACTCGTCGCCGCTGCGCATGGCGAGGCATGTGCGTGCCATCCGGTGGCGAACAAGGTACGAGGTGTTGCGATTGGGAAAGCAGGGTAGCGATGTTCGGCAAGCGTCATCCGAACTTGCCACTTCCCCCAATCGCCCGAATCGTAATCAGCAGCTGCACGTACCCATCCTTCGTCACGCTCGCCGGTAGCTCGATGGAGCGCAGCGCCTTCCATTCCTCCGGCGTTATGTGCAGGGCGTCGGCCAGCGACTTGTCGCCGGCGAGTTCGCGCAGGCCGCGCGGCGATTTCTTGTCGGCAATGATCTTGCGCGCAGGGTGGCCGGCCTCGTAATCGAGGCGCGCGATGTTGACCGCATCGCCGATCATGGCGGAGACGGTGACGCCGAGCGCTTCGGCGATGGCGAGCAGCTTCTCGTTGGAGATGCCCTTGGTGCCGCTCTCCAGGCGCGAAATGTGCGTCTGGCCGAGGCCGACGAGCTTGCCCAGGGCCGACTGGGACAGGCCCTTGCGCTCGCGCAATTCCTTTAGGTGAGGGGCCAGTTTATCCATATGTCAAATATCTGTAATCCCACATAATTTCCGGGTCATTATAGACCGTGAGTCATACACTATGAATAAAAGACATTTATTGGTCTTGATACATGGCTTTTGGGCATGTATCATGCCTGCCAGTCATTAAGGAGCGCCGCCATGCCCTATGAGGATCCGTGACATCCGCAAGAACCTTCGCATCACCCAGGCCGAGCTGGGCAGCCGCATCGGCTTGCCGCAAAGCGAAATCAGCCGCATCGAATGCGGCCATCGCACCCTGAGCGTTCCCCGCCTCTACAGCATCGCCGCCGCGCTGGCGGTCCATCCCGCCGCGCTGCTCGATGAACCCCCGCCCGCGTCTCCGCCGGAGAGGCTGGCGGCGTGAATCCCCGCCTGATGACCGCCATCATGACCGGACGTCTCTCGCACCGCGAGGCGCGCGTGATGCTGGCCGTTGCCGCGGGCGCCTGGAGCGCCGGCAGCGCGGCGAAGGCGACCGGCCTCGACCGCGCCCACTGCACGCGCACCATCCGCACGCTGGCTGCCGCCGGCTGGCTGCGCCGCGATGAATCCGGCCGCGCCGTGCCTGTGGACAACCCGCAGCCGCTGGTGCCGGAAGAACACCACCTGATGGTGCCGCAAGAGCAGCAGGGGGGTGCCGATTTGGCGTCACCCCCGGTGCCGCAGAAGCACCACCCCGCTGCCGAAAGAGCACCCGGTGCCGAAGCAGCACCAGCGCCGGAAGCCGCGCCGGTGGCCGAATCCGGCGGCATGGTGCCGCAGGAGCACCAGCCCCTCGCGCGCGCACGCGCGAGTGGTGGTTGTAGTTCTTCAACTACTACTACAACAGAACCCGACGCGCTCGTCTTCCCGCACGGCTTCACGCCGGCGCAGGAAACTGCCGCCCGCCGGACGCTTGCGTGCGCCAACGGCTGCGCCCAGGCGCTGCTCGACGAGCTGGCCGGGCGCATGGCACTGCGGCCCGTCGCCAACCCGCTGGCCTACCTGCGCCGCCTGGCCGAGTGCGCCGCGCGCGGCGAATTCCATCCCGAGGCGGGCATTGCCGTGGCCGAGGCGCGCCGGCGCGAGAAGGCGCATCGGCTGCGCAGAAAGGAGACCGAGGATGCAGTTGCACGCGACATCGCCAAACGCCCACCCCCGCCGGGCGCGCTCGATGCGATCCGCCGCGCGGCGCGAACGGGCCGCGGCGCCGCGGAATGAGCACGCCGAGCAGGTTGCGCTGATGGCCTGGGCGCGCCTGCACGAACACCGGATGCCCGCGCTGGCGCTGCTCTTCGCCATCCCCAACGGCGGTCGGCGCGACGCCGTGACGGGCGCGCGGCTGAAGGCCGAGGGCGTGCGCGCCGGCGTGCCGGATCTCTTCCTGCCGGTGGCGAGGCGCGGCTTCCACGGCCTCTTCATCGAGCTGAAGGCGCCTGGCGGTGCCGCTTCGCCGGAGCAGCGCGGCTGGATCGCGCGGCTGCGGCAGGCGGGCTACTCGGCAGAGGTGTGCTGCGGCTGGGAGGCCGCGGCATTGACATTGACCCACTACCTGGAGGATTGACCATGACCGACCTATCAATGCTTGCCCGCCCGGCTGCCGCTGGCGGCGCCGTCCCGCCGGGACTGACTTTCGGCGGCGCAGTGCCGGTGGCCGACTTCACCGCCGTCATCAAGCGCATCACCACCACCGACGAGTCGAAGCTGCAGCTCGTGCTCGAGTCCGCCGGCCTCGACGCGGCGGCCATCGCCCAGGTGCAGCGCATGCTCGAGCTGCAGCGCGGCACCGTGCTGCTGACGCTCGCCTCGGCCCAGGGCGGCCTGTTCGATGAAGTTCCTTCGCCTCAAGCGTCATAGGACGCGGCGCGATGGCATCCGCTCGGTGCTGCCGGTGGTGGTCGAGAAGGCGCGCAAGTTCGGCCGCACGTTGCGCGAGGAGAAGATCTCCGTGCGCCGCGATGTCCTCATCACCGGCGCCCACCACTCGGGCAAGACGCGCTGGCTGGCGCGCCTGCATGCCGAGGCGCCGGGCGTGTGGCGGGGGCGCGAGGTGATCCTGATCCGCTGCGTGAACCCGCTCGCCGCCTGGGTGGATGACCCGCGCCTGATTGCCCATGGCGAGAAGACATCGACTCGCCCGTGGACGCAGCTGCGCGCCTGGGAGCGGCTGGACGCGCTCGCCGCCTGGGTGAAAGAAGTCCGCGCCGTCGTCCTCTTCGACGACGCGCAGCTGCTGACCGGCCGCAAGCTCGACGTCGCCCTGCGCATTCTCGCCGGCGCGCGCTGGGTGGTGGTCGCGGCCAGCGACGAGGCGCGCCTGCCCATCTCGTTCCGCCTGGCGCTGCAGCGTCGCCGGCCGCAGCGCATCAACCTGAAATCCGAGGCGCCCACGACGCGGACGGCGCTCGTCGTCTGGCTGCTCTCGCTCGCCGCACTCGGCGCTGGCGCCTGGCAGCTCGCCGCCGCCATCGCCGGGCTCAACCTTTTGGGGCGCGGTCGCCGCGCCGCTCGACAGACATGAGGGACATCAACAATCTTCTGCTTACTTTGCTGGTCACGGCCGTCCTGTGGGCCGTGCTGCTGACTTCGCTCGACCCCGGCGGCGCAGTCATGCGCCTGCTGGCTTCTCCGTTCGTGGGGGTGCGCTCATGAACCGCGCCATCGCCGTGCTGTGGGGACTGACTTTTGTGGCGCTGGCGCAGGCGGCCACGACGGAGCCCGTGCCGCCGCCCCCGGCAATCGCCGAGCCGCCCTTCCGCCTGCCGCTGCTCGACGGCGAGAGCCGCACGCATGCGCCGCCGCAGGGGAAGCTGGAGCCGGCCTCGCAGCCGGATCCGCGCGTGCTGTTCGACATGACCGTCGACTGCTATCCGGCGCGCTCCTGGTTCCGCGGCGAAATCGCCCTGGAGGGACGCGTCGGCCAGCGGAAGTCCAACACCCAGGGCAGTGCCACCACCACAACGGCCTTCGACCAGGCCGCCGGCGCCATCACACAGACCACCGGCGGCCAGGACAACTACGTCGGCGTCGTCGCGCGCATCCCGCTCTTCTCGGCGGTGGAACTCGACAAGGAGCGCGAGCGCGAGACGCAGCGGCGCAAGACCATCGCCGACGCCGTCGGTATCCTCGCGCAGTCGCTCGCCGACAAGGAACTCGCCATGCGCAAGCTGGCGCCCTTCCGCGCGCTGGAGAAACGCGCTCAGGAGCGCGTCGCCGCGGGCGTGGCCGCGACCGACGAGCAGGTGCAGTACCTGAAGGCCGTTGCCGAGCTGGAGGGCCGGCTCAACGAGGCGCGCGCCAAGGTCGTCGAGGCGCGCATGACCTTCGTCGGCCTGTGCGCGGAGGGCGTGCCGGCCGACCGGGTGGATGCCTACATCCGCCAGTTCACGCGGGGCATCGAATGAAGTGGGTATCCCATGTCGCCATCGCCGCCGCGGTGGCCGCGCCGTTCTCGCCGGCGGCGGTGCCGGTCGCCGCCCTCGGCGCCACCGCGCCGGACTGGCTGGAGTGGGTGGAGGAGGGCGTCCTGCACCGCCGCGTGTGCCACCGCACGCACACGCACTACCTGGCCGTCTGGCTGCTGGTGGCGCTGTTCGGCTTCCTGGTGTGGGACTTCCGCGGCTGGATCGCCTGGTTCGGCGTGGGCGCCTGCACGCACTGGTTTGCCGACGCCCTGACCATCCAGGGCGTGCCGCTCGGCTGGTGGAGCGACCGGCGCGTGCATCTTTTCGGCGGGCGCGTGCGCACCGGCAGCGGCGCCGAGTTCGTCATCGCGGCGGCGTGCGTGGGCATCGCCGCCCTCGTGGTGTGGCAGTCCGGGGCGGGCGGGTTCCTGCCGTTCTTCTACAACTGGGGAGACTTCTATGCGAAAGGGCTTATTGACGGCCTTGAGTGGCGCAGTCATCGCTTCAATTACCTGTAGCGCCCTGGCGATGAACCAGGGCGAACTGAGCACGATGGTGGCGCAGTCGGCCGATATCCCGGCGGACGATGCCGGCAGGATCCTGGAGGCCTTCGAGGGCGCCATCCGCAGCCACCTTGCGGCGGGTCACCGCGTCGAGCTGCGCGGCTTCGGCTCCTTCTCGAAGGGCATCGCCGGCGTGAAGACGGGCCGCGATCCGCGCACCGGCATGCCGATCACCTACACGGTCTATCGCCGTGCCACCAACCTGCCCGAGGTGGGCGAATTGCAGCTCGAGCAGGAGATCGCCCAGACGACCGGCGCCGACCGGGCAGCCGTCGGGCGCGTCATCGATGCCTACAAGGGATCGGTGAAATCCTCCCTCAAGAAGGGCGGCATGGTGAGCCTGCGCGGCTTCGGCACCTACTACGTGGGCCGGCGCAGCGCCCGCAGCGTGCGTCTGCCCGGTTCCACCCAGGTGGTGCGCGTTTCCGCCGCCCGCGTGCCGAAGTACCGGGCCTCGCACACCGGTGCAGTCGGGTACAAGTTCGTGCCCGCGGGCGTGCTGAAGGATGCGGTGAATTGAGGGATCCAGTTGTGGCCTCTCATTTCGCTCCCTCTGGAGTTCGTTTCGTCGGGCTCGCCAGATGAGCCAGTCACGGCGCATACTTGCGCGTCATGAAATGGCCCATCGCCGTCCTGCTGGCACTGACTTTTGGTTCTGCCCGCGCCGAGCAATGCTTGGTGGAACACTGCCACGACGGGGACACATGCACCCTGCGCTGCGGGGTCGGCTCCGACGCGGTGCGTCGCATCAAGGTTCGACTGCACTGCATCGACGCTCCCGAGGTCAGCCAAGAGCCTTGGGGCAAGTGGAGTGCGCGGGCACTGCGGCACTACGCGCCTGCCGGGGCGAGCGTAGAGCTTGAGGCGCTGAAAGAGGACCGCTACCGCCGCACGGTCGGCGTGCTGCGCTCGAACGGTGCGACCCTGAACTTGGAAATGGTGCGTCAGGGCTTCGCAGCAGTGTTTGAGAAATATTGCGTGGACCGATCCTACTATGACGCCCAAGCGCAAGCGAAGGCGGCTGGTCGAGGTATTTGGGCGGCACCAGGAGGACAGCAGCGGCCTTGGGAGTGGAGGCACCGGAATTGAAAATGTATCCCCCTACCGAAGCCACCCTCTTGATTGCGAACACAAGAATTCTGATGGCGCTAGTCGCCGTTTTTGGGTGTAATGGGAGAAAATGATAACAAGGAGGGCAAATGGCGAAAAAGCATTGAAAGAAGGTAGGGAAGACGAGAGCAAAGGCGAGATCAGAGGCAAACGAGGTGTTTCGCCAATCTTTCTCGATGAATCCGAAGCGCCGAAACAGTCGAATGTTATTTTTATCCGCGGCCGGCGGCGGCGAATGATTGTTTTCGGGTGGTACGGAGGAAAGTTCTCGCATCTCGACTGGCTGCTTCCCTTGCTCCCGAAGTGTCATCATTATTGCGAACCATTCGCGGGATCTGGTGCAGTCCTACTCAACCGCTCTCCTTCACCGGTCGAGACGTACAACGACGTCGATGGCGACGTCGTAAATTTTTTCCGCGTACTGCGTGACCGCCACGAGGAACTCGTCCGGGCTATAGCGCTGACGCCTTTTTCGCGCGAAGAATATCATCGTGCGATCTACGGGTCGCTGGCAGGAGTCGGCGACGTTGAGCGGGCTCGGCGGTTCTACATTCGGGCACGACAGACTCGGACCGGCCTTGCCCAGACGGCTTCGCTCGGCCGTTGGGCGAATTGCAAGGATACGAGCCGGGCGGGTATGTCTGGTGTTGTTTCGCGTTGGCTCGGCGGGGTAGAAGCATTGGATGACATCGCGGAGCGGCTCCTACGCGTCCAGATCGAAAACCGCCCCGCAGTCGACGTGATGCGCCTCTACGACGGCCCGGAAACGCTTTTCTACTGCGACCCTCCGTACCTGCACGCGACGCGCGGGGATAATAAGGCGTACGGGTTCGAGATGGACGAAAACCAGCACCGCGAATTCGCTAATGCTGCGGAAGCGTGCTGTGGAAGGGTGGCCGTCTCTGGATACGACCATCCGCTCATGGACGAACTGTTCCCGCCAGCGAAATGGCACAAGAGCCAAGGCCCCGACAAGACGATTCATTCCACCAAAGGGACGCGACGCGAAATACTGTGGACTAACTTCGACCCGCATTCGCAGAAGAAGCTCTTCAGATGACTAGAAATGGAACATCGATAGAGGGAATCCTCGATGACATTTTCCAACGGGCGGATACGGCTGGTGACGCGACGGTAATCGGCGACACGGCGATACGGACCGAGGGATTATTACCCCGACGCTCCGTAACATTGATCGGGCGCTCACGACCGAAATCGAACTCGTCGGGCGTCCTCGTGACCTATACGTCAAGACGCTGCTTCTCCTCGAAGACGTTTCAGTTGGGCGGATCGGTGCTGATCCGCTTTTCGTCGAGACCGTCCGCGTCTTGATCAAACTAAGGGACGAGAATCTCGGACGGATGGCGTCGCTCCTGCAAGTGCTGGAACGAACCGAAGGCGCGCTCCCTCTTTCTTCGGACGCGATCGTCTCTCTCATATCGCAGCACCTTTCCTGCAAAAAATCCAGCAGGCTTCCGGTTCTAATCGTGGCTGCCGCGTACCAGGCTGTCGGAGCGCGGCTTGGGGAGCGCGTATTGCCGCTCAATTCGCACAACGCGGCGGACCTTCAGACTGGTTCCTTCGGTGACGTGGAGATATGCCTGATCGGTAACGACGCAGTCGTCACCGCCTACGAAATGAAGATGAAGCGCGTAACGGCTGACGACATCGATGCGGCTGTCGCGAAGATC
>JADJBM010000021.1 GCA_016703785.1 Betaproteobacteria bacterium
GCGCGACATCGTCGTCGAGACGGGCGAGGCGATCGGGTACGTCGCCGGCAACCACATCGAGGCCGCCCGCTACACGGTGCACAGCGCCGTCTGCCAGGTGGTGGACGACCCGGCGCGCTTCACGGCGAAGGTGAACGACCAGAGCGTGGTGATCGGCTGGGCCGGCTATGATGCGAAGACCCGGTATCTTCCGCCCGAACACCATCTCTGCCACGTCTTCCGCGAGGCGCTCTTTGGTTCATGCCGGACGGGCGCGCTCGCCGGCCAGGGGCCGGACGGCAAGCTCCTCCTGCGCCTGCGCGAGGAGCCCGGCGGATGGTTCCTCGAGCACGTGCTGGTGACGCTGCAGCAGCGGGAGGAGGCAGCCTTCATGGACGTCTGCGAGAGCGTGGCGCGCGCGCTGCGCGAGGCGTACGAACTGGCGCAATCGGCGGACGCCCGCTGGCGCGCGCCGTGGCGGGAGGTCGGGCTGTCGGTCAATCCCAACGGGCCCGCTGGGAACAGGCCAGCAGCAACGGGCGACAACGGCCCGACCGGGAACAAGCTCGCCGCGGACTTCTACGGCCCGCGCATCCCCTTGGCGGCGGCGCGCTATCCGGACGAAGCACCTCTCGCACGTTGACCGCATCCCGCCTTCTGCGGCGCGCGCGAGGCGGCTGTGCGGGCGTTGCGGTCGGGGACGGAGGAATACCTGGATCACCTGGAGTAGCGCCGAACACGCCCGTGCCGCTCGACATCCACTACGAGATGTCCGGGAGGAGAACAACAGCAAGTCGAGTTCTTCGAGCACGCGGCGATGGTTGAACAGTATCCGGCAAGCTGATCAGCGCGAGGCTGGGGCGGGGCGGGGCGCATTTCTGGGACAGGTTGCTGCCGTGGAATGGCATAAGGTTGAGGGTAAGAATAGGGTGAAAAAATGGACTAGACAGGTTGGCGGACAATGGTTTCCGCAACGCCGGGAAGCTGAAGCCAGTGAGTGGTCGTGGCAGTCTAGGTCACGCCACGCTATCCATCCTCGCCGCCCACGCCTCCCTGCTGCCTAAATCACGCAATTTATTTTGCTTCGGGAAGCTCGAGGGATGTCGTCATGATCCAGAACTACTCCCTTGCCGCATTTCAAATTGCCATAATACTCAGCGGCGCCATCCGGGTTAGTCCTAGAAAGAAAAATAAGGATCAAGATAGTCTCATAACACATGAAAAACTGAGAACATTGCCCAGCTCAATGCTCAAAATTTTCACAGTCGAAGACAAACAGGTTATTGCTCTTAACCTCACATTTCTGATCTCTTTCGTGTAAATAATGCGATTTTCTTCACTTCTTTTAACAAAATAGCCGATATAAAGAAGGAAATCTTGAAATGGGCTTTCCTTTATCTATGGAGAGAATGGCTGTTGAAGGAAGCTTTTTCGTTTGCATTTAGTAGGCTACGCCCTGGAGACTGCCCCCTGCAACAATGGGCCATCCGCGACAAACCGAGGCCTGATGACCGAACTGCCTGACCAAACATGCCCACGCCAGCAAACTCCGGGCACGAGCCGCGCGATACACAAGCTGGCCGAGCCGGTCAAGGCGAGAGAGGCGGTTCGCTGAATGACCTTGCCTGACGTGTCCGGGGGCCGGCACCGGCCGGTCCTCTTCCTCGATTTCGACGGCGTATTGCACCCGTCCCTGTGCCTGGAGGCGGAGCATTTCTGCCGGCGGCCGCTGTTCGAGGAAGTGATGCGGCGGTTTCCGGCGGTGCGCATCGTCATTTCCTCCAGCTGGCGCCACCACTTCGCCATCGAGCGGCTGCGCCCGAGCTTTTCCGGGGACATCGCGGAGCGGATCGACGACACTACTTCCCTCTGGGTGCCGGGCGGGCCGGCGAATCGTTTCGAGGAGATCATGGCTTTCGTCTGCTCCCGAGGCCTGGACGAGGCAGGCTGGCTGGCGCTCGACGACTCGGCCTTCGAGTTTCCCCGGAGCTGCGCCAACCTGGTGTTGTGCGACGGCCGCTTCGGGCTGACCGAGGACGTGGCGATGCGGCTTGCAGGGCGGCTGGCCCTGATGAGCGGGGAACCGTAGGCGGCAGCGCTCCGGCCAGGCCTCATCCGGCAAGCCCTCACGCTGCTGGATCAACTTTCATCAACTGCCCATGTGACCACCATGAAAAGAATCCTTGGATTGCTGGCCATCGCGACGGTGGCGCTGGCTCCGGCCGCAGCCCTGGCCCAGGACGACAGCGAGCGCATCTTCCGCAAGGCCCAGGCCTACACGGTGCGCGTCAAGACCTCGGTGCCGGTGCCGTTCGCGGGCGACAAGCGCGGCACCCTCATCGGGGCCGGCTTCGTCGTCGATGCAGGGCGCGGCTGGATCATGACCAACGCCCACGTGGTTTCCCGCTCGCCGGCCCGGGTGCAGGTCGCCTTCCATGGCCAGGAGTTCGGCCCGGCGCGCAAGGTCTACGTCGATCCCTTCCTCGACCTTGCCGTCATCGAGGCGCGGCCGGAAGACGGCCGCAGGCTGGCCGCGGCCGAGCTCGAATGCCAGGACCAGCCCGCCATGGGCCATCCGGTCGGCGCCTACGGCCATCCCTGGCGCTTCTACTACACCGGCACGCGCGGGATCGTCTCCGGCGTGACGAGCAAGTACCGCACCGAGTACCTGCAGACCGACGCGCCGATCGACCGCGGCAACTCGGGCGGGCCGCTGATCAGCCTGTCGAGCGGGAAGATCGTCGGCATCAACACCGCTGCAATGAAGGAGCCCAAGTCGAAGAACACCAACTTCGCGGTGTCCATGAAATACGCCTGCCGCGTGCTGGAACTCCTGCAGGCGGGCCGCGATCCCTCGCCGCCGCAGCTTCCCCTGGTCTTCTTCCGTAACCTCGACGGCGAGCGCACCGTGAAGGTGGCGCGCAGCCTGCTGCCGGACAATGAGATCGCCCTGCGGACGGGACAGATGATCAAGACCGTGGAGGGCATGCCGGGGCGGGTATCCAACCCGACGCAGCTCATCCATGCCCTGCGCGGGCGGCTGGAGGCGGTCACCCTGACGGTGGAGGAGAACGGCGCCGAGCGACGCATCAGCGGGCGCCTCTCGCCCACGGCCAGCACACTGAGCCGGAATGGCGTTTTCGTCTCGGGCGTCCTGTTCGCCTTGCGAGACACCTTCCGCGAAGTGGCCGACATCGCCTTTCCCGAGATCGAGGTGCACTATGTCGAGGACGGCTCGGCCGGCCAGGCGATCGAGATCGAGGCCATGGATTTCCTGGAGCAGGTCGACGGCAGAGCTGTGAAAAGCCTTCAGGAGCTCTCGGATCTCCTGGCCGCCGCCGTGCGGGAGCAGCGCCCCGCGCTGCTCACCTTGCGCAGGCTGGACATTGCGGAGGAGATCGGCATGTCCAGCATCGAGAGAACCCTGCAGGTCGAGGGCCTGCGCTGGATCGGGGAAAGTCAGAATCGACCTTGAGGTTCGGCAGACCGCATGCCGGCGGCTCCCATCGGCTATCGAGAATCAGGCCAAGGTGAATCAGTACCCTCCGATTAGGCCGTTTGGAGACAGGCGAAGTGTTTTTCTGTAGAGATTCCTTTTTTTTGCCGAGGAGTTTAAGACAGTGGTCGCGGGCCGGAACTCGGCCTATGCTGCCGGTGAGGCTTGCTGGCGCGAAAGCCCGGTATGGAACGGTCACCGGCCGTAGATACGTAAATCATCTCAACCGGATGCTTTCATTTTCTGCGACGTCGTACTATTGATCATGAACTGCCGTCCAATAATTTATCCTGCAATCTAGTCAGTTGGGTTTGTTTTACGTATCCGTACAGCAAGAAGCCTTGCGTATCTACGTATATAACAAGTGCCTACTGCTGCCTAGGCATCAATAAATACGGACCATTCATTTCAGTGACAGGGTTCGATCGCGACGAAGGAAGCCCGACTCTATGTCTGTGCGATGAGACTCCATATCCAAGCTTGGTAATTTGATAGGGAGGCAAAATGCGGTGCGTTGCCAACTACGAAGTCAAGGCGGAAGTTTCGGTTTTCGAAGACGACAGATGGATGGCAATTAAGCATCCAAATGGATTGTTTCGCGCACGCATACGCAACATAGTACGCAAAGATTTCTCTTCTCCTTTTTGCTTTCCCCTGCATCTTTATTTTGACGTTCCTAGCCTCGATGAGGCAGCAGACATTGCTGAAGAGAAAGGTTGGCAGATTGTTTGAACATTCTTGCGTTTGTAACTGGTTCGCGCCTTCATGAGGCATCGAATCCGACAAATCGTGGATTGCGCCTCTGGCGGCAGATGCGCTCTTGTCTATTGCGGGCGGATTCTGTTTGGCCATGAAGATCCAACGCCGCTTCTCGATGATCGCATCGCGAATTCGATAGAACGCTTGCTAACTTTTGATGCGCCACCCGCAATACGGAGAGCAATGCGATGGTATCGCCTTGGTATTAACTCCTCAATTCCTGACGACCAGTTTCAATGTTTCTGGTTTGCTCTTGAGATCATTGCAACCTCACAGAAATCGTCGGAAAAGGTGCCGGATCTATCCCTCACTGTAGATCACCGTTTGTACTGTGAGAGTTGCAAGAAACATCCGGGCCCATAGGCCGCACGACAAGCAAGCTATTCGGGCGTTAATCAAGGTGATAGACAAAGACTGTGATGACAAGTCTTGGATATCCTGGAAAAGACCAGGAACTCACTTAGCATGGGACAATAGAGAGATCGAGAAGGGGCTTTAGAGCCACACGATGAGATCGTTGATGTCTTGGGGCGAATCGTGTTTATGGCGTTAATCAATCAATTCCCTCGTGAAATATTTCAAGAGAAAGTCATCATCGGAAATCCATCGACATACGTTCATCGCGCCTTAGCAGGAGTTGCGCACGTTCAAACTGTTGTTCCTGAGGGCTCCGATGGCGAGTTGGACCTGAACTTCACAGGTACCCAAATCAAAATGGTCGCGGAGGGCCCACCTCAAAGCGCAAGACCTTTTTTAATTAGTATGACGCTAGATCAGTACAAGCAACTCGGGCGTCTCAGCTATGAAAAGGGCGATCATCAGGAAATGTGCCGGAGGATATATCAGGAAGCAGAAGTACGCGGCGAACAGGTTGTGACAGTTGTACTATCGACGGATATGAAACGAATACTCGACGCAGTAAATCACGGCGATACCGGGAATTGGCAAGATCTTATTCGTGAAATCGTCGACAACGATAATCCACAAGCTTAGGTGTATGGAGGTCGTTGAACTTCCGCTTCTGGCAGGAAGCTGAAATCCCACCGCGAGATCGCAAAGTCGGCTTCGGCCGATTATGCAAAGCTTTCCATAAGGCCGAGATCCCGCCCGTTTGTACTGCACCATGCTCGGCCAACGCGGACCGGACAACAAGTGCATGTAGCGCACTATTCGATCCGACTTGAAGACCAATGATGATAGGATATTGTCGCAAGCAATATGACCGCTGCGGCGTTGCGTAAATTGTCAATTAGCGGGAGGGGAATATGGGTGATCGTTTCTTAGATAATCAGATCCATCGATTTGCTTTTCCCCTACTTGGCATTGCATTGCTTATCTCGACAACAAGGCCCTACGCTCAGTCTGTTTCTGCGGAAATCGTCAAACTGACCACGCGTCCTGAAGTAACGCAACAGTATTTGATAATAAAGGAAGGTTCGCCAAAGGCCATTGCCTTACTGTTCACAGGAGGAGAAGCTCCACTAAAATTCACAGGCACGCATCCCAATATCACGTGGTCTCCCTACGGCAGCAGCTATGTAGTGCGTGCCCGGATGCATTTCCGTGATCCTGATATTGCGGTTGTTCTCATCGACTCGGCCTCGGATATGTGGGAACGTGCGCAAGACCACCATTTCCGCCAGAGCGCTACCCATCTGAATGATGTCAGGCAGGTAGTCGCTGACATTAAGACCAGATTCCCGGGAGCGAAGATCTATCTCATCGGAACCAGCATGGGAACAGTGTCAGCGGCACACAGCGGCAAGGCGCTTGGAAAAGAGATTGACGGAGTTGTTTTGACCTCATCAATCTTCGAAGGGAATCGTACGCTAGGATCTTTCGATTTCTCCGAGTATCCCGTCCCGTTGTTGTTCGTTCACCATGTAGATGACCCGTGTGGTGGACTCATACTGGCCCGTCAAGAAACTGGTCGATAAATATCCTGTCATTGAAGTACGTGGCGGAGAAACTGTTCGTGACAACGGTTGCGGACCGATGAGGCCGCATGGTTTTCTTGGTCTCGAGAAGGAAGTTGCCCAGAGATCAAGAACTGGATTCACGGCAGGCCATACAAGAAGCAAATACCATAGCATCGGATAACTTGTTCCCGGCATGGCTGATCTGAACTGGCCGCTTGTTATGCAGCGACTTCCGCTGGTAGCCACGTCAGCTTAGATCGATTTGCCGCCATTAATACTGATCTTGGTGGCTTACACTCGGATCCAAATATCCCTGAATCGGTGCGGAGCCGGCGCAAGCCTAGGAGACGCGGCTCAATCTTCACCCGCTGCATAGCCGGCGGCATCGGGGGAGTATGAAGGCCCGACCTTTGCCGAGACAACGGAAACCCGGCCGGACCTTGGCTCAAGCATCGACCGCAGGCGGTTGTATTCGTCTGCGGGAACCGGGAAGGTCGTCAAGATGAGTTTTACCAGTTCTTGCTCGATCTCGTCCCGCCCGCCTTGGACGAGTCTCAGGTTCGGCTCTCCGGGCTTCATGGGTCGATGTTCTCGCAACTTGCCTGGCAAATGCCATCGTCAAATATACTTGGCAAGTATATTCCGGTTGAAATGCCCAGGCGACCCCGATCCGCCCTCTCAGCCCTTCTCGTTCTGCCGCAGTTTTTTCAGGATGTCCATGGCCTGCTTCTCGGGCGCATAAGCCAGGTTGAGAAGAAGCCGGACGGGTTTGGGGAGATTCCGGCCCGATTCATAACGGGAACCGCCGGACTGCGTGACGGAAATCCTGCTCCAGAATTCGGACTGGTTCATGCCCAGCTTCGATCGAAGCAGTTTGGCTTCCTTGCCGGACTCAATGAAGTATCTTGGTTTGCTCATCGGGGCTATCGATTCGCTGCTCGTTGCGTTATCGGAAAACTATTCGCCTCATGGTTATACGCCGAAATATACATGACTCAACCATCAGCAGAATACCCTTCCTTAATTTCGACCCGGCAACGTCGCTCGACCTCTTCAGCAAGAGCGGAATTCTCGAACGACAATAAGTGCAGCGCCATGGTGAACGGATGATGCGGCGGGCAATCGGTCGAAGTACTTCCAATATTTCTACAATAGCTGGCAGAATCTTGAGCAACGCCAGTCCAATGGGTAGCTAGACAGGTAGCCAGGAGGAAACATGAAGACGAAGCGCCGCTCCAGTACTGGTTTCCCGCCATTCTTCAACATTACCTTCTGCAACCTGTAGGTTTTGTTTCGACGGACTCGTGACGAAGACACCTGCTCCGCGCATTGTCATCTGTCGCTGCTGCGGCAAGCCGGTGCCGTGGATTCCCGAAAGCACCTTCCGCCCCTTCTGTTCCGAGCGCTGCCGCAACATCGACCTGGGCGCCTGGGCGGCGGAGGAGTATCGCGTGCCCGAGCAGAGCAAGCCGCTCCCGGACGAGCAACAGTAACTCAATCCCACGCCGCGCGGATGGCCGCGATGCCGTGCGCGCCGGCCTGCTGCGCGGTGTCCAGATCCTCCCGCCGCATGCCGCCGAGCGCGAATACCGGCAAGGGCATGTTTTCCAGCAGTTGCGCGAAGCGTTTCCAGCCGAGGCCGCCGATGCCGGGATGGCTCAACGTGTCGCGCACCGTTCCCAGCACCGCGAAATCCAGTTCCAGCGCAGCGGCGCGTGCCAGTTCCGCAGCGTGATGACAGGACGCCGCCACCAGCGGCAATTCGGGCCGCACCTCCATTTGCATCAGTTGTGCGCTGGGCAGGTGCACACCGTCGGCGCCGACATGCAGCGCCAGCGCGGCATCGCCGTTGATCAGCACGCGTGCGCCATGGGCGTGCGCCAGCCGTGTCGCCTCGCGCGCGAAGGCCTCGCGCCGCTCGACCTTTAGCAGCGGCTCGCGGATCTGCACAAGTCGCAAGCCAGCGGCCAGTGCCCGCCGCAGCTTTTCCATCTGCGCCGCAACGCCGATCTCGCCGGCATGGGTGATGGCGTAAAAATCCGGCAAAGTCAGTGCCCGCAGCACGGCGAGGTTGGCTGGCAGCAGCGGAGAAACATCGACGTTGTCGGCGCGCCGCCATGCCAGCGCCGAATGATGGATGTCGCGGATCTCGCCGTGCCAGCCGGAGACGCGGAAGAAATGCAGCCGCACGTGGGCGTGCGGATAGACGAACTCGCGGGTGATCCACGGCGTATAGCGATCCGCCTCGATGCCGAGCTCTTCGTGCAGCTCGCGCACGAGCGCCTGCGCCGCGGTCTCGCCCGGCTCGATCTTGCCGCCGGGGAATTCCCAGTAGCCGGCGTAGGGCTTGCCGGGGGCCGCTGGCCCAGCAGGAAGCTGCCGTCGGGCCGCAGGATGACGGCAGCGGCGGCTTCGACAATGCGCGTCATTTCTTGCGGATGCCGTGCTGCCCCGCATAGTCGCGCGCGAACTGCCAGGCGATGCGGCCGCTGCGCGAACCGCGCATGAGCGCCCACTGCAGCGCCTCCTCACGTGCCGCCGCGATGACAGCGGCGGGCACGCCGTATTCGCGCAGCCAGTGATCGGCAATGGCGAGGTAGGCGTCCTGGTCGAAGGGATAGAAGGACAGCCACAGGCCGAAGCGCTCCGACAGGGAGATCTTTTCCTCGATGGTCTCGCCGGGATGGATCTCTCCGTCGACGTGCTTCGTTTCCAGATTCTCCTGCATGTACTCCGGCATCAGGTGGCGGCGGTTCGAGGTGGCATAGAGCAGCACATTGTCCGGCGTGCTCGCCACCGAGCCGTCTAGGATGCTCTTCAGCGCCTTGTAGCCCGGCTCGCTCGCTTCGAAGGACAGGTCGTCGCAGAAAATGATGAAGCGCTCCTTGCGGCCGTCGGTCAGCTCGACGATGTCTGGCAGGTCGATGAGGTCGTTCTTGTCCACCTCGATCAGGCGCAGCCCCTTTGCCGCGTAGCGGTTGAGCAGCGCCTTCACCAGCGAGCTCTTGCCGGTGCCGCGCGCGCCGGTAAGCAGCACGTTGTTGGCGCTGTGCCCTTCCACGAACTGCCGCGTGTTGCGCTCGATGCGCCTCTTCTGCTCGTCGACGTGGCGCAGGTCCTGCAGGCGAATGCGATGCGGCCGGGCGACCGGCTCAAGATGGCCGCGGCCGCCGCGCTTGCGCCAGCGGAACGCCGTCGAGGTCTTCCAGTCCGGCGCAGCCGCTGCCGCCGGCAAGAGGGATTCGACGCGCGCGAGCAGGGCTTCGGCGCGGGCAATCAGGCGGGAGAGGTCATCCATTGCGATTGTTATACTGGCGAAAATCCGACTTTAGCGAAATTCATGCTGACACGCCAACTCGCAAGCGCACTTCTCGCAACCCTCGCCCTCGCCGGCTGCGCCACGCAGCCCATGACTGCCGCCAAGCCCGAAATGACGCAGCTTGCCTGTCCGGCGCCGCAGCCCTGCCCCGCCTGCCCGGTGTGCCCGAGCGTCGAGCCGCCCATGCCACCCAAACCGCCGGCCAAGCCGCTGCAGGAAGCACGCTGGGAGGACATCGCCGGCTGGGGCGAGGACAACCTCGCCGAAGCACACGGCGCACTGCTCGAATCCTGCGGCGCCCTCTCCAAGCAGACTGTCTGGCGCGGTGTCTGCGACGAGGCGCGCGCGCTGCCCGCCGAGACCGCGGCACTGCGCAGCTTTTTCGAAAGCCGCTTCCGTCCCTGGCGCGTGACCAATGCCGACGAATCCCGCGACGGACTCGTCACCGGCTACTACGAGCCCCTGCTCAAGGGCAGCCGTGAGCGCACCAGGCTCAACCGGCACGCCATCTACGGCGTGCCCGACGATTTGCTCGTGGTGGACCTCGGCGGGCTGTATCCCGAGTTGAAGAACTACCGCCTGCGCGGGCGCATCGATGGCCGCAAGGTGGTGCCCTACTGGTCGCGCGCCGAACTGGGGCAGCAGGAGGAACAGCTTGCCGGCAAGGCGCTGTTCTGGGTGGCCGATCCGATCGAACTGTTCTTCCTGCAGGTGCAGGGCTCCGGCCGCGTGGACTTGCCCGATGGCAGCCGTGCGCGCGTCGGCTATGCCGAGCAGAACGGCCATCCCTACACCTCCATCGGGCGCTGGCTGGTGGAGAAGGGCGAATTGAAACTGGAGCAGGCCTCCATGCAGGGAATCCAGGCCTGGGCGCGGGCCAATCCGCAGCGCCTGAATGAAATGCTCAACACCAACCCGAGCTTCGTCTTCTTCCGCGCACTGCCGGACAACGGCGGTGGCCCGCTCGGCGCGCTCGGCGTGCCGCTCACGCCAGGGCGCAGCATTGCCGTCGACCCGCGCGCCGTGCCACTCGGTGCGCCGGTGTTCCTTGCCACCACCCATCCGAACAGCGACAAGCCGCTGCGCCGCCTCGTGCTGGCGCAGGACACCGGCGGCGCCATCAAGGGCGCGGTGCGCGCCGATTTCTTCTGGGGCTTCGGCGCCGAGGCCGGCGCCCAGGCCGGGCGCATGCGCCAGCGCGGCGAGATGTGGGCGCTGCTGCCGAACGGCTACGTGCCAAACAACTCCTCGAAGTAGTGCGTACGCCGCACGGGCGCGCACCGGCCCGGTGCGTGAAGCGTGCGCTGCCGCACCGCAATGGTGCGGCGTGTTGTGCGGGCTGACGCTAATCCCCTGATTCGACGTTCCAATTGTTCTGGAACGGATTTTGCACCTATTGTGCTCATTTTATTTCTGGAGCGCACCATGGAACCCGTTGCGATCACCTCCGCCGACGTCCTTTTCGTCCTGCTCGGCGCCATCATGATTCTGGCCATGCACGCCGGCTTCGCCTTCCTCGAACTCGGCACGGTGCGCCGGAAGAACCAGGTGAATGCGCTGGTGAAGATCATGGTGGATTTCGCCGTGTCGACCATCGCCTACTTCTTCATCGGTTACGGCGTCGCCTACGGCGTGCATTTCTTTGCCGGTGCCGAAACGCTGGCGCAGAAGAACGGTTACGAACTGGTGAAGTTCTTCTTCCTGCTCACCTTCGCCGCGGCCATCCCGGCCATCGTCTCCGGCGGCATTGCCGAGCGCGCGAAATTCAACCCGCAGATGGCCGCGACCTTCCTGCTCGTCGGCTTCGTCTATCCCTTCTTCGAGGGCATCGCCTGGAACCAGGCCTACGGCATCCAGGCCTGGCTGAAGGCCAGTTTCGGCGAGGAGTTCCACGACTTCGCCGGCTCGGTGGTGGTGCATGCGGTGGGCGGCTGGGTCGGGCTGGTTGCCGTGCTCATGCTCGGCGCTCGGCGCGGCCGCTACAACAAGGACGGCGGCATCTCGGCGCATCCGCCCTCGAGCATCCCCTTCCTCGCGCTCGGCGCCTGGGTGCTCACCGTCGGCTGGTTCGGCTTCAACGTCATGAGCGCGCAAATGCTCGACAAGATCAGCGGGCTGGTGGCGATGAACTCCCTCATGGCGATGGTCGGCGGAACGCTGGCCGCGCTGATCGCCGGCAGGAACGACCCGGGCTTCGTGCACAACGGCCCGCTCGCCGGCCTGGTGGCGGTGTGCGCCGGCTCCGACCTCATGCACCCGCTCGGCGCCCTGGTCACCGGCGCCGTGGCCGGCGCGCTGTTTGTCTATCTGTTCACGCTGACACAGAACCGCTGGAAGATCGACGACGTGCTGGGTGTCTGGCCCCTGCACGGCCTGTGTGGCGCCTGGGGCGGCATCGCCGCCGGCATCTTCGGCGCCAAGGCGCTCGGCGGCCTGGGCGGCGTCGCCTTCATGTCGCAGTTGCTCGGCACGCTGCTCGGCATCGCCGTCGCCGTCCTCGGCAGCCTGATCGTCTACAGCCTGCTGAAGAAAGCCTTCGGCCTGCGCCTCGACGCCGAGGAGGAATTCAACGGCGCAGATCTCTCCATCCACAAGATCTCTTCGACTGCGGAGCGCGAGACGTTGTGGTGATTCGGCAGAGGTAACAACACAGCTTGTTGAGAATACTGAAGGCCCGCAATGCGGGCCTTCAGTATTTGTGAATCGCGAGCATTGGTAATGGTAGCTTGCGACCCAAAGCGTCGTTCCCGCGAAGGCGGGAATCCATATGCGTGTAAATAACGATACTGGATTCCGGGTTCCGCTTCGCGGCCCCGGAATGACGGCTCATGGCCGATTGTTCTCCTTCCGTCATTCTCATCGCCGTATTCCAGCGGCTGACTTTCCCGGGCAAATCCATTTCATTAGACAGGGGACGTTCGAAACTGCTTAGGCAACGCTCTTCTTGCGCATGGCCTAGAATGAAGGCGGCGATGCGGCCCCATTCTGGACCGCACCGAATTCGGGAATCCCATGACCACGCTGGAAAACCTGCTCAAGCTCGTCGGCACGCCGCGCGACGGCGCCTTGCTGCGCTACTCGCTGGGCAACGAACTCCTCAAGGCCGGAGATGCGGCGCAGGCCGTTGTTCATCTGCGCGTGGCGGTGGGCGAGGATCCGAAGTACTCCGCAGCATGGAAGCTGCTTGGCAAGGCCCTGGTTGACGCTGGCCAGCCTGAGGAAGCGCTGGCGGCGTATCGCCAGGGCATTACGGTGGCAGAGGCGCGGGGCGATATCCAGGCGGCGAAGGAAATGAAGGTGTTCGCCCGGCGCATCGAGCGCGCCGGCGGTACGACCCGTGATGTCTCCGCGCCCTGACATCATGCGGCGATTGTCGCTTTGCCATTCATCGGAGGAATCATGCCTGTCACAACCCGCAACCTGAACAGGCTCCTGCTCGCAGCAGCGTTCTGCGCGATCGCCGCGCACGTGCCGGCGTACGGGCAGGCCGCGGACGCGCTGGCGGGCGATCCGAACCTGGCGCATCCCAACCAGGTGGTCACCGTTGCGATCGGGAGCCATGCCATTTCCGGCCTCGTGACGCATCTGCGCGACGCCACGACCTTCAAGTACGGCATCGTCCTGTTTCCCGGCTACCCGGGCATCATGCGCCTGCGCGAAGAAGGCGGCATGCCGCGCTTCGATCTGCGCGGCAACTTCCTCGTGCGCTCGCGACGGCACTGGCTGGACGAGGAAACGCTGGCCGTGGCGGTGGATGCGCCTTCCGACCAGTGGGCGACGTTCTCGCAGACCTTTCGCGAAACGCCGCGCTACGGCGCGGACGTGGCCGCCCTGGTGAAGGAACTCGCGCGCCGCCACGGCGTGCAGGACTGGACCTTCGTCGGCACGAGCGAGGGGTCGGTCAGCGCCTATCATGCGGCGCGCCAGAATCCCGACGGCGCGGCGCGCTGATCCTGACGGCGTCGCTGTTCCAGGACCTCGCATCCGGGCCGGGACTGTCCGGCGTTTCGTGGGACGGCCTGCAGGACGCCTGCTCTGGGTGCATCACGAGGCGGATCCCTGCGAGAGCACCGCCTACAAGGGACGCGAAGCGGTTCGCCGAGATAAGCCGCAGCCCGCTGCTCACCGCGTGCGGGCGGCGATCCCGGCCGAGGCGATGCCTGCATGGCGTGCACCGCCCACGGCTTTGTCGGGCATGAACAGCAAACGGTGGAGGCCATGCGGTCCTGGGTGAAAAGCGGGGCGGTTCCGCCTGACGTGGCCCGCTGGAGCGAATCCGAATCGAGGCAGCGTTTTCCGGAGGAGGTGTCGATGTCGAGAGTCCTGGTCATGCTGGTGCTTGCCGCGTGCGTGCAGCCAGCCTTCGCCGAAGCGGTCAGGCGTCCTTCCAGTCCGGAGCGCGATCGGGAAGTGCCCTACGAGGTGGCGCGGCCCGAGGGCAAGGGGCCGTTCCCGCCGCTGCTCTACATCCATGCCAAGCGTGGCTACGACGAAGTCGATCGCGCCCACATCGAGCAACTGGCCGCGCAGGGCTTCCTCGTGCTGGCGCCGGACTGGCAGAGCGGGCATTTCATCGAGCGCTGGCCCGACCGGCATTACCCCGAGACGGAAGCGGATGTGGAGGCGGCGCTGGATGTGCTGTTGAAGCGCCCCGACGTTTGCCGGATGCCGGCCGGCATCGTCGGCGTCTCGCGCGGCGGCTATTACGCCTTGCGCCTGGCGGCGAAGCGACCCGAGGCGGTGGCCGCCATCGCCACGTACTACGGCCATTTCCAGAATCCGAACGCGCCGGAAGGCCAGCAGTTGTTCAGCGTCGCGCCCGAAGTGAAGGACCTCAAGGCGCCGCTGTTGCAGATCATCGGCGACGCGGATTTCGAACTGCGCCGCATCAACAACGGCCGCGCCTTCTATTCGCTGGTCGAGCGCGGCGCGACGGTCGAGATCCAGATGTATCCGATGGCGCGGCGCGCCTTCGATTTCCGCAACGATGCGACGCCGGAGGAGAAGATCGCCGCACGCCACGCGCGCGAGCGCGTCAGGGCCTGGCTGGTGCGACATGCGGCTTGGGGTCGACGGGCGCTGCAAGTAGTCCGGCAGCGTGGTGAAAGTCAGCCGCCGTGGTACGGCGGCTGACTTTGCAATCCGTGCTTACTTGACCTGCGCCAGCTTCTGCTCGAGCTGGGCAAGGGAATGGCGCCGGGAATGCGCTCGCCATTGGTGAAGAGCGTCGGCGTGCCGCGAATGTTGTACTTCTGGGCGAGCGCCAACACCTTCTCGATGGGTGCGTCGCAGGTGCCGGCGGCGGGCACGATGCCGTTCCACCATGAGGTCGCTCCACGCCTTGCTGCGGTCGGCTGCGCACCACACCGCCCGCGATTTGTCAGCGGAATCGCGCGCGACAGGATGGGCAGCAGGAAGGTGTAGATCGTGACGTTGTTCATGCCCGCCATGTCCTTCGCCAGCTTCTTGCAATAGCCGCAGTTCGGGTCCTCGAAGGTGGCGAAGACGCGCTTTCCGTCGCCCCTTGACCGTCTTCACGGCAAGCTCCAGCGGCAGGTCGGCGAAATTGATGGCGGAGAGCTTGTTCAGGCGCTCCGGGTGAGGTTGATGTGCGCTTCTTGGCATCGATGATGTTGCCGGTGATGATGAAGTTCACCTTTTCGTCGGTGTAGGGGATGTCGCCGCCGACCACCACCTCGTAGAGGCCGAGGATATTGGTCTTGCGCACGGCTTCGGGTTTTGCGCCGACCGCAGCTTCGACGGCCTGCCTGATCTTGGCTTCGTCGGCGTGGGCGGAGCCGTGGCGGCGAGCAGCAGGGCGACAAGGGCGGGCGCGTGATGAGGTTCTTGATCATGATGTCTCCGGTGGGGTTAGCCGAGCGCGTAGCGCACCAGCATGTTGCGTACGACGGGCAGGTTGTCGGTGAGGTTCAATCCGAGGTTGCGAAGAGCGGAAAAGGCCGGGTGCTGCGGCCTGAACAGCCGTTGCAGTCCGGTACTGTCGTCCATTGTAGCAGGGGCCTCCTCCGGCCCGGGCGCGCGCGTAGCGCCGCAGCGCCCGCTCGTCGCCGCAGTCGCGGTATTCGGGCAGTTCGAGCAGGGCGCGTGACAGTTCGCGCGCATCGAGAAAGCCGAGGTTGATGCCGTGGCCGGAAAGGGGGTGGATGGCGTGCGCGGCGTCGCCGACGAGCGCCAGACGCTTCGCGACGATGCGCGGCGTGCGCATCATCCGCAGCGGAAAGGCCGTCGGCGGTGTGAGCGGCGTTAGCGCGCCGAGCCGGTTCGCACCTGCTGCGGCAATGCGGCGGCAAGGCCTTCCGCATCCAGCCCGAGCAGTTCGCGGGCATGGGCTTCCGGCGTCGACCAGACGACGGAGATGCGCTGGCCCGGCAGGGGCAGCCAGGCCAGTACTCTCCCGTCAGGGCGAAACCACTGGAAGGCGGTATTGTGGTGCGGCTTTTCGCATTCGAAATTGGCCACCACGCCCATTTCGCCATAGAGCAGGGTGTCGGCCTGCAGCCCGGCCTGGGCGCGCACCCAGGAGTCGGCGCCGTCGGCGCCCACTACTAGCGCCGCCTCCAGCGTTTCGCCGGAAGTCAGTACCCCAGAAGCAGATGCGGGCACTAGTCTCAGCGATACGGCGTCCGCGCGGATGTCCAGCTGCCAGGCTGCGCCGGACAGAACAGCGTGATGTTGCCCTGGCGCTTGACGGTTTCCCACAGCTCGCGCTGCATGAGGCCGGATTCGACGATCCAGGCAAGCTGGTCGACGCCGCTGTCGTAGGCGGAAAAATTCAGCCGCCCGTCGGCATCGCCGCGGATGTCCATGTCGGGACGGGCGTGAGGCGGTCGGGGGTCGAGATGCGGCCACGCGCCGATCTCCTGGAGAAAGCCCTGCGCTGCGGGACTGACGGCACAGATGCGGCTGTCCCAGCCGAGGGTGGCCGGCGCGCGGGCGCCCGGCCCTCGACGAGGGCAATGCGATAGCGGGTGCCCTTGAAGGCGGCAGCCAGGCTGGCGCCGGCGAGGCCAGCCCCGACGATGATGATGTCGAAACGCAATTTTACTCTGGGAAAAGATCGATTCTGCATTGAGACGCTACGCGGCCAACCTTGACAAGGCTTTGCTGCACAACGATAATTCGCCCCCTTCCCAATGGTGATGTAGCTCAGTCGGTTAGAGCGAGGGATTCATAACCCCTAGGTCGGCAGTTCGATTCTGCCCATCACCACCTTATCTTCCTTTCGCCGTGATCTTGGCAAAGCAAAGCCATAATCAAGGCCGTTCATCCATTGCCATTGCGCCAGCGGGCGAAGTGCACTTTCGTTTTCTGCTGGGCTGCGTACTGACGTCGATGGCCGCGGCGGACGCTACGCTGGCGCGCATCGAGGGGCCCGCTGCCGGCGTCGGCGCGACACCTGGATCTACAACAGGCCGGATGGTTGGAACAACGTGCCGCAGACATCCTGCTTGTCCGCGTCAAGGGGGTTGGGGCCGAGGATACTCATGGAGGCGTGAGCGCCCTGACGGCAATATTGCCCGCATTCGGCGTACGCCCGACTTCAACCTGGTGCGCATCGAGGCGTCGCGCTTCACGAAGACCACGCCCTACTACCCAAATCCTTTCCCCTGCGGTGGGCAAGACCTGGAAGGCCAAGGTCGCCTTTGCAAGCACGGACCAGCCCGGCAAGCTCAGTCAGGTGAGACCTGGGAGGCGCGCCGCGGTCGGATTCGAGAGCGTTACGGCATGGTCGGGACCTTCTTCGCGCTGAAAATGGAACTCGGCGGCCCTTATCGGGCAAGCAACCTTGAAGGCAACTGGACCGGGCACATCGAGGACATTCCTCTGGTAATGCCAGCGCCTGGTGGCGCGCAATGCCGTGCGCTGCTGGAACATAAATAAGGACACCAGCGGCAATTTCCCCCAGCGCCAAACCAATGAGATCCACGAACTCGTGCGCTATTGGCTCGTTCCCCGATCAGGGCACGTGCTTGATGTAGGTTGTCGTCTCGATGGCCCGGAACGCGCTCGAGGATCTGCGCATACAGTTCCTTGGTCGCGAGTGCTTTTCAGAGCGTATTTCGGCGCGCGCCCAGTAAAACCAGCAGCGTTGCGTCCGTCGGGTAGCGCAGAAATCCTCGGCGGGTGTTTCGCCAGAGATCCTCCCACGCGAAAGCGCCTCCCTCGCTGATCATGATGTGCGGACATCCCACGTGTAATCCGTCGGCTGTCTGCGAGCACCCTTTTCGCCCCGGATGACGCTTTTCACACTCCAGCGGTAGCGCCATCTGAGGCAGCATTGCGCCGGAAATCTGGCCTCGATCGAGCG
>JADJBM010000022.1 GCA_016703785.1 Betaproteobacteria bacterium
GGCCCCCTGGCGCACCGCCTCGCGGACCGTCAGACCCTTGCGGCGCTGGTCGTTGAGGAAGGACACCAGCACGATGCCATTGAGCATGGCGACGCCAAAGACGGCGATGAAGCCGATTGCGGAAGGCACCGACACGTATTGCCCGGTGATCGCCAGACCGAAGACGCCCCCGATTACCGCGAAAGGCACGTTGGCGATAATCAGCGCGGCGTGGGCCAGCGAAGTTTGAAGGCGGTGTAGAACAGGATGAAGATCAGGCCGATGGTGACGGCGATCCACAGCAAGCCGGGCCATGGCCCGCTGCTGGTTCTCGAGGCGCCGCCCCACTCCATCCAGTACCCTCCGGGCGGCTTCACCTGGCTGCGGATTTCAGCGTCGGCCTCTCCGACCAAGCCGTCCCACGTCCCGCAGGCGCTTCATCCAGTTACGGCTCCGCGTAGCGAAGGCCAACTCGCGGCGCACGAAGGTGCCCGAGCCCTCGTCCATTTCCACCGTCGACGCCGCGAGGCGGCACCAGGGCACCGGTCCGGGTGCGCGAAGATATCCGCTGGTGGCCCGCCGGAGGCTGTCGCGGAAGGCCGGGTCAGGCCGTACCTGGATGTCGAAGCGGCGCACGCCATCGAGGCGGGGTGCTGACAGCCTTGCCGCCGATGCCGGCCTGCACCACCTCCAGTATCTCGTCGGCGTTGATGCCGAAAGCGCGCCGCTTCTCGCGCCTGACTTTCACCACGATCTGCGGCTTGCCCTTGTTGGCCTCCAGCGAGAGGTCGGCGACCCCCGGCACGGTACCGAGCACCGGTTTTGATCTCGGCCGCCAGGCGATCCAGCGTGCCCAGTTCGAGGCCGTAAAGCTTGAGGGCCAGGGTCGCGCGCACGCCCGAGATCAGTTCCTCGACGCGCATCTGGATCGGCTGCGTGTTGCCCAGCACCACCGTCGGCAGTGCCTGCTCCAGGGTCTCCTTCATCCGGTCGGAGAGTTCGGGCATGGAAATCTTCTCCGGCCATTCGTCCTGAGGCTTCACGTCCACCAGGACTTCCATGTAGTTGGCGTCGGTGGTCTCGCCCTTTTCCGCGCGGCCGATGGTGGCGACCACCGACCTGGTCTGCGGATATTCCTTCTTCAGCACCGCGTCCATCTTCTGCGAGACGCGCACCGACTCTTCGAGCGATGTCGAAGGGATGCCGGTGACGCCGGAACATGATGGCGCCCTCTGCGGTGTGGGCATGAACTCCGCTGCAGGAAAGGAAGGTGGCAAGCGCCGCGACGAGCAGTACCACGGCGGCGCCGATCACCTGCTTGTTCTCAGCGCCCGGTCGAGCAGCAGCAGGTAGGCCGCCTGACCCAGCGCACCAGGAAAGTGTCCTTCTCCGCCTTAGGCTTGAGGATCAGCGCCGCGAGCACCCGGCACCAGCGTCAGCGTCAGGACCAGCGAGCCCACCACTGGCGAAGGTGATGGTCAGCGCCATCGGCTTGAACAGCTTGCGCTTCGAGGCCGGTGAGCGAGAACAGCGGCAGAACACGACGATGATGATGATGATGGCGAAGGCGATCGGGTTGTGACCGCGCGCCGCCTCCAGGATGATGTGGGTGCGGTTCCCCGTCTTGCCCGCCTGATGGGAAAGCAGGCGGAAGCTGTTCTCCACCATCACCACCGCGCCGTCCACCATCATGCCGATGCCGATGGCCAGACCGGCCAGCGACATGAGGTTGGCCGACAGGCCGAAGTATTGCATCAGCAGGAAGGCGATCAGCATGGCGAGCGGCAAAGGTCGCGATCACCACCAGCGCCGAGCGGATCTCACCGAGGAACAGGAAGAGCACAATTGCCACCAGGATCAGGCTTCGATCAGTGCCGCCGTGGCGGTCTTGATCGCCTTGTCGACGATATCGGTACGGTCGTAGACAGGATTGAGCGTGACGCCGGCGGGCAACGCCTGCTGGGCCAGCTTGAGCTTCTGCTTCACCGCGTTCACCACGTCCTTGGCGTTCTCGTTGATGCGGGAAAGCGCGATGCCGAGCGTAACTTCCTTGCCGTCGCGGGTTACCGCGCCGAAGCGGACGGCGGGCCCTTCCTTGACCTCGGCTACGTCGCGAACGTAGATCGGCACGCCTTCGTGCGCGGCGACGACGATACTGCCGATATCCGTGATGTTGGCGACGAGCCCAAGTCCGCGCACCAGATACTGTTCCTGGCCGAGGTTCACGTACTGCCCGCCCACCTGCCGGTTGTTGGCGGCCAATGCCTCCATCACCGACTTGAAACTCAGGCCGTACTTGATGAGCTTTTGCGGATGAATGAGCACCTGGTACTGCTTTTCCTGGCCGCCCCAGGTGGTGACGTCATCCACCCCGGGCGCGGTGCGCAGCATCAGGCGCACGCTCCAGTCGTGCAGGGTCCGCAGGTCCATCGCCGAGAGCTTCTGGTCGGCCGACTCGACGGTATACCAGAACACCTGGCCGAGGCCCGAGCTGTTGGGTCCCAGCGCCGGCTCGCCGTAGCCCTGCGGTAGGCGCTCCTTCGCCTCCTGCAGCTTCTCGCCGACGAGGCGCCGGGCGAAGTAGACATCCACATCGTCCTTGAAGTAGACCCCGACATAGGACAAGCCGAACAGCGATACCGAGCGGATCTGCTCAACGCCCGACAGCCCCGCCATCGCGGTTTCGATCGGCGCTGTGAGCAGCTTCTCGACATCCTCGGCGGCGAGGCCGGGCGACTCGGTGTGATATTGACCTGGTTCGGCGTGACGTCAGGAAGGCGTCCCACCGGCACGGTCAGCACGGCGCGGACGCCAAAAACGGTCAGCAGCACGAAGCCCAGCAGGACCAGGAGTTTGTAACGCAGCGAGAGATCGACAATTCCGTTTAGCATGCTGCCCCTGGTGTGCATGGCCTTCGCCGAGCAGCGACTTCTGCACCCGTGCCTTGAGGGCCTAAGTGCCGGCGGTCACCACGCGCTCGCCGGCCTGCAGCCCGGCCTTGATGACGACCCGGCCGCGCAGCCTGTCGCCCAGTTCCACGGTGCGCGACTCGAAGCCGCCATGCTCCTCGATGAACACCGTGGCTTTGCCGTCCATCAGCACGACAGCGTCTTCCGGCAATAACAGGCCCCGGCCCTTGCCACCGGTACGGATCGCGGCGGAAGCGAACATCTCGGGCTTGAGCCGCCCGTCGGATTGGCGACTTCGAGGCGCGCCTGGATGGTGCGGGTTTCGCCTTGTCGACCATTGCCGCGATGTAAGTCAGCTTGCCGCGGAAGATCTGGTCGGGATAGGCGGCAACCGTTACCTCGGCTTCCGCCCCGGTCTTGACGCGGCCGAGGTCCTTCTCGAACAGGTTGGCCTCGATCCACAATGTCGAGAGGTCGGCTACGGTAAATATCAGCTTGTCGGGCTGGGCCAGTTCGCCGAGGATGGCGTGCTTCTCGATCACCGTGCCGGCAAACGGCGTGGTAATCGGAAAAGTCGATACGGCCCGGCCATCGTCGGCTGGCGTTGTCCCCACCAGCATGCGCAGCTTGTCGCCGGCGGCGGCGGACGACGCCTTGGCTTCTCATACTCGGCGTGGGCGCGCAAAATGGTCCTTCTGGGCAATGATCTGGTCGCCGTGGAGTTTTTTCGGCACGCCCAAGGAAGTCGGCTTTGGCCACCGCGAGCTGGGTCTTCGCCTGGAGATAGCTGGAATGCGCTTCCCCACATCGAGGCTGTCGAGCACGGCCAGCGCCTGTCCGGCCTTCACTCGATCGCCGAGATTGACGTGGACCTTGACGATGCGTCCGGCACCCGTGGTGCGACGCGGGTGATTCGATCCTGGTTGGGGCGGATGGTGGCGGTAACGATCAACTGCTCACTGATTTCCTGCGCGCGAGTTCTTCGACCTTGATCCCGGCGGCTTCGATCGCCTCGGCGCTGAGCTTCAATGACTCCTCCTCACCGTGCCCGGCCTCGCCTTCCTTGCGCTCGCCAGGCTTCTCGTGCGCTTTGTCGGCGGCTGCGGCGGGTTTCGCGGCAGCCGCTCGGCCGATGGTGGCTCCGGTTTGCCGCAGCCGGCCAGGAAGCTCGCCATGGCGATCACCAGCGCGATGCCCGGTTCCGTTCTTGATGTCTTCATGAGTTCTTTTTCCAATACGTGTGTTCTTCAGGTAGCCGCTCATCATTTCGTTCCCGTCCAGCCGGCGCTCTGTTCCAGCTCGCTGCGGGTCAGGGCGAAATCGGTCATCGCCTCCAGCACCTCGCGGCGGGTGTCGAGGACTTGCCGGGTGGCGAGCAGCATCTGCAGCAGGCTGATCTCGCCGGCGCGATAAGCGGCGGTGGATAGGCGCTGGTTTTCTTCGAGGCGCTGCAGCACCGACTGATCCATGCGCCGGACCCTCTGGCGCAAGCTGTCGAGCTTTTGCCACAAGGTCAGGACGCGCGCGCGGGTGTCGCGGCCGGCGGCCTGTTTCTCGATCTCCGCCTGGGTCAGTTCCGCCGACGCCTTGCCGATGCCGGCGGCGTTGCGGCGGAAGAATGGCGCGGGAATGGAGACGCTCAGCCCGACGAGCTTCTCGCGAGCATCGCCGGGACCTTCGCGAGCGGAACTCAGACCGACAGTGACGTCGGGATACACCGCCGCACGTTCGAGGCCCAGCCGGTTGCGTGCCGCTTGTTCTGGTAGTCGAGTGCGCGCAGTTGCGCCCCGGCTCGCTGCCGCAGCCAGCAATTGGTCCACGGTATAAGGCAGTTCCGAATTCGCGACGAGCGCCCTTTGACGACAGGCAGCTTCTCGGCGGGCAATTGCGGCAAAGGTGGCCAAGTCGGCCCGCGCCTGGATCAACAGTTCGGCGACGATTTCGAGCTGGTTGCTGGCGCGCCCGAGTTCGACTTCGGCAAGATTGGCGTCGAGCTTGGTGTCTTCTCCCGCGTCGAAGCGCTTTCGGGTCACCGCGCTGTTGTTCTTGATCAGATCGACCAGACCCGTTTCCATCTCGGCGCGTAGTTGGAGGCTCACCACGCGGACGAACTTCTGCTCGACCTCGGCGCGCAATTGCCGGCGGGTTTCCTCGATGGTTTCGCGCAGCGCCGCCAGTTCCTGTTCGGCCGCTGTCCGGCGATATGCCTGCTGGCCGGCGATCTCCAGCGTTTGCGTCAAGCCCACACTCCACTCGCGCTGCGTCTGGTCACCGAGCCCCGGATCGGGCACCGTGCGCCGCACTCGCTCGGCGGCGATCTGCGGATTGTTCCAGAGCAGGCCCTGGGCGTCGGCGAGTTGTCCTTCGGCGGCATTGAGGTTGGCCTGGGCGCTCTTCAGCGTGGGATTGGCCTGTTCCGCAAGTTGCCATGCGTGTTCCAGGGTCAGAGGGAGATCAGCGGCCGGGGTGGCGAGTCCGGCGGACGCGCGAGTGTCGCGCAACGTTGACCAGATACTGAGCGTTTTGCGCGTGCGGCGGGCAATGCGGTAAGCAGCCCCAGCAATAGAAATAGTGTCTTTTCATCGAATTCCTCAGCGAGTTGAATCATGCGAAGAATCCGACGGAACGCAGCCGACAGCCCGCTGGTGCGGACTCAGTCAGCCGTCAAGGACGAAAAGATGTAGCGCGTCCCGCCGGATCAGGCGAGGCGGGCGAGTGGCGGACGGTCGAAGGGATCGACGGTGGCGGAGCGGAACTCCGCGACGGGTGATGCGACGAGCTGGGGCGGGCTGCGATCGCCCAGCATCGGCGACAAAGCCGGCACAAACGACGAGAACGACAGGTGGCAGAATCCGCAGTCGGGATCGATCTGAGCGCCGTTGTTGCCCGCCTTGTCGGCCGAACTCTCGTGCTGGTGCGTGTGATGTCCGAAATGTGCCGCCTGCGTGGGATTCCTTCTGATGCTGGCAATAGCCGGCCGCCGCAGCAAAGGCGGCATTCAGCGGAAGCAGAACCAGCAGAAGAATGGCGAAGAAGCGTCTCATGAGCGATGCAGTATATAGCAATCGACTGGATGGCCCTTTTGTCTGCGACGGCTGCATGGCGATAACCGATTCATTGCGGACGGCCCGGATGCGGGCACCAACGTCCGCTCAGGCCGAGCAGCACCGGACGTCAGGGGTCCGTAGTTGCAGTTTATGGAGAGTAAGCGCCATTGCCTATGAAATACAGGGCGGGCGAAGTTTATCCAGCATGAGTTGGCTTCCGTAGCCCATCTGGTGGGTTTCAGATTGAACCGGCCATCTGTATGGAGGTTCAACGGGAATGTCGAGCTTCCGCGTAAGGCCGTCTGAGACTCCATATTCAAACAAGATATGCTCAGAACAGGCCGATTGCGTTCACCACTACCCCAGTCACATTTGTTACAGATCGGCCGGGGTTCCCCATTGGTAGGGATTCAGGTTTCCAACCCTAGAATGCAAATAGCCAACCGTTCTTCAGGTTTTCAATTCCTTGTCCGGGACGTATTCGGCTAGGTCCTCGATGCGGCAATTGAAATACCGACAGAGACGGTCAAGGTGATCCGTAAGGGTACTGTATCCCCGCTGATTGACCATCTTGGAGAGGGTAACTCGGCTTATGCCAGTAGCTTCAGAAAGCTCTATCAGCGTGACGCGACGACCGTCGCGAAACTGCTTTTCTGCCAAAAGCTCCTGTATGCGATAGCGAATCATTGTTTGCAAAGTTTAACAGATGCAAATATAAACTCACATTCGGCTGTCTTGTTTGTTAAACTAGTTTTACGTTAATACGGATATGCGTATGAACGAATCTAGTTTTTTACTACAGGAGAGCCGCTATGCAACAGACTTACCTGACCACGGACGAACTGTCCGTCCGCATCAAGTACGACCCCCGCACCATCCGCGAGCGCCTCAAGGACAGCGTCCTGATCGAGGGCGTGCATTACATCCGCCCTTTTGGCGGTCGCAAGATTCTCTATATATGGGAGTCCATCGAGCGCGACATGCGCATCGCCGGCGACAGCCTTGGCATTCCCATGGCAAGCGGCGAGGTGTGCCATGGGTAGCATTCAAACCAGAAAAGAGAACAACCGTCTCATCCTTGATTTCTACTACCGTAGCATCCGCTGTCGCGAGCAGACGGCGCTTCCGGATACCCCAGCCAACCGCAAGAAAGTGCAAAAGCTCCTCGATCGCATCGAGGGCGAGATCAGCCTCGGCACCTTCGACTACCAGCGCTACTTTCCGTCAAGCCGGAATGCGGGCAAGTTCAAGTTGTCGCCGATGGCGAGCGCTGTTCAGGCGCTTGATGCTGCTGTCACTGGTAACGCACAAACGGTACATGTGCAGGGCAACGCGAACACTCCACTCTTCAAGGAGTTCGCCGATACCTGGTTCAACGAGAAATCGGTGGAGTGGCGCGAGTCCTACCGCAAGGGGGTGCGCGCCAATCTGGACAAGGCCTGATACCGCGCTTCGGAGAAATGGCGGTCGGCCAGATCGCCAAGGCAGACATTCTTGCATTCCGCGCTGAGCTCGCCAAAGTCCAGGCGCGGGGCAAGCAAACCGCCCTCTCCAACCCCAGGATCAACAAGCTGCTGAACCCGTTGCGGATGATCCTCAACGAAGCGGCCGACCGCTTCAATTTTCGCACGCCGTACCAGAACATCAAACAGCTCAAGGTCAAGAAATCCGACGTGCAGCCCTTCAGCCTCGATGAAGTGCAGAAGATTCTCGCCGTTGCGCGTAAGGATTTCCGCAACTACTTCATCACGCGCTTTTTTACGGGCATGCGCACCGGCGAGATCCACGGCCTCAAGTGGAAGCATGTCGATTTCGAGCGCCGTCTGATCCTGGTGCGCGAGACGGTTATCGAGGGAAGGACGGAATACACCAAGAACGACGGCTCGCAGCGCGACATCCAGATGAGCCAGATCGTCTTCGACGCCCTGAAGGAACAGGAGAAGTCGACCCGCAAGCTGTCGGAGTATGTCTTCTGCACCCGCACCGGCGCGGCGCTCGACCACAAGAACGTCACCAACCGCGTCTGGCACCCCCTGCTGCGGCATTTGGGACTCGCGCCCCGCCGGCCCTATCAGTGCCGCCACACGGCAGCGACCTTGTGGCTCGCCTCGGGCGAGAGCCCGCAGTGGATTGCCGCGCAGCTTGGTCACACGACGACGGAAATGCTGTTTCGCGTTTATGCCCGCTACGTGCCCAACCTGACGCGTCGTGACGGCTCGGCTTTCGAGCGTCTGATCACCGGCGTGATGGGATCGGGCGAACGGCAGCTCCATCTGCCGGAAGCCGCAAACGAGGCTGCTGTTGCACAGAAAGAGGTGCAGCATGGCTGAGAATCATTCTAGAGCAGCCACCACGGTGGCCTCCCTGCCTAGCCCCATGACCGACCCGGTGCCGGACAAGCTGCCGCCGATCTTCCGGGTGCAGACGATTGAGCGACATCCCGGGATGCGGGGTGACATCCTCCACCGGGCGACGCTTTTCCACGAACGGGCGAGCCTCTCGGTCGAATGGATGACGCGGCACGCGGACATTCGCCTGGTGCGGGGCAGCCTTGTCTCCATCCGCTGGCTGGGCCGCCCTGTTTCAAGCGATGGCCACGTGCGCATCTCGAGGCTGGTGCTGCTCGAGCGCCCGGAACCCGCCATGAATCTCTTCGATCTTGTCCCGCACGGCTGGGTGACCGACCGGGCGCTCGTGGCGAGGGGATCGGCGCTATGGGAGGATCTGCCGCGCGGCTTCAGGCATCTCTTCAATGCGATGTTCTGGGAAGGCCGGCGCTTCCAGCGCTACCTCATGGGACCGAGTTCCCTGGAGCACCACCACAACAGGTTGAACGGGAATTTCCGGCACTGCGTAGAGGTAGCCGAGTGTGCGCTGCGCATGGCCGAAGGACAAGAACTGTCGAACCGATCAATCCTGGTCTTCGGCGGGCTCATCCACGACGCCGGCAAGGCCGACGAATACCGCTTTGACCATGCCCGCAGTTGCTTCGCCATGTCCGATCGGGGCGCCCTCATCGGCCACCGCGAAACCCTGCAGCACTGGATTGCGGCATCGATGGCCAGTTACAGGGTCATCCTGCCGGAGGCGCATTACCTGGGGTTGATCCACGCACTGACCGCCGCCAAGGGCGCGCCTGTCTGGCTGGGTCTGCGCGAGCCGCGCAGCATCGAAGCGACCATCCTGTCCATGGCGGACCGGCTGTCTGGCGAGGAAGATCTTTATACGCGCCTGGCGCCGGCCGAGGGCGGCTTCGGCCGCTACCACAAGCAGCTCAAGTATCGGCCATTCGTGATCGGGCCGGATGCGCCTTGATTCAGTCGTGTCCCGACAACCGAAAAAGAAATCCAGAAAAGGCCAAGGTGAATCTGTACTTTGTGGCTCATGGACTGAGCCAGGTTGGCCTTATGCTGAAGAAGAAAGGAGAAACATGGAATCGCTGTTTTATTACGGCACCGCCATCGTTGCCCTGATAGGGCTTGCTGTATTCGTGGCGGGCCTTGTCATCGACCGGCTGCCTGTTGATGAGCGGGAAGGGCGTCATGGACGGGACGGGAAGCGCCGATGATCAGAACCCGGAAGGAAGTCCGCGAGGTCGAGTGCATCGAGACCATCGAATGCGATCGCTGCAAGCGGGAAGTGCGTACCGATGACGAGGACTGGATCGACCGAAGTACTACAAGTTCATCGCTGTCAGGCACCGCTGCGGGTGGGGATCCAGGCTGGGTGACGGCCTGCGGGTCGAAGCTGACCTCTGCCGGGATTGCTGGATCGAAATGCTGAAACCGTTTGCGAGGATCTATGAGTGACGAACCGGAAAAACGGACAGATCTGAAGCGCTCCGGCGTATTCACCAAGATCTACTGGTTCCGCTCGCCGAGCTTGCCCGAAGGCAAAGGGTTCATCGTCTTCCAGGACAAGGCGGGCTTCCTGTATCTCAGGAAACTGGTGGAACGCGAAGGGCTTGCCACGCCGTTCAGTTCTGTCCAGGAGATCGAGATGGCGATCGAGATGCGGCTGGAGCTTGTCCGCGAAGAAAACTATCTCGGCAACGAGGGCGATCGCGAGGCGAAGCCATGAATGGATCCGGTTCTCTTGAGGCAATCGCCGGGGAACTGCGGAACCTTCAGTGCAGGCAGAAGGAACTGGGGGCAGCCGCCCTGCAGGAAATCCGGCATGCCGACGCGGAACTCGCCGGCATGCTGCTGGAGGCCTTCGGCCTCGACGACGAACGGGCGGGCATGTGGCTCGCGCAGCCCAGCCTGCTGATGGTCGCGACACCGATCGAGCAACTGGCGACAGGAAGGCGTGCCGTAGTGATCAAAGTGCTTGCCGGAATCGTGCATGGATTTAGCGCATGACTGGATGGGTATCCCTTGCGGGGCGTTCCGGCTCTTCACGGAAAGGCTCACCCCCTGAGCCTGGCCCGAGCCTATCCTCCCCCGCATGAAAACCCCATCGCCCTCAGACGCCAGCGACTCTCCCCGGCTGCTCCACATAGACCGCAAGGCGCCGGCCAACCGGGCGGCGCTCCAGGTGCTGGAGGAAGCCGCGGCCTATGTCCGCGCCCATCCCGAAGTGGTAAGCCTTATCCTCATGGTCGGCAGTCCGGGACAGTGCAGGCCTTTCATGACGCCCGTCGACAACCCGCTCGGCTTCATCGGCATGCTGGAACTCATGAAGCACGACCTCTTCAGGGAGAAGTGAATGCTCGGCGCCTGCATGGGCGACATCATCGGATCGGTCTACGAGTTCAATGCCTGGAAGAGCCGGGAGTTCCCGCTTTTTTCCGAGAAGTCCGAATTCACCGACGACACGGTCTGCACCATCGCCGTGGCCGAATGCCTGCTCGACGGCAGCGACCCGGCCGCTGGGCTGCGCAAGTGGTGCCACCGCTATCCCGGCCGTGGCTATGGGGGCAGCTTTGCTGTCTGGCTGCGCGACGCCGGGATGGGCCCCTACAACAGCTACGGCAACGGCGCCGCCATGCGCGTCAGCCCCGCCGCCTGGTTGGCCGGGGACCTCGACGAGGCGCTCGCCCTAGCCCGCCATGTCACGTCGGTGACCCACAACCATCCCGAAGGCATCAAGGGCGCGGAAGCCACCGTCACGGCTATCTGGCTGGCCCGGCAGAATGAGACGCCCGAAGCCATCCGCAGGTGGATACACGAGGCGTTCGACTACGACCTCACCCGCAGTGTCGACGAGATCCGGCCGCACTACCGCTTCAACGAAACCTGCCAGGACACCGTGCCCCAGGCCATCGTCTGCGCGCTGGAAGCGACGAGCTTCGAGGACGCCATCCGCAATGCCGTCTCGCTGGGCGGGGACGCCGACACCCTGGCGGCCATCGCCGGCCCCATCGCCGAGGTGCGATTCGGCATACCGGAAGAGATTAGACGCAAGGGCTGGCTGCGCCTACCGAAGGACATGCGCGACGTCCTGGAGCGGCTGTACGAAAACGCTGAGGGCTGAGCGGACCAGGCTCACGCCCTGAGACTGCCCCTTGCAACAATGGGCCATCCATTCATTAAGGAGGCCCCAATGACCGAACTGCGCCTGACCGAACATGCCCGCACCCGCATGCAGCTGCGGGCCATCCCGCCGGCCGGGCGTCGCTCTTCTGCTTCGTTCGCGACATAGAGCCGGGCGCGCCCATGGTAGTAGCGAGGAAACAAATGCATTGCTTGGCGGGTTGCAAGGCCGCTTGGAAAAGCTCGCGGAGTTTAGAGCCCACTCCAGAAACCATTCAAATCAGCAGGCTGCCCCCGAATCCGTTACGCAATAACGCCATAATTGCCGGCTTGGAAAACCAGCAACGATGCGGCCCTTTGTACTTTTTCGGAGCGGTTGGGAAGGGTGCGGGGAAGGAGCTACCGCGGTGAAAAGGTCAGGCGATTATGAGTTCCCTGCTCTATCAGACTTCATTGCCTTGTAGAGAATGATGATGTCCCGGGAGCTCAGGTCAACGGCGACCGTATCCATTGGCACGAACTGGCTTTGAAACCAATTCCTGAGATCTGCGCCGCCCATGATTCTCGCCGTGCCATTCTTGTTGGCATGTCGGTTGATTGAACCTTGGATTCCCCTGCCGTTCCGGCCGAGCCGAAGCTCGATCGGGCCTTCTTCAGTGCGCACATACCTGTCGAAGTCGACAATGACATTGAAGAATCCCTGCTTGAAATACGTTTCCTGCAGCCTCAGGTTGAATATGGCCATGTCACCCCTCTGAGTTGTTGCCTCTACATCCTCGCCAGCCACTCGTCCTTGATGTATTCGTCGCGATATCGCTGCAGCCATTCGTGCCGGCTTCACTGTTCAATTGTTGGCTCATGTCGCCGAATCATCCGTTTCTCACGTCGCTGGCCGATCAGCAATAGAACGATCACTACGAAAACTACAGCGGAACCGAAGAGCCACCAGGGATTCTCGGCATTTCCCTCGATCCAACCTTTGAGCTGGCCCAGCGCATCATTTCCCTGGAACCTTTGCCATCACGGGCGCCGCGCCCGTTGCCTTCGGCTTATTACGTTCCGATATCTTGGCAGCGGAAGCGTTGATACCGGATTGGTGTAGTCGGCTAAAACCATGGTTCCCGCCCGAGGCTTGAACGTGATTGGCGGACTGTGCGCGTAGAAAGTGACCGGCAGCGATTCCTCTTCGATTGCTCCGAGGGAGGTAGCAACAACCCTGGTCACGGCAAAGTGCAGGTGGGGGCCGCTCGAATATCCCGAATTGCCCGAGTAGCCGAGCGGTGTGCCCGCCTGGACTCGCTGGCCAGGCTTTACCAGCTGCCGATCGGGAGTGAAGTGGCCATACCTGCCCATGGTCCCGTCGTCATGCGCCACCACTACGCCGTTCGCCCTGCTTCGCAAGTTATCGATCTTGCCACCTTCGGTAAAGCTGCTTTCGACTTCCGCAACAGTGCCAGTTCGCGCAGCCAGAATGAGCGTACCCTCCGGCATCGTGATGTCGACAGCGTGTTGGGAGTCTGGCGTCGTATGCGAAGTAACGGGGCCGCCAAAGGCTTGGTCGATCCGGAAGCTCAATCCGTCAGCGAACGGCAGGCGATAAACGACGTCGGGAGTGTGGGTGGCATTGAAGTCGCCGATTCGGAAGGATGTCGAAGTCCGGATGCTGTAGCCCTGGCCGTTGTTCCTGGCGCGAAACACCCGGCCCAGAGGAAGAGATTGCCCGGCAGGAATAGTCACATAAGCCGGCCATGGACGATCGGTAGCGGCGTTGCCTTCCATCGCAACCTCGACCTTGGCTGCTATGGACGCCGGCCCTTCGTTAATCGCCAGGATGCGGTGGAAGTGGCCGAAGTTTTCTGTGATGACGCGGAACGGGTAGCCTTCCTTTGCCTGGCTGGCCGGAAGACAGCCCAGAAAGAACAGCAGCAAGAATATTGCTCTGATATTCATGACCCTCCTCCGTCACGCGACCCGCTCAAGCTCCCCCCTTGATTCGGCGAGGTGCCCTTGAGCCAGCACTCGAATTGCAGGGCGGCAGCTCAGCGTACTTCCTGAAGTAGCTATTGATGATCCTCGCTTCCTCCTGCACGATCATTTCATCAGGCAGAAACATCGCGCGGACTTCAAGCCTGTGCCCGGCAAACCTCGTCACCCCTTTCAATCTGGCAGCGGAGTCGGCATACGTAATTCCGCCCGAGTGATGCTTGTTTTCGAATTCGCGGATCCGGTTTGCCAGGGTGCGGGCGGGACTCTTTCCCTGAAGGCCGGAGCGGCCGATGTAGAGAATTCCATCGGGGTCGGTCATGCGCATGCGTGGAATTGGAATCGGTTTCCCCCGACGGCTTGATGGCGCGGATTTGGTAGAGCCCATATTCCTTGAGCTTGCCGTTGCGCTCCTTGGCTTCCTCGATGCCCATCCACTTTGTCCATCGGCCCATCGCGCCCTCCTCCGATACCGGTCAGGCAATATTCTCCATCCTCACCGCCCACCTCCCCGTGCCGCGCCGCCACGAACTCGCGCGACCCCTTCGTGCCCGGCTCCACCCTGTCCGGCAGCAGGCCGACAAAGCGGCCCTCGACGCCGTCCATGAACGTCAGGCTCACCGGCGCGGCGAAGGTGCGCCGCTTCTTCGAGGGCGGCTTGGGCTTCAGCGTCACCTGCGCGCCCCACACGCCGTGGCGCGTCTCCAGCATGAAGTTGGCGGTGTCCACCTTCCACGGGCAGGCGCCGATCGAGCCGTAGCGCTCGATGATCTCCTCGTAGCGCGCCACCTTGTCCTTCGGCAGGCCCCAGCCCTCCATCACGGTGAACACGAAATCCGCCTCGACGCTCTCCGCCGCCATGCGGATCGCCAGGGCGGCGTTGTCCTTCGCCTCGTCGGAGGCGGTGTCGATGACGACGGGGATCAGCCGGCCGGAGGCGAAGTTGCCGACGAAAGCGATGGGCGAAAGGCTTTCCCCCTTCTCCAGGAAGCCGCGGGCTTTCTCGATGAAGGGCAGGACGGCTTCCAGGTAGGGTTCGGGCAGTTTCATGGTCTATTCACGGCGGCAGGCCCGGCGCGGCAGCCGGGCATCGGCGATAATCGCACATTGCCCGACATGACCGCCAGATGATTTTCCACATCCCGCTGCGCGACCTCAAGCTGTTCTCGGCCGCCGATTTGGACGGCCTGCCCGAGGCCGAGCTGGTGGCGCGCCTGCGCGCCGAGCACCCGCGCCTGCTCGCCGATGCGCAGATCGAGATCGCCGGCGGCATGGTCACCATCCGCTTCCCCGAGCCGCCCGCGCAGGGCAAGGCGGAGGCCGCGCGCCTGCTGGAGAAGGGCATCCAGCGCTGCCGGCAGGGCGAGTACCGCAAGGCCGCCGGCATCCTGGAGCGCGTGCTCGAGCTGGACCCGTCCAGTACGCCGGCCTACCGCAACCTCGGCATGGCGCTGATGGAGCTGGGCGAGGACGAGGCGGCGCGCCAGCACTTGGTGGAAGCGGCGTTGCTCGACCCGAAGGACGCTTGGCCCTACGTCGTGCTGGGCAACGCCCTGGTGCGCGAGCCCGGCAAGCGTGACGCCGCCGAGGGCCTGCTCGCCAAGGCCCACGAGATCGACCCGAAGGATCCTGGGCGATGAACTCGCTGGGCGGCATCGCCATGGAGCGCGGCGACCTCGCGCCGCGGCGGTGGCGTGGTTCAGCAAGGCCTTAGAGGCCAAGCCCGACTTCGCCAATGCCCACTTCGGCTGGGCGCTGGCCCTCTCCACGCAGGGCCGCGACGAGGAGGCGCTGGAGCGCCTCGGCATCCTGTTCGGCAAGGCGGAAGTGCAGGACGCGCGCTCCCGCCCGGTGTTCGGCAACGCCCGCAGCCTCTGGCGCGAGATCACGGTGAAACGGGCCACCGCCCGCAGCGGGGAGAGCCTCGCCGCCGTGCGCGCGTACCTCGACGGCATCGCCGAGCGTTCAGGCTTCCCCGTGCGCGAGGAATGGGCGGACTTCCCGGAGAACTACGCCGCGCAGACACAGATGGCCCGGAAGAAGGGGCGCGAGCACCACCTGGTGCGCCTGCGCCGCGGCTACCCCGAGCCGGCCTGGCACCACATCCTCGCCCACGAGGCCACCCACATCGACCTGGAGGCGGAGGCGCGCGCGCTTGGCCGCAACCGCTGGTTCACCGTCAACGACGAGACGCGCAGCAAGGCGCTGCGGCAGATGGAGCCGGAGATCCGCCGCATCGCCCGCCAAGGGCATTCCGCCGAGCGTCTCGCCGCGCTGGCGGCGCAATTGCTCGAAGGCGCCGCCGGCCTTCTCTTCAACGCCCCCATCGACATGGCCATCGAATCGCGCCTGGCGCGCGAGGCTGCCGGCGCTGCGCGAGGCGCAGTTGCTGTCGCTCGACACCTTGGCGCGCGAGGCGGCGGCCCTGAGCACCCACCGCGAGATCCGCCAGATCACGCCGGAGCGCATCCTCGCCGTGAATGACACTCTGAACGCCGCCGCCGCGCTGTTCCTGCGCGACCTCTCGGGCGGCGCGCTCGACTACGTCGAGGCCTACCGCCCGCTCGGCTGCCTCGCCAAGGCGGAGCGTTTATACGCCGCCTGGCGCGACGCCGAGGCGGAGGGCATCGCGCCCGGCCAGGAATACGACCTCGTCGACGAGTTTGCCTCGCAGCTCGGCGTGCGCGCCTGGTACGCCTGGCAGGCCGATAGCGGGCCGGGCGGGGCAGCGGCAGGCGAGCCGCCGGCACAGTCCCGCAAGATCGAGTCGCCGGCTGCGCTGATGTGCCTCGTGGCGGCGTTGGAGCGCCTCGACGGGCGCGGCGAGCAGGAAGTCGCGCAGATCGCCTCCGAGGCGGCGCTGAACGGCACCACCGGCCTCGACCTGGATTCGCCGGAGAAAATCCACAGCCTCTCCGCCTTCGGCAACGAGCGCTTCAGCGGGCTGGAGCTGCTGTGCCTGATGCACGCCGCGATGCAGCGCGTCAGCCCGGCGCGGACGTGGGGGCGGATTTCTCGGGGTGTGGACGGCGGCGCAGATGATGTTTGCGCGCGAAGAAGTAGGGCAGTCGA
>JADJBM010000023.1 GCA_016703785.1 Betaproteobacteria bacterium
CCCTCTATCGCGCCAAGCACGAAGGACGCAATCGCGTCGTCATGGCCGACAGCGACACCATCAAGATTGTTAATTCAGCCTGACTAGCTGTTTCTATTTTGTTTTCTAAATTCCATAATTACCTAAAGGTTTTTCCATTCAGACCGTAATCCCAGTTGAGCATACTGAGCAAGGAACCTCCCGTGACGCTGCAGGTTCAAGATGAAGACCGTCTGAGTTACACGGTTCGCCTGATGGAGCACCTGGTCGTGCCGACCTTCGTCATCGACCCCGCTTGCCGCGTCATCATCTGGAACCGGGCCTGCGAACGGCTCACCGGCGTGAAGGCCAGCGAGGTCATCGGCACTAAAGAGCAATGGCGCGCCTTCTACACGGCGCCGCGCCCCTGCCTCGCCGACCTGATCGCGCTGGGCCGGACCGAAGAAATCACACGCTCTACGACGAACATGATCACGCCGGCAAGGACGCCGTGTTCTCCGACTGCTTCCGCGTCAGAAGCTGGATCGAAATGCCCCGGCTCGGTGCCCGCATCTACCTGACCGCCGACGCCGGCCCCATCTACGACGAGTCCGGCAAGCTGGTGGCGGTGGTGGAAACCCTGCGCGACATGACCGTGCAGAAACAGGCGCAGGATGAACTGCACCGCCTGGCCACGCGCGACGGCCTGACCAGCGTCGCCAACCGCCGCAGCTTCGACCAGACCCTGAACACCGAATGGCGCCGCGCCACGCGGGAATCGCGCACGCTGTCCCTGCTCATGATCGACGTGGATTTCTTCAAGCCCTACAACGACACCTATGGACATCAGGGCGGCGACGAATGCCTGCGGCAGGTGGCTGCGGCCATGTCGGGCGTGGTGATGCGCTCGAGCGATGCCGTCGCCCGCTACGGCGGCGAGGAATTCGCCATCCTGCTGCCGGCCACGGATCCGCCGGGCGCCCTGATCGTCGCCGAGCGCATCCGTGCCGCCGTCGAGGCACTGGCCCTGCCGCACGCGCAGTCGGACATCGCCGGGCATGTCACCGTCAGCATCGGCGTGGCCTCGGTAACGGTTTCCTCCGGCGTGCCGGCGCAGCTCGTCGGCGCCGCCGATGCGGCCTTCTACCGCGCCAAGCACGAAGGCCGCAACCGCGTCGTCGCGGCTGAGGCTGCTTCCGATTCGGCCGTTCAGGCCGCCTGAGACGACCGGCTGCCCCGGCCGACGCCCAGCGCGGTGAGGATAGCTGCGCCCTGCAGGAGCGCCACGCCGGCCAGCACGGCGCCAAAGCGACCCGCGTCCATGAGCGGGCCGAACACCAGCGGCGACACCGCCAAGCCAAGATCCAGCCCGGAATAGACGAAGCCATACACCCGGCCGAAGGCCTGCTGGCCAAAGCGCGCCGTCGCCGCATGGCGCACCAGCAGGTCGCGCGAAGGCCCTGCAATCCCGCCGAAGAAACCCATGATGCCCATCGCCGGCGAGACACTCCAGGCAGGCAGGGCGCCGCTGGCGATCAGCACGGCGACCAGTGCCGCGGCGCGCCAGTGCGCCGGCGATCAGGCGGTCATGCGTCGCGCCGCGGCTGACCAGCACGCCGCCCGCGGCGATGCCCGCCGCACCGCCGAGCAGGAAGATGGACAGCGTCGCCGCAGCCGCGGCCACCGGCAGGCCGTACATGTTCTGCATCACCGGCGTGGCGTAGTTCTGCAGCGCACCGAAGGCCGTCGTCACCAGCAGGAAGAACAGGAAGCACATCCACACCGCGCCGGCGCCGAGAAAACCGAACGTGCTCGCCGTCCTGCCGGAGCTGACTTTGGCGCCAAGGTCGGCCAATTCACTGTCGTCGCGCCGCACCCACACCACCGTCCAGGCCAGCGCCCCGAGCGCCGCCGCGCCCAGCGCCGCTGTGCGCCAGCCCGCCGCCGCGGCGATGCCGGCGAGGAAGACCGGCGCGATGGCCCAGCCGATGTTGCCCGACAGGCCATGCACCGCAAAGGCGTGGCCCAGCCGCGCATTGCTCACCTTGCGGTTGAGCACCGTGAAGTCGGCCGGATGGAAGACGCTGTTGCCCAGGCCCGCCAATCCGCCGACGGCGAGCAACATGGCATAGCCGTTCGCCACGCTGAGCAGCAGCGCGGCGAGGACGAAGCAGGCGATGCCGGCCAGCAGCACGCGGCGCGGCCCGATGCGGTCGACGACGAACCCCGCCAGCGCCTGCCCCACGCCGGAAATCACGAAGAAGAACGTCATCATCAGGCCGGCCTGCGTGAAGCTCAGGCCGAACTCCGGCATCAGCCAGGGAAACAGCGGCGGCAGCAGCAGATGAAAGAAATGTGAGGTGCCGTGGGCGAAGCCGATCAGGCTGATGACGCGGATGTCGCTGCGGATGGGGGAGGTGGCGGCGGTGCCGTTCATGTCGGGGTAAGTAATGTCGTTGTTATGTTCCCATTATCGCCGCTGGCGAAAAAAAACGGCGGGAATGCCCGCCGTTCGCAATAACCTTATGCCAGTCAGGCCTTCTCGAAGCCGATCACGCCCTTCCTCGCATCGACGCGAATCACATCCTTGGCCGCAAATTCGCCCTCGAGGATCCGCTTCGCCAGCGGGTTCTCGATGTATTGCTGGATGGCGCGCTTGAGCGGCCGTGCGCCGAACACCGGATCGAAGCCGGTCTTGGCGAGTTCCGCCAGCGCGGCGTCGGTCACCTCGATCTTCATCTCCAGCTTCGCCAGCCGCTTGTCGAGGTAGCCGAGCTGGATCTTCGCGATGGAGGCGATGTGCTTCTCGTCGAGCGCGTGGAACACCACCAGCTCGTCGATGCGGTTGATGAACTCCGGGCGGAAATAGGTCTTCACCTCGGCCATCACCGCCAGCTTGATCACCTGGTAATCGTCGCCGGACATCTGCTGGATCATCTGCGAGCCGAGGTTCGAGGTCATGACGATCACGGTGTTCTTGAAGTCCACCGTGCGGCCCTGGCCATCGGTCATGCGGCCGTCGTCGAGCACCTGCAGCAGCACGTTGAAGACGTCCGGGTGGGCCTTCTCCACCTCGTCGAGGAGGATCACGCTGTAGGGCTTGCGTCGCACCGCTTCCGTCAGATGGCCGCCCTCCTCGTAGCCGACGTAGCCGGGCGGCGCGCCGATCAGGCGGGCAACGGAATGCTTCTCCATGAACTCGCTCATGTCGATGCGGATGATGTGCTCCTCGGAGTCGAAGAGGAATTCCGCCAGCGCCTTGCACAGCTCGGTCTTGCCGACGCCGGTCGGGCCGAGGAAGAGGAAGGAGCCGTAGGGCCGGTTCTCCTCGGAGAGGCCGGCGCGCGAGCGGCGGATGGCATCCGACACCAGACGCACCGCCTCGTCCTGGCCGACGACGCGGCCGTGCAGGCGTTCCTCCATCTTCAGCAGCTTGTCGCGCTCGCCCTGCATCATCTTCGAGACGGGGATGCCGGTGGCGCGCGAGACCACTTCGGCGATCTCCTCGGCGCCGACCTGGGTGCGCAGCAGTTTCTTCGCCGTGTCCTGGGGGCTGACTTTTTCCGCAGCCTTCAATTGGGCCTCCAGCTGCGGCAGCTTGCCGTACTGCAGCTCCGCCACCTTGTCGAGCTTGCCCTCGCGCTGCCATTTCGCGATCTCGGCGCGGGCATGGTCAATCTCTTCCTTGATGTGCGCGGTGCCCTGCACCTGGGCCTTCTCCGCCTTCCACACTTCCTCGAGGTCGGAATACTCCTTTTCCAGCCGCTGGATTTCCGCCTCGATCAGGTCGAGGCGCTTCTTCGATGCCTCGTCCTTCTCCTTCTTCACCGCCTCGCGCTCGATCTTCAGCTGGATGAGGCGGCGGTCGAGCCGGTCCATGACTTCCGGCTTGGAGTCGATCTCCATCTTGATGCGCGCCCCGGCCTCGTCGATGAGGTCGATGGCCTTGTCCGGCAGGAAGCGGTCGGTAATGTAGCGGTGCGAGAGCTCCGCCGCGGCGACGATGGCCGGGTCGGTGATCTCGATGCCGTGGTGCAGCTCGTACTTCTCCTGCAGGCCGCGCAGGATGGCGATGGTCGATTCAACGGAAGGCTCGTCCACCAGCACCTTCTGGAAGCGGCGCTCCAGCGCGGCGTCCTTCTCGACGTACTTGCGGTATTCGTCGAGCGTGGTGGCGCCGACGCAGTGCAGCTCGCCGCGCGCCAGCGCCGGCTTGAGCATGTTGCCGGCGTCCATGGCGCCCTCCGCCTTGCCGGCGCCGACCATGGTGTGCAGCTCGTCGATGAAGACGATGATGCGGCCCTCGTCCTGGGCGATCTCCTTGAGCACGCTCTTCAGGCGCTCCTCGAACTCGCCGCGGTACTTGGCGCCGGCCAGCAGCGCCGCCATGTCGAGGGAGAGGACGCGTTTCCCTTTCAAGGTCTCCGGCACCTCCTCGTTGATGATGCGCTGGGCGAGGCCCTCGACGATGGCCGTCTTGCCCACGCCCGGCTCGCCGATCAGCACCGGGTTGTTCTTGGTGCGCCGCTGCAGGATCTGGATGGTGCGGCGGATCTCGTCGTCACGGCCGATGACCGGGTCGAGCTTGCCCTGGCGCGCGCGCTCGGTGAGGTCCATCGTGTATTTCTTCAAGGCCTCGCGCTGCCCTTCCGCTTCCTGCGAGCCGACGCTCTCGCCGCCGCGCACCGCCTCGATGGCCGTCTCCAGCGCCTTCTTCTGCAGGCCGTGTTCCTTGAGCAGGCGGCCGGTTTCGTTCTTGTCTTCGGCCAGGGCCAGCAGGAACATTTCCGAGGCGATGAATTGGTCGCCGCGCTTCTGCGCGTTCTTGTCGGTCAGGTTGAGCAGGTTGGACAGGTCGCGGCCGATCTGCACCTCGCCGGCGTGGCCCTCCACCTTGGGCAGGCGCGCCACGGCCTTCTCCGCCGCGCCTTTCAGGGCAGCAACATTGACGCCGGCACGGGCGAGCAGCGAGGCGCTGGCGCCGTCGTCCTGCCGGAGCAGGGCCAGCAGCAGGTGCTGCGGCTCGATGAATTGCTGGTCAGCACCGACGGCGATGCTCTGGGCATCGGCCAGGGCCTGCTGGAACTTGGTGGTGAATTTATCGAAGCGCATGATTTTCTTTCAAAATAAGCCGTCTAGCGGGTAAATGGGGCTGGCAGTGGGGGTTTTCAAGCGGGGGTTTTCAAGCCATTCCAATCGGCGCATCATACCCAAGTGGTTTATGACAATTCCCAAGGAGAGCGCAATGAGCACCACAGAAACAAGGGCTGGCACTAGCAAGGAACAGATCGCCGAGATGCACCAGAAAAGCATCGACGCCGCCATGAAGCTGACGCAGATGTCGCTGGAGAACTCCAAGCGCATCATGGAACTTCAGGTGGAAACTGCACGGACCCTCTTCGAGGGCAGCGTGAAAAACGCGCGGGCACTGACCGAGGCGAAGGACCCGCAGAATGCCCTGGCCCTGCGCACCCAATTCGCCCAGGAAACTTCCACCAAGATGATGGAGGCCATGCGCCAGATGGCGGAGATCACGGCCGAGGCACAGGCCGAGTTCAACCGCATGCTCGGGCAGCAGATGGCCGGCACCAGCCAGGAAATGATGGAGAACTTCAAGAAGATGATGTCGGTGAGCGGCCTGCCCGGCAACAGCGGGGATGCCTTCGCCAACATGCAGAAGGCTTTTGGCACCGCCAAGGACGCCTTCGAGCAGATCGCCAAGGCCTCCACCGCCGCCTTCGGCAACATGGGCGGGATGGGCGGCAAGGGCAAGAGCGTAAAAGTGGAGTAAGAACCTCTGCCCACCTCCCGGGCACGCACAGGAAGAGTACTTCCTCAGGGCAGCTTCTCGCCCTCTCCAGGCGCTGATGCCCTGCGGTTGAAGGCGCTTCCACTTCTCCGCCGCCGCGGTCGTCCGACTCGCGCGCATCCACCCAGCGCCCGCCCTCGGGCGACTCTTCTTTCTTCCAGAACGGCGCGCGCGTCTTCAGGTAGTCCATGATGAATTCGCAGGCGGCGAAGGCATCGCCGCGATGCGCGCTCGCCACGATCACCAGCACGATGTTGTCGCCCGGCTTGAGCGCCCCGACGCGATGGATCACCGTGGCGTCCATCACGTCCCAGCGGCCGCGTGCCTGCTCGACGATCTCCGCGAGCGACTTCTCCGTCATGCCGGGATAGTGCTCCAGCGTCATCTTCATCACGCCGGCGCCATCATTCGAATCGCGCACCAGGCCGACGAAGCTCGCCTGCGCGCCGATGTCCGTGCGCCCGCGCGCCATCGCGGCACACTCGGCGCCGACGTCGAAATCCTCGGCGACGGAGACTTCGCCGCCCTACCCTTTCCTGGACGCAGCGTTGGTCACCTCACCCTGCCCGTCACCGGCGGAAAGAAGGCGACCTCGTCGCCCGCCTTCACCGGCGTGTCCATCGCCGCCATGTTCTGGTTGACCGCAATGCGCAGGTTCTTCGTCGTCGCCAGCGCCTCCCAAGCGCCGCCGCGCGCAGCCAGATAGGCATGCAACTGGCCGACGCTGCCCACGCCTGCCGGCAAGGCAAACTGCTCGGCGGATTGGCCGACCGCTTCGCGCAGGCCGGCGAAATAGAGGACTTTCACATTCATGATTTCAGTATAGCAATTCGGAAAACGGCAGGAAGCGCACCAGATCGCCGCCATGCACCGCCTGCCCCGCCGGCGTGTCCACCAGTCCGTCGGCCCAGGCGCAGGAAGTCAGCACGCCCGAGCTCTGGTTCGGGAACAGGTCGAGGCCGCCCGCGGCGTTGATGCGCACGCGCAGGAATTCGCGCCGCCGGTCCGGCTTCGGCCAGTCGAAGTCGGCGCGCATGGCCAGGCCGCGCGGCGCGGTTTCACGCACCCCTTGCATGGCGAGAATAAAAGGCCGTACCAGCATGACGAAGGTAACGAAGGTCGACACCGGGTTTCCGGGCAAACCGATGAAGGGCCCCATGGGCTAGGCCGGCGGGCCCCCCCCCCCCGTCCCCGGGGGGGGGGGGGGGGGGGGGGGGGGGGCGGCGCCGTGTCGCGGGGACTGACTTTTCCGAAAGCCAGGGGCTTGCCCGGCTTGATGGCGATCTTCCACAGGTCGAGCGCGCCCTCCGCCTGCACCGCCGCCTTGACGTGATCCTCCTCGCCGACCGAGACGCCACCACTGGTGATGACGACGTCGCTCGCCGCCGCGTCGCGCAGTGCCGCACGCGTCGCTGCCAGATCGTCCGGCACGATGCCCAGGTCGCGAACTTCGCAGCCGAGCGCACCGAGCAGTCCGCGCAGCGAGTAGCGGTTGGAATTGTAGATGCCGCCGGGCTTGAGCGCCTCGCCCGGCAGGGACAGTTCGTCGCCGGTGAAGAACACCGCCACGCGCAGGCGACGGAACACCGGCAGCGTCGCCAGCCCGACGGAGGCGGCCAGGCCGATGTCCTGCGGCGCGAGGCGTGTCCCGGCGGCAAGGATCTCGGCGCCTGAGCATATGTCCTCGCCAGCGCGGCGGATGTTTTCGCCGTGGCGCGGCACATGGTTGATCGCCACCGCGCCGTCGGCGTGTTCGCACAGCTCCTGCATCACCACCGCGTCGGCGCCCTGCGGCACCGGCGCGCCGGTGAAGATGCGCGCCGCCGTGCCCGGCACGAGCGGCGTGCCGACGCTGCCGGCGGGAATCCGCTGCGACACCGGCAGCTTCGTGCCGGCGGCGGGCAAGTCCGCCACGCGCACGGCGTAGCCATCCATGGCCGAGTTGTCCAGCGGCGGCACCGTGATGCCGCTCGCCTGCGCGCGCGCCAGCGTGCGGCCGACGGCGGACACGGTATCCACCTCCTCGACCTCTGCAACCGGCCTGGCGGCGGCGAGGAGTTGCGCGAGGGCTTCGTCGAAGGAGAGGAAGCTCATTTCAGTCCGAGAAAATCCATGATGAATGTTGCGATGGCATCCGGATCGTTGATGTCCAGCACCGGCAGCGTCGTCTCGAATGGCGCATCGCTGGCGATGGCGACGATATTGGGATGCTCGAGGTGGATCGGCGGCTTGCCATGGGAGGGACGATACACCTCCAGCTTGGGAATCAGGTCGTTCGTCTTGTAGCCTTCCACCAGCGTCAGGTCGCAGGGCGAGAGCATGTTGATCTGCTCCTCCAGCGTCGGTTCCGCCGCGCCGCGCAGTTCGTGCATCAGCACCCAGCGCTGGTCCGAGGTCAGCAGCACTTCCGAACAGCCTGCCTCGCGGTGGCGCCACGAGTCCTTGCCCGGCCGGTCGATGTCGAAGCCGTGGTGGGCATGCTTGATGAGCGAGACCTTCAGGCCCTCCATGACGAAGCGCGGGATGAGTTGCTCGATCAGCGTCGTCTTGCCGCTGCCGCTGTAGCCTGCAAAACCGAATACTTTCATTTCCGTCTCCATTCGGTTTCAGTGAAGGCTAACCTCGCCCAGGCGAGGTTAAGCAAGCGCAGCGAGCGGCCGGAACTAAAGCCGAATACCTTCATGAAACTCCTTCGATGTGCGGCACCGTCAGCACCGGCGCGAAACCGCCGCCAGCCGTGCGGAAATTCGTCGTCTGCCCCTGGTACAGCCGCGCGATCACCAGTTGCACGCGGCCCCGGTAAACAAAGTTGCGCAGGTCGAGCTTGAGGCCGATGCGCTCTCCCGCCACGCCCACTACGCGTTCCGATGGCGGCACCAGCGCCTGGGACACATAACCGCCGCCCAGGATCTCCTCGAAGGCGCGCTTGGTCAGCTTGTCGCCGCGATAGGCGGCCTTGCTGCCGTAACCGGCCGCCGGCTTGAAGAACAGCTGCTTGCGGCGCGCCCAGAGCGCATCGGCCTCCTCGCGCCGCACGCGTTCAGTGCGCGGGATGCCGGTCAGCAGCACCTCGCGCGTGGCGGCGTCGACGCCGAGTTCCGTCAGCACCACCGCATCGGTGAGCAGGCTCAGGTTGCGCTTGTCGGCGTAGACGGCATGCGCGCGCGGATGCGGCGTCACGACAACCGCGCCGGCCAGATATGCCTCGCGCAGCGCGGCATTCTCCGGCGCATCCAGTCCGAAATCCGTCAGGCGATTGTAGACCAGGTCGATGCGGTCATCGCCATGCCGCAAGGCGCCCTCCGCGAAGCGCAGTTCTCCCGGATCGCAGATGACTGCCGCAATGCCGTGCCGCTCGAACAGCTTCTGGAACAGCAGGAATTCCGGGTAGAGGAACTGCTCCGACGGCCGCTCGTCGACGATGGCGATGCGCTGCAGGGGTACGTCGCCCCGTTCGGTGCGCCATTCCTCGAGGAACATGTCGACATATTCCTGCTCGACCGTGGCGGCAGGATGCACGCCGGGCAGCACGGCGGAAACCTCTTCGCAGCAGGCCTTCTGTGCCTGCGCCAGCGCGGCATTCAGCAGGCCGCCGCCGGCGTTGGTGTTGATCTCGATGAGCTGCGGCCCGGCGGGGCTCAAGTGGAAATCGTAGCCGTGAAAAACGCCACTGGCCTTCGGCACGAATCGTGCTGCAGAGGGCGCCCAGGCCAGCACGCGTTCCTGCCAGGCCGGCAGCGCGACCACGCGCTCGATGGCGGCGATGATGTCCGCCATGCGCTGCAGGCAGGCGGCGCCGACGAACACCGCTGAGTCGGCAAACAGGTTCGGGCGGCCGGCGTCGATCAGGGCCGCCAGGTCAGCGCCGGATTCGCCGCCGGCCAGCGCGCGGACCAGCGCCACGCGATCGAGCGAGATGCACTGGCAATTGCGGTTGAGCTGCTCGGCAAGAACGCTGCACTCTCTGCTCATGCGGTTTCCATAGAGAAAAAATCCAGCACTTCTTCCAGCACGCGCGTACGCCGCATCGGCGGCAGCGAGCGCCAGACGCGCTTGCCGTAGGGCTTGGTGATCAGGCGCGGGTCGCAGAGCATCAGCACGCCGCGGTCGGCCTCGTCGCGGATGAGGCGCCCGGCGCCCTGCTTGACGTTGATGACGGCGCGCGGCAGCTGGTATTCCATGAAGGCGTTGCGGCCTTCCTTCTTCATGTGCTCGATGCGCGCCGCCAGCACCGGATCGTCGGGCGGCGCGAAGGGCAGCTTGTCGATGATGACCAGGGACAGGGCCTCGCCGCGCACGTCCACGCCCTCCCAGAAGCTCTGGCTGCCGACCAGCACGGCGTTGCCCAGGCGGCGGAAGCGCGCCAGCAGTTCGCTCCTCGATCCCTCACCCTGCAGCAGCAGCGGGTGGTCGAAGCCCTCCGCCTCGAAGCGCGCCTTCAGCAGCTCGTGGATGCGCCGCATGGCGCGCAGCGAGGTGCACAGCACGAAGGCGCGGCCGCGGCTGGCATGGATCACCGGCCAGGCTGCCGCGGCGACGGCGTCGGAATAGTCGCGGCTGTTCGGGTCGGGCAGCTCCTGCGGCACATACAGCACCGCCTGGTTGGGATAATCGAAGGGGCTGCCCCAGCAGCCGGTGTCGGCGGCATTTTCTCCACTGTTCAAACCGAGTTCGCTGCAATAGTGCGAGAAGTCGCTCTCCACCGCCAGCGTGGCCGAGGTGAATATCCAGGCGCGAGGGTGCCCGTCCATCTGCTTCCTGAAAATGTCGGCGATGTGCAGCGGCGTGGCATTCAGCGACAGCGCCTGGTTGAACACCTCGACCCAGCGCACCAGGCCGGTGTCCTCCGTCTGGCGCCAGCGCTTGAGCGTCAGGCCCAGCTCCTGCGAACGGCGCCAGCAATGTTCCAGCCCTTCCGAACGCTCGGCCTGCGACTCCAGCAGTGCGCCGAAGCGGGCCAGTTCCTCCACCATCGTGTCGAGCGCTTCATGGAAGGCCGGCGCCAGCTGCGACAGGGAAAAGCGCGCGTTCTCGCCGGATATGGTCAAACGCAGGTCGCGCGCCGCCTTCTCCAGCGCCCGCGCGCCGTCCGGCAGTTCGGCGAAATCCTTCGCTGCCGCCAGTCCTTCCATGCGCGCATCGCGCGCCAGGTCGAGCAGCTGTCCGGTCGACACATTCTCGCCGAAGAACAGGCTGGCCGTCTCCGGCAACTGGTGCGCCTCGTCGAAGATCACCGTGTTGCAGGCCGGCAGCAATTCGGCGACGCCGGTGTCGCGCAGCATCACGTCGGCAAAAAAGAGGTGATGGTTCACCACCACCACGTCGGCCGCCTGCGCCTCGCGCCGCGCGGCGGTGACGAAGCACTCCTTGGCATTCGGGCATTCCTGGCCGAGGCAGTTGTCGCGCGTGGACGTCGCCGCCGCCCAGGCGGCGGAATCCTCCGGCACGGCCGAGCACTCGGCCTTGTCGCCCGTCGACGTCGTCTTGGCGAAACGGGCGATGGCGAGGATGTGGCCGGCTTCCTCACGCGAGAGAAAGCGCCCTTCCGTGCGTGCGCGCTCGAGGTGGTAGTGGCAGACATAGTTGGCGCGGCCCTTGAGCAGCGCGACGGTGGCCGGCGCCTTCAGCGCATCGCGCACCATCGGCAGGTCGCGCTGGAAGAGCTGGTCCTGCAGGGTCTTGGTGCCGGTGGACACGATCACCTTGCCGCCCGCCATCAACGCCGGCACGAGATAGGCGAAGGTCTTGCCCGTGCCGGTGCCCGCCTCCGCCACCAGCACGCCGTGCTGCTCGATGGCGGCGGCGATGCGCTCGGCCATCTCGACCTGCTGCGGGCGCACGCGATAGCCGTCGATGGCGCGGGCGAGCACACCATCAGCGGCAAAAACGGATTCGATCTGTTGCAGCAAGCGTTACTCCACCAGACTGTGCCAACCCGACCTGGCTGCGCGCTTGTCGAAGGTGCAGGTCGTTTCGCAACCGCAGTCCGCATTGACGGCGCCAATGAGATAGTCGGCGAAGTCCGCCTGGCCATCCTCATCCTGAAACGCGCGCAGCGCCGCCCAGGCGAGGGCCGCCTCCTGCACCTTCAGTTCGGCCGAGGAAAGGATGGCCGTCAGGACCTTCACCACTTCGGCCTTGGCATAGCCGTAGCCGCGCCCGAGCACCCAGGCCAGCTCGGCCAGGACGACATGCGAGACATGCCCGGGCGCCTCCTTGCTGCAGCGCCCCTCGATGAGCCGGCTGGCGGCCTTTGCCTGCGCCGCCTCGTCCCGCACGATATAGCGCAGGAGGACATTGGTATCGAGGCCGATCACGCGCGCCGCTTCCGCGTGCCTGCGCCGCCGCGCTCGGCGATGACCGCGTCGATCTGTTCCAGGCTGAGCGCCTGCGCCGGACGCGGCAGCAAGGCCTTCAGGTCCGTCACGGGACGCGTCGCCGGCACGATGCGCACCGAGCCGTCCGGGTCGACGAGGAATTCCAGGCGATCACCGACATGCAGCTTGAGCGAGTCGCGCACGGCCTTCGGGATGGTGATCTGGCCCTTGCTGGTGAGCGTTGCCTCCATGTCCTTACCTCCAGTAATATTCCTTACTATCTGGTAAGGATAACACACTGCCGGGCCTGAATCCCGCTCAGGCCGCGGCTTCCCCACCGTCGCCCGGGTGCAGCGCGTAGATGTGCGAGCCGGCGCCGGGCGCGAGGCCGCCCTCGGCGGTGAAAAAGCGCAGGTTGCCACGCGCATCCCTGGCGAACAGGGGCAGGGATTCCGGGTATTTGTCGAGGAAATCTTCCCAGTCGAACTGCTCCGTCAGCCGCGTGGCGCGGATTTCACCGGAGCGGGCAAGGCTCGCCGTCAGGCTGGCATGCGTGGCGTCGGGCGCGAAAAGCACGCGGCCGGTGTCGGCATCCTCCTTGCCCTCCTTGGCGCCGCTGGCCAGGCGATAGACGCCCTGGCGGCCGAATTCGCCGCGGTAGCGCAGCGCCGCCAGGGCGTTGAACTCGACCCGCGGCGACATCCCCAGCATCTGCCCGATGCCGACCAGATCCAGCTTCCGGTCGGCCTCTTCGGAGACTGCATTGACGAACCGCGCCTGCAGGCCTTCCATGCGTGCCGCGCGCACGTTGTCCCAATGCGCGTCGCACAGCAACACGCGGAAGCCGGCCTCCTGCAGCGCCTTGCCCAGGCTGCGCGCCACGCCGGTGCCGCCGACGATCAGCACGCCATGCGGTTCCGGCTCCGACACGCCGAGCAGGCGCGCGAGGAAGCCCGCCGTCGCGCTCTGCAGCACCACGGTGCCGATGATGATGACGAAGGTCATCGGCACCAGCAGGGAGGCCTGTGCGTAACCGAGCTGCTCGAGGCGCGGCGCGAAGATCGCCGAAACGGCGGCGGCGACGATGCCGCGCGGCGCGATCCACGCCAGCAGCGCCTTCTCCTGCCATTTCAGCGTCGAGCCCCAGGTCGTGGCAAGGATCTTCAGCGGCCGCGCTATGAACTGCGCCACCAGCAGCACGCCCAGCGCGCCCCAGCCGAGCGGCACGAGGTCGGAGAAGCGCAGGCGCGCCGCCAGCACGATGAACAGCACCGAGATCAGCAGCACCGTCAGGGTTTCCTTGAAGTCGATCACCTCGTCGAGCGGCACGCGCTTCATGTTGGCCAACCACATGCCCATGACCGTCACCGCCAGCAGGCCCGATTCCGACTCGACGGCGTTGGCCAGCGCGAAGGCGGCCCAGACCACGGCCAGCGTGGTGACATTGCGCAGGTAGTCCGGCACCCAGTGGCCGCGCAGCATGAGGCCGAGCAGCCAGCCGGCGAACGCGCCGAGCAGGACGCCGGTGCCCAGCATCTTCGCGAAGGTCGTCAGCGTGTGCAGCAGCGCCTGGCCTTCGCCGCTGGCGACGATGAACTCGAACACCAGCACCGCCAGCAGCGCACCGATCGGGTCGATGACGATGCCCTCCCAGCGCAGCAGTTCGGCGATGCGCGCGGTCGGCCGCACGGTGCGCAGCATCGGCACGATCACCGTGGGGCCGGTCACCACCACCAGCGCACCGAACAGCAGGGCCACTTCCCAGCCGAAGCCGACGAGATAGCGCGCCGCCAGCGCCAGCACCAGCCAGGTCACCAGCAGGCCGCTGCTGACCATGCGCCGCACGACCCGCTCCAGGCCGCGGATGTCCGCGAAGCGCAGGGTGAGTGCACCCTCGAAAAGAATTACCGCCACCGCCAGCGAGACGATCGGCAGCAGCACCGGGCCGAACACCGCATCCGGGTCCAGCCAGCCGATGCCTGGCCCGATGACGAGGCCCGTCAGCAACAGGAAGAGAATGGCCGGCAGCTTGGTCCACCAGGCGACCCACTGGCAGGCGATGCCGAGCAGGACCACCGAGGCGATCAGAAAGACGTTATGTTCCATAGGTGGGGGGCGATTGTACCCCACCCCTCCCTGCGACCCGCGCGCGGATCAGGGCAGCTCTTCCACCTTCAGCTGCACGCTGCGGCCGGTGCTGCCGCGACGCGTGGAATAGCGGAGGGTGCCGTCGCGATCCGCGCTTTCCTCCTGCACGCTGCCGCCGATCTGCATCCACTCGCCCAGGCGCGCCGACACCGTCGTCGTCAGGCGCTGCACGTTGGCGCTGCCCGGGCCATGGCTGCCCGGCGTGTCGTGCGTCGGGCTGATGGTCAGCGTAACCATATCGCCGGAGAGCTGCGGCTCGGCGGTAAAGCCGGTGCCGAGGTCGCGATACACCACCGACTCGGAGACGATGGCGCCGCCGGGCGTCAGCACCACCTGGCGCAGCGGCACCGGCACCGACGTGCCGACGTTGATGTAAGCGCGGCCGCCCTCCACCACCTGCACCTGCTGGGCAACGCGCTCCGAGCCGCTGTTGCGCGAATCGTAGACCTGGCCGCGCACCACGTCGTCTCCGCGCCTGACCGTCACCCCCGTGCCGCTAACGACGGTGCGGCCGCTCTCGATGCGCACCCGGTCCGAGCCGACGCTGCCCGACACCTCGCCGCCGCGCGCCAGGGACGTGCTGTCCGCATCCTGCCGCACGCTGATCACCAGCCGGCGCGGCGGGCGGTCGATGGCAGCGAGCAGCTCCCTGATCTGGCGCCGGTTGGCGTCGGAGGCGCGGATGAAGATCTGGTTGTTCATGCCGGAGAGCGCCCCGCCCGGCTCGATGAAAGGCCGCAGCTGCGGCAGCACCTGATCCGCCGTGCGGCTTTGCAGCTTGATGATCTCCAGCTGCTGCTGGGCGTGGGCCGTGCCGGCGAGCAATGCCAGAAGGCAGGTCAAGGTCAGTATGAACTTGTGCATGGGCATATGCCTTCCTCCAGGGCGCGTTGCGCGCCAAATACGCTCACAAATAGCCCATCTCGCCGTCCTGCGCAAGCTGACTTTCGGCGCACCGCTCAAACCCGGCTCTGTGGGCTCGTCACTCCTCGGCACCTCCACTGTGCGCCCATTTTGGATAAACTGTTACCCATATCTCCAGACCATGCCCGCGTTCTAACCCGCCGTTCCAGAACACTGAGGAGCATGCTTGTGCCCATATTCAGAACGTCCAGGGTTTTTGCCGCGCTGCCCGAAGCGGTATTTGCGGCTTTCTCCGCGCCTGAGCGCCTTGCGCGTTGGTGGGGCCCGGATGGCTTTCGCAATACTTTCGAAACGTTCGAATTCAAGCCGGGGGGGCTCTGGCGTTTCACGATGCACGGTCCAGATGGCGCGAACTATCCAAACGAGGCAATCTTCTCGTCAATCGAGCCGCATCGGGCGATTGTTGTAAGCCACACATCCCAGCCGCGCTTCCAGCTTTCCATCAGACTCGAGCGCACGGCTTCGGGAACCGTCGTCACGTGGGAACAGGCATTCGAGAGTCCAGAAATCGCGGCATCCATCAAGCACATCGTCGAGCCCGCGAATGAGCAAAACCTTAGCCGCTGGCAAGCCGAGGTCGACGCCGGCGGCAGCAGTGTCGCCTAAGCGTTGGGCGTCTCCTAATTTTTCATTGACAGTCCATCGAGGCCGCGCGCGCCCACTTCAACCTTGACCGGGGCTCCAATCATGCCTTGCAATGCCGAAGAGAACCGAAGGAATGCGATGGCGTTCTATGACCTCATGTTCAATCAGAGCAAGCCGCGTGAGGCGGTTGAGCGCTATGTGGGTGCGACTTACACGCAGCACAACCCGCACGTTGCGGACGGCAAGGATGCGTTCATAGCGTACTTTGAGGAAATGGCGAGGCAGTATCCGGGTAAGCAGGTCTTCTTCAAGCGGTCCGTGGCAGAGAATCAATTTGTCGTCCTGCATTGCCACCAGTTCTGGCCCACGGATCAGAACAAGGACTGGGCGGGAATCGACATATTTCGATTCGACGATGATGGAAAGATCGTCGAGCATTGGGACGCGCTGCAGGTCGTTCCTGGCGAGTCGAAGCATTCGAACACCATGTTCTAGGTGGAGAGGCCGCCATTACGAGGAGCGCGCCGGGATGAAGCTCCGTCGCGCCGCTGAACCTGGACGCTAATCCATGACCGCACAGCTACCGCACTACCTCGCAATACCCAGGACCGGCTCTGGCCCGGGTGTGCTTGTCCTGCATTCGTGGTGGGGGCTTAATGCCTTCTTCAAAGGCTTGTGTGACCGTTTCGCGGAGGCCGGATTCGTCGCGCTGGCCCCCGATCTCTATGACGGAAAAGTCGCCTCCACGGTGGCCGCCGCGCAAAGGCTTCGCGCCGAGGCAACGGCATCCAGGCGAGTGCCCGCCTACAAGGTGCTGACAGCGGCTATTGAGCACCTCAAAGAACACCCGGCTACGACAGGGTCGCATGTCGCCATCGCGGGGTGCTCCATGGGCGGACACTGGGCGCTATGGCTGGCTCAACGGCCCGAGCTGCCCATTGCATCAACGGTCGTCTTTTATGCAGCGCGCAACGGTGATTTCAGGCAAAGCAAATCGCGGTTTCTTTTCCACTTTGCCGAAACCGACGAGTGGGTCTCAACTGCGAGTGTGGCCAAAATGAAGAAAAGCCTCGCTGTCGCAAGCCGTGATGCCATCTATCACACGTACCCTGGCGCTTCCCATTGGTTTTTCGAGAGTGATCGCCCAAAGACGTTTCACAAGGACTCGGCGGCCTTGGCGTGGGATCGCACCTTGGCGTTCCTGCATGAAACAGCAGGCTAACCCTACGCTCAGGGGCTGACCTTCGGCGTCGGACATAATATGGCGGACAATCGTGCTGCACTACTTGTCTCCGCCGTATCGCAGCGACTGACTCTTGTGCGTGACTCCTTTATGGCCTTGAGAATACGGAACATCAGCAATCTGCTTGTCGCCCTGGGGGTTGCCGGATGGCTATCCGGCCTCGGTCCCGTTGCCTGGGCGGCGGAACAAGTCAGAAACGCTACCGATCATCGGCAGGCTCTGGCCCACGACGGGATCAGGCGCAGCTACGTGCTCCGCCTGCCGGACGAATCGGCTCTGCGCAGCGGGCAGGTGCCGCTGGTGCTGGTGCTGCATGGCGGCGGCGGCAATGCGGAACACGCCGAGCGCATGACGGGGTTTACCGACAAGGCGCGCAAGGAGGGCTTCATCGTCGCCTATCCCGAGGGAAGCGGGCGATTGCGGGACAAGCTGCTGACGTGGAATGCCGGCCACTGTTGCGGCTATGCCATGGAACAGGGCGTGGACGATGTGGGATTCGTGCGCGCACTGGTCGACCTGCTGATCCGCAAATACCCGGTCGATCCCCGCCGCGTGTATGTCACGGGAATGTCGAATGGCGGCATGATGGCGCACCGGCTGGGCCGCGAGCTTTCAAGCAAGTTCGCGGCGATCGCGCCCGTCGTCGCAACGGTGTTCGGCGATGAGAAGCGGCCGTCGCAGCCGGTGTCGGCGCTCATGGTGAATGGCATGCTCGATGCGTCGGTTCCGCACGAGGGCGGGCCGCCGGGCGGGCGCTTCAATTCCGCCTGGGACGGCACGCCGGCGAAACCTGCCCTGGACCAGGGCACTTTCTGGGCGAATGCCAATGCGTGCGCGGCAAATCCGGTGAAGCAAGACCACGGCCCGTTCTTCCAGTGGCGGTATGCCTGCCCTGCCGGCAAGGCGGTCGAGCTCTACCTGCTCAAGGACAATGGCCATGCCTGGCCGGGCGGGCAGCGGGGCAGCGCACGCGGCGACCCGCCCAGCGCGTCCCTGAACGCCACGGACCTCATCTGGGATTTCTTCAAGACGCAGGTGAAAGGAGCGGAACCCTGATGCCCCAGCCCAACGATATCTTCTGGCCCGAGCTGCAGCCGTCGATGATGCCGGGGCATTTCAACGACTACAAGCAGCTGCTGCTGGCGGAGGGCGATTCGTGGTTCGCCTGGGCCTACATGGGCTTCGACATTTCGCCGAGCATCCTCAATGCGCTGGCCTTCGACCGCAGCACCGCGACGCTGTGCTACGCCTACTCCGGCCATACCAGCGGCGACATGGAGAAGATGGCGATCAGTGCGGGCTTCATGCAGGAGTTCAGCGCGCGGCGCTTCCAGGCGGTGCTGCTCTCCGGCGGCGGCAACGATCTCTTCAACGCGCTGGCGCAGGGCCACATCCTGAAACCGACCGGCGGCGGCGATCCGAACGACCCGGCAAGCTACATCGATGTGGCCGAGTTGGATGCATTGAAGGACTATGTGACGCGAAACTACCGGCAGATTCTTTCCTGGCGCCTGAAACCGATCTCGATGAACAAGACGACGCCGGTGCTGCTGCACACCTACGATTACCCGATGCCGCGGCCTGCGCCGGCCAAGGTCTTGGGCAAGCCGGCGGTGGGGCCGTGGCTGCTACCGGCCCTGCAGAACGTGAATGCGCCGTCGGCGCTGCATTTCAAGATCATCAAGGAAATCGCTTCGGACATGCTCGACTGCATCCGCGCCTTCCATGATCCGGCGGCGGGCATTGTCGTGGTGGACACCTGCGGCACGCTGACGCCGTCCGCGCCCGGCTCGACCAGCGACGACGCGGACTGGGTGAACGAGATTCATCCGAATGCCACCGGCTACGCCAAGCTGGCGGCGAAGATCAAGCCGCAACTCGCCGCACTCGGCGTGCGCTGACCTGGGGGCAGGTGCTGCCGCCCTATCCCTGCTTCATCCAGATGACCGGCTTGCCCTTGGCCGTGGCTGCGGAGGGCTTGGCCTCCTCGTAGGCCAGCGCCGCTTCGCGCGCCTTGCGGATGGCGACCCTGAGGGCGTCTGCGCCGCGCGCCACCGCCTGCTCGTTCTCCACCAGCGTGTCGAGGATCTTGACGAAGGCCTCGCGGCTCTTGCGCCAGGTCTCGCCGTAGCCGCGCACGAGCTTGGCGCAGAGGACGATCTCCAGCGACAGGTCTGCATCGAGCGCGGCAAAGCCGAGGCGCTTGATGGCGCCAAGCCAGCGCTCGATCATCGCCTGTTCCTCGATGAAGCGAGAACTCCTGCGCCGCAGCGGCTTCATGGCCGACATCAGGCGCATGGCGAGAAATCCCGTGACATCGCTGGTGCGCAGCTTGACCGCGCGGCCGGCGCCGGCGTTCTTGCGCAGGCGCGCCGCCCATGACGGCGGCAGGATGTCGGCGATCTCGTTGGCGCTGGGCTTGAGGTAGTCGGTGACGACGACGATCTGGTCGTCCTTCGCCGCGGCTTCCTTGCGCACGCGCGCGAAGCGGCTGGCGCGGGTCTTCAGGTCGGCGACGCGGATGACGTCCTCGTAGCTCATCCACAGGGCGAGCAGGCGCGCCGCTTCCTGCGTGAGCTGCCAGCCGCCGGCCTCGCCGCCGGCCTCGCGGTCGACGGCCAGCACGCCGCGCATGCGGTCGAGGTAGGTCGCAGCGTAGGCCGCATCCTGGTAGTCGGCGAGACGCGCGACGGCTTCGTCGAGCAGTCCGTGCAGCGCTACGGGAAATTCGCGGCGGACGCGGTCGGATTGCTCCCCCCTTTGCAAAAATCCCCCCTCCTCCCCCCTTTGCAAAAGGGGGGTTGGGGGGGATTTAGCGGCCGTCAAATCCCCCGCCTCGCTGCGCTCGCCACCCCCTTTTCCCAAGGGGGTTGAAGCGGCAGCGAAGCCCGAGGCAAACCCGCGCAGGCTGGCTTCCGCGCCTTTGCCGGCGCCGCGGATGGCGGCTTCGCAGGCTTCACGCGAGAGCGGCAGCGCGCCGCTCCCGGCCATGGCGCCGAAGAGCACGGCGTTGATCACCGTGCCGGCCTCCTGCGCGAGGCGCGACATGTCGAAGAGCACGGCCTTCTGCGCCACCTGCGGCGCGGCCTCGAGGATCTTCTGCACGTCGTAGCGGCCGTCGGTGGGCACCATTTTCTCGGACGTGGCGTAGATGCGGTGGGTGGACGCCACCAGCGTGGTGCGCTCGGCGGTGATGAAGGCGTTCTGCATGGCGCGGCCGGCCTCGACCAGTTCGGAGGCGGCCATCAGGTCGATGGCACCCGGGCTGGGGATCAGGGCCATCACAGGCGGCCGCGCGCCTTTCTCGGGATACATCTCGACGTAATAGGTGGTGGCGCCGGTGCGTTGCGAGACGCCGGGAATGGAGGTTTTCTGCGCCGGGAAGCCTTCGTGCTGGGCGGCTTCGATGAGCCAGTCGGCGAGCACGCCGCCGCCCTCGCCGCCGAGGGCGGCCACCAGGATGGTATAGGTGCGGGTCACTTCGCACCTCCAAACGCGCCGATCACGCCTTGCCGGAGGCCGTGCATGAAGCGGTCCCAGCCGCTCGGGTTCTGGATCACCTCGATGCGGTGGAAGGACGGGCACAGCGCGGCGGCGTGGGCCGCCTCGCCGCACAAGCCGCAGCCGACGCAGCCGCTGTTGATGGTGGTGACCGGTTCCGTGCGCAGCGGATCAGGGCTGTCCTTGATGGTGAGCGAGGGGCAGCCGGAGAGGCGGATGCAGGCGCGGTCGCCGGTACACACGTCGTCGTCGATGCCGAAGCGCGTGCGCACGACGCGCTCGCCGGCGGCAAGCTGTTTCGCCTTCACCGGCCGCTCGCGGCGCGTGCGCTCGAGCATGCACTCGCCGTCGGCGATGATGACCTTGAGGCCCTTCTGCTCCGTCGTCATGGCGCGGCGCAGGGCGTCGGCGACGTCGCTCACCTGGTAGTTGGGCACGCGCTCCAGCCACTTCACGCCTATGCCGCGCAGCGTGGATTCGATGCTGATCGGGCTGCCCTCCCCTGGCGGCGAGATCCGGCGAGGACGGAATGTTCTGCGTGCCGGTGGCCGAGGTATAGCCGTTCAGCATGATGACCAGCACGCCCTCGTCGTTGCGGAAGACGGCATTGGCGACACCGGTGGTGAGGCCCTGGTGCCAGAAGCCGCCGTCGCCCATGACGGTGATGATGCGCTTGCCGAAGTTCGGCCCCATGGCGGAGGCGGCCGCCAGCGACAGGCCATAGCCGAGCACGGTGTTGCCGAGGTTGAAGGGCGGCAGCGTGGAGAAGGTGTGGCAGCCGATGTCGGAACTGATGTGGATGCCGCCGAACTCCTTCTCGATGAGCTTCAGCGCGGTGAACACCGGCCGCTCCGGGCAGCCGATGCAGAAGCCGGGCGGGCGCGTCGGCACCGGCGCGCCGAGCAGCTCGGCGGCGCGGGTCTTGGCCTGCGCCACGCCATCGCGCACCGCCGCGACGGCCTTGAGGTCGACGCCGTCCGGCAAAGTCAGCTCGAGGAAGGCGGCGAGGCCGTTGAGCAGCACTTCGCCGGTGTATTCGCCGGCCATCGGCAGCACGTCCTTGCCGATGATGTGCGGATCGTTGATGTCGGCGCGGCGCAGGATGGAGTTGATGGCCTCCTCGAGATGGGCGGGCTGGCCCTCCTCCACCACCAGCACAGCGCGCTTGCTCGAGCAGAAGCGCGTGACCTCCTCGTGCACCAGCGGGTAGGTGACGTTGAGCACGTAGAGCGGGATGCGCGATTCGCCATAGGGATCGGCGAGGCCGAACTGCTGCAGGGCGCGGATCGTGGTGTTGTACATGCCGCCCTGCAGGATGATGCCGATCTGGCGCAGGTCGCCGGCGAAGACTTCGTTCAGCTGCTCGCGCTGGATGAACTTCAGCGCTTCGGGCAGGCGCACGCCGATCTTGTGCTTTTCCTGCGTGTAGTTGGCGGGCGGCAGCGGAATGCGGTCGAGGCTGAAGACCGGCTTCTGGATCGGGTTGCGCCGCGAATGCTTCGGCGCGACATTGTCCTTCGTCTCGAAACTGCCATGCACGTGGCAGGCGCGGATACGCAGCTCGAGCATCACCGGCGTGTTGCTGGCTTCCGACAGTTCGAAGCCCTTCTCCACCATGCGCGTGATGGAGGGCAGGTTCGGCCGCGGGTCGAGCAGCCAGATCTGCGACTTCTGCGCGAAGGAATGGCTGCGCTCCTGGATGATGGAGGCGCCCTCGCCGTAATCCTCGCCGATGACGATCAGCGCGCCGCCGACGACCCCGGCCGACGACAGGTTGGAGAGCGCATCCGAGGCGACGTTGGTGCCGACCACCGATTTCCAGGTGGCGGCGCCGCGCAGCGGGTAGTTGATGGAGGCGCCGAGCATGGCGGCGGCGCCGGCTTCGTTGCCGCAGGCCTCGAAGTGCACGCCGAGCTCGTCGAGCAGTTCACGCGCATCGGCGAGCACGTCCATGAGGTGCGACACCGGCGCGCCCTGGTAGCCGCCGACGTAGGAGACGCCGGACTGCAGCAGCGCCTTGGTGACGGCGAGGATGCCCTCGCCGGTGAAAGTTTGGCCGGCGCCAAGCCGCAGCTTCGCGACTTCCGCCTTGAAGGATCTTTCCATAGGTCTCTCTGTCGGCGGGCCGGCGTACCGGGTCCGCTCTATTCTAGTTAAGTCGCGAAGCGACTCGCCCTGCCCCCCTCTCCCGCGGGCGGGAGAGGGGTTGGGGGAGAGGGTGCTGCAATTATGCCTGACCAGACATGGTCTGCGCCATGGCCGGGTGGCAACCTTCGGAGAGGCTCTTGATGAAGCCGACGTTCTTTTCCACCGTCGCCTGGATGTGGCCGACCTGCTCCTCGGAAAGGTGGCGGTACTTGCCCAGCGCCTTGAGGTACTCGGCGATGGAGAGCGGCTGCTCGACACTGCGCGTCAGCTGCAGGCCGTCGCGCGGATTCGACTCCCACAGCATGACGAAGTTGGCCTCGACGGCCTTGCGCGCCACCTCGATGTTCTCCTGCGAGGGGAAGCGCCAGCCGGTGGTGCATGGCGAGTAGATGTGCAGGTAGGCGAAGCCGCGCTTGGAGGCAGCGATGGCCTTGTCCAGCTTGTCGTAGAGGTCTTCCATGAAGGCGGTGGAGGCCGTGGCGACGTACTCGCAGTTGTGCATCACCATCAGCAGCGGCATGTTCTTGGCGTCCTGCGTCTTGCCGGTGCCGCGCTCGCCGACCGGCGTGGTGGAGGTCCACGCGCCGAAGGGCGTGCAACTGGAGCGCTGCATGCCGGTGTTCATGTAGCCCTCGTTGTCCACACAGATGAAGAGGATCTGCTCGCCGCGCTCGGCCGCACCGGAGAGCGACTGGAAGCCGACGTCGGAGGCGCCGCCATCGCCGGCCAGCGCCACGGCATTCACCTCGCGGCCCTGGCGCTTGTAGTGGCGCTTGACGCCGGTGAGCATGGAGGCGGTGTTGGTGAGCAGCGGGTGGAAGACGGGCACCTTGGTGCCGGTGAGGCCGTTGTAACCGACCGAGCCCATGCCGGGGATGCAGCCGGGCGGCGTCGCGAGCACGGTCTCAGGGCCGATGCGGCGCATGGCGTGGCGCATGATGAGCTCGGTGTTGCAGCCCTGGCAGCCGGCGAGGCCCGGCACGAAGAGGTCTTCCAGATCGCCCACCTCGTTGTAGATGTTCGCCGTGGTGAGGTACTTCAGCGCACCGCGGTCGCAGGCTTTCACGCAGATCGGATCGCCGCCGCAGGTGTCGCACTTGACGACATGGCCGGCCGCGGCGTTGTGCACGATGCCGCCGTAGGCGCAGCCGACGGTGCACAGCAGGCAGTTCACGCACTTCGTGCCGTCCCAGTCGATGACGCCGTCGGCGTCGTTCTTGGCCAGCGCCGCCGCCGGGCAGTTGGAAACGCACTTCGGGTCGCCGCACTGGCGGCACATCGCCAGCTCGAACGAATCGCCATCGGCGACGATCTGGATGCGCGAGTTGATGACGTCCGGCGCGCCGGTCTTGGCCGTGGCGCAGGCCGTCATGCAGGCATTGCAGCCGTCGCAGTGCTCGGGCAGGAAGGAGATAGTGTTGTAGGCGCTCATGGGGAGAGCCAGTGTGCGGGGACGGCTCTCATCTCCAGGTCTTCGACATGATGGTCCGCGCCGTCTTCTGCGGGTCAGCGATGAAAGCTTCGCGCACGGAACCGAGGTCGATGCGGCGCAGGATGATCTCCCACATCACGCCCGGGTCGAAGGGCACGTTGATGCCGAAGATGCCGGTGAGGCGGTTGTCCTGCATGACGATCTTCAGGTAATGCTTCGCGTCGGCTTCCTTGCGCACCACCTCCCCTGCATCCTGGCTGCCGACGGAGACCGCCTGCTGGCCGAAGAAGGTGTAGGTGTTGAGCGGCACGCCGCCGGGCCAGGGCTTCACGGCCGGGTCGCCGGCCATGGCCATGCCGGCGATCTTGCCCTGCTCGACGGCCTCGGGGAGGATGCCGTTGAGCATTTTCTCGCCGTTGTAGAAAGCCTTTCGCCTGGGCGACGTCGCCGGCGGCCCAGATACCATCCACGCTGGTGCGCATGCTGTCGTCGACGAGGATGCCGCGGTCGATGTCCACGCCGGAGCCGGCGAGGTAGTCGGTCACCGGCGCCACGCCGGCGGCGACCAGCAGCAGGTCGGCGTCGAGCGTCGCGCCGCCGTCCGTCATGACGCGGATGGTCTTGCCCGCCGTCTCACAGCGGCTGACTTTTGCGCCGAGCATGAGCTTGACGCCTTTGGCGGCGAAGGCGGCTTCGATGATGGCGGAAGCTTCGGCATCGAAATAGCCGGCAAGCACGCGCGGCTGCATTTCCACCACAGCGACCTGGGCGCCGGCCTTGGCGAGGTTCTCGGCGGCATGCATGCCGACCAGCCCGGCGCCGAGCACCACCGCCTGCTTCGTCTGCGGCAGGGCCGCGTGCAGGCCGACGGCGTCGGCCAGCGTGCGCAGGACATGGAACTTGACGTCCTTCAGGCCGGGGATCGGCGGCAGCAGCGGCGCGGCGCCGGTGGCCAGCAGCAGCTTGCCGTAGGCGATCTCCTCGCCGCTGGAAAGCTTGGCGCGTTTGGCGGCAGCATCGACCGCCGTCACGGCGGCGCCGCGGATGAAGCCGATCTTGTTTTTCTCGAACCACGCGCCGTCCTTCAGCGCCACGCGCTCGGGCGCCGAGCGGCCGGACACCACGTAGGGCAGCACGGTGGGCGAGTACGGCAGGGCGTCGTCGCGCGTCACCACGGTGACGCTGCCCTCGGCGTCCTGCATGCGGATGGCCTGCAGGGCGGAAAGCGCGGCATGGCTGGCGCCGACGATGAGGTATTCAGTCTGTGTCATGGTCAATCCTTCTCGTTCAGCCACACCGTCTCGCCGACCTGGCCGTCCTTGGCCAACGCCTGCGTGCGCTCGATGACGCGGCCGAAGTGGTCGGTGGTGATGTCGGCGCCGGCGAGGCCGCCAATGAAGCTCATGGCGGCGGGCCGCTGCGTCGCGAACTGCAGCGCACCGATGACGTCCTGATAGAGCGGGCCGCTGTTCCAGCCGAAGCTGACCGAGCGGTCGACCACGCCGACGGCCTTGACGCCGGACAACGCCTTGGCGATGGCCTGCACCGGGAACGGGCGGTAGGTCTTCACCTTGACGAGGCCGACGCGCTCGCCGCGGTCGCGCGCTTCATCGACCGCATCCTTGCCGGCACCGGTCATGGAGCCGAGGGTGACCAGCGCGGTCTCGGCGTCGTCCATGCGGTAGCTTTCCACCAGTGGTGCATGGCGGCGGCCGACGATGCGCGCCCAGTCCTCGTGCGCGGCCTCGATAACGGCCAGCGAATTCTGCATGCCGCTGCACTGTCCCTTGCGGTAGCGCACGAACATCGACGGCCCCGGCCCGCCGGCGCCGCCGGTGAGCGGATCGACGGCCATCGGCCGGTCGGGATCGAGGGCGGCATGCCAGTTGGTGGCGGGCGGCGGCAGGAAGGCATCCACCTCCTCCTGCGTCGGCAGCTCGACGCGCGTGGCGCCGTAGGAAAGATAGTTACCGTCGTGGCAGACATTGACCGGCAGCATGACGTCGCGGTGCTCGGCGACCTTGTAGCCCATGATGGTGGTGTCGAGCACCTCCTGCACGGTCTCGCAGTACATCTGGATCCAGCCGACCTCGCGCACGCTCATGGCGTCCTGGTGGCCGCCCCAGACGCTCTGCGGCGTGAGGGTGTCGCGCGTGACGATGGACATCACCATCGGCATGCGCAGGCCGGGCGTGCGCAGGTAGGGTTCGAACATGAAGGCCAGGCCGGGGCCGCAGGTGCCGGTGTAGGTGCGCGCGCCGGCGAGTGTGCCGCCGTGCAGCACGGAGAGCACCGAGTGCTCGCCCTCGACATCGATGATCTCGGCGTTGAGCTTGCCATCGGCGACGAACTTGGCGAGGTATTCGACCAGCGAGGACTGCGGCGTGATCGGGTACACCGCCACCATGTCCACGCGCGCCAGCGTCACCGCCCAGGCGGCGGCCTCGTTGCCGTCGCAGACGATGGCTTTCGGTTTGGATTTAAGTACGGCAGACATGCCGATTCTCCTTGAGCGACAACCGGGTCTCCCCCTTTGCAAAAGGGGGACGGAAGGGGGGTTTTGCGGACGTCGTCGACTCGCCACCGCCGATAAATCCCCCCTCGCCCCCCTTTTGCAAAGGGGGGAATGGCAGTTGGCATTCTCTATCAATCATGCCGCCTCCTCCACCATGGTGATCGCCCGCTGCGGGCATTCCTTGGCACAGATGCCGCAGCCCTTGCAGGTGGCGAGGTCGAAGTCGAACCAGGCGGCCTTCTCCACCACGCACTGCACCGGGCAGTAGAGCCAGCAGACGGCGCACTTGACGCATTTGGCGCGGTCGACCACCGGCTTCATGCTGCGCCAGTCGCCCGGCATCATCGGGTTCATCTTGACGGCGATGGGACAGAGGTCGTCCGGAAGGCCGGTGGTGTCGAACATGGGCTTGGACACTTGCTTCATGCGGCCACCTTTTTCTCGATTATGTGCACGACCGTCTCGTTGAAGCCACGCTCGAGGGCCAGCAGGTTCTGCTTGAGGCCGGCATCGCGGAAGTCCGAATCCTCGAGCGCCGCGCGCAGGGAATCGAGCGACACCAGGCCGGTGGTTTTGGCGAAGGCGCCGAGCATCAGGGTGTTGGTGATGGGGCGCTTGAAGATATCCAGGGCGTGGGTGACGGCGTCGCACAGACCGACGGTGGTGACCTGGTCGGGTACCTGCAACTCGGCAAGCGGCTTGGCGGTCGTCTGCAGCCAGGTGCCGTTGTCCCGCATGCCGTCGAAGACGTTCACCGCCCGTCCGACCGTGGGGTCGATGCACAGCACGCAGTCGGGCCGGTAGATGTTGGTCATCTGGCGGATCTCGCGCGTATCCATGCGCAGGAAGCTCGCCACCGGCGCACCGCGCCGCTCGAAGCCGAAGGACGGCACGGCGACGACATAGTGGCCTTCGTGCACCATGGCCGTTGCAAGAATGCCGCCCGCCATCACCGCGCCCTGGCCGCCGCGGCCGTGAATTCTGATTTCGTACATCCCCGTTCTCCTTTTGGAGAATCTCTCTGGGGAAAAATCGGGGCCGGTCGAACCGGCTCTATTTTGTCCAGCCCGGCTTGATGCCCGGCTTGACTTCGCCCTGCCCGCGCACGGGCAGGACCGGCAACGCATAGCCTTGATTGTAGGCCGCACGGGCGACGATGGTGAACTTCAGCCACCAGCCCGCCACCACGGCAACGACCCCCGCCAGCAAAGTCAGCCCCGGCAGCACGCCGCCGTAGAAGATGCCGGCGACGATGAGGATCTCCGGTGCCAGCTGGCCGAGCATCTCGAACTTGGCGCCGAAGGGTCGCATTATTTTCATTGCCATCTTCGGCAGACCATTCTTCTCGATCGCCTTGAAATAGAGGGTCCAGGCAATGCGCCGCAGGATCAGCGCACCGAGCAGCACGCTGGCCAGCCAGCGCGGCGAGTCGCCGGGCAGAAAGGCGGCCAGTACCGTAGCCAGGCCCGCGCCTTCAACAAAACCGGTTGCCAGGATGAGCGGCACGATCTTCGGCTCGCGCCAGGCGGGAATGCCCTTGGAAGCCTGCAGGATGCGTCCCTGGCAGTAGAGAAAGACCACGCCCAGCAGCGCCGCCATGCCGACGAAGACGCCCCCACCGAACCAGACGCCGGCCAGCGCGCAAAGGAACAACGGCACGGCGACGATGCCTTCGCGCGTCATCCACGATGTCTGCGGGTGGAAGAAGACGTTGATGGCACGCAGCGGCCGCCCAATCTCCAGCCAGACGCAGGTGAGGCCGCCGCCGACGAAGCCCAGCGCAACCAGGGCCATGATGCGGTAGGCGTCCGCCGAGCTGGCCGCCAGCGTGGCGAAAAACAGCAGCCCGGTGCCGGTGCCGCCGCCGATGAAGTTGCCGGCGGCGCGCCAGTCCCAGTTGGTCTGGTGCCAGGGGGTGATGCGGCCAGGTGGAATCTTGATGTCGCCCGGAAATCACCTCCCGCCCCCAGGGCGGCCCGGCGGACGTCGCTGCGTTGATATCTGTCATTTCTTGTCGAAGATGTAGTACATGCCCGGGTCGGTGCCCAGCTCCTCGTGCATGCGGAAGAACTGGTTCTCGGCCAGCAGCTGCGAGACGTTGCTGTTCGGGTCCTCGCGGTCGCCGAAGGCCAGCACGCCGGCGATGCAGGAATTGACGCAGGCCGGCGTCGCCTCGGGGTCGACGCCCGGCGTCAGCCCCTTCTCCTTGGCTGCATCGATGCGGTCCTGGCAGAAATTGCACTTCATCGCCACCGACATGCGCGCCGGGTCGAAGCGCGCTTCTTCGTTTGCGCCGGCGCGCTCGCCATAGGCGAACTCGGCCTTGTGCACGATGTAGCGCGCCTGGTAGGGGCAGGCCACGGCGCAGTAGCCGCAGCCGATGCACAGGTCGTAGTTGATGCCGACGATGCCGTCGGCGCGCTGGTAGGTGGCGGTCGACGGGCAGACGTGCATGCAGGGCGGATCTGCGCAATGCATGCAGCCGACCGGCACGAAGCTGCGGCGCACATCGGGAAATTCGCCGCTTTCGATGTCGAGCACCTTGCGCCACTGCACGCCGGGCGGCGTGGCGTTAGCGTGGCGGCAGGCGGCGGTGCAAGTCTGGCAGCCGATGCAACGGCGCAGGTCTGCGGTCATGATATAGCGCGGCATCAGTGCATCCCCTCGAGCTTGCGCACGCCGACGCGCACGATGTCCGCGCCGGAGCCGGTGGAATCGGTGAGCGCCATCGACATCGGGATCAGGCTGTTCATGCTCGGCTTGTTCAGGTCCTTGGCGTAGGGCGTCGCCCAGTGGTCGAACTGCCCCATCATCAGCAGGGTGTCGGGGCGGATGCCCTGCGACAGCATCGCCGGGCCGCGGGTCGTGCCGACGTAGGAGCTCACCTCAACCATGTCGCCTTCCTGAATGCCCATCTCCAGCGCAACCTGGGTGTTCATGAGCACGCCATTGTGGCCGCGCACATTGCCGGCCATCTCATTCATCAGCTGCACGCCGACGTTGCTGCCCCAGGCGTACTGCATGCTGCGCGAGGTGATAAGCCAGAAGGGGAATTGCTCCAGAGCGTCGGCGCCGGCCTGACGCACAGTCTCCTTTTCCCAGATACCGGGAAAATCCAGCACCTTCGGCAGGCCGCCGTACTCCTCGAGCTGCACGTCCCACCAGGCGATGCCCTGCTCGTGCAGGCGATTGCCCAGTTCGACGCCGACACGATAAAGGCGCTCCTGGTACGGCATCTCGAAGCGGATGCCCTGCTTACTCAGTTCGGGAAACAGGTACCATGACAGACGCGAGATCGGGCGCGTGCGCAGGCCGTTTTCCTTGAACCAATCCAGTCCGTCGCTGGCCTGCCCCCGGTCAGCTCGGCACTGGCGGCACGGCAGGTGTGCTCCCAGATCGTCTGCGCGTCGTGGCGCTTCGAGGTGTCGAGAGAGAAGTCGTAGTCCTCGGCCTTCAGGCGCACGCAGGCAGCGCCGCGATTGAGGGCTTCGTTGTATTTTTCCAGCAGGCCGGCGCGCACCGCCAGTTCGGTGGCGATGTCGGTGAAGTCGCGCGTGTCGCCGGCGGGCTTGACGGCCGGCTGGCGCAGGGCGAAGCCCTCGTGGTCCCAGAACTGCTCGACGAACTTGCTGCCGCCGATGCGGATCAGTTGCGTGCTCTCGATGTCGGTGCACTCGGGCAGCAGCACGTCCGCCATGTGGTTGGTTTCGTCGTGATCGTAGGCAAAGGCCACGATGAAGGGAAACTCGGCGATGCGCTTGGATACTTCCTTGGTGTCCCAGAAGGAAATCGAGGGATTGGTGCGATAGCAGAACCAGATGTCCGGCGCGGTCACCTTCGGCCAGTTCTCCGGCGATTCCTTCATGAACATCCAGGAGAAATGGGTCGGGCCGAGCGCCGTGCTCCAGGGCGAATTCGCCGACAGGGGCACCATCGTGACGTGCGCATTGCGCACCGCCGGCTTGGCTTTCCAGTTCGCCTTGTCGGTCGGGTTCATCGGGTAGTACATGAAGCCGTCTTCGTTGATCTTGACGCTCGCCTGCCGCGTCGTCGCTGGCCGGTTCAGGCGCACCGTGGTGCCGAGAGTGCCGCCCGGCACTTCCAGGCCACCGATGAGGCAGGCCAGCAGGGTGCGCGCATAGCAGCATTCGTAGGCGCCCCAGCCGTTGTTGACCGTGCGGCCGAACTGGATGGATACCGGCCGGAAGGGGAGTGTTTCGCCGTCCACCTCCATCGTCGCGCCAACCTGGGCGAATTCGACGTATTCGGCGGCGATGCGGCGCACCGTGCCTTCGCGGATGTCGCAGGTCTTCTCCGCCGACTCGGGCGTATAAGGCTGCACGCGGGCAATCAGCTTGCCGAAGGCCGTCTCGGCCGTAAAACCGTTATGGGTCCATGTCTGTTCGTCGGCGCCGACCTCGATGGCATCGAGCGTGAAGGAACCATCCAGCGCCGGATCGGTGTCGGGCGTGTCGAAGGAGACGGCCGCGTTGCGCTTCAGATCCCAGAGCAGCGGTTTCTTCGTCGCCGGGTCGCGCAGGTAGAAGCCGTTGGGGCCGATCAGATAGGGCGAGCCGGTATGGTGCTTGAGGAAAGAGATGTCGAGCGACTCGCGCGGCATTTCATGCAGCAGGACATGCACCATGCTGAAAAGGAAGGCGGCGTCGGTCTTCGGCCGGATCGGCACCCACTCTGCCGAGGCGGCGCCGGTCACCGACAGATGCGGCTCGAACTGGATGCGCTTCATGCCCCGCTCGCGCGCCGCGCCGTGGCGCCAGGCGGCGACCACGCCACCCGAAGCCTCAATGTTGCCGCCGAAGGAAAGCACGTAGTTGCAGTTGGGGGTATCGGGACAGACGGTGAAGGCGCGATGCCAGAGTTCTCCGTAAAGATGCTCGGAGTGCGTACAGCTCACGCCCTGGCCGCCGCCGAAGCTGAAGTCTACCGGCCCCCAGGCCGCAAGAAACGCCGGAAAGGTGCCCATATAGTAGGTGGGAATGCCGCCGCCGCCAAAGCTGGCGGCGGCGCGCGGGTAGCCATGCTCGTTGACGAGGCCCTTGGCGCGGATCTCCTGCATTTTCGCGCCGATGATGTCGAAGGCTTCGTCCCAGGAAATCGGCACGAAGCTGGGATCTTCCTCGCGCCCCTTTTTCGGGTTGGTGCGCTTCATCGGCTGCAGCAAGCGATTGGGGCTGTAGGTCTTCTGGATGATGCCGAAGGCCTTGACGCAGCACTTGCCGGCACCGGGATGCACTTCACAGGCGGAAAAATTGGGCTCGATCTCGGTGGCGACGCCATCTTCAACCTTGACGGTGTACAAATCGGGCCCTGCCACGCACTGGTAGCAGTACTGCGGGACTTTCTTGACTGCCTTGGCCGCTGTCATGAGTGCGCCGCCTGGCCAGTGATCGCGATACGCACGATACGCATTTCGACTCGTATGCCGTTTTCAATACTCTTCATGACTCCTCCTTGGCCGACTAGCCCAGGCTGTTTGATGATTCACAAAGTCGATTCAATCGTATTTATTTTGTATCATTTTGGGCGGGATTGCAACCGTGTCCGTTTGACATGCGTCAACCCTGAGGGGATTGCTTATTGGGTGCCGCGAGACGCGGCGGGAGACGGCCGATCCACCCTGGAAATCTGCTGAATGCCTGCCGTTCCTGCTGGCGCGGGAACGATGCCGGTTCTCAGGCGCCTGCGACCTTCGTCTGCTTGGCCTTGAGCCGCTGCGCAGTCTTCTCCAGGCCGACAATGAAGCGGCTGTGTTTGCCGCGGGCCACCTCCTCGACAGCATCGCGTGCGGTAAACTCGATGGTGACGGCCGGACCGTTGACCTCCGCCAGCGTGACGGTAATCTCTACCCACATGCCGAGCAACGTAGCGCCCGACATGGTCGAGCTCAACGCGTGTGCCGACCGAGTCCTTGCCCTCGCCGATGTGCGGCAGGATCAAGTTACGGCAGGCCAATTCGACGTCATAGAGAAGACTCGGAGTTGAATACACGCGAAGTTCCTCGCCCATGAAGTCGATGGTGCGGGCAGTGTCTACGTCGATGCGGCAGGTGGCGGTAGGCCGGGTTTAAGCGTGTCGCTCATGTTCATCTCCTCGCAATTAAATTAACTTTTCCCCCGCCCCCTTCCCGAGGAAGGGGGCGACGGCAGTTCGCTTCGCTCCGTGTCGTTGGCTTGCCCCGCCTTGGGGCGGCCCGTCGGCGGAGCTAAATGCTGGTACAGTCCCGCCAGGACGGCGGCTTTTCAGTGAATCGGCGTACAACCGCGCTTCCACATAACTCACCAGCGCCCTGGTGCCGCGCGCGCAGTTGCGGAAGATGCAGGCGCCCTGGTCCATCAGCCGGGCGGCCATCGTGTCATAGAGCGTGCCGCCGTCGACGATGCCGATGATCGGCTTGTCGTTGCGCTCGACCATCGGCGGCATCAGGTGCACCGTGCTCTTCGGGTCGTTGATGTCGTGGCCGGGGCGCAGCTTGCTCTCCACCAGCGCGCGCACCGACGGCGCCGTCGGATCGAGGCCGACGACCACCACGTCGATATTCGGGTCGTGCAGGAAGGCCTCAGTGATCTGCAGGTGGGCCTCGTCGTCGGCGCCAGGATTGATGTCGATTGGGTTGCGTACCTCGACCAACTGCTCAAGCTTCTTGGCGACAAGGATGTCCTCCACGGCCTTGACAGTGTCCGCGCCGATCTCGCCCATAGTCATGGCGAAGGTGTCCGACTCGATGTTATCGGCCATGCCGACCGCCTCGAAGCCGGCGCCGCTGATGGCGCCGAGGCGTCCGCCGCCGATCTTCTTGTGCTGCAGATTGCCGGCCATGTAAAAGAGGTCGTCGAAAGTATTGAAATCCTCGGCAACGATGGCACCGGCATGGCGCACGACGGATTCGAACAGGGTCAGGCCACCGGCTATGGAGGCGGTGTGACCCATGACACCGCCCTGCCCCGGCGCCGTCCGGCCGGACTTGTACACGACGATCTGCTTGCCGTTGAGCACGGCTTTGCGCACCGCCTTGGCAAACTGCAGGCCGTCGAGGTCCTTGAAGCCCTCGATGTAGATACCGAGAATCTCGATGCCAGGCAACTCGGCAAAATAACTGAGCATGTCGCCGTGGGTAAGATCGGTCTGGTTGCCCAGCGCCAGCATGTAGGCCGGGTCTAGCCAGGGATTTTGCGACAGCCGCGTGATCATGAAGGCACCGCTCTGGCTCAGCATGACGGCGTCGCGCAGCGGTTTCTTCTGCGGCTTCGGCAGGCGCTCGAGTGGGATGAACCAGGAGTCGTAGGTGCCCGGATGCGACACCACGCCGAGGCAGTTGGCACCGAGGAAGATCGGCCCGCCGCCTGCGTTGCCGTGGGCGGCGTTGATGCGCGCCGCCAGTGCCGCCGCCGGCTCGCGACTTTTCTTCGTCTCGCCGAGACTGCCGGGGATGAGCATAACGGCGTCCACGGCATCGCTGGCGATGATCTCGTCGACCAGGTCGTAAACTGCACTTGCAGCGACGGCAACGATGAGCATGTCCAGTTTCTTGTCCAGTGCCTTGAGGCCCTCGACGCACTTCACGCCGTCGATCTCGGTTTCCGCCCGGCTTGAGGATCAGCAACTGTTCCTTCGGGTAGCCGCTGCCCATCAGGTTGCGCAGGATGATGCGGCCGAAGTTCATGCCGCTGCCCGAAACGCCGATGATGCCGATGGATTTCGGGTGGATCAGCTTGTCGATCTTGTGAATCGGTCGCGGCAGCCTGGCAGGCGCGGCGGCGGCGATCTCGCACTGCGCAGCGCGCACCGTCACACCCTCGCCGATCTGCGCCGGATTCAGTTCCAGGGAACGCAGCACGCAGGGCGCGTCGGCCTTGCCTGGCGCGAACGCTTTCGTCAGTTCCAGCAGGCGCTCAAAGCAGGCTTTGAGCGGCACATCCGGCGGCTGGGATCCATTGCGCCTGGCGACGGCGACGAGCTTCTGGTAGGCCAGGGTGCGCCTGAAGAGGCCGAGAAAATCTTCGGCATCGGTCAGCTCGGCGGCGGCATACACGGAAGCACGGTCGCGGCGGAAATTGCCTTCGCCCAGCTCGGCCTCCAGGCCACCCAGTCCGGCACTGATGACCATGCCGAACTCGCGCGTGCTATTCAGGCTGATGCGAATGTCCACCGCGTCAGCCGGTACGGCCCGGTCTGCAAAGCCAATCTGCAGATCCGCGAGCAAGGATTGCAGCTCGGTATCGCTCAGTTTGCCGCGCCCTGCCGATGCTGCCTGCGCGAACAGGTTCGCGGTATTGGAAACTGGTGGGTTCTGCACTGCATTGTCCCATTTGGTGAATCGCGACAGGATGCGTGGCCGTTATTCGAGTTGCCGCGCACTGCCGGAGTACTATAACAGATCAGTAGTGTCCCAACATTAATCGAACAAGATCAACTGGTAGAGATTTTCCAGTAGATCTGATGAAGGTGGAATCAGGGCAAGTAGCTGATCCAACGGAGTTCTCTCAAACATGGTGAGACTCAGGGTTTACCAGTGTCTTGCCCTCGTCGTCTTTGATGCGACCGCGGCGCAGCGGTGTCGGGTAGTCCTGACTTCGTCGAGGTGGCACCTGCCGATCACGGTTGCATCGATACGCGCCGTATCTGGTGCAGCACGGCGCTCAATGTCTACCTCGACTTCCCTCACGTCGGTCAGGTGTTCGTTCTCGAGCACGAATCGATCGGAAAAATCCGGCAAGCGCTCGTGAGGACCGCTCTGGGGATCACGAGCCAAACACCGCAAGAGGCTTGTACGCAACAGGTCCTGACTATCAATCGCGGTCACTGGACCATCGAGAACACCCATTACATCAGCGACTGGAACTACGACGAAGAGCGGAACCACATCCGTACCGGCCACGGCCGGAAAACATCACTCGCCTGCACCGCTTTGCGGTCGGCATCCTCAAGTCCTTTCAGACCTCCACTCACTCCATCACTGAGAAGATGCGCAAACTCCGCTTCTGCACCCGGCGCGTCTTCGACTACTTGCGCATGACAAGAAACTCAGCCTCCGCAACTTGGGTTATCTGAGAACAAATTTTTCGTGCCGATTTAGCGTGTCTTTGGGATGCCGCAACACCCCGACAGGCAGACCCTCGCACCACCTGCGCCTTCGGCTAGAATCTATCGATAATTGGTGCGCCTTAGCGCATCCTACCGATGACTCAGACTCATCGACGCTTGCCCTTAATGCTGGTTGGAAACGAAACTGGAACATAAGGGATTCAGAATTGGGGAAACGAAGCTACTGTGCCCCCTTGACCGTATCGAATAAAGGCGTCAGGCTCGGAAACGACTGGTTCTTGGACAGTCCTGTGCTGCAGCAAAGCTGCGTCGTGGTGAGCCGTGATTGCCATTTGCTTGCACCCATCAGATGAAGCGCGCCCGCTTCGATCAGGTACTGCCCGCGCTCCTCGCAATGACTGGCCATGGTGTCCTCCTTATTGCCACCCTCAAGGTAGTACACTTGCTCCGATCCGAAGCAGCGCCGGGAATCTGAAGCTTTACAACCGCCCCTGTAGTCTGCTAAGCTCCAATTTACGCCGAACGAATGATCGGTAGGATGCTGTTTTCAGTGAGAGGCAGCCCTCTTATCTTCAGCGGCAAAAGAGTCAAAGGAGTTTTATCATGGCCGAATCCGCAACTGATCGCCTGACCGTGGAGAACCAACCTACGAGCGAAGGGGCCTACCGACTCAAGGGGGAGTTGCATCACTCCAAAGATCAGGCGTGCGGGTTCGAACTGACCGAGAACTTCGAGCGTTTCAATCAGGCCAACGATATCTACACCCGTGGCCAGTGGGATGCGCGGATTCGCTCGGACAAGGTGATCAACTGGTTCAAGGGTATGTTCAGGCCCGGTCTGGGCGCGCGCAAGGCCGAGGGTTACTCAGTTCGCGATTTCGCACTGCGCAATGCCGGATGGATGGGTGCCAACCTCACCATTCAGCGCAGCCTTAAGCAGGGCCGCGTCGACGCGTTTCTCGATTACATCCTTCCGTATTCCGACCCCAATCCGGAAAAAATCGAGATCGAATCGCCCGAAGTAATGAGCGAGGAGATGAAAGCGTTAGCCGGCTGTTCGGAGCGGATGCCGTCGGCATCACCCATACCGACATGCGATGGCATTACACTAAAAGTTTTTCGACCAAGACGCTGGCCGAGAAACCGTACGGGATTCCTGACGGTTTGTCGAACGTCATCGTGATCGTCACCGCGATGAATTATGAGGCGGTCAAGACCTACCCATCGGCAACAGCGGGAATCGCAGTCGGCCACGGCTATTCAAAAGATTGCGAACTGGCGCAAAACATTGCAACCTACATCCTCAATCTTGGATATCGCGCGGTGGCCTGCGTCAACGATACGTCTCTGGCGATACCGTACGCGATTGCGGCAGGGCTCGGCGAATATGGGCGCAACGGCCTGCTGATCACGAAGGATTTCGGACCGCGCGTGCGTATCGGGCGCATTCACACCGATTTGCCGCTGGTCCACGACCAGCCGATAAGCTTCGGCGTGCGCGAATTCTGCGACTCGACCTGCCAACGCTGCGCCGCGGCCTGTCCGCCCAAAGCTATATCGTTCGGCGCGCCTGAGGCGCGCATTCCAAACCAGTCTTCGATTATCGGCATCCGCAAGTGGCAGGTCGACGCTGAACGCTGCTTCAAGTTTTAACAATCAGGCGACTGAATGTGGGGTCTGTATGCGTGTGTGCCCCTACAACAAGGACATCTCTCGCTGGTGGTCGCGCGCCTATTACCGTACATGGACCCGTCTGGCGGCATCTCCGTTTAAACGCCTGGCTCTCAAGCTCGATGTGGCACTGGGATTCGGCCAGCGTATCAAACCCGGCGAATTCTGGCGCCGGTTCCGTAGCCGCTGATCCCCTGCACGAAGGCACGGAGCCCAGCGACCGAGCATTGGGCGCGTAGCGGGCGCGCGTTTCGCAATCCTGTCGCGCAACGGATTCCGGGTAGAGGAACTCAAGTGGGCCGGGTTCTGGCTCGGCGCGATACCGGTTCCAATCAATGTACACCTCGCGTCGCCCGAAATTGCTCATATTCTCGAGGACTCTGCCTGCGCCCATGTGTTTGCAGAGAGCATGTTCGCGCCCATGTTCGAGCATCCGGCACTGGCTACGCGACGCTCTAGCATGACGAATATTGGGGATGCGGCCGGGTTGAATGCCGAGTATTACGAGGCGATGCTCGCTGCGGCCAACCCGGCCTCCTCCCCTGACGAGGCGGACCCTGATGCCGATGCGTTGTTGATCTATACGGGGTGACCTGCCCCCCACCTGCCATACCAACTTGAAGTAGAGAAGTCCGTCAATTTATGGAGAATGACGGACATGAAGAAGAGCAGATACAGCGAAGAACAGATCATTGGCTTTCTCAAGCAGGCCGAGGCCGGGATGCCGATCAAGGAGCTCTGCCGCAAAGGCGGCTTCAGCGACGCCACGTTCTACAAGTGGCGGACCAAGTTCGGCGGCATGGACATATCCGACGCCAAGCGCCTGCGGGAGCTGGAAAGCGAGAACGCCAAGCTCAAGAAGCTCCTGGCCGAGGCGCACCTCGACATCCACGCCCTCAAAAGCGTCTTCGGGGTAAAGCGCTAGCCCCACAGGGTAAGCGCGAGGCAATCGGCAAGATGATCGAGCAGTTCGATCTTTCCGAACGCCACGCCTGCCGACTTGTGGGGCTATCCCGCGACAGTTATCGCCATCCGCCCATAGCGGATGAGCAGACAGCGGCCCTGAGTGCTGCGATCATCGACCTCGCCCAGGCCAGGCGGCGGTTTGGCTATCGGCGTATCCATGACCTGCTGCGCCCGGAGTTTCCCGCTGTGAATCACAAACGTGTGTATCGACTCTATAGTGTCGCCAACCTGGCGGTCAGGAAGCCAGCGAGCGCGTGCCGCTGCAGATCGCCAAAGCAGTTAACGAGGTGTGGAGCATGGATTTTGTCAGCGACAGCCTGGTCAATGGCCGGCGCCTCAAATGCCTGACCGTGGCCGACGACTTTGGTCACGAGTGCGTGGATATCGCTACCGACTACGGCATCTCCGGGCAGTACGTCACCCGGCTGCTGGATCAGGCGGCCGTCTTTAGGGGCTACCCGAGCGCGATACGCACCGACAACGGCCCGGAGTTCACCAGCCGTGCCTTTATGGCGTGGGCGCAGAGCCACGGCATCCGCCACATCCTGATCGAACCGGGCCGGCCGATGCAGAACGGCTACATCGAGAGCTTCAACGGCAAGTTCCGCGATGAGTGCCTGAACGAGCATTGGTTCGAGACTTTGCCCCAAGCCCGAGCTGTCATCGCCGCCTGGCGGCAGGACTACAACGAGGTCAGGCCGCACAGCAGTTGCCACCGGATGCCACCGGCCAAGTTCGCCGCTTTGCATCGGCAGCATGCTGCCGATGCAAAGCAACCCGCTACCAATGAATTCCTTTAACCTTGCAAACGGACTTCCTGCCGATCAACTGGTATGGCTACAGGGGGCAGGTCAGGGGGGCACGACCGAGCGCAGCAAGGGCGTGCGCCTGTCGTATGTGAATATTTTCTCCAACGCCGTCGCCTTTGGCCCGAGAGCCAACGCGCGGCGCGAGCACGTCTATCTGCACGCGGCGCCGATGTTCTATTCGGCCGACCTGCTTGCGATGGGTTGGTGAAAGCGGAGTTGCGGCGCAAGTTCGCGCGCGACTGACCGCTGACCGCGCTCTGGTATCGAATGATTCCTGCGCTCGGGGCCGGCGACACATTGATAGCAGTGGAAAGGCACCTGCTTCCCACCGTGGTTCGCCGGATTCGTCATTCGCGATTTATTCCGTGCCCGGGCCGCGCTTGCGACGTCAGGCGCGCGGTCTGCCGAACACGCGCCGGATCTCGTTCTTCAGGGTTTTCCCCATGGCACTCTTGGGTAATTGCGGCACAAAGGCCATCTGGCGCGGGATCTTGTAGCCGCCGATGCGCGTGCGGCAATGTTCGACGATCTGTTCGCGGGTGAGCGTCTTGCCCGGTTGGGTCACAATCGCGGCGGACAGCACCTCGCCGTATTGCTCGTCCGGGATGCCGATCACTGCGCACTCTACCACGTCGGGGTGCTGATAGATTGCCTGCTCGACTTCCACCGAATAGACGTTCTCGCCGCCAGTCACCACCATGTCCTTCTTGCGGTCCATCAGATACATGAATCCATCCTCGTCCATACGCCCGATGTCGCCGGTATGGAACCAGCCGTCCTGGATCGCTTCTGCGGTTTCCTTCGGCAAATTCAGGTAACCCTTTGTGACATTGGGCGCGCGCACGACCACTTCGCCCGGCTGGCCAATCGGCATTTCCATGCCCTCGTGATCGCAGATTCGTATGTCGATGCCGACGAGTGGACGTCCCGCCGCTGTGAGTCGCGTGTGGTCGCCGCTTTCGATCGCCTTCTTGTGCTCGGCGAAATCGAGATAGGTAAGTATGGGTGAGGTCTCGGTAAGGCCGTAGCCCTGCGCGATTTCTACGCCGGGAAATGCGTCCATGGTTTTCCTGATCCATTCTGGCGCCATCGGCGCGCTGCCGTAAAGAAATGCGCGCAACTGGCACAAGTCAAAATCGGCGGGCCTCAGTTCCCGGATGATCATCACGATCATGGTTGGCGCCATCATCAACCATGAAACCTTCAGGTCCTGCAACGCCCGCAACAGATTCGTCGGCGTGAATTGCGGCAGGAAGGCGTGAGCGCCGCCCAGCAGCGTGAAGCCAGTGGCCAGCAGGTCGGCCGAATGAAACATCGGCGCGACATGAAGATAGATATCGTCGCCGCGGAAGTCCATTGCGAGTCCGCATTGCATGCCATTGGAAACCACGTTGCGGTGCGTCAGCCGCACGCCCTTACTCCGCCCCGTCGTGCCTCCGGTATAGAGTACGATGGCGTCGTCATCTTCGGCGGACTCCACAAGCTCGGCGGGCCGGCAGTCCGCAATGAGCGTCTCATAGTCCGGCAGCCGCCCACCGAGCGGCTTGGGCGCAATGGCGAACGCTTTCTTCGCGAATGGTGAGATGTCCTCGTTGTCGGCCAGTGCGAGGAACGGCTCATCAAACGCCAGCACCTTGACGTCGGCGTCCTTGAGGATGTATGCGATCTCCGGTGGTGCTAGACGGATATTGACCGGGACCGGCACCATCCCGGCCCAGTAACCGGCATGCAGCAGCTCACAGTGGCGGAAGGTGTTGCGTGACAGGATGCCGAAGCGCTCGCCGCGCTTCACGCCGAGGCTTTGTAGCAGCGTAGCCGCGCGCGCGACTCTGTTCAGATGCTCGTCCCAGCTCCAAGTGCCTTCGTAATCGACGATCGCTGGTTTCCGACCATAAGAGCGATGACATCGATCCAACGCCGAGCTCATTGTAAACATCGGAGTCCTCCAAAATTTTCTATGGATTCGACAAACTTGCTTCGTACAAAGCCGCCGAATTTATCTACCTGCTCAGCCTTGGCTATTTCCTCGCCACCATCATATCCGGTAGTGCCAGTGAAATGATCGGCAATGCCACCAGTACAGAAAGGCGTACAAGATCGGCAATGATGAACGGGATCACGCCGCGATAAATTGCGCTCAGGGGAACATCCGGGAGCAGGCTCTTCAGAACAAAAACGTTCAACCCGATCGGCGGACTAATCAGACTGATCTCGATGGTAACCACGACGATGACGCCGAACCAAATCAGTGTGCGTTCCGGGCCGCCCAGTCCAAAATCGAGCCCGGCGACGATCGGAAAAAATACCGGCACCGTCAGCAGCAGCATCGAGATACTCTCGAAGATGGAGCCGAGGAGCACGTAAATGACGATGATTACGATGATCACGGTGTAAGGGCCGACTTCAAGGGTTTTGATCCAGTCGGCGACAATGTTCGGGAACCTCGAGACATTAATGAACTGCGAAAAAATGAGCGACCCGATCAAAATCAGTAGCAGCATTGCCGAAGTACGGCCGGATTCGAGCAGGACGCGCTTGAACAATTCCCACGTAAGCAAGCGGCGCGCCATCGCAATGATCCAGCCGCCGGCGGCGCCGATGCCGGCGGCCTCCACCGGAGTGAAAAAACCGCCGTACAGTCCGCCCATGACCAGCGCAAATAGCAGCAGCATGCCCCAAACACTGCGCAGCGCGATGAATCGCTGGCGCCAAGGGGTTCGCTCGCCGGGAGGACCCAGTTGGGGCCGTAGCGAAGTGGTAATGATGATCGCCGCGATATAGAACACGACACCGAGCAGACCTGGCAGGATTCCGGAGGCAAACAGCTTGCCGATGTCGCTTTGGGTCATGATGCCGTAGAACACAAATGCAATCGAAGGCGGAATAAGAATCCCGAGCGTTCCGCCAGAGGCGATCGCACCGGCGGCAAGACTGTCGGCGTAGCCATAGCGGCGCATCGGCGGCATGGCGACCTTGGTCATGGTCGCGGCGGTCGCAAGAGACGAACCGCAAATTGCACTGAATCCGGCACAGGCGACTATGGTTGCGTTCGCGAGCCCGCCACGCTGATGCCCAAGCCAGGCGTGGGAGGCGTCGTAGAGTTCCTGCGAGATGCGTGAATAAGCAACGAAATTGCCCATCAGAATGAACAGGGGCAGCACCGAAAAATCGTAATTGAACGCGGTGTCCGAAGCGATCTGACCGATGCCCCTTAGGGCCGGGGTGAGGCCTACCAGCCACGCAAAGCCGAGGAAGCCGACGAACCCCATGCCAAATGCAATGGGTACTCCGAGGAACAGCAGAACGAAGAGCAGGACGAAACCGCCCAGTACGACGACCATCGGGTCCATGAATTAGACTCCCGTCACTTCCAGCGCCCAGAACCGGCCGACCAGCTTGAGCCAAGCCTGCACAATATGGATGATAGCCGTCAGCATGGTGAGTACGCTCATTGCGTAAACAAAAGGCGCCAGGCGAACCTTGAGGAACATCATCCGCTCATTTTGCTGATAGAGCGCCCCGGCCTGCACCCAGAGTTCATGGGCCCAGATAACGCACAGAAACGAGACGAATAGACTGATAACGAATTGCTTGCGTTTGGCCGCCCGACCGTGGAAAAGGCCGTTGAACAGACCGATCGTGACATGCTCGTCGTTTGCGCTGACCAGTGGCAGCGCGACGAACACCATCATGCCCAGCGTGAGACGCGTGATTTCGAAGGATGCCGGAAGCGGCACGTTGAGCAGATTCCGTCCCACCACATCGACAAAAGTGATCATCATCAGTAGGAACACTACGGTCGCAAGCACCGCGGAAAGTGCGCGCAAACCCACCTTGAGGCCTATCTTGAGACCTATTACGGCATTCATTGCCCCCCCTTCCCTTACCCTCGTGTCACCCAAATTCCTCGCCGCTATATCGACGACTCCCGCCGCTACGGCGGAGTCGTCGCTTGCCGATGACAGGCGTCGGATCAGGTCAGTTTTTTTCCACTTCTTCGCGGAACATTTTGAGTGCCGCTGCGCCGTCCACCCCCTTGGCCCTGGTGCTTTCGATCCACTTCTTCTCGAACGGTACCAGCGACTCCCTGAGTTTCGTCATCATTGCGGCATCGGCGTTCACCCAGAGTACGTTGCGCGCTTTCAGTTTGTCGCCCGCGATCGCCTCTTCGGTATCCCAGAGCTTGCCGATGCGCCGTGCGAGCGCCTCGCCGGAAAGCGCAGTGATCGCGTCCTGATCTTTCTTCGCGATGGCATCCCACTTGCCCTTATTCATCACTAGAAAAAAGCTGGCGTTGAAAAACCCGCCTTCGATTCGTGTCGTGCTGGTGACGAAGTCCTCGACCTTGAAGCCAAAGACGCTCTCGTCGAGAAACGAGGTGCCGTCGGCGATCCCTTTGGAAAGCGCATCGCGCAACTGCGTGACCGGTATCGGTATCGGTGTCGCGCCGAACATCTCGAAAGCAGCCGTCGTGATGGCGTTTGTGGCGCGAAGCCTGAGGCCCTTGAAGTCATCCACCGAACGAATCACCTTTTTGTTGAGGTAGAGTTGTCCGGCGGGGTGGACATGAACGGTGAGTGTGTGGACTCCGGCTGGGTGCATGCCGGTTTTTTCGAACAGGGCCTTAAACACCCGCCAATAAGCAACCGAATTGGCTTCTGTGCTCTTGGTCAGAAAGGGCAATTCGGCCATTTCCGCCAAGGGATAGGTCCCCGGGGTATAGCTGTGCAGACCCCAGGCGACGTCGGTGATACCGTCCACAGCGAGCTGCATCTGCCGGGGCGGCGCGCCAAGCGCCTGCGCCGTTGGCTCGATCCGGACCCGGCCTTCGGTTGCCTTCGCCACGTCCTCGAAAAACTTATGCAAACCGTCTCTTTGCGTGGGGTGGGCCGCCGGGATCCATTGGCTGTAACGCAGCACAACGTTCTGCGCGGATGCGCTCGTCGCGATCAAAGCAAACAGCAAGGCTGCGGCGATTGCCACAATGGGACGCGTATTGAAGGTGCTCATGTCGATCTCCTCCTCTTCTTGTGTTGACGGTTGGTGAATTTTTCCGGTAAGTGCACTGGTGCTCAACGAGGCTGTAGAAAAAATCTCATATTCTCAGCATCCTGCCGTGAACAAAATATAACATCAAGGCCCCAAGGGGTATGTGCGTGGAAAAGGTGATCGGCAGCGACTCCTTATCGATTGTGCCATTTGGAAGACAACAACCCTTGTCACGGCAAAAAGCAGATGCGGCTCGCTTGAGTAGCCAGTGTTCCCTGAATACGCCCAAGTGGCGTCCCCACCTGAACGCGCTGCCCCCCAAGTTTCACCATTATGCCGGCCTGGCTTGAAGTGGCCGATCAGCCAATGGGTTCCGTTATCGTGAGTGACAACGACG
>JADJBM010000024.1 GCA_016703785.1 Betaproteobacteria bacterium
TGTATGTTGGTCAGGCGCACGAGGTCACCTAAACCAGTTTTGTCGTAGCCTCGAAATAAAAGGGTTGTCACAGCCGGAACAAGTTGTTTGACTACGTTGTACTCTTGCTGCCAGCCTGATCATCGATACCAGGCGCCGCCAAGCACCACTGTAATCGGCATCGGCATCGCGGGTGTACTTCCCCTCGGTCGTCGGCCACCGGCGGTTTGATGAACACCCTGCAGACCAAAGATGTTCCTGCGGTCGGCCTGATCGACGCCGCGTTCATTATCAGGCACGGGAATCGCCTCCTGGAATACCCTCACCGCCAACCCGTTCATCAAGTAATCGGCCCTGCTGATTAAGGAGCGATTACCGTGAATCGGAACGCAACGCTGTTTGCCCAGCTGGTTGTGTCCCTCATTCTGGCGTGGTTCTGATGAAATTCCGTGTGGCCGCCATCATGAAGGCACTCGACTTGAGCGCGCAAAAAAGATTGCCGACGGGCTATCGGCCGCGGACAAGGAAATCGAACTGGCGCTGACCGAGAAAAAGGTCGTCGACGAGCCTGAAGAAGGCCCGCGGGCCAGCCGGCAGTTGCGAGCGGTGCCGGTGCCGAGAAGCAGGGCGTCGCACTGGTCGAGGAAGCCCGCCAGGAAGCGGCGCGCATCGTCACGCAGGCCCGCCAGGCCGCCGAGGCCGAGGCCGGCGTCGCCGCCCAGCGCGCCAAGGAGGCCCTGCGCGAGCAGGTTGCCGTCCTCGCCGTCGCCGGTGCCGAGCGCATCCTGCGCAAGGAAATCAACGCCAGAAGTCCACGCCGACCTGCTCGCCAACCTGAAACAGGAACTCCAGCAAGCCATGGCCGAGAACGTCACCCTCGCACGTCCCTACGCCGAAGCCGCATTCCAGCTGGCGCGGGAGAGCAACGCGCTGGGGCCATGGCAGCAGGCGCTTGACCGCATGGCGGCCGTCGCCGCCGATGCGCAGATGCTCGATTGCATTGCCAATCCGCGTCTGCTGCCCTCGCAGGTCACCAAGTTGTTCCTCGATGTCGCCGGGTCGTCGCTTTCTGCCGAACAGCAGAACTTCGCCCGTCTGCTCGTCGACAACGAACGTCTGCAGGTTCTTCCCGAGATCCGCGAACTCTACGTTGACCTGAAAAACGGGCAGGAGGGCGTGCAGGAGGCCGACATCGCCTCCGCCTTCCCGCTCGACGATGCCACGCTGAAGAATCTCGTTGCCGAACTGGAAGCGCGCTTCAAGTGCAGGATCCAGGCGACAGTCAGAATGGCCCCCGAGCTTATTGGCGGGGTTCGGATCGCCGTCGGCGATCAGGTTATCGACGCTTCAGTACGCGGCAAGCTCGCAGCCATGGCTACGGCGCTTAAGAATTAGGAGCATTAAACATGCAACTCAACCCCTCTGAAATCAGCGACCTGATCAAGAGCAAGATTCAGAACCTGCAGCTCGCCGCCACGGCGCGCACCGAAGGCACGGTCGTCTCCGTGACCGACGGCATTTGCCGCGTGCACGGCCTGGCCGACGCCATGCAGGGTGAAATGCTGGAATTCCCCGGTGACACCTTCGGCCTGGCGTTGAACCTCGAACGCGATTCCGTCGGCGCGGTGATTCTCGGCGCCTACGAGCACATCTCCGAAGGCGACACCGTGAAATGCACGGGCCGCATTCTCGAAGTGCCCGTCGGTCCCGAAATGCTCGGCCGCGTGGTGAACGCCCTGGGCCAGCCCATCGACGGCAAGGGCCCCATCGCCGCCAAGCTCTCCGAGCCGATCGAAAAGATCGCCCCCGGCGTGATCTGGCGCAAGTCGGTGTCGCAGCCGGTGCAGACCGGCCTCAAGTCCATCGACGCCATGGTGCCCGTCGGCCGCGGCCAGCGCGAGCTGATCATCGGCGACCGCCAGACCGGCAAGACGGCGGTGGCCATCGATGCCATCATCAACCAGAAGGGCAAGGACCTCTTCTGCGTCTACGTCGCCATCGGCCAGAAGGCTTCTACGGTGAAGGGCTGCACCATGGGCGAGTACTTCCGCGACCGCGGCCAGGACGCCCTGATCATTTACGACGACCTGACCAAGCAGGCCTGGGCCTACCGCCAGATCTCGCTGCTGCTGCGCCGCCCGCCCGGCCGTGAAGCCTACCCCGGCGACGTCTTCTATCTGCACTCGCGCCTGCTCGAGCGTGCCGCCCGCGTCAGCGAGGACTACGTCGAGGCCTTCACCAAGGGTGAAGTGAAAGGCAAGACCGGCTCGCTTACCGCGCTGCCCGTCATCGAGACGCAGGCCGGCGACGTCACCGCCTTCGTGCCGACCAACGTCATTTCCATTACCGACGGCCAGATCTTCCTCGAGACCGACCTCTTCAACGCCGGCATTCGTCCCGCCATCAACGCCGGCATCTCGGCCTGGCCCAGTATCGCGAGCTGGCCGCCTTCGCCCAGTTCGCCTCCGACCTGGACGAAGCCACCCGCAAGCAGCTCGAGCGCGGCCGCCTGGTGACCGAACTGATGAAGCAGGCCCAGTACTCGCCGATGCAGGTGGCGGAAATGGCCGTGACGCTGTTCACCATCAACAAGGGCTACTTCGACGACGTCGAGGTGAAGCGCGCGCTGCAATTCGAATCCGCGCTGCACCAGTTCATGCGGCAGAAGCACGTCGACCTCATGGGCAAGATCGACAGCACCAAGGACCTCGACGCCGATGCGGAAAAGGTCCTCGACGCAGCCGTCCTCGAGTTCAAGAAGTCCTGGGCGTAACAGCTAGGAAACCATCATGCCAAGCGGCAAGGAAATACGCACCAAGATCAAGAGCGTGCAAAACACGCGCAAGATCACCAAGGCCATGGAGATGGTCGCGGCCTCGAAGATGCGCAAGGCGCAGGATCGCATGAAGGCCGCCCGTCCCTATGGCGAGAAGATCCGTCGGCTGGCCGCCAACCTGTCGCACGCCGCCACTCCGAGTACAAGCATCCCTTCCTCAAGAAGCCGGAAGAGATCAAGCGCGTCGGGCTGGTCGTCATCACCACCGACAAGGGTCTGTGCGGCGGCCTCAATACCAACGTGTTGCGCATCTGCCTGAACCAGATGAAGGAGTGGGAAGGCAAGGGCGTCGGCGACATCCGTGTCACCGCCATCGGCTCGAAGGGCCTCGGCTTCATGCAGCGCCTCGGCGCCAAGGTCGTGTCCAACGTCACGCACCTCGGCGACACGCCGCACCTCGACAAGATGATCGGCCCGGTGAAGGTCATGCTCGACGCCTTCCACGCCGGCGAGCTCGACGCCGTCTATGTCGCCTACACCCGCTTCATCAACACCATGAAGCAGGAGCCGGTGCTCGAACAGCTGCTGCCGCTCACCGGCGAGCAGCTGCGCCAGACCGAGCACGGCTGGGACTACATCTACGAGCCGGACGCCCGCGCCGTCATCGACGACCTGCTGGTGCGTTACGTCGAGGCACTGGTGTACCAGTCGGTGGCCGAGAACATGGCCTCCGAACAGAGCGCGCGCATGGTGGCCATGAAGGCCGCCTCCGACAACGCCGGCACGGTGATCAACGAACTGCAGCTGGTCTACAACAAGACCCGCCAGGCCGCGATCACCAAGGAAATATCCGAGATCGTCGCCGGCGCGGCGGCGGTATAACGAATTTATTGTTTGGGGAAAGACGATGAGTCAAGGTGAAATCGTTCAATGCATCGGCGCCGTGGTGGACGTCCAGTTCAAGCGCGACGAGATGCCGAAAGTGTATGACGCCCTCGCCATGGAAGGCACCGAACTGACGCTCGAGGTCCAGCAGCAGCTGGGCGACGGCGTCGTGCGCACCATTGCGCTGGGCGCCTCCGACGGCCTGCGCCGTGGCATGCAGGTGAGCAACACCGGCAAGCCGATCTCGGTGCCGGTGGGCAAGGCCACCCTCGGCCGCATCATGGACGTGCTCGGCCGCCCGATCGACGAGGCCGGCGCCATCGGCACGGAAGACCGCCGCTCCATCCACCAGAAAGCCCCGGCCTTCGACGAACTGGCCCCCAGCCAGGAACTGCTCGAGACCGGCATCAAGGTGATCGACCTCGTCTGCCCGTTCGCCAAGGGCGGCAAGGTCGGCCTGTTCGGCGGCGCCGGCGTGGGCAAGACGGTCAACATGATGGAGCTCATCCGCAACATCGCCATCGAACACTCCGGCTACTCCGTATTTGCCGGCGTCGGCGAGCGCACCCGCGAGGGCAACGACTTCTACCACGAGATGAAGGACTCCAGCGTGCTCGACAAGGTCGCGCTGGTGTACGGCCAGATGAACGAGCCGCCCGGCAACCGCCTGCGCGTCGCGCTGACCGGCCTCACCATGGCCGAGCACTTCCGCGACGAAGGCCGCGACGTGCTGTTCTTCGTGGACAACATCTACCGCTTCACCCTGGCCGGCACCGAAGTGTCCGCGCTGCTCGGCCGCATGCCCTCCGCCGTGGGCTACCAGCCGACGCTGGCCGAGGAAATGGGCCGCCTGCAGGAGCGCATCACCTCCACCAAAACCGGCTCCATCACCTCGATCCAGGCCGTGTACGTGCCCGCCGACGACTTGACCGATCCGTCGCCCGCCACCACCTTCGGCCACCTCGACGCCACCGTCGTGCTCTCGCGCGACATCGCCTCGCTGGGTATCTACCCCGCGGTCGATCCGCTCGATTCCACCTCGCGCCAGATCGACCCCAACGTCATCGGCGAGGAGCACTACGCCACCACGCGCGGCGTGCAGCAGACGCTGCAGCGCTACAAGGAACTGCGCGACATCATCGCCATTCTCGGCATGGACGAACTGGCGCCGGAAGACAAGCTCGTCGTCGGCCGCGCCCGCAAGATCCAGCGCTTCCTCTCGCAGCCCTTCTTCGTTGCCGAAGTGTTCACCGGTTCCGCCGGCAAGTACGTGCCGCTCAAGGAAACCATCCGCGGCTTCAAGATGATTATCAACGGCGAGTGCGACGCCCTGCCCGAGCAGGCCTTCTACATGGTCGGCACCATCGACGAAGCCTTCGAGAAAGCCAAGACGCTGCAATAAGGACCTGCTCTTCCCCCTCTCCCGCAAGCGGGAGAGGGCAGGGGAGAGGGAATAGGGAAGGTAACCATGGCAATGACAGTTCACCGTCGACATCGTCAGCGCAGAAGAATCCATCTTCTCCGGACTGGCGGAGTTCGTCGTTCTCCCGGGCGAAGCCGGCGAGGCTGGGCATCATGCCCGGCCACACGCCGCTGCTCACCCGCATCAAGCCGGGCGTCGTGCGCGTCAAGACGCAGGAAGGCACCGAAGAGCTCGTCTTCGTCGCCGGCGGCATGCTCGAAGTGCAGCCCAACCTCGTCACCGTGCTGGCCGATACCGCCATCCGCGGCAAGGACCTCGACGAAGCCAAGGCCCTCGACGCCAAGAAGAAGGCCGAGGAAGCCCTGCAGAACAAAACCTCGCAACTCGAGTACGCCAAGGCCCAGGCCGAACTGGCCGAAGCCATCGCCCAACTCGCCGCCATCCAGAAACTGCGCAAGCGGCACTGAGCGGGAGCAACAGCAAAGAAAAGCAGCTTCGGCTGTCTTTTCTTACCCCCTCTCCCCGCGAGCGGGGAGAGGGTTGGGGTGAGGGGTGACTTCAGAAATCCGCACCGGTCACCAAAGCGTCGCAAGCTTGTGCGACCGGTATGCACGGCGGATGCCGCCGTCACGGGTGATCAGCGTGTGCCGGCCGCGTATTGCCTGCCAGATCAGCATGCGGTCGAATGGATCCTTGTGGGCAGTCCTGGGCAGACGGTGAAAGGCGCAGGCATCCTCGGGTGAAAGCGGCAGAAGCTGAAAGGCCTGCGCCTGCGCCGCTTCGAGCAGTGTTTCCGGGCTGCATCCTTCCAGTTTCAGCTTGCCGATGCCGGTTTTCAGGGCAATTTCCCAGAAGCTGACGGCGCTGACGAAAACATCGTTGGATGGGTCGGTCAGTGCGGAGCGGGATTTTTCGCCGAGCCGTTCCGGCTCCAGCACCGACCAGATGAAAGCGTGGGTGTCGAGCAGGAAATTCATGCTTCCAGCAGCGCTTCGTCGCTGATGGAAAAATCGTCGGCGAAATGCGCCTTGGCGCGACCTGCCAGTGTTCCCAGCGCACGCGTCGCGGGCTGTGCGTCAAAGGGATAAGGCACCAGCGCGGCGATCTTTTCATGCTTGCGACCGTAGCTGATCACGACCGTCTTCCCGGCCTTGACCTCGCTCAACAGCTCGGAGAAGCGCGCCTTCAGTTCGCCGACCTGGATGGATTTCATGGCTGCACCTGAAAATAGACTAAGACAGAGCAACTTTACAGATTGCTGGTCAAGTTGACAAGTTATCCCATCCCTAGTTCCTGCGCCTGACAGGCCAGTTTCTCGAATGCCTGCTTGCTATTGATGCGGCTGCTCTCGCGGTACGCCAGCAAATCCTTGAACAGAATGCGGCGATGTGTGCCGACCTTGCTGTAAGGCAATTCGTTTCGCTCCAGCATCGATACTAAATGTGGCCGTGAAACATTCAGGAAATCGGCCGCCTGCTGCGTGGTGAGTTCGACGTGGATCGGCACGATAGTGATTGCGTTTCCTTCTGCCATCTGGGCAAGGATGTCTACCAGCATGCGCAAGGCGGCGACAGGGACTTCAATATCCTGCTTGCCGTCGATGATGCGCAACCGTGCCGTTTCGCCCTGGCCGACACAGGCAGCCAGCAGATGACTGCTTTCGCGCGCGAGGTTGGCGTCACGCTCACTGGGTAGCCGTGGTGGGGGTGGGGGAGTGCGAAGAACGGACTTGCTCATGATGGTTTGCCTCGGATGAAACCTTGAGACGGGATTCTATATGCATTCGCAATAAACGCAATTATCGAAATTAACAAAACAATAAGTTTATTTTCTAGGATTGGAAAAAAGCGTGAGTTGCATTCCAATCAGTATTATGTGATATATTTTTACTATGTAGTACTATACATTCAGGAACTGACCCATTTTGTAGAGTGTACGCTTAGCCATGGCAAAAAAAGGGGAACCCTCTATTAAATTTGAAGACAAGAGCATGAAATTTGAGCGGCTAGCAGAACGCCGTGTCAATGAAGTAATAAAGAAGATTCGCCTTGTCGGTAACCTTGCGAACCGGCGAAACTACTCGTACTCAGATGAACATGCCAAACAAATTCTTGATGCCCTCGATATCGAGTTGCGTGCTCTGAAGTCCCAATTTCGCAGTGATTCGGAAGCGCAAGGCCCTAGGTTTTCCTTTAAGGATAAATGAGAGCAACTGCACAATCAGTGGCTGTGGAAAATCCAGTCGTAAGTCCGGGCTCAACCTTTACAGTTGCAAGCCTATTCGCAGGCATTGGTGGATTTTGCCGAGCCTTCCAGAATGCGGGTTTCCGCGTGATATGGAGTAATGAGAACGATCCCTTTGCGGCTTCAACTTACTGCCAGAATTATCCAACAGTAGAGTTGTTCAATAAGTCAATCGAGCAACTTTCCGTGATCAAAGACCATCTCACCCCCCCTGATGTTCTAACCGCTGGATTTCCGTGTCAGTCGTTTTCTGTAGCCGGCAGCAAGAAAGGGTTCGACGATCCTCGCGGAAGACTGTTCTTCGAAATCATTCGCCTAATTCGGGAATTTGGGCCAGATCGACCAAAGATTCTCGTGCTGGAAAATGTTAGGCATCTCCTAGAACACAACAAGGGAAGGACATTCGCGAAGATAGTCGATGAGATCCAGGGAGCCGGATATTGGTTCATGCCCAGGAATTCCGAAGTGCTCAACACAAGAATTCATACGGATATTCCTCAAAATCGCGAACGTCTTTTCATGATCGCATTTTCATGGGACGCATTCGATTTCAATGACTTTCAGTTTCCTCAGGCGAAATTCACCGACGTCCGAAGAAGTCCTTCCTTGACCTACATTTGAAGGCTGATGCTGATTTGTATTTTGATGAGGAATCAAAATACGGGCGAATCTTTGTCGAGTCAATGGCATCTGGCGATCCGGAATCGGTGTATCTGCTGCGCAAATACTTTGTACGTGAGAACAAATCGGACTCGTTTTTCACTCTAACCGCAAACATGGGTGAAGGAGGCCACAATGTTCCGGTTATTAGGGACAAATGGGGAATTCGGAAACTAACGCCACGCGAGTGTCTTCGCCTTCAGGGCTTTGGAGATAACTTTGAATTTCCGGCCAACTTGTCCAGGACACAGCAGTATCGCCAGATAGGCAATGCGGTAACTGTCTCTGTCGTCGAAAAGCTAGCTGTTGAATGTGCGCGGCAATTAAGGACAAATCAGAAAGGTATGGCATGTCTCTAGCGTGGATCTTTCCGCCAAATAACGACGGGCCTGAAGACGGGCTTAATCACCCAGGCATTGAAACTTTTCTCGGTAGTCCTCTCGAGTCGCTAGCGCGTGAAATCATTCAGAACTCACGCGATGCGTCGGTGAATCCAGGGAATCCGGTGGAAGTCCATTTCGGGTTTTTCAATCTTAAGCGTGAATGGTTTCCCGGTCTGAAAGAATATGCACGGACGCTGAGTGCTTGCGAAGACTTCTGGGCGCAAAACAAGAAAGCGCGAAAGTTCTTTACGAAGGCTAAGCGCATCTTTGAACAGGATGCTATACCGTTCCTGAAGATAAGCGACTACAACACACGAGGCTTGACGGGATCAACAGAGGTTAGAGGTACGGATTGGCACAAACTTACGAAGGCAATTGGTGCGTCAGACAAAGAAGGTGGGCAGGATGGCTCATTTGGTATCGGCAAGCATGCTCCATTCGCATGCAGCAGCCTTCGGACGGTGTTCTACTGCACAAAGGATATCGAGAAGAAAACAGCCTTTCAGGGTGTGGCGAAGCTTGTCACCCATCAAAATCCTAAGGGAGAAACCACACAAGGAACAGGATTTTACGGGGAGAAAAAGGGCCTTCGGCCTGTCTTTGACCTCGGTGAGGTTCATCAACTCTTTGCACGCCGGCGATTTGGGACCGACATCTATATAGCTGGCTTCGACTATGGAGAAGACTGGGAAAGCCGCATTGTCCGATCGGTGATCGAAAACTTCCTGGTTGCTATTCATGAGCAGCAACTAATCGTACGTGTAGGAAACACGCGAATCGACTCAACATCGCTGCCCTCGCTGATTGAAGCCTACATGCTTAACGATGCCAAAAGCGTCGCACCATGCTTTTACCAAGCGCTGGTCGGGGAGGATAAGCATTTCTATTTCGATGACGATTTTCAGGGACTTGGAAGGGTCGAATTGCATGTTGCGGCTCATGCGGATTATCCGAAGCAGGTTGCAATGGTCCGACGTTCGGGCATGGTTGTCTATCCGAAAAAGCACTTTAGAACACCGCTGAAATTCGCTGGTGTTTTTATTGCGAAGGGAGAGGCTATAAATGCTATTTTGAAATCGCTGGAGCCACCAAGCCACGACTACTGGGAACCAGAGCGACATGACCGCCCTGCAGAAGCCAGGGCCCTCCTAAAGGCAATAACTGTCTGGATTACGGACCATCTGAGAGAAATATCTACTGCAGTCGATGTTGAAGAGATCGATCCCGAAGGCTTAAGCCAGTTTTTGCCAGACGATATTGATCAATCCGAGGACAAGAAAGGGGGAGGACTCCCGATCCCGATCAATTTACTCCTCGCGACGTGAAGTCGAGACGCGTGTTGGCAAGGCCACTAGCGAGGCAATCCGTGACTGGAGAGGAAACCGGAACGGGGCAAGATGAGGGTGTCGAAACTGTGGAAGGAGATACCGCGAATCAGGGTGATGGCGGGTGGCCCTCTACTGAGTTCGGTGGTGGCGATGAACCTGGCAGTGGTGCCACTCCCGGAGAAGGAGATTCAGTGGGATCTCGCGAGACACGCATTCATCTAGATCGCGTCCGCCTGTTTTGCAGTGACTATTCCACTGGCCAGTACCGTCTGTCCTTCGAACCTGACTTTGATGGGAAAGGTGTTATTAAAGTCAATATCGTTGGCGAAGTTGGGGAAGAGCCTGCCCCAGTCCAGACAGCGGAGTTCGCGGTAACAGGGGAAGTTATAGCCCTCGGACGACATGGCGAAATAGGCCCAATTGATTTTAAGAAAGGGAACCGCCACGAAATTGTAGTTACGCTCCGGAATCATCTTAGATGCGCCATGGAGGTTTCAGCTCATGCAAGTTGATTACCGTGCCTA
>JADJBM010000025.1 GCA_016703785.1 Betaproteobacteria bacterium
GATCGCCCGCTGCGGGCATTCCTTGGCACAGATGCCGCGCAACCCTTGCAGGTGGCGAGGTTGAAATCGAACCAGAGCGGCCTTCTCGACCCGCGCTGCACCGGGCAGTAGAGCAGCAGACGGCGCACTTGACACACTTGGCGCGGTCGATGCCAGCTTCATGCTGCGCCAGTCGCCCAGCATCATCAGGTTCATCTTGACGGCGATGGGACGAGGTCGTCCGGAAGGCGGTGGTGGTCAAACATGGGCTTGGACACCTGCTACCTGCGGCGCGCACCTTTTTCGCCGTTATTTTGACGACCGTCTGGTTGAAGCCACGCTCGAGGGCCAGCAGGTTCTGCCCAGGAGCCGGCATCGCGGAAGTCGAATCCTCGACCGCCGCGCGCGAGATCGAGCGACACCAGCCCGGTGGTTTTTGGCGAAGCGCCCAGCATCAGGGTGTTGGTGATGGGGCGCTTGAAGATATCGAGGCGTGGGGTGACGGCGTCGCACGGACCGACGGTGAGTGACCTGGTCGGGTGCTCTGCAACTCGGCAGGCGGCTGCCGGTCGTCTGCAGCCAGGTGCCGTTGTCGCGGATGCCGTCGAAGACGTTCACCGCGCGGCCGACGGTCGGGTCGATGCACAGCACGCAGTCGGGCCGGTAGATGTTGGTCATCTGGCGGATCTCGCGCGTGTCCATGCGCAGGAAGCTCGCCACCGGCGCGCACCCGCGCCGCTCGAAGCCGAAGGACGGCACGGCGACGACATGGTGCCTTCGTGCTCATGGCCGTTGCAAGAATGCCGCCCGCCATCACCGCGCCCTGGCCGCCGCGGCCGTGAATTCTGATTTCGTACATCCCCGTTCTCCTTTTGGAGACTCTCTCTGGGGAAAATCGGGGCCGGTCGGACCTGCTCTATTTTGTCAGCCCGGCTTGATGCCCGGCTTGACTTCGCCCTGCCGCGCACGGGCAGGACCGGCAACGCATAGCCTTGATTGTAGGCCGCACGGGCGACGATGGTGAACTTCAGCCACCAGCCCGCCACCACGGCAACGCCCCCGCCAGCAAGTCAAAGCCCCGGCAGCACGCCGCCGTAGAAGATGCCGGCTACGATGAGGATCTCCGGTGCCAGTTGGCCGAGCATCTCGAATTTGGCGCCGAAGGGTCGCAATATGTTCATCGCCATCTTCGGCAAACCGTTCTTCTCGATCGCCTTGAAATAGAGGGTCCAGGCAATGCGGCGCAGGATCAGCACCGAGCAGCACGCTGGCCAGCCAGCGCGGCGAGTCGCCGGGCAGGAAAGCGGCCAGCACCGCAGCCAGCCCGCCCCTTCAACAAAACCGGTTGCCAGGATGAGCGGCACGATCTTCGGCTCGCGCCAGGCGGAATGCCTGGAAGCCTGCAGGATGCGTCCCTGGCAGTAGAGAAAGACCACGCCCAGCAGCGCCGCCATGCCGACGAAGACGCCCCCACCGAACCAGACGCCGGCCAGCGCGCAAAGGAACAACGGCACGGCGACGATGCCCTCGCGCGTCATCCAGGACGTTTGCGGGTGGAAGAAGACGTTGATGGCGCGCAGCGGTCGGCCGATCTCCAGCCAGACGCAGGTGAGGCCACCGCCAACGAAGGCCAGCGCTACCAGGGCCATGATGCGGTAGGCGTCCGCCGAACCCGCCGCCAGCGTGGCAAAGAACAGCAGCCGGTGCCGGTGCCGCCGCCGATGAAGTTGCACGCCGCGCGCCAGTCCCAGTTGGTCTGGTGCCAGGGGGTGATGCGGCCAGGTGGAATCTTGATGTCGCTCATGAAATCACCTTTCCCCCGCCCCCCTTCCCGAGGAAGGGGGTGACGGATGTTCGCGAGCTGCGCTCGCTCCATGTTGTTGGCTGCGCCGTCCTTGCCCCACAAGGATTTCCCTTCGGTCAGGGCGGCCCGGCGGACGTCGCTCGCGTTGATATCTGTCATTTCTTGTCGAAGATGTAGTAGAAGCCGGGATCGGTGCCGAGTTCTTCGTGCATGCGGAAAAACTGGTTCTCGGCCAGCAACTGCGAGACATTGCTGTTCGGGTCCTCACGGTCGCCGAAGGCCAGCACGCCGGCGATGCAGGAATTGACGCAGGCAGGCGTCGCCTCGGGATCGACGCCCGGCGTCAGGCCCGTCTCCTTGGCCGCGTCAATGCGGTCCTGGCAGAAATTGCACTTCATCGCCACCGACATGCGCGCCGGGTCGAAGCGTGCAGTTTCGTTCGCGCCCGCCCGCTCGCTGTAGGCGAATTCGGCTTTGTGCACGATGTAGCGCGCCTGATAGGGACAGGCGACGGCGCAGTAGCCGCAGCCGATGCACAGGTCGTAGTTGATGCCGACGATGCCATCATCGCGCTGGTAGGTGGCGGTCGACGGGCAGACGTGCATGCAGGGCGGATCGGCACAATGCATGCAGCCGACCGGCACGAAGCTGCGGCGCACGTCGGGAAACTCGCCGCTTTCGATGTCGAGCACCTTGCGCCACTGCACGCCGGGCGGCGTGGCGTTGGCATGGCGGCAGGCGGCGGTGCAGGTCTGGCAACCGATGCAGCGGCGCAGGTCCGCCGTCATGATGTAGCGCGGCATCAGTGCGTCCCTCCCAGCTTGCGCACGCCGACGCGCACGATGTCGGCCGAGGAGCCGGTGGAGTCGGTGAGCGCCATCGACATCGGGATCAGGCTGTTCATGCTCGGCTTGTTCAGATCCTTGGCGTAGGGGGTGGCCCAATGATCGAACTGCCCCATCATGAGCAGGGTATCGGGGCGGATGCCCTGCGACACCACGGCGGGTCCGCGCGTCGTGCCGACGTAGGAGCTCACCTCGACCATGTCGCCTTCCTGGATGCCCATCTCCAGCGCAATCTGGGTGTTGATGATCACGCCATTGTGGCCGCGCACATTGCCGGCCATTTCATTCATCAACTGCACGCCGACGTTGCTGCCCCAGGCGTACTGCATGCTGCGCGAGGTGATGAGCCAGAAGGGGAATTGCTCCAGAGCGCCGGCGCCGGCCTGACGCACGGTCTCCTTTTCCCAGATGCCGGGGAAATCGAGGACCTTGGGCAGGCCGCCATATTCCTCGAGCTGCACATCCCACCAGGAGATGCCCTGCTCGTGCAGGCGGTTGCCCAGCTCGACGCCAACGCGATAGAGACGCTCCTGGAACGGCATCTCGAAGCGGATGCCCTGCTTCCTCAGTTCGCGGAACAGATACCAGGAGAGGCGCGAGATCGGACGGGTGCGCAGGCCGTTCTCCTTGAACCAATCCAGTCCGTCGCTCGCCTGACCCCCGGTCAGCTCGGCGCTGGCGGCACGGCAGGTGTGCTCCCAGATCGTCTGCGCATCGTGGCGCTTCGCGGTGTCGAGGGAGAAGTCGTAGTCCTCGGCCTTCAGGCGCACACAGGCGGAGCCGCGGTTGAGGGCCTCGTTGTATTTTTCCAGAAGGCCGGCGCGCACGGCCAGTTCGGTGGCGATGTCGGTGAAGTCGCGCGTGTCGCCGGCCGGCTTGACGGCCGGCTGGCGCAGGGCGAAGCCCTCGTGGTCCCAGAACTGCTCGATGAACTTACTGCCGCCGATGCGAATAAGTTGGGTGCTCTCGATGTCGGTGCACTCGGGCAGCAGCACGTCCGCCATGTGGTTGGTTTCATCGTGGTTGTAGGCAAAGGCCACGATGAAGGGAAACTCGGCAAGGCGCCTGGAGAGCTCCTTGGTGTCCCAGAAGGAAATCGAGGGATTGGTGCGATAGCAGAACCAGATGTCCGGGGCGGTGACCTTCGGCCAGTTCTCGGGCGACTCCTTCATGAACATCCACGAGAAATGGGTCGGGCCGAGCGCCGTGCTCCAGGGTGAATTCGCCGACAGGGGTACCATCGTGTCGTGCGCATTGCGCACCGCCGGTTTGGCTTTCCAGCTCGCCTTGTCGGTCGGGTTCATGGGGTAGTACATGAAGCCGTCTTCGTTGATCTTGACGCTCGCCTGCCGCGTCGTCGCCGGACGGTTCAGTCGCACCGTGGTGCCGAGGGTGCCGCCCGGCACTTCAAGTCCGCCGATGAGGCAGGCCAGCAGGGTGCGCGCATAGCAGCATTCGTAGGCGCCCCAGCCGTTGTTGACCGTGCGGCCGAACTGGATGGACACCGGCCGGAAGGGGAGTGTTTCGCCGTCCACCTCCATCGTCGCACCCACCTGGGCGTACTGGACGTACTCGGCGGCGATGCGGCGCACCGTGCCTTCACGGATGTCGCAGGTCTTCTCCGCCCACTCGGGCGTATAGGGCTGCACCCGGGCAATCAGCTTGCCGAAGGCCGTCTCGGCCATGAAACCGTTATGGGTCCATGTCTGTTCGTCGGCGCCGACTTCAACAGCATCGACGGTAAAGACGCCATCCAGCGCCGGGTCGGTGTCGGGCGTGTCGAAGGGCACGGCGGCATTGCGCTTCAGGTCCCAGAGCAGCGGTTTCTTCGTCGCCGGGTCGCGCAGGTAGAAGCCGTTGGGGCCGATCAGGTAGGGCGAGCCGGTGTGCTGCTTGAGGAAGGGCACGTCGAGCTTTTCGCGCGGCATTTCATGCAGCAGCACGTGGATCATGCTGAACATGAAGGCGGCATCGGTCTTCGGCCTGATCGGCACCCATTCGGCCGAGGCGGCACCGGTGACGGAGAGATGCGGCTCGAACTGGATGCGCTTCATGCCTCGCTCGCGCGCCGCGCCGTGGCGCCAGGCGCCGACCACACCGCCCGACGCCTCGATGTTGCCACCGAAGGAGAGCACGTAGTTGCAGTTGGGCGTATCGGGACAGACGGTGAAGGCGCGATGCCAGAGTTCGCCATAGAGGTGCTCGGAGTGCGTGCAACTCACGCCCTGGCCGCTGCCGAAGCTGAAGTCCACCGGCCCCCAGGCGGCGAGAAAAGCCGGAAAGGTGCCCATGTAGTAGGTGGGAATGCCGCCACCGCCGAAGCTGGCCGCCGCGCGCGGGTAGCCATGCTCGTTGGTGAGCCCGCTGGCGCGGATTTCCTGCATTTTCGCGCCGATGATGTCGAAGGCCTCGTCCCAGGAAATCGGCACGAAGCCGGGATCCTCGTGGCGCCCCTTCTTCGGGTTGGTGCGCTTCATCGGCTGCTGCAGCCGGTGCGGGCTGTAGGTCTTCTGGATGATGCCGTAGGCCTTGACGCAGCATTTGCCGGCACCGGGATGCACTTCACAGGCGGAAAAATTGGGCTCGATCTCGGTGGCGACGCCATCCTCGACCTTGACGGTGTACAAGTCGGGCCCCGCCACACATTGGTAGCAGTACTGCGGAACTTTCTTGACGCTCTTGGCGGCGGCCATGATCAGGCGGCCTGCCATGTCATCATGATACGAATTCCGCAAGCCTTGCTGAATGCAATGCTCTTCATCGACTCCTCCTTGGCCTATCCGCTCCGTCGCTACTATTGGCCTGAAGCCACAGGCTTGTTGCGTTAGCGAGGATACGCGCCTGTCAGCCGGGCGATCCCCTTGATGATTCATATTATGAATATGTTTGCCAATATTTTGTATCATTTTTGAGCGGATTGCAATCGCTCCGTTTGACGTGGATCAAACCGGCCGGGATTGCCCATTAGGGGCCGTCGGGCTGCGGTAAACTCGCAAAAATGAATAGCAATGAAGCACTTGGGCGCACCTACGACCCGGTCGAAGCAATCAGTCGCGACGCGCTCTCCAGCCTGCAGCTGAGGCGCATGCAGGGGTCGCTGGCTCACGCCTGGCACAACGTCATGCCCATCCGCCGCAAGTTCGAGGCGGCCGGGATTCAGCCGGAAGACCTGAAGTCCCTCGACGATCTGGGAAGGTTCCCCTTCACCACGAAGGGCGACCTGCGCGACGCTTACCCTTTCGGGATGTTTGCCGTACCGCGCAGCCAAATCATCCGCCTGCACGCCTCCAGCGGCACCACCGGCAAGCCGACCGTCGTCGGCTACACGCGCGCCGACCTCGACCTGTGGGCGAACGTCATGGCGCGCTCGATCTTCGCCGCCGGCGGCCGGCCCGGCGACCTGCTGCACAACGCCTACGGCTACGGCCTGTTCACCGGTGGGCTGGGCTACCACTACGGCGCCGAGCGCCTCGGCTGCACGGTCATTCCGATGTCGGGCGGCCAGACCGAAAAGCAGGTGCAACTCATCGGCGACTTCGGCCCGAAGATCATCGCCTGCACGCCCTCCTACCTGCTGACGCTGGCCGACGGCTTCGCGGAACAGGGCATCGACCCGTCCGCGACCAGCCTGAAGATCGCGCTGGTCGGCGGCGAGCCGTGCACGCGCGAGATGTGCGCCGTCATCGAGAAGCACATGAACCTTCGCGTCATGGAAAGCTACGGTCTGTCGGAAATCATCGGTCCCGGTGTGGCCATGGAGTGCGCGGAGACGGGGGATGGAATGACCCTCTGGGAGGACCACTTCTACCCGGAGATCGTAGACCCGGCCACCGGCGAAGTGCTGCCCGACGGGGCGTTCGGCGAGCTGGTCATCACCACGCTCACCAAGGAAGCGCTGCCGCTGATCCGTTACCGCACGCGCGATCTGACGCGGCTCCTGCCCGGCTCGGCGCGGCCGATGCGCCGCCTGGACAAGTTCGCCGGCCGCTCCGACGACATGCTGATCATCCGTGGCGTGAACGTCTTCCCCAGCCAGATCGAGGAGCTGATCCTGAAAAGCCCCGCCCTCGCCCCACACTACCTGATCGAGGTGACGCGGCCGCAGCACATGGACGAGATCGAAGTGCAGGTGGAGCTGCGGCCCGAGGCCGTCGACGCGGATACGCGCGCCCGCGCCGTCGCTGAACTGCAGCACCACATCAAGGCCTACATCGGAATTTCCGCCCGCGTGCGCGTGGTGCCGACGGCAAGCATCGAGCGCTCGGTCGGCAAGGCGCGGCGGGTGGTGGATAGACGGTAAGACCGTCATTCCCGCTTGAGCGGGAATGACGTTTGCCCCTCAGGCCCCCGTCGCCTTGGCCTGCTTGGCCTTCAACCGCTGCGCCGTCTTCTCCAGGCCGACGACGAAGCGGCTGTGCTTGCCGCGGCCAACTTCCTCGACGGCATCACGTGCGGTGAACTCGAAGGTGACGGCCGGGCCGTTCACTTCCGCCAGCGTGACGGTGATCTCCACCCACATGCCGAGCATGGTGGCGCCGACGTGGTCGAGCTCGACGCGTGTGCCGACGGAGTCCTTGCCTTCGCCGACGTGCGGCAGGATCAAGTCACGGCAGGCCACTTCGACATCGTAGAGCAGGCTCGGCGTGGAATACACGCGCAGTTCTTCGCCCATGAAGCCGATGGTGCGGGCGGTGTCTACGTCGATGCGGCAGGTGGCGGTCAGGCCGGGTTTAAGCGTGTCGCTCATGTTCATCTCCTCGCAATTAAATTAACTTTTCCCCCGCCCTCCAGGGGGGCGCGGGGGGGGGCCCGCCCCGCCCCCGCCCGGCGGCGCCCGCCGCCCCGGGGGGGCGGGCCGCCCCGGGGGCGGAGCGCAGGGACCCCAGAACAAAATGCTGGCACTAGTCCCGCCAGGACGGCGGTTTTTCAGTGAATCGGCGTACAACCGCGCTTCCACATAACGCACCAGCGCCTTGGTGCCGCGCGCGCAATTGCGGAAGATGCAGGCGCCCTGATCCATGAGCCGGGCGGCCATCTCGTCATAGAGCGTGCCGCCGTCGACGATGCCGATGATCGGCTTGTCGTTGCGCTCGACCATCGGCGGCATCAGGTGCACCGTACTCTTCGGGTCGTTGATGTCGTGGCCGGGGCGCAGCTTGCTCTCCACCAATGCGCGCACCGACGGGCGCCGTCGGGTCGAGACCGACCACCACCGCGTCGATGTTGGGGTCCTGCAGGAAGGCCTCGGAGACCTGCAGGTGGGCCTCGTCGTCGGCGCCCGGGTTGATGTCGATCGGGTTGCGCACCTCGACCAGCTGGTCGAGCTTCTTGGCGACGAGGATGTCCTCGACGGCCTTGACCGTGCCCTCCCCGATCTCGCCCATGGTCATGGCAAAGGTGTCGGACTCGATGTTGTCGGCCATGCCGACCGCCTCGAAGCCGGCGCCGCTGATGGCGCCGAGGCGCCCGCCGCCGATCTTCTTGTGCTGCAGGTTGCCGGCCATGTAGAAGAGGTCGTCGAAGGTGTTGAAATCCTCGGCGACGATGGCGCCGGCGTGGCGCACGACGGATTCGAACAGCGTCAGGCCGCCGGCGATGGAAGCGGTGTGACCCATCACGCCGCCCTGCCCCGGCGCCGTGCGGCCGGACTTGTACACGACGATCTGCTTGCCGTTGAGCACCGCCTTGCGCACCGCCTTCGCGAAATGCAGGCCGTCGAGGTCCTTGAAGCCCTCGATGTAGATGCCGATGGTCTCGATGCCCGGCAGCGCGGCGAAGTAGCTGAGCATGTCGCCGTGGGTGAGGTCGGTCTGGTTGCCCAGCGCCAGCATGTAGGCCGGGTCGAGCCAGGGTTCTGCGACAGCCGCGTGATCATGAAGGCGCCGCTCTGCGAGAACATCACGGAGTTGCGCACCGGCTTCTTCTGCGGCTTCGGCAGGCGCTCGAGCGGGATGAACCAGGAATCGTAGGCGCCCGGATGCGACACCACGCCGAGGCAGTTGGCGCCGAGGAAGATCGGTCCGCCGCCGGAACTGCCGTGGGCGGTGTTGATGCGCTGCGCCAGCGCCGCCGCCGGCTCGCGGCTTTTCTTCGTCTCACCGAGGCTGCCGGGAATCAGCATGACAGCTTCCACCGCGTCGCTTGCGATGATCTCGTCCACCAGGTCATAGACTGCACTGGCGGCGACCGCGACGATGAGGAGGTCGAGTTTCTTGTCCAGCGCCTTGAGGCCGTCGACACACTTCACGCCGTCGATCTCGGTTTCGCCCGGCTTGAGGACGAGCAACTGCTCCTTCGGATAGCCGCTGCCCATCAGGTTGCGCAGGATGATGCGGCCGAAGTTCATGCTGTTGCCCGGAGACGCCGATGATGCCGATGGATTTCGGATGGATGAGCTTGTCGATTTTCTGGATGGGGCGCGGCAACCGGACGGATTCAGCGGCGCCGATCTCGCACATTGCGGCGCGCACCGTCATACCCTCGCCGACCTGTACCGGATTCAGCTCAAGGGAACGCAGCACGCAGGGCGCGTCGGCCTTGCCGGGCGTGAACGCTTTCGCCAGTTCCAGCAGGCGCGCGAAGCAGGCCTTGAGCAGCGCATCCGGCGAGGGCGTGCCGTCGTTCCGGGCGACGGCGGCGAGTTTCTGATAGGCCAGGGTGCGCCTGAACAGGCCGAGAAAATCCTCGGCATCGGTCAGCTCGGCGACGGCGTAGACGGAGGCGCGGTCACGGCGGAAATTGCCCTCGTCCAGCTCGGCCTCCAGGCCGCCCAGGCCTGCGCTGATGACCATGCCGAACTCGCGCGTGCTGTTCAGACTGATGCGGATGTCCGCAGCGCCGGCCGGCGCTGCCTGGTCTGCATGGGCAATCTGCAGACTCGCCAGCAGGGCCTGCAGCTCTGCGTCGTTCAGCCTGTCGCGCCCTGCCGATGCGGCCTGCGCGAGCAGGCTCGCGGTGTCGGAAACGGATGGATTCTGCACTGCACTGCCTCCCATTGTGAATCATGACATCGCGGGCGGCAGTTGTTGTTTTTCAAGAAGCCGCACACTAACGAACAACTATAACAGATACAAATTTATAATCTTAGTGATAAATGCTGTATCGGTTGATCCCGATCAAATTCCTGGCTGGCGATCGATTGCATCCGCGCCGATGTCGCCCACGCGCTCCACGCCGAGCAGCGTCATCGTCACTTCCAGCTCGCGCTTGAGAATGCCAAGCACTTCTGACACGCCGGTCTCGCCGCGCGCCGCCAGAGCATAGGCCCACGCGCGGCCAAGCATGACGGCCCGCGCTCCCTGGGCAAGCGCCTTGGCGATGTCCTGGCCGCTGCGGATGCCGCCGTCCATGAGGACTTCCAGCCTGTCGCCGACGGCCTCGACGATGCGCGGCAGCATGGAAATGGAAGACGGCGCGCCGTCGAGCTGGCGGCCGCCGTGGTTGGAAACGACCACGGCGCTGGCGCCAATGTCGGCGGCGGCACGCGCGTCGTCGACGTCGAGCACGCCCTTGATGACGATGGGGCCCTGCCAGTTCTCGCGCACCCAGCCGAGGTCATGCCAGGTAATGCCGGGATCGAATTGGGCGTCGACCCAGACTTTCATGGCCTCCAGGCTGTGCGCCGAGGGCACTGCCTGGGCGAGGTTGCCGAAGGTGAGCGGCTTGCCGCCGATGGGCACGTCGAGCAGCCAGCCCGTGTGGCGGACAATCTCCCACAGCTTGGTCAACCTGCCGAGGAGGCTGGCGCCGCCGGTCATGCCGTTGCGCACGTCACGGTAGCGCGTGGCAAAAACCGGCAGGTCGACGGTGAACACCAGCGTGGTACAGCCGGCCGCCTGGGCGCGGGCAAGCAACTCTTTCGCGTAGCCGCGATCGCGAATGACATAGAGCTGGAACCAGAACGGCGCCGTGCTGGCGGCACTGACTTCTTCGATGGAGCAGATGGACACCGTGCTGAGGCAGAACGGCACGCCGGCGGCCTGCGCCGCGCGCGCAGCCTGAACTTCGCCGCGGCGGGCGTAGAGGCCGGCCAGGCCCACCGGAGCGAGGATCACCGGCTGAGCCAGCTGCTGGCCCAGGACGGTGGTCGCCGTGTCGATGGCCGAGGCGCCGCGCAGGACGCGCTGATGCAGCTTGAGTGCGTCGAGATCGGCCTGGTTGGCCTTGAGGTGAGTTCGCCGTAGGCGCCGCCGTCGATGTAGTCGAAGAAGGCGCGCGGCAGGCGTCGCCGCGCCAGCAGGCGGTAATCCGAAACGGAAGCCGGTACCAGCATGTTGCACCTCGCTCGGTATGAACCGCGCGATTATTGCATGCCGGAAAAGATCAGGCTGGCGTAGCCGTCAGCTTGAGGAACTTGTCGTGCAACTGCTCCTGGCTCTCGGTGCAGTTCGGATCGATGACGATGCAGTCGACCGGACAGACGGCAACGCACTGCGACTCGTCGTAGTGGCCGACGCACTCGGTGCATTTCGCCGCGTCGATGACATAAATTTCGTCGCCCTGCGAGATGGCGTTGTTCGGGCACTCCGGTTCGCACACGTCGCAGTTGATGCATTCGTCGGTGATGATAAGGGCCATGCTGTGCTGCTCCTTCGGTTAATCGATTGTCCAGGTGTCACCGCTATTGAAAAGCGAGGCCAGGTCGCCCCGCCCCCTGCGCTCGCGCGCATCCTTGTGCAACCCGCCGTTCATCTCTTCGTAGGATGGCGCGCTGACGGCGCGGAAGACGCCGAGCGGCACCGGCAGCTTGGGTGCGTCGAACTGCGAAAGGAAGAAGGCCAGTCCGCTGTGTTCCGCCTTCTCATCGTGATGCACGACATCCGCTTCCGTAACGCCGTCCTCACCCAGGGTCACCGCCTCCGGTTCGAGGCCGCGCAGGCGGATGGCCTTGTTGCGGTCCTTGCCGTAGAGGAGCGGCTTGCCGTGCTCGAGCAACAGGCGGGCGTCGTCGCGCACCGATTTGTCCGTAATGGCATCGTAGGCGCCGTCGTTGAAGACGATGCAGTTCTGGAATATCTCGACGAAGGCCGTGCCCTGATGCTCGGCGGCGCGCTTGAGCACGCCGGCCATGTGGGCGAGGTCGCTGTCCACCGTGCGGGCGACGAAGGTGGCGCCGGCGCCCAGCGCCAAGGCGACCGGGCTGAAGGGTCGGTCGATGCTGCCCTGCGGTGTGGTCTTGGTCTTCATGCCCAACTGGGAGGTCGGCGAATACTGGCCCTTGGTGAGGCCGTAGATGCGGTTGTTGAGCAGGATGATCTTCAGGTCGATGTTGCGCCGCATGGCGTGGATGAAGTGGTTGCCGCCGATGGCGAGCGCATCGCCGTCGCCGGTGACGCACCCACACCGACAGCTCGGGCCGCGCCAGCTTCAGGCCGCTGGCAACGGCCGGCGCACGGCCGTGGATGCTGTGCATGCCGTAGGTTTCCATGTAGTACGGAAAGCGGCTGGAGCAGCCGATGCCGGAGATGAAGGCGAAGTTCTCGCGCGGAATACCGAGGGTGGGCATCAGCTTCTGCACTTGCGCCAGCACGGCGTAATCGCCGCAGCCGGGGCACCAGCGCACGTCCTGGTCCGTCTCGAAGTCCTTCTTGGTCAACGCCGCCACTGCGTTCATTTCGACACCCCATTGCACAATTCGATGATGCGGTCGTGAATCTCGGACACCTTGAACGGCTTGCCCTGCAACTTGTTGAGTTGGACGACATCGATCAGATAGCGCTCCCGCAGCATGCGCGAGAGCTGGCCGAGGTTCATCTCCGGCACCAGCACCGCCTTGTAGCGCTTGAGGATGTCGCCAAGGTCGGGCGGCAGGGGGTTCATGTGGCGCAGATGCACGTGGGCCACAGCGCGGCCTTCCGCCACGGCCTGCTCGCGGGCCTGCACGATGGAGCCGTAGGTGCTGCCCCAGCCGACGATGAGCAGGTCGCCGTGCGCCGGCCCTTCCACCTGCAGCGGCGGCATGTCCGCGCTCAATGCCGTCCACCTTGGCGGCGCGCACTTCGACCATGCGCTGGTGGTTCATCGGATCGTGCGAGATGTTGCCTGTGAGAAAGTCTTTTTCCAGGCCGCCGACGCGGTGCTCCAGTCCGGGTGTACCCGGACGCACCCAGGAGCGCGCCAGGTTGTCGTCGCGGGCATAAGGCTGGTAACCCTCGGCATCGGTGCGGAACTTCACCTCCAGCCTGGGCAGCGAGGCCGGATCGGGAATCCGCCACGGCTCGGCGGCATTGCCGATACCGCCGTCGGTCAGGAGGATCACCGGCGTCATGTATTTCACGGCTATGCGGAAGGCTTCGATTGCGCAATCGAAACAATCTGAGGGTGAGTTTGCGGCGATCACCGGGATCGGACATTCGCCGTTACGACCATAGACCGCCTGCAAAAGGTCGGACTGCTCGATCTTCGTCGGCAGGCCGGTGGACGGCCCGCCGCGCTGCACGTTCACGATCACCAGTGGCAGTTCCAGCATCACGGCCAGGCCGAGCGCCTCGGTCTTCAGCGCCATGCCGGGGCCGGAGGTGGTGGTCATGCCGAGCACGCCGCCGTAGGCCGCGCCGATGGCCGAGCAGATGCCGGCGATCTCGTCCTCTGCCTGGAAGGTGGTGACATTGAAATGCTTCAGCGCCGACAACTCGTGCAGGATGTCTGTCGCCGGCGTGATCGGGTAGGAGCCGAGGAACAGCGGCACACCGGAGAGTTCCGATGCGGCGACGAAGCCGAGCGCGGTCGCATGGTTGCCCGTAAGGCTGCGGTAGGTTCCCTTGGGGATTTCGGCAGCACGCACCCGATAAGTGGTGATGAACATCTCGGTGGCGTCGGCGTATAGCCGGCGCGCAGCGCCAGCACGTTGGCCTCGGCCAGTTGCGGCTTCTTGGCGAACTTCTGGCGGATGTCCTCTTCCTCCTTCTCGAGGGGACGGCTGTAGAGACTCAGCATCAGGCCCAGTGCGTAGTAGTTCTTGCAGCGGCCGACATCCTTCTTTGATAGTCCGGAATCCTTCAGGGCATGCGCGGTCAGGCCGGAGATGTCAATCTGGTAGACGCGGTAGTTGCCGAGGCTGCCGTCCGTGAGCGGATTGACTGCGTAGCTGGCCTTGGCGAGGTTGTTGTCGGTGAAGGCGCCGCTGTTGGCGATGATGATGCCGCCCGGCTTGACGTCCGACAGGTTGGTCTTCAGCGCTGCCGGATTCATGGCCACCAGCACGTCCGGCGCATCGCCCGAGGTGAATACCTGGCGCGAGGCGAACTGGATCTGGTAGCCGGAGACGCCAAACAGGGTGCCGGTCGGGGCGCGGATCTCGGAGGGATAATCGGGATGGGTGGCAAAGTCGTGGCCGGCCTTGGCAATCGCCTTGGGAAAACTCGTTGCCGGTCAATTGCATGCCGTCGCCGGAATCGCCGACAAAGCGGATGACGACGCTGTCGAGCTCCTCCACCGGGCGCGGCGGCGTGCCCCGCTTCGCTCCGACTTCTGCTGCTCCTGCCGAAACCGACATGACTGCCTCCTTGGGACTCGCCCATGCATTGAACACCACTTTACCCCACACCATGCATGGATTATAATTTGGTTACAAACAGTTTGCTATCCACCATATTTGACCTGGATCAAGTCCGGACAAAAAAACCCATGTTAGCTTGGACGCATACTCGCCTCAGGAGGCAACCATGAGCATCCATACCCTGGTCGACCGGCTCTGCACCCGGCTCCACGACACCCCGCAGTTCACAACGCAGGGCGCCACCCTGTTCGTCGACCTGGAACGCAAGGAAACACGCCGCAAATACCTGCCGGCCGAGGTGCTTACGCATTTCCTCGGCGGCCGCGGCGCCAACATGTGGCTGCTCTACAACCTCCTGCAGGAGGAAAAGGATGCCCTCGACCCGGAGATCCCGCTGATCTTCGGCTCCGGCGTGCTGACCAGCGTGATGCCCTCGGCCACGCGCGGCAACTTCACCAGCAAGTCGCCCGAGTCTTACGCCATTCTCGATGCCAACGGCGGCGATTACTTCCCCGCCTTCCTCAAGCGCCACGGCTACGACCACCTGGTGCTCTTCGGCAAGGCGGCGCAATGGACCCTGTTGCGCATCGCCCAGGATGAAATCACCTTCGAGGACGCCACGCCCTATTCCGGCCTGAACAACCTGGACACTGCCGCCGCCGTCGAACGCGACTTCAAGTGCAAGGAACGCAAGGACATGGCGCTGGCGCGCATCACCAGCGCTGGCGAGAACGGCGTGTTGTGCGCCGGCATCATGGGCGGCATCAAGGCCATCTGGGCGCGCGGCGGCGGCGGCGCCAAGATGGGTGCCCACAATCTGAAAGCGATCATGATCCATGGCCGCCCGCCGGAAATCGCGTTGCCCGCCGATGCCAGGACGCAGAACAAGGCCATCGGCAAGAAGATCACCGGCACCTCCGTCATCAAGAACGCTCTGAAAATGGTCGGTACGCCCTTCCTCTACAAGCCGAGCCGCGTGCTCGGCGCCATGGGCACCAAGAACAACCAGGAAACCACCTGGGGTGAATCGCTCGACGCGGACAACTTCGATGTCTATCGTCCCGGCATGGACGGCTGCTTCAAGTGCCCGGTGCATTGCCGCAACCTCAACGACATGACGCCCGAAGGCAAGGGCGGCTGGGGGGCGCATGCGCTGAAAGGCCTGAAGGGCAACGCCAGCTACGACAAGGCCCAGGCCGAGGTCGAGCACGAGCGCAAGAAGACCTACAACGGCATCAAGGGCGACGGCCAGTACGACCGCTACGACAAGGGCGACGGCCCCGAGTACGTCACGCTCGGCAAGTTCGGCCCGAACATCGGCATCAAGGAGCCGGAGCACGTCCTGCGCCTGAACAACATCCTCAACGACCTCGGCCTGGATTCGGCCAGTTCCGGCGGCGCCATCGCCTGGGCCATGGAACTCTACCAGCGCGGCATCATCACGCAGAAGGAAACAGGCGGGCTGGACCTTTCCTGGGGTAACTACGACGCCATCGAGCAGCTGCTGTTCCTGACGGCGAAGCGGGAAGGATTCGGCAACGTCATTGCCGACTCAACCCGTGCCATCGAAAAGGGACACTACCCGCAGGAAGCGGCCCAATACCGCATGTCGGTGAAAGGCCTGTTCCAGTCCGATCCGCACGATGCACGCATCCTCAAGGCCTTCGCCCTCGGCCTCTCGGTCGCCACGCGCGGCATGAATACCCTGAGAAACCGCGTCACGCTGGAGATCAACGCCCGCGTAAATGATGATCCGGCTTTCAAGACCGCGCTCTACGGCGGCACCGTTTCGGCCAAACCGGAACTCCCTATGAAGGCAAGGAATTCGCCGTGCGCAAGGGTCGAGAACACCCCTTCGCCGTCGGCGACCTCGGTCGGCATGTCCCGCTTCGATACCAAGCTGTTCAACTCCCCTACCCTGCCCTGACACGGCGGATTTCGCCGAACAGGTCAACACCATGACCGGCACCACGCTTTCGCCAGCCGACATGGACGAGATCGGCCGCAACGTCACCGGCATCGAGCACATGCTCAACTTCCGCCTCGGCCTGCGCGCCAAGGACGACACGCTGCCGCCGCGCTGGTTCGATGAGGCGAACAACTTCGGCCCGTTCAAGGGCGAAAAAATCGACCGCGAGCAGTTCGAACAGTTGAAGGCGCGCTTCTATGTAGTGACCGGCCTGAACGCCGAGGGCACGCCCCAACTGGAATGGCACGAAAAGCTGTCCAGGGTAACGACCGGATTCGCCCTGCGGGTGGAACTGCCCGGCGCGACGCCCGGCGCACCGGAAAACGCCATCG
>JADJBM010000026.1 GCA_016703785.1 Betaproteobacteria bacterium
TTGCTCTCCATCAGTGGTATGACTTTGCTAACAGAATGATGGACGACGACACTCGCTCCTGGATGCGTGCGCTGCCCCGCCGACTACATTTGGATATCGGTGGTCGGCGACTGGCTGTTGTCCACGGCGGTGCGCATCGCATAAACGAGTACTCTGTTGCTTCGACGCCACCGGACATCAAGTACAAGGAAATTGAAGCCACCGGTTGCGATGGTGTACTTAGTGGCCACTGTGGACTGCCTTTCACCGAGATTGTCGATGGCCGCCTTTGGCACAATGCTGGCGCTATAGGTATTCCTGCTAACGACGGTACGCACCGAACATGGTATAGCACCATCACACCATACCACGGCAAGTTATGTATTGAACTGCACCCGCTCGACTACGATTATCAAATCACCGCCAGGAAGATGCGTCAGGCAGGGCTGTCAGAACGCTACGCGTTGGCGTTACAGACAGGCCTATGGCCGGCTGCGCCATTCTTCCCCAGATTGAGCAAGCGCAGCGCGGACGTACACTCATACCAGGCAAATAGATTGGTGATACGGCAAACTATCCATCTACTTTCTAATCGGCCGTATAGGAAAAATGTAATGTTGGACTACGTGCAGTATTTATGTGGTTCTGTGCAGACGGCATTTGGTGCTGGTTTGAGGATATAGCGCCATCTCTCACGATCTCGCATTCTGGTTTGATGCTCGGGGTCAAGCTGGTCTTGACCGCTGGCATCGTCGTATCAGCCTCAGTAGTGGTTGAGCGCTCTGGGCCGCTCTTAGGGGCGCTTGTCGTTACCCTACCTGTCACAGTATGGCCAGCGTATGTCTTCCCTTTCCCTTGATCACAACGCCGACTACATCGCTGCCGGTGCAAAGTGGCCCTAGCGGTCAAACAACGGCCAGCGCAGTATTATGCTCATTTATCTCGTGATGGCGCAAACACGAGGGCTTGTCATCAGTCTGATAGTGGCTATCTCCTGCTGGATCGGGCTCGCCTGGCCTTCTTCTTTCGGTCACATGGACAGTAGTTGGTGCCCGGCCTACTCAATCTTCTCGTCTATCCGGTGTGCTTGTGGCTCAGCCGAAGTTTCGAGAAGTGGAGGTACAACGCGTTGCACGACAATGGTACGAATTACCGTTGCGCACGGCACTTGTATGCGCCCTAATGGGGACAGTGCTCGGATTGAGCCACTGGGCCGGACCTGGCGCAACCGGCATGCTAGCTGTGTATCCGATATCAACGACTTGCACGATGCTCATACTACACACACGGATCGGTGGGCATGCGAGCGCGGCGGTGATCGCTAACGGGCTGTGGGGACTGTTTGGCATTGGTGGTGGTTTATTCGCGCTGTCCATAGCAATCCTACCACTCGGTATAGCAATCGCTCGCGCTAGCGCTTTTCATTCCAGTAGCCTGGAATCTGTCAGTGTGGTTCTTCCGCCATCGCAGATCGCGTGTTCACGTAAGTAGTAGCCCCATTTCATTATGTATTCCCGCAGGGAGTAATGGCCACATGGCGCAACAGTTACATGATTTGAATGAAAAAGATCGCCCCGATGTAGAGAGCATTAGGAAGAGATAGCCTCGCAAACTAATGCGTTAAAGTAATTCAGCAACTGGCGACAATAGAGGAATTATTTTGAGTACAAAACAACTTTTCGACCTCACCGGCAAGGTCGCCCTCATCACCGGTGGCTCGCGCGGGCTCGGCCTGCAGATGGCCGAGGCGCTGGGCGAGATGGGCGCCAGGGTGGCGATCACCGCGCGCAAGACCGACGAACTGAAAGACAGCCGAGGCGCACCTCAAGGCCAAGGGCATCGAGGCGATGAGCGTCACCAACGACTTGTCGAAGTTCGACCAGATCCCGGCATGGTGGATGCCGTGCTGGCGAAGTTCGGCACGATCGACATCCTGGTCAACAACGCCGGCGCCACCGGGGCGCGCCGGCCGAGGACTATCCCGACGAGGCCTGGAACAAGGTGATGAACCTCAACATCAACGCCATGTTCTATCTCAGCCGGGAAGTCGGCAAGCGCTGCTTCATCCCGCAGAAGTCCGGCAAGATCATCAACATCGCCTCGGTCGCCGGCCTCTCCGGCAGCCCGCAGGGCATGTACACCATCGCCTACAACACCAGCAAGGGCGCGGCGGTGAACTTTACGCGCACCCTGGCCTCGGAGTGGGGTCGCTACAACATCAACGTGAACGCCATCTGTCCCGGTTTCTTCCCCTCGAAGATGTCGCGGGGCCTGCTCGACCAGATCGGCGACCACATCGTCGCCGTGACGCCGCTGGCGCGCCTCGGCGGCAACGAGGACCTGATGGGCACGGTAGTGTTCCTCGCCTCGGAAGCCTCGCGCCACATCACCGGCCAAACCATCGCGGTCGACGGCGGGGCGTGCATCGCCTAAAGGCTTGGCGCGAACCCCAAGTACGCCGATGGTTATAAACATGCCTACGGGTTGCAGTGACATTCTCAAGGGACAATGCTTGTGCAAACGACCGGCGGATCTAATCTGGATGTCATGGAAAACGATCGGATAATCACTTATCCTTTAGTTCCAGAGTTTGCCAACGACACGGGGCGCTTGGGCGAGTATCTTCGGACATACCTGAAAGATTTCTCAGGTGAGTTCAAGATAGAAAAGTTCGAGGGTGGGCAGTCGAATCCAACATATCTTCTCAGTGCTGGCGGTAGCGCTATGTCTGCGGCGCAAGCCACCGGGCAAGCTGCTGCCTTCCGCGCACGCCGTCGACCGCGAGTACCGCGTGATTCCGCGCTGGCGCAGACCGACGTGCCGGTGGCGAAGAGCTGCGCCCTGTGCGAGGACGACGCGTCATCGGCACCGCCTTCTATATGATGGATTACGTCGAGGCCGCATCCTGTGGGGACCCGGCGCTGCCTGGGCTGGCCCCTGCCGAACGCACGGCCATCTTCGACGAGATGAACCGCGTCATCGCCGCCCTGCACAATGTGGACTACGCTTCAGTAGGATTGGCCGACTACGGCAAGCCGGGCAGCTACTTTGCGCGCCAGATCGACCGCTGGAGCAAGCAGTACCGCGCCTCGGAGACGGAAAGGATCGAGGCCATGGACAACCTCATGGCCTGGCTGCCGGCGAACATCCCGGCCGGCGACGAGACGTCGATCGTGCACGGCGACTACCGCCTCGACAACGTCATCTTCCATCCGAGCGAGCCGCGCATCCTCGCCGTGCTCGACTGGGAGCTGTCCACCCTCGGCCATCCGCTCTCCGACTTCGCCTACCACTGCATGGCCTGGCGCCTGTCGCCCGGACAGTTTCGCGGCCTGCAGGGCCACGACCTCGCTGCCCTCGGCATCCCGAGCGAGCAGGAGTACGTCGCCCTCTATTGCCAACGCACCGGACGCACGTCGATTCCGGCCGCCGAGTGGGAGTATTACTTAGCCTTCAACATGTTCCGTCTTGCCGGGATATTGCAGGGCATCATGGCGCGTCCAGCCAGGAAGCTATCGACACCGGCAAGCGTGCGCGCCCCTTAGCTGAGCAGGCATGGTGCCAAGTAGAAAAGTTAGTAGCAGATAGGATTTGACGGCCGACTACTCTGAACAACGTAATATCAGACCTCAATTGCCCTTTTTCATACCAAACTGAGTATCTGCAACCGGCTATCAGATTAAATGGAGAAAAAGGAACCCCTACCACCTCCGAATCGAAATTCGGGCGGGCAACAGATGCCATCGTTTGGTGTAGCGCGGCGAGCCGATCAGGTCTGATGACACAGGTTTTCGAGAGTAGCAGACCTAGCACTCGTCTTGCAAGGTTTCAGAGGCAGGTTTGAACTCTGATTCGAGCGGTAGTTGTTGCAGACAGAGGTCAGTCTCATTTTGTCGTCGAGAAGTCGGCACCTGACGAATACCCTTCGTCGGCCAGCACAAAACTTCCATGCATGGCACGCGCAGCATCCGATGCCAGGAAGAGAGCGACGTTCGCGATGTCCTCCACCGATGAATAGGCTTTGCCGCTGGGCGTGCTAGCGATGATGTCGGCCAGCACGTTCGCATAAGCGGGATCGGTTCGAATGTATTCGTTGATCGGGGTTGCTGTATTGCCCGGGCCGATCGCATTGATGTTGATGTTGTGCGGCGCAAGTTCCATCGTCAGGGATTTCGTCATCATGATGATGGCCGCTTTCGTGGCGCAATATGCAGCGAAGGAGCCAAAGCCCATGATTCCGCACACCGACGCGATGTTGACGATCTTTCCGTATTTTTGCGCCTTCATGCCAGGTGCCACGGCATTGATGGAGTTCCAGGTTCCCTTCAAGTTGATGTCAACCATGCGGGAGAAATCCTCTGGCTGCGTGGCGCCGATGGGCGTGGGATAGAACACGCCGGCACAGTTCAACAGGATGTCGATGCGACCGAATTCCTGTATCACCTTGCGGATCATTTCGTCAACCTGGAGCGCATCGCGCACATCGGCCACATAACCACGGGTTTGCGATTCGGACGCAGACAGACGTCTTGCCACGGCATTCGCCTTTTCAGGGCTGCTTGACGCAACGACAGCAACGCGTGCGCCTTCTTTCACGAAAGCTTCAGAGATCGCTTCCCCGATGCCTTGAGATCCCCGATCACGACGGCTACTTTGTCTTTGAATCGCATGATTAGATTTCCTTTGAATGCAGAGCTTGGGATTGTTGTCAGGGCTTGTCGGCGGCAGTAAGCATACCGGCTTACCCCTCGAAGAAGGGAGCAATTCGCGATAGATCCGAGCGAAATACTCAATGTCTTCGACCAGCATCGCCTTGGCGGCTTCGCCGTCGCGCCGTTCGAGTGCGCTGTAGATGAGGTCGTGCTGCTCGCTCCGAAGTCGTGTCCGCGCATCGACTCGTTCGCTGCCATCGCCATCTGTATGGACGAAAGATAGGGGCCGCTTTGCTGCCAAAGGTTTTCAATCAGTTGCAGCAGCTTCGGCGATCGCGCAGCCGGTAGATGCTGAAGTGAACTTCCTGGTTGGCCTGCATGGTCCCTTCATGATCCTCGCGCTGCGTTGCCTGGAGCAGCCGCTTGTTGGCGCCGGCAAACTCTTTCAATCCTGCTTCGTTGATACGGATCGCTGCAAGGTATGCCGCGTGGCCTTCGACGGCAACGCGGGCTTCGATCAGCGCTTCGTACTGCGCCATGGTCAACACAGGAACGCGAACCTGGCGGCTTGCATTCGCCATGGGCTCCAACACGCCTTCCTCTTCCTGATCGGGATCTATGATATCAGATATGTGATCACAGATGCAAGCCAGATTG
>JADJBM010000027.1 GCA_016703785.1 Betaproteobacteria bacterium
GCAAAGGCGAGCTGCTTGCCTTTCTCGGCGTTACCGCCGAGGGGCCCGTCGAGCGCCTTCTTCACCGGCGGCCGCGTGGCGACCTTGCCGCAGGCTTGCGAGTAGCTCAGGCAGGGAAAGGCCGAGTAGTCCGGCGGTGCCTGCGGGCCGGCCACCCCCTGGGCGCCGGCCGTCGCGGCGAAAGTCAGCCCCGGCAGGACGGCGGCCAGGATGCGGATGGTGCGTTTCATCACCCGTTCCGCTCAGAACTGGTGGGTGAGTTGCACGCCGAAGCGGGCACCGACGGCACCGGTGACGATGCCGGCGTTGTTCGTCGCGCGCGCCCGGAAGGCGGCCGAGGGTCCGACGGTCACCGGATTCGGCGCATCGGCGTCGCGCGGCTCGATGTTGAAGGTCAGGCGCGTCGCCGGCGAGTAGTTGTAGTTCACCGCGAAGGTGAGCTGCTTGATGACGCGTTCGTCGGCATCGTTCCAGAGTGCGGTGCCGATGGTCTTGTAGAGCACGTCGTGCTGCGCGTAGCGCACGCCGAAGTTCCACTTGTCGTTGAGGTACCAGCCGTAGTCCAGCGTCAGGCCGCGCGCCTTGTTGCCCTTTTCCGCGGCGATCTGGATCTGGCCGCCGAAGGCACCGTCAACCACGTTGCCGGTCGGCGTGTAGAAGATCATGCCGTTGGCGTACATCAGGTCGAGGCCGAGGCGGTGCTTGCCGCGCCCTTCGCCGAAGATCTCGCCGAGCGCCTTGATGCCGAAGCCGTGGCGCGTGAAGTCGAAATCGCTGCTGTGGTCGCCGGCGGCGTTGATCTGGAAGTTGCGCGTGCCGCGCTGCTGGTAGACATAGCCCTTGACGCCGTGCTTGTTCGGCCCCTTGCCGCCGGGCAGGTCGTACTCGGTGGAGAAGTAGAGGTTGAGGTCCTTCTCGCTGTTGTAGTCCCTCACGCTGTGGATGCCGCTGCCGTTGCCGACCATGACGGCGTAGGTGTGTGTCCACTTGCCGGTCTTGAAGGCGTCGAAGAACTGGATGCCCCAGTCGCGGCCGGCATCGGCGTCCCAACCGCTGTACGAGGCGGAGCCGGCGCCGTAGCTCTGGCCGGGGATCGGCGTCGTGCCCTTGGTGTTGGTATGGACGAACTTCTCGGTCTGCACGCGGGCGATGAAGTCGGTCGGCCACATGTAGCTGTTCGCATCGACCGCCTGGTACAGCTCCTCCGGGCCGGGCTTGCGCATCAGGCCGGCGCGCACGCGCACGCCGGGGATGTAGCTGAAGGTCATGGTCGCGTCGGTCAGGCTGACGACATGGTCGCGCGAGGTGTCGAGCGGCTCGTAGTTGGCGGCGTTCTGACCGAAGTTCGCCATCAGGAAGTAGTTGATCTTGCCGGGAATGAGATTGCCGCGCAGTCCGATGGCGAGGTTGTCGAGGTTGAAGCCGGCATTCTTGTCGCGCAGCTCGGGCCCAACGCGGCACAGCGCGTTGTAGGAACCGTTGAGCAGGCCGTGGGCCGTCGTTGCTGCTGCCGGTGCCGGGATTGACCAGTCCCTGCATCTTGTCGCAGCCGTAAAGATTGGTGTAGGACACCTGTGCCACGCCGAAGACGCGGTGCGTGCTGCTCGGCGGCTCCATCGCCTGCCCCATGACCCAGTCCGCCGCGGCCGCCTGACCGGACAGGCCCAGCGCCGCGAACGCCGCGGCCAGCGATACCATCGATTTTGTTTTGTCGGTTCTCATGTTTTCTCCTCCCAGAGCTGGTTTCTTTTATGAACAGCAGTTTTCTTCCTTGACGCCGGCCTTCTTCAGGAAAAAGGCCAGCGGGCAGAATCGGGTGAGCCCGCTTTGCGCCAGGTTGAGCCCGACGAAGGCCGGCAGTGCGATCCAGTAGGGATGCACGTAATGCGACAGCGCCAGGCCCAGCAGCACCATCAGTCCGGCGACGAGATGCACGATGCGATCGACTGTCATGTTTCCTCCGAGCGTATGTGTCGTGCGAAGTTATTTCTTCAGCCGCGCCGACATGCCGGGCTGGCCGCGGAAGTGGGCATGGCAGGTGACGCAGCCGCCCGTGATGGCGCCAAGCTGCTGGGCGGCCGTGCCCATGTCGCCCTTCTCGGCTGCCTCGGCCAGGCGGATGGCGCCGACCTCGATGATGTCCTCCATGGCAGGCAGGAGGGAGAGGTCCTTGCTCGTGACCTTCTCCAGCGGCAGGTAGGGCAGCATGCCGCCGCGCGGCAGGCGATGGTTGGCCAGGCGGCGCGCCGCTTCGGAGGCGAGGTCGCCATTGTCGGTGGCTATCGCCACGGCGATGGCCTGGTAGTCGGCGAGGATTTCCGCCATCACCTGGCGCAGGGTCAGCGTCTCGCTGTGGCGCGAATGCTTGAGGGCGATCTTGACGAGGAACTGCTTGATCTCCGGCGACAGCGCCTTGGCCTTCTCCAGGCGCCCGCGCCATGCCTGCTTCTGCATGATTTCCGATCCGCGCTGCATGTCCGCCTTGGACGGCGCCTGCGCCCATGCCGCCCCGCCCAATCCCAGGCCAAGCGCCACGACCGCTGCAACGACACCCCGTTTTGCTGTTCTCATTTACGTGTTCCCTTTTCGTATGGATAAAAAAGTCAGTCTTTCACCGCGATGGTCACGCTCATCAGGCCGATGAGGTCACCGTTCTCCAGGCCGTCCTTCTCGAAGTTGACGATGTCCAGCTCGCCCTTCGGCTTGCCGTGGCAGGGCAGGCAGGGCGGCATCAGGCGGATCGGCTCGATGTGGCGGTAGACGGTCTGCTTGCCCCACTGGGCGGTGGACATCAGCGGCTTGTTCTCGCCGTGGCCGGCCTTGATGTAGTGCTCCATCGCGGCGCGCTCGGTGTCGTCGGGCACGTTCACCGGCTGCGGTAGGCGCGGCCGGGCTGCTTGATGACGATGCCGGTCTTGGCCGTGAACACCTGGCCCATCTCGCGCTCCCACTTCGCCGGCAGGAAGTTCTTCCAGCCGACGCCCTTGGTGTTGATGCGGTCCTGGTTGTTGTCCATGACCTGGCGCCCGGCCCAGATGAGCTTTTCGAACAGGCGCTTCTGGTTCGGCGTGGCGTCGATCATTTCCGGCTCGAGCGCGGCGCGCCATTGCGTCTCGAACACTTCGCCGGAGAAACCCTTGTCGCCCAGGCTGGGATCGACGAACTTGCCGGCGTAGGCGAAGATGATCAGCCGCGCGGCGATGACCGACCGCGCCAGCTTCTCCGCCGTCGACTTGGCCTCGGCGCGCGGGATCTTTTCGATGAAGAAGGACTCCGGGAACCCGCCCTTGGCGCGCGCGCCCACCTGCTCGGCCGCAGCCGGCAAGGACGTCAACAGAAACAGGGCGGCGAGCGCAGCGACGCGTATGGTCATTTCTTTCCCCTTCTTGTGTTATGTTTTTCGGCACGTGAAGTTTGGGGAGTAGCGGTTTCCGCGCTGTTGCAGGAGGGCCGCAATTGTTACAAGTTGTTACAAGGGGAGTGATCCAGGGAATGGCTGAATGCCGCGGTCGCATACTGGTGGTGGACGACGACGAGGGCCTGCGCGACCTGCTGGTGCGCTATCTCGCCGACAACGGATATGAGTCGGCGGGCGTCGCCGAAGGTCGCGCGATGAAGCAGCACCTGGCCGCCCATCCCGTCGACCTCATCCTGCTCGATGTCATGCTGCCGGGCGAGGACGGGCTCACGCTCGCGCGTGATCTGGGCACCCACGGCGGCCCGCCGATCATCATGCTTTCGGCGCGCGGCGAGGAGGTCGACCGCATCGTCGGCCTGGAAGTCGGCGCCGACGATTACCTGCCGAAGCCCTTCAGCCACCGCGAGTTGCTGGCGCGCGTGGCGGCGGTGCTGCGGCGCCGGCAGCCGGTTGCACCCAGCGGGCGCATCCGTCGCTTCGGCCCCTTCGAGGTCGATCTCGACGCACACCGCCTGATGCGCAACAACGAGGAAGTCGACATCTCCGGCGCGGAATTCGCCCTGCTCAAGGTGCTGCTGGAAAATCCCGACCGCGTGCTCGGCCGCGATGCCCTGGTCGAACTGCTCAAGGGCTACGAGCGCGCCCTTCGACCGCATGGTCGACGTGCGCGTCACGCGCCTGCGCCGCAAGATCGAGCCCGATCCGGCGCACCCGGTCTACCTGCGCACCATCTGGGGCGAGGGCTACCTCTTCTCGCCCGGCGGCACTCGTCGGCCATGATTGCGCCGCAAACGCTATTCGGACGCACCGCGCTGGTCATCGCGCTGGTCTCCTTCGCCTTCCAGATCTTCACCATCGCCGTCATCACCTACTTCGCCCTGATTCCGCTGGGGCGGCATGCCACCAGCGATTTCGCCGCGCTGCTGGTGGATACGGCCCAGGCCTGGCAGGCCGAACCGGTTTCCGAGCGGCCCTGGTTGCAGGAGCGCATCGGCCGTCTGCACCGCATCCAGGTGCAGGACCCGCCCGGCGAGACGGCCGGCTTCACGCGCCTGCTGCCTTATTTCCAGCTGCTCGAAGCGTCCCTCGGCACCCGCACCGGAGCGGTCATCGAATTGCGCGCCAGCCGTGGCGAGGATGGCGAGAAGTGGTACTGGGCGGACCTGCCCGCGGCCGGCGCAACCGTGCGCGTCGGCTTCCCCGCCAGCCGCATCGATGTGCAGCCCTGGCTCGCCATGGTGCTGATTCTGTCGGTGGGCACCGTCGTCACGCTGATCACATCTGCCTGGCTGGCGCGCTGGCTGATCGATCCCCTCTCGCGGCTTGCTGCGGCGACGCAGCACATCGGCAAGGGCCAGCGTCCCGAATCGCTGCCGGAAACCGGACCGGCGGAACTCGCCACCCTGGCGCGCGAATTCAACCGCATGGGCGTGCAGGTGGAAGAACTGCTGGCCAACCGCACCACCCTGCTGGCGGGCATCTCGCACGACCTGCGCACGCCGCTGGCGCGCATCCAGCTGGCGCTCGGCATGCTCTCGGAAAACCCGAGCGCGACCTCCTCGATCGCGTCCTGCACGACGTCGAGGGAATGAACCAGCTGATCGCCCGCTGCCTGGAGGTGAGCCGCGATTTCGCCGAGCAGGACTCGGTCGAACTCGACCTGTGCGACCTGCTGGCGGAAGTCGCCGGGGAGTTCACCGGCGCCGGCGCCGACATCCGCGGCCGCAAGGGGCCGGACTGCCACCTGCGCGTGCGGCCGCTGGCACTCAAGCGCATCCTCTCGAACCTGGTCGACAACGCGCTGCGCTACGGCGGCGAGCAGCCCGTGGACATCGAATACCGCATCGAGGAAAACAGTGCCGAGATCTGCGTGCTGGATCGCGGGCCGGGCATTCCGGAAGAGGAACGCGAGGCCGTGTTCCGCCCCTTCTACCGGCTGGAGCCCTCGCGCAGCAGCCGCACCGGGGGCAGCGGCCTGGGGCTGGCCATCGTGCGGCAGTTGGCCACGGCAAACGGCTGGACGGTCGGCCTAGAGGCGCGGCCCGGCGGCGGCACGGTGGCCTGCGTGCGCGTGCCCCTGGAAGAAAAGTAGTCAAACCGCCCGCAGCTTTTCGCCCGCCCGCGCCAGCGTGTCCTCGCTCTTGGCAAAGCAGAAGCGGATCACCCCATCGTCACATGCGTCGTGGCCATCGCGATAGAAGGCGGAGAAGGGAATCGCCGCCACGCCGTACTCTTTCGTCAGTCGCTCGACGAAGGCGCGATCCGGCTCGTTGGAGATGGCGTCGTAGCGCACCGACTGGAAGTAGGTGCCCGGACAGGGCAGCAGTTCGAAGCGCGAGCCCTCGAGTTGCTTGCGGAAGAAGTCGCGCTTCTCCTGATAGAAGTCGGCGAGGCCGAGATAGCGTTCCTTGTCCTGCATGAACTCCGCCAGCGCCAGTTGCATCGGGTGGTTCACGCAGAAGACGACGAACTGGTGCGCCTTGCGGAACTCCGCCATCAGCTCGCGCGGCGCCAGGCAATAGGCGATCTTCCAGCCGGTGACATGGTAGGTCTTGCCGAACGAGGAGACGACGAAGCTGCGCTCCGCCAGGCCCGGGTAGCGCACCACGCTCTCGTGACGGCGGTTGTCGAAGACGATGTGCTCGTACACCTCGTCGGATACGATCACGATATTGGTGCCGCGCACGAGCGCCTCCAGCGCCTGCATGTCCTCCGCCGTCCACACCGCACCGCTCGGGTTGTGCGGCGAGTTGATGATGATCATGCGCGTGCGTGGCGTAATCAGTGCGCGCACCTGCTTCCCAGTCGGGACGGTAGTCCGGGAAAGTCAGCCGCGCGGCACGGCGCGCCCGCCGTTCAGTTCGATCGACGGCACATAGGAGTCGTACACCGGCTCGAAGACGATCACCTCGTCGCCCGGCCGCACCAGCGCCGCCACCGCCGTGAAGATGGCCTGCGTGGCGCCCGCCGTGACGGTGATCTCCTGCTCGACGTCGAAAGTCAGCCCGTAGAGCACGGCGACCTTTTCCGCGATGGCCTCGCGCAGGGGCAGTGCGCCGGCCATCAGCGCGTACTGGTTGGCGCCGGCGTGCATGTGCTTGGCGACCAGGTCGAACAGCGCCTGCGGCGCCGAGAAATCCGGGAAGCCCTGCGACAGGTTGAGGGCGCCGTGCTGCGCCGCCAGGCGCGACATGACGCTGAAGATGGTGGTGCCCACCCAGGGCAGGCGCGATTCGATGGGGGCGGGAAAATTCGGCATGGGCAATTGTGCCACGGTGGGTGGCGGTTGGCAGTGGGATACAATCGGCGACCATGATTTCCAACCGCCTGTTCACGATCCGCGAGGAAGGCGATTCAGTCCTCATCCTCGACCAGACGCTGCTGCCCCACCAGGTCGCGACGCGGCACCTGAATTCGCTCGCCGACGCCGCCCACGCCATCCGCGCCATGCAGGTGCGCGGCGCGCCGCTGATCGGCGTCACCGCCGCCTACGGCATCGCGCTGGCGCTGAAGGACGGCGCCGGCAACAAGGCGCCTGCTGCAGGCCTGCGAGACGCTCGCGGCGACGCGCCCGACGGCGGTCAATCTGCACTGGGCGCTGGCGCGCATGCGCGGGCGCCTGCTGCCGCTGCCCGTCGCCCAGCGCCGCGCCGCCGCCTGGGCCGAGGCGCGCGCCATCGCCGCCGAGGACGCCGCCGCCAACCGGCAGATCGGCCGCCACGGCCTGGCCCTGATCGAGGGAATCGCGCGCCGCCCGGTGAACCTGATGACCCACTGCAACGCCGGCTGGCTCGCCACCGCCGGCTGGGGCACGGCGCTGGCGCCGGTGTACGCCGCGCGCGCGGCCGGCCTGCCGGTGCATGTCTGGGTGTCGGAGACGCGGCCGCGCAACCAGGGCCTGCTCACCGCCTGGGAACTGCGCGAGGCCGGCATGCCGCACACCCTCATCGCCGACAACGCCGCCGGCCAGCTGCTGCAGCAGGGCGCGGTGGACCTGGTCATCGTCGGCGCCGACCGCATCGCCGCCAACGGCGACACCGCCAACAAGGTCGGCACCTACCTGAAGGCGCTGGCGGCGGCCGACAGCGGCGTGCCGTTCTTCGTCGCCGCGCCCTTGTCGACCATCGACCGCGACTGCCCCGACGGCGCGCAGATTCCCATCGAGGAGCGCGACGGCAGCGAGGTGCGCCACGTCGGCGGCCTCGACCGCAAGGGCGTGCACGCCACGGTGGCCATCGCGCCGGACGCGACCGCCGTCGCCAATCCCGCCTTCGACGTCACCCCGGCGCGCTTCATCACCGGCATCGTCACCGAGCGCGGCGTCTGCGCGCCCGGCGAGTTGTCCGCCTTGTTTGCGGAGCGGGCATGACGCAAACGGCCTGGCGCGAAGACATCGTCGCCGCCGCCCGCACCCTGGCGGCGCAGGGCCTCAACCGCGGCAGCGCCGGCAACGTCAGCACGCGCTGGCAGGACGGCTTCCTCGTCACCCCGACCGGCCTCGACTGCGAGGCGATGCAGCCGGGCGACATCGTGCCGATGGCCATGGACGGCAGCTGGCAGGGCGCGCGCCAGCCCTCCTCCGAGTGGCGCTTCCACCGCGACCTCTACGCCGCCCGCGCCGAGGCCGGCGCCATCGTCCACGCCCACGCGCCCTTCGCCACCGCGCTGGCCTGCATCGGCGCCGACATCCCGCCCTTCCACTACATGATCGCGCGCTTCGGCGGCAGCACCGTAAGATGCGCCGCCTATGCCACCTTCGGCACGCAGGCATTGTCCGATGCCGCGCTCGTTGCGCTCGACGGCCGCTGCGCCTGCCTGCTCGCCAACCACGGCATGCTGGTGTTCGGCCGCGACCTGCGCCAGGCGTTGGACCTGGCCGTCGAGTTCGAATCGCTGTGCGAGCAGTACTGGCGCGCCCTGCAGGTCGGCCGGCCGGTGCTGCTCGACGACGCGGAAATGGAAGTCGTGCTGGAGAAGTTCAGGACTTACGGGCAGCAGCGGTAGTCGATTCGCCTTCCAGCGCGCGGCGCCGGCTTCGTTCCAGAGGCATTGCATGGCATTCGACGTTTGCCGGAGCGGGGCCGGACCGTACCACTTGCGCAATGCACGCGCGACCTACCCCGTGGCCGCCTCGCCCAGCAGCCAGTCGACGAAAACACGCACCGACGGCCGCTCCGCGGCGTGCGCCGCGGTCGTGACGACATAGCGACCGCCGATGGCAACGCTGCGATCCCGTCCGAACGGCGCCACCCGCCTGCCCCCGTCGCGGTGCCGCTGCACCAGCAAATTCCCCCCGAGGGCGGCGCCGGCACCGTCGAGCGCCGCCTGGATGACCTGGTCGTAGTGGCCGAAGCTTAGCGTCGCGGCGGGCGCGGGCCCCGCCAGCTTCATCGCCTCGAGCCAGCGCGGCCAGTCGCTCCAGTGCTGGGGCATGTCGTCGGGGGCATACAGCAGCAGCGTGTGCCTGGCAAGATCCTCCGGCTTCTTCAGCGGCCGGTCGCGGCGCCTGAGCAGCTGCGGCGCACAGACCGGGAACAGCCGCTCGGTCATCAGCTCGATCGCCCCGGGCGGCAGCGTCCCGCCCGAGATGTGGCGCACGCCCACGTCGATCTGCTCGCGCTCGAGATTCACCACCCGGTTGGTGGCGGCCACGCGCACGCTGATGTCCGGATAGAGGGCGGCGAAGCGTGGCAGCCGCGGCACGACCCAGAACGAGGCGAAGGGAACGTTGGTGGTGATGGTCACCACGCCGCCGGCCGGTCCGGTTACCGCCTCGATGCCCCGATCGATCAGGCGCAGCGCCTCGCTCACGGATCGGTAGAGGGCCAGCCCGGCGTCGGTGAGTTCCAGTCCGCGGTGAATGCGATTGAACAGGCGCACCTCGAGCCGCGACTCGAGCAGCTTGATCTCGCGGCTGATGGCCGACTGGGTCAGGCTCAGTTCGTTCGCGGCGCGCGTGAAGCTCAGATGGCGTGCGGCCGCCTCGAAGCCCTTGAGCAGATCCAGGGAAAAGTGCAGCCGGCTCGGATTACCCATTCCCAAAACTCATGGATTGGATCAGAAATGATCGTTTGAAGACGTTCGCGTGCAAGACCAAAATGCCTTCCATGCACCTCACCTTAGCAGAGAAGGAGACAAAAATGAACGTCGCTACCCGTGCCGCCGGCATCGCCCTGGCCAGGCGTGAATCCATGACCCTGAATGATGCCAACGTGAAAATCACCTGCCGTCACGGCTGCCTCTGGCTGACCGAGCGCTACGGCAGCGAGGACATCGTGCTCGAGCCAGGCCAGTCCCACGTCGCGCGCGCCCCGGGCGTCGTCATCGAGGCCTTGCGGGCGTCCGGCTTCGAACTGCGCACGCTCCGTCCCGGCGCCGCTGCGCCTGGGCTGCGGGCCTGGGCCGGTGCTGCGCTGTCCGCTTCCTGATCCGGTGAACGGGGCATGCCGAATCCAGTTGCGAAAAGTCAGGCCCTGCGGGACGGCGAGCGACCGCCGCACAGGCAGCTGCCGCCGTGGCTCATTGCGATTCCCGCTCCAGCACCTTGAGCAGAACAGAGGTATCCTCGCGCCCCCGGCCCTGCGCCATCAGCGCATTCAGCTGCTGCCAGACCTGCGCCGCGACCGGCAGCGGCGCGCCGAGGCTGACCGCCTCGTTCAGCAGGATGCCGAAGTCCTTGTGGTGCAGGCGCGCCTCCACGCCGGCCTTGAAGTCGCGCGCCGTCATCTTCGCGCCGAACACCTCCAGCACGCGGCTGCCGGCCGAGCCGCCGGCAAGCGCCAGGCGCACCTTCTCCGGGTCGGCGCCGGCGCGCTGCGCCAGCAGCATCGCCTCCGCCACCGCCTCGATGCACGACACCATGATCATCTGGTTGCAGGCCTTCGCCACCTGGCCGGCGCCGGAGGGGCCGACATGCACGAGGGTCTTGCCGAGCTTTTCCAGCAGCGGCCGCACGCGCGCCAAAACCTCCGCCTTGCCGCCGGCCATGATGGCCAGCGTTGCATTCCGCGCGCCGACCTCGCCGCCGGAGACCGGCGCGTCGATCGCCTCGATGCCGCGTTCGGCCAGCCTGGCCGCGATGCGCCGCGCCGTATCGGGCGGGATGGTGCCCATGTCGACCAGCACCGTGCCTGCCCTGGCGCCTTGAATGATGCCGCCTTCGCCGAGCGCCACCGCCTCGACGTCGGCGCCGGTGGTGACCATGGTGAACACCACTTCGCTCGCCGCCGCCACTTCCGCCGGCGAGGCACGCCACGTTGCGCCGGCATCGACCAGCGGCTGCGCCGCCTCGGCGCGCCGCGCGAAGACCGACAGTTCGTGCCCGGCTTCGAGGAGATGCAGGGCCATCGGCCGCCCCATGGCGCCGAGGCCGATGAAGCCCACTTTCATTTCTGGGGATCCGACATGCGCTCCAGCAATTTGAGCATGGCGACCGAATCTTCCTCGCCGTGGCCGGAACCGACCATGGCGTTGAACATCTGCGCGGTCGCCGCCGCGCCCGGCAGCATCAGGCCGAGGCGGTGCGCCTCTTCCATGACGATGCGCAGGTCCTTCTGGTGCATCCAGGCCTTGAATCCGGGCTTGAAGTTGCGGTCGATCATGCGCTGGCCGTGGTTCTCGAGGATCTTGCTGTAGGCGAAGCCGCCCATCAGCGCCTCGCGCACCTTGGCGACGTCGGCGCCGCTCTTGCGCGCGAAATTGAAGGCCTCGGCCACCGCCGCCACGCCCATGCCGGTGACGATCTGGTTGCAGGCCTTGGCCACCTGGCCGGCGCCGGAGTCGCCGACGTGCACGATGTTCTTGCCCATCAGCTCGAAGACCGGCTTCATCTTCGCGAAGGCCGCCGCCTTGCCGCCGACCATGATCGACAGCGTGGCGTTGATGGCGCCGACCTCGCCGCCGGAGACCGGCGCATCGAGGAACTCGAGGCCCTTGTCGGCGAGCTTCTTGCCGATGCGCTGCGCCGCCGCCGGCGCGATGGTGCTCATGTCGACCACCAGCAGGCCCTTCTTCGCGCCCGCCGCGACGCCGTTCTCGCCCAGCGTCACCTCCTCGACGTCGGGCGCGTCCGCCACCATGGTGACGACCAGGTCGGCATGCTTCGCCACCTCGGCCGGGCTGGCGTGGGCCTGCGCCCCGAGCTCGGCGAAGGGCGCCAGCGAGGCGGCGCGGCGCGCCCAGATGTGCAGCGTGTGGCCGCCGCGGGCGATGTTGATGGCCATGGGGCGGCCCATGAGGCCGAGGCCGATGAATCCGATGTTCATGAGATCTCCTTCAGTGGCGAATGAACAGCTCGTAGAGCGTCAGGATGATTTCGAAGACGATGAGGATGACGATGTACCACTCGACCCGGATGCTGTGCCGTGCCGAGATCGTTGCTGCACGCTCTGCGCGGTGTGCGAGAGCAGGTTCATCTTGCGTTCCAGCGCCAGGTGGCGCTCGCGGATCTCGAACTCGTCCTGCAGGCGCACGAACAGGCCTTCCAGCCCCGGCTGCTCCCACAGCAGCTCGGGCTTCTCGCTGATCTCGGCGCGCCCCACCATGCGGCTCTCGATCAGCAGCATGGCGCCGATGTTCTTCAGCAGCGCCCGCTCCTGGCCGGGGATGCGGCCCTGTTCGGCGAGATCCGCGGCGAGCGGCTCGACGCGGTCGAACTCGGCCGAGACGCGCGCTTCGTAGAGCGCCAGCAGCACGCTCTTGGAAAGGATGTCCGCCACCAGCTGCAGGCGCTCGATGGTGCAGCCCTCGAAGACGACGCTGCCCGGCCTGACGCCGTCTTTCGCCTGCGGCTCGACGGCGATCGCGATCTCCTCCGTCTCCGGCCGCTCGTAGGGCCGCGTCACGTAGGGCCGCAGCCGCTCGAGGAAGGACACCTCCTCCATCGCCGCGACGTCGAAGAACACCGCCACGCCGTAGCGGAACAGCACCGCCACGCCGCCGCCCTGCACCGCGACCGCGAGCGGACTGGTGGCCAGGGCGTTGGCGTCGCCGAGGGCGCGCAGGTCGAGGCGCTCGCCGAGCAGCACGGCGCGCGCCTTGAAGGTGCCCTTGCGGGAAAGCGGCAGGGTTTCCATGGGGATAGTTTCGCACAACCATGCACCACTTTGGCACACGCCGGGCGACGCCTTGCACCATTGCCGCGCACTGCCCGGATGGCCCATGAAGAAACCCAAGCTCGTCCTCGTCGGCAACGGCATGGCCGGCGTGCGCACTCTCGAGGAGCTGCTCAAGCTCGCGCCGGACCACTACGACATCAGCGTGTTCGGCGCCGAGCCGCACGGCAACTACAACCGCATCCTGCTCTCGCCGGTGCTGGCGGGCGAGATGAAGCTGCCGGAGATCATGCTCAACGATGTCGACTGGTACCGCGACAACGGCATCACGCTGCACAGCGGCAGGAAGATCGTGAGCATCGACCGCGTGCGGCGCAAGGTCGTCGCCGACGACGGCAGCGAGGAAGCCTACGACCGCCTGCTGCTCGCCACCGGCTCGACGCCGGTGATGCTGCCCATCCCCGGCCACGACCTGCCCGGCGTGCTGGCCTACCGCGACATGGCCGCGCCGTGGTGATCGGCGCCGGCCTGCTCGGCCTCGAAGCCGCCAACGGCCTCAAGGCGCGCGGCATGGAGGTCACCGTGGTGCACCTCGCGCCGTGGATCATGGAGCGCCAGCTCGACCGCAGCGCCGCCGACATGCTGCAGGCCTCGCTCGAAGCGCGTGGCCTCGCGTTCCTGCTGGAGAAGCAGACGGTCGAGCTGGTGAAGGGCACGAAGAAGTCCGGCGGCCGCGTCGCGCCGTGCGCTTTGCCGACGGCAGCGAGATCCCCGCCGAGCTGGTGGTGATGGCCATCGGCATTCGCCCCGACACGAAGCTCGCCGAGGCAGCCGGCCTGCACTGCAACCGCGGCATCGTCGTCAACGACACGATGCAGACCTACGACCCGCGCATCTACGCCGTCGGCGAGTGCGTCGCCCACAGCGGTGTTGCCTACGGTCTGGTGGCGCCGCTGTTCGAGCAGGGCAAGGTGGCCGCCAACCACCTCGCCGAGTTCGGCATCGCCCGCTACGGCGGCTCGGCGGTGTCGACCAAGCTCAAGGTGACGGGCATCGACGTCTTCTCCGCCGGCGACTTCACGGGCGGCGCGGACGACGACGAGATCGTGCTGGCCGACAGGCGCGGCGGCGTCTACAAGAAGCTGGTGCTGCGCGACAACAAGATCGTCGGCGCGGTGCTCTACGGCGACACGGCCGATTCCGGCTGGTATTTCCAGCTGATGAAGGAGAAGAAGTGCGTCGGCCCGATCCGCGACCGCCTGATGCTCGGCCAGTCGCACAGAGGCGGCGCCGGCCACGAGGGCAAGAACCGCGCGGCGGAGCTGGCCGATGACTTCGAAGTCTGCGGCTGCAACGGCATCAGGAAGATCGCCATCGTCAAGGCCATCAAGGAAAAGGGCCTGTTCACCCTCGAGGAAGTGCGCAGGCACACCAAGGCCTCCGGCTCCTGCGGCTCGTGCACCGGGCTGGTCGAGCAGATCCTCGCCTCGGCGGTCGGCGGCGCCTACCAGCCGGTGGCGGCGGAAAAGAAGCCGATGTGCGGCTGCACCGACTACACGCACGAGGAAGTGCGCAAGGCCATCGTCGACAACCGCCTGCTGACCATCCCCGAGGCGATGCGCTTCCTCGAATGGCGCACGCCGACCGGCTGCCAGTCCTGCCGCCAGGCGCTCAACTACTACCTGCTCTGCGCCTGGCCGAAGGAAGGCAAGGACGACGCGCAGTCGCGCTTCATCAACGAGCGCGCGCACGCCAACATCCAGAAGGACGGCTCCTTCTCGGTGGTGCCGCGCATCTACGGCGGCGTCACCTCGCCGGCGGAACTCAGGCGCATCGCCGAGGTGGCGGAGAAATACGCCGTGCCGACGGTGAAGTTCACCGGCGGCCAGCGCATCGACCTCCTCGGCGTGAAGAAGGAGGACCTGCCCGGCGTCTGGGCCGACCTCGGCATGCCCTCCGGCCACGCCTACGGCAAGAGCCTGCGCACGGTGAAGACCTGCGTCGGCTCGGAGTGGTGCCGCTTCGGCGTGCAGGATTCGACCGGCATGGGCATCGACCTCGAGCGCGACCTGGAGCGGCTGTGGACGCCGCACAAGACCAAGCTCGGCGTCTCCGGCTGCCCGCGCAATTGCGCCGAGGCCACCATCAAGGACGTCGGCGTGATCGGCGTCGATTCCGGCTGGGAGATCTACGTCGCCGGCAACGGCGGCATCAAGACCGAGGTGGCGCAGTTCCTCTGCAAGGTGAAGACGCGCGAGGAGGTGCTGGAAGTCACCGGCGCCTTCCTGCAGCTCTACCGCGAGGAGGCGCGCTACCTCGACCGCACGGTGCACTGGCTCGGCCGCGTCGGCCTCGACAGCGTCAAGCGGCGCGTGGTCGACGACGCCGAGGGCCGCCGCGCGCTCTACGCGCGCATGAAGGAGGCGCTGTCGGTGGAGAAGGACCCCTGGGCCGAGCGCGCCGCGGGTCACGACGCCGCCGAGTTCAAACCGGTGAAGTTCTATTCGAAGGATTCCGTTTCGGGAGGGAGCAGCGATGAGCGATTGGCTGAAAGTCTGTCCGCTTGAGGACATCCCGCGCCTCGGCGCGAAAGTGGTGAAGGACACCGGCAAGGCGGACATCGCCGTGTTCCGCAACGCGGTGGACGAGGTCTTCGCCGTCGACGACCGCTGCCCGCACAAGGGCGGACCGCTCTCGCAGGGCATCGTCTTCGACCGCCGCGTCGCCTGCCCGCTGCACGGCACGACGATTCATCTGGACAGCGGCAAGGCGCAGGCGCCGGACGAAGGCTGCACGCACAAGTACCGCGTGCGGGTGGACAAGGGCGTCGTCTTCCTCAACCTCGGCTAGGAGAACGAACATGTACCTCGATACGCTGGACCACTTCGCCGCCGTCGCCGAGAGGAAGGCCGCGATGATCCGCAGCCATCCCCTGCCCTTCTTCGTCAGCGCCATGATGGCCGGCGCCTACGTCGGGCTGGGCATCATCCTCATCTTCAGCGTCGGCGCCACGCTCGACCCGGCCTGGCGCCGCCTGGTGATGGGCGCCTCCTTCGGCATCGCCCTGACCCTGGTGATCTTCGCCGGCTCGGAGCTGTTCACAGGGCACACGATGTTCATGACCATCGTCCGGCTGCGCCGGCGCATCAGCGGCAGCGACCTCGCCGCCAGCTGGACGCTTTCCTGGCTGGGCAACCTCGCCGGCGCCGTGCTGCTGGGGCTGACTTTCGTCGCCGGCGGCGGCGGCGCGCTGCTCGCCGAGGGCGCGCCCCTGCTCAACGGCGTCGCGGCGGCGAAGATGAACGCCCCGGCGGGCGAACTGTTCGCCCGTGCCATCCTCTGCAACTGGCTGGTCTGCCTCGCCATCTGGATGGCGGCGCGCACGACAAGCGATTCGGCGAAACTGGGCGTCATCTTCTGGTGCCTGTTCGCCTTCATCGCCAGCGGCTACGAGCACAGCGTCGCCAACATGACCCTGTTCTCGATTGCGCTGCTCGGCAACCACCCCGAGACGGTCAGCCTCGCCGGCATGGCGCACAACCTGCTGTGGGTGACGCTCGGCAACGCCGTCGCCGGCAGCCTCTTCATGGCCGCCGGCTACTGGTTCGCCTCGAAGCCGGCGCTGG
>JADJBM010000028.1 GCA_016703785.1 Betaproteobacteria bacterium
GGTTCTTCGGCGGAGAACCGCCGATCGGGGCAGCGATGATGATCATGGCAGGCGTCAACGCCGTGCTCAACATCATTTGCTTGCGGCTGCTTCGGCGCCATGGAACGGAGGAAGTCCACTTCAAGGCATCGGCGATCTTCACCAGCAACGATTCGATCGTGAACCTCGGCACCGTCCTGTCCGGCGCTTTGGTGATGTGGCTCGGTTCGAACGTGCCAGACCTCGTGCTTGGCATTGTAGTTGCTTTGATCACCGCGCGCGGCAAGGAGATTCTGCAGGCGGCCGCCGACGAGGAGCCGGTGTGAGCGGGCCGCTCTCATCGCCGTAGTGCTTTCGCTCGTTACCTGCTTGGCATCCGCGCGTGAGTGTTGGTTCCGGCCGCATCCATGATCGCAATGAGCGTCGCCTTCCAGCGCACCTGCTCAGCCCGCACAGCACGACAACTTTCGCTTACGTCTTTGTCGAATGCGAGTGCGGCGAGCTCCAGCCCCTCGACCGTAGTGAGATACGGAAAGATCATGTCCGCGAGGTCATCGACGGTAAGGCTCTGACGGGATTGCGAGCGCCGCGGTCTGAATGCTGTCGGCGCCTTCGGGGGCGAGTATGTGCGCGCCGAGCAGGCGACCACTTCCGCGTCGGCCACGAGCTTGATGAGACCGCGCACGTCGCGTGCGGCAAGAGCGCGCGGCACCACGTCGAGACCGATCGTCGACACGCGGACGGAATGACCGCAGCTCCTGTGCCGTTGCCTCGGTCAGACCGACGCTTGCCACCTGCGGGTCGGTGAATACGATGGCTGGCATGGCACTGTTGTCGTAGCGCAGGTTATCGCCGTTTGGAGTGCGTTCCGGCCGCGAGCTTGGCCCCGTAGGCGGCCATATAGACGAACTGGTCGCGGCCGGTAACGTCACCGGCAGCATAGACGCCGGCCTTCGTCGTGCGCATGTAGTCATCGACGATGATGGCGCCCTTTGGCGAGACGGCGATACTGTGGTCGTCGAGCCCCGTGCCTGGACGTTGGGGCTACGCCCGGTGGTAATCAGCACTTGCTCGGCGTCGATCGAAACGTCTTGGCCGTCGCGCGTAAGGGTCAAGGAAACATCACCCTCGGTCTTGCGGATCGCCCGGTAGGCGATGCCGGATACCACCGTGATCCCTTCCTCCTCGAAATACCGCTGCAGCGCCGCTCCGATCTCGGGCTCGGCCTGGGGGAGCAGCCGCGACCGGCAGACGAGCGTCACCTCGACCCCGGCGCGGGCAAACATCTGAGCCAGTTCAGCACCGACGTAGCCGCCGCCGATGACGAGCAGCGAGCGCGGCAGCTCCTTGAGGTCGAGCGCCGTCGTGCTGGTGAGGTACGGCACGGTCTCGATACCGGGGATCGCAGGCACCGCCGGTCGCGCACCGGTTGCGATGATGATCTTCGCAGCGGGAATACTCGTGCCGTCCACCTCGACACCGCCTTCGACGAGGTGTGCCAAACCTTCGCGATAGGTGATGCCGTTGTAGGCCGACAGCAGGTCGATGTACCTGGCCTGGCGCAGCGCGGAAACGAGCGCGTCCTTGTGCGGAGCGGTGCTGCGCCAGTCGGTTCGTTTGGCCGTGGCCGTGATGCCGGCGCAGCGCGCTGTCGCGCGAGCGTTGTGAAGCGTCTCGGCGGCGCGGATCAGGGTTTTCGACGGTACGCAGCCGATGTTGACGCAAGTGCCGCCGATGGTGCCGCTGCCGATGAGCACGACCTGTGCGCCCTGATCGGCGGCCGCGATCGAGGCTGAGAGCCGGCCAAGCCGGCGCCGATCACGGCGAGATCGCAGGGTGCGTGAATTACGACTGCTCCGCGGAAGCGGCGAGGCGCTTTCGGTCGTGCGCTTCGACGCGGAGTCGACGTGTCGGTACGGAATAGGGCGCGTCGTTCATCTCAACTACCCTGCGACCTCGCGTGGGCAGGGAAGCCGGCACTGCTGCTCGCGGCCGCGATCGCACCGGGGTTCGTCTTTACGCGTCGTCGAACGTCACTGTTGCGGTCTTCGACTCGAAGGAGACCGTCACGTTCGCGACGCCTGGAACCGCCGCCATCGCGGTCTTCACGATGTAGGGACACGAGGCGCAGGTCATGTTGTCGACGCCGAAGGTCACGATACGTTGCGCGGCAAACGCGGCGGGAGTCGTCATCATCGAGACGATCAGGGCAATGGTGCTCGAGCGCTTCTTCATGGGAGTTCCTTCGACATCAAACGGGCAGCAACAGCGGGGCGACGTAATCGAACGCGAAGGCGGCTGCAACGAGCACCGTGGCGATCCAGAGTGCGGTCCGGACGAGGCGGCTGGGGACGAGCGTTGCGCAGGCGGCACCGTTGGCGCAGGCTCTCCGCGGCTTCCAGTAGACGAGGTAGAAGCCGTAGCCGAGCACGCCACTCGTTGCAGCGACGAACAACGGCTTGTAGGGGGCGAGCGCCGTCAGATTGCCGACCCAGGCGACTCCGACGCCGGGGCTGAACAGGACGAGCGGCACGATGCAGCACGACGAGGCCGCGAGCGCGCCGAGCATGCCGCCAGGGCGACCAGGCGCGCTGCCGACCGCCTCGCCACGCGCCGAGGCCATCACGTTCCCTGCGGTCGACACGATTCCTGCCGTTCCATGCCGCGATGCATCCATGTCGGGCCCCGCCTTCCTTGCTGAAATCCTTCTTGCACGGTACTTTGAAGTCTGTAGCGATTACAGAGTCAAGCGGGAAGTTCGCAATGTCCGACGGTTCCCTTAGGAAGGGCCTTCAGCGGGCCGAGCTCGCCCGGCGAATAGGCTGCAATCACGAAACGGTGCGCTATTACGAGAAGGTCGGGCTGCTGCCCGCGCCGCCGCGCACGACCGCCGGCTATCGTCGCTACGACGCCAATCATGAGCGGCGGCTTCGCTTCGTCCTGCGGGCGCGCGAGCTGGGCTTCTGCCTCGACGAGGTCCGCACGCTCTTGCGTCTCGTCGATGAGAGCGACCAGCCCTGTTCCGAGGCGCGGGATCTGGCCGCGGCTCATCTCGCCGAGGTGCGTGCGAAGATCGCCGACCTGAAGCGCATGGAGCGAGTGCTGAAGGACGTCGTCGTCCGATGTGCGGACGGCACGCGGCCGGAATGCCCGCTGATCGAGACGCTGTTCGGGGGGAAGGCCGCCTGAGGGTCCAGCGGAGAGCCAAGAGTATCGGTATGCCGGTTTGATCGCGTTACATCATCACGATCCCGCTAGAACAGCACCTGATCCCGGTTCTTACTTCAGCCCCTCGACGTTCGCACGCTTGAGCAGCAGCGCATTGGCCGCGACGATCAGCGAGCTGCCGGACATCGCAAGCGCCGCCATCTCCGGGCTGATCGTCAGCGGGTAGAAGACGCCTGCGGCGAAGGGAAAGGCGACGACGTTGTAACCCACCGCCCACCACAGGTTCTGGTGCATCTTGCGCAGCGTGACGCGCGACAGGCCCACGGCGGCGACCACGTCGAACGGATCGCTTTTCATCAGCACCACGTCGGCGCTCTCCATCGCCACATCGGTACCCGCGCCGATCGCGAATCCGACGTCGGCCTGCGTGAGCGCCGGCGCGTCGTTGATGCCATCGCCGACCATGCCGACTTTCTTTCCCTGCGCCTGGAGCGCTTTCACTTGGTCGGCCTTCTGACCGGGTAGGACTTCGGCGAGCACCATGGTGACGCCCAGCTCGCGTCCGATTCGCTCAGCCGTGGCACGGTTGTCGCCGGTCAGCATGGCGACGTCGACGCCGCGTTTCTTCAGCGCCGCGACCGCCGCTGCGGAAGTGGGTCGAACCGCATCCGCAATCGCGATCAGCCCCCACAGCTTGCCGCCCCGCGCCACGTGCACCACCGTGCGTCCCCCGCCGGCCATCCGCTCCGCCGTGGCCTCCATCCCGGCCAGATCGACGCGCTCCGCGTCCATCAACCGGCGGTTACCGACCAGCGCCGGCTCGCCTTCGGAACGTGCGCGAGCGCCCATTCCGTCGATGTTGGTGAATCCCTCCGCGGGCAGGGCCTGCATTCCTTTGGACCTCTCGAGGATCGCGTGGGCGAGCGGGTGCTCCGAGTGCTGCTCCATGCCGGCTGCGAGAGTAAGCACATCGGCTTCGCTTCGTCCTGGCGCGGCCGCCACTTCCACCACTTCGGGCTTGCCGAGTGTCAACGTCCCGGTCTTGTCGAAGATCACGACGTCCAGATGCGTTGCGTTCTCGAGCGCCGCGGCGTTTTCTTGATCAGGATGCCGTTCTGCGCGCCGCGGCCGGTGCCGATCATGATCGCCATCGGGGTCGCAAGCCCGAGCGCGTCGGGGCAGGCGATGACGAACACGGTAATCGTGAGCGTTACCGCAAACAGCAGCGTCTGCCCGATCAGCCAGAACCAGACCGCGAACGTGGCAAGGCCGATCACGATGGCGATGAGCACCAGCCATTGCGAGGCCCGATCGGCGAGAAGCTGCGCCGGCGCCTTCGAGTTCTGCGCCTCCTGCACCAGCTTCACGATCTGAGCGAGCGCCGTGTCGGCACCCACCTTCGTCGCGCGAAAGCGAAACGCCCCGCTCTTGTTGATGGTGGCCGCGGCAACGTTGGCGCCGACCACCTTCTTCACCGGCATCGATTCACCGGTGAGCATCGACTCGTCGACCTGCGTTTCTCCCTCGGTTACCACTCCGTCGACGGGAATCCGGTCGCCAGGACGCACGATCACGATGTCCCCTGCCAGCACATTGGCCGTCGGCACCTGCAGTTCCTTTCCCTCGCGCAGGACATTCGCCATCGGAGGCGCAAGGTTGAGCAGCGCGCGGATCGCGTCGTTCGCACCTGCCCGAGCCCTCATCTCCAGCCAGTGGCCGAGCAGGATGAACACGAGCAGCACCGACACTGCTTCGTAGAACTGCACGCCTTCGAACAGGAAGGTCGCCGCTACGCTGAAGAGATAGCCGGTGCCGACCGACAGCACGACGAGCACGGCCATGTTGAGGACGCCGTTGCGCAAGGCACGCCAGGCGGCGACGAAGAAAGGCAACGACGGCCAGAGGACGGCGCCGCTCGCGAGCACGAACGGCCAGTGGTCGAGCTCAGGCCGAACGGCACCGGCGGCGTGGGCAGCGGCGAAACCATCGGCGCCCAGAGGAACACAAGCGCGCTGAAGAACAGGCAGACGAGGAGCGGTTGCGCATGTCGCGCACCATTCCCGCCATGTCCATCCCGGCGCCGTGGCCCATGTCGTGCGCCACTCGTCCATGGCGCCGGGTTGGGGGCGTGGTTCGCATGAGCGGCGTGCATGTCCGGCTCGGCCACTCGGCAGACGTGATCGGGCTGCACCTCGCCGCGGCAGTGATAGCCGCACTCGCGCACGGCCTCGCGCAACTGCGGCTCGGAGATCATCGCAGCGTCGTAGTGCACCGTCACGCTTCCCGAGGCGGGATTGGCATGGGCGTGATACACGCCGGGCAGTGCACCGACGCGTTTTTCCACGCCGAGGTGATCGAGCTTCTCGAACAGCCCTCTCACCTCGACATTCACGCTCTTCATTTCGCTCTTCAATTGGTATCCGTTCTGATGTCGACCCCGTCAAATGCTCGGTGAGTGCCCTGCTGTCAGCGCTAGTGAGCTCCATCCATGTGCCCGTCCTGCGCGACCAACCCCGGCGTAAAGCGCGCCTGCTCCGGAGCAGTGCCCAAGCAAGGTGATCGAAACTACGACTTTCATGCCCGGGGCGTGAACGTAGCGTGCGAGGCCTTTCATGCGGTTGTCGCCGTCGGGCGCAAGCGGTGCGGTACTGCGCGTCTTGCCGGCGAGGGGGATCGTCGCGGTTCCCGTTGCGCCCTTGGTCGAGACCCGGCGTGCCCGCGTGATCGGTGACATACACGACGACCGGGCTGTCGGCCAAAGCGACCAGCATTCTTCTGAAGGTGACGAGTTCGTCAGTGCAGCGGCCCCGCCATGCGCAACTGACCCGCCATTGGGGGCCTTCTGCGTGTCCAGGTACGCGTCGTCATGCGCGAAAGCAGAAGGCGCCGAGAAGGCGACCGCTACCGTGAGCGCGGCGCCCAGCCAGAAAGGTTTCATATGCACTCCTTCATTGAACGAATCAGTAGTTTTCGGTGCTGCGTGTCTCGAGAAGCCTTTGCAGCGGCTTTTCACCCCATCGCCAGAACATCATCGGCGTGAGCACGGTGTCGAGCAGCGTCGAGCTGACGAGCCCGCCGAAGATGACCACGGCCACGGGTGAAGCACTTCCTTGCCCGGGGCGTCGGCCGAGAGCAGCAGCGGCACCAGGGCGAATGCCGCCACCAGTGCCGTCATCAGCACCGGCGTCAGTCGTTCGAGCGACCCACGCACGATCATCGCCTGGCCGAAACGCTCGCCTTCGAACGCGCAAAGGTTGATGTAGTGCGAGATCTTCAAAATGCCGTTGCGCGTGGCGATGCCGGTCAGCGTGATGAACCCGACCAGCGCGGCGATCGACAAGGGCTGGCCGGAAATCCACAAGGCGATCACGCTACCCACCAGTGCCAGCGGGATGTTGCCCATGATGATGAGAGTCAGGGCCGTCGAACGGTACCGGCTGTACAACACCAGAAAAGATCATCGACAGCGACACGAGCGCCAGCAGCGCGATCAGGCGCGACGCCTGCTCCTGCGCCTGGAACTGTCCCTCCAGCGCCGTGAAGTAGCCATCTGGCATCGGCCTGGCAGCCAGTTCGGAGCGGATCGAACGGATGATGCCCGCCATGTCGCCGCCGTCGGTGTTCGCCGACACGACGATGCGTCGTCGCGCGTTCTCGCGGCTCACCGGTTTCGGGCCGTCGCTGTCCTCTACGTCGGCCAGTTTGGAAAGCGGAACATGGCCATCGGGCGTTTCGATCAGCAGGTTGAAAGAGCGTGCATTCCGCGTCCGCTCTCCGGCAATCGAGCCACGAGGTCGAAGCGGCGGTTGCCCTCGATGATCTGCGTGATACGTTCGCCGCCGACCATCTGCTCCAGGCCGCGCAGCAGCGCGCCGGGCGCGACGCCGTATCGCGCCGCTTCGTCGTAGTCGATACGGATCTTCGTCTGCGGAATCCGGACCTGCTTTTCGATCTGAAGGTCGGTAACGCCCGGAACTTGCGCAAGCCGTCCACGTAAGTCCTCGGCCAATCCGCGCAGCGTGTCGAGATCGTCGCCGTACACCTTCAAGGCGATCTGCGCGCGCACGCCCGATAGCAGGTGATCGAGTCGGTGCGAAATGGGCTGCCCGACATTGCTCACGACGGGCAAGCTGACCAGGCGACTGCGGATGTCGTTGATCACCGCTTCCCGACCTCGTTCGGACGTCTCGAGGTCGACATCCATTTCGGTGGAGTGCACCCCCTCGGCATGCTCGTCGAGCTCCGCACGGCCGGTTCGGCGGCCGACCTGCGTCACTTCCGGCACCTTCATGACCAGTTGTTCGGCCAGCGCCCCGATCCGGTTCGATTCGCCCAGCGACGTGCCCGGCTCGAGCAGCAGGCTCACCGTGAGCGTTCCTTCGTTGAACGGCGGCAGGAACGAGCGCGGAAACAGCGGAATGGCGGCGCCCGCGACGAGGACGACAACCAATGCGGCACCCAGCAGGCTTCGGCTGTGTCCGAACGACCAGTTCAGCAGCTTCGCGTCCCACCGTTTGAGCACCTTCACCAGTGGGCTGTCGCCGTGCCCGAGCTGCTTCATCCTCGGCAAGAGGTAGTACGCCATCACGGGTGTCAGCGTGACCGAGACGATCATGCTCGCGAGAATCGATACGATGTAGGCGACACCCAGCGGCGTGAACAACCGGCCCTCGATCCCGGGCAGGACGAACAGCGGCACGAACACGAGCACGATGATGATCGTCGCGTAGACGATCGCGGAACGCACCTCGAGTGTCGCCTTGGCGATCACCTCGGCGACCGGGCGAGGATGCTCCAGTGCCCGGTTCAGCCGCAGCCGGCGCAGCACGTTCTCCACGCCGACCACGGCATCGTCGACCAGTTCGCCGATCGCGATCGCCAGACCGCCCAGCGTCATCGTGTTGATCGACAGTCCGAAGTAGCGGAAGACGAGCGCGGTCGCGAGCAGCGAGACGGGAATCGCCGTGAGCGAAATCAGTGTCGTGCGTACGTTCAGGAGGAAGAGGAAAGGATCACCCGCGACCAGAATCGCCCCGTCACGCAGCGCCTCCTCGACGTTGCCGACCGACCGCTCGATGAAGTCGGCCTGCCGGAACAGGAACTGCGGCGCATCGACTCCAGCCGGACGAGCCTTCGCCAGATCAGCCATGGCGCGTTCGACTTCCCGCGTGAGCGTCACGCTGTCGGCGGATGGCTGCTTCTGCACCGAGAGGATCACGGCCGGCTTGCCGTTGCCAGCCGGCATCGCCGCGCTTGATCGCCGGGGCGATGCTGACCGTCGCCACCGGGTTGAGCGGAACGCGCTGGCCGTTCGTCACCGAAACGACGATGTTCTCCGGGGATCCTCGATACGCGAGGTACGCCCGATCTGGCGGATCAGGTACTCGCTCCCTGCGCCTCGAGGAATCCGCCACTGGTATTGGCGCCGAAATCCTTCAACGCGGCATCGACCCGCTCGCGTGGCACACCGAGCGCCTGCAACTGGTCCGGTCGGAGCTCGACGCGGTACTGACGCACCTCGCCGCCGATGGCAATGACCTGCGCGATACCCGGGATGGTGAGCAGACGCGGCCGCACGACCCAGTCGGCGTATTCGCGCACCTGCATCGGGCTGACCTTATCGGGGTCTGCCGGCAGAGCGATCAACAGGATCTCGCCCATGATCGAGGAGATCGGCCCCAGCTGCGGAACGACATCCGGCGGCAACTGTTCGCGAACCAGGTTCAGGCGTTCGGTGATCTGCT
>JADJBM010000029.1 GCA_016703785.1 Betaproteobacteria bacterium
GTCTGCAACAGGCCTGGCTGGGCGATGGCGGCAGGGATGCCCTGGTCGCGCAGCGCCTCCGCGATGGCACTCACGCCATCGTTCGAGCGCGACAGAATGGCAATGTCGCCAAAGCGCACGTCCCGCCGTACCTTGGCGCCCTTGTCGAATACTTGGTAGCGCGAATCCACCAGCTTGCGAATTCCGCCGGTCAGCGCAGTTGTTTCCTCGGTGGCATTCTTCCCCATGAGCATCCAGTTGGCGACAGACGGGCCCGGCAAAACGTCATCGCGGGTAGGCTCAAGCTCCACTTCCTCCCTTGGCAGGCTGTCCGCGAAGGCATGACTGAATACTGCGTTGACCAGGCGAACCAGTTCGGGCCGCGAGCGCCACGATTTCGGCAGCACTTCCTTGCACCCCCCGAGGGTCTGCAGCTCGCTCTGGATGGCTTGTGCATCAGCCTCGGTATCGCTCCTCTGAAACCATAAATTGCTCTGTTTGACGCTCGCTGACTCCAGTAAATGCGCTCTGGGCGAACCGGGCCAGCTTGAGAAAGAGAGCGCGAGCTGGATCGGGCTGGTGTCCTGAATTCGTCCCACCATCAGCAGGTCGAGCTCCTCGGAAAGAACCTCGGCGACAGCCGGATGATCCAGCAGGCCCAGCAGCAAGTGTTCCTGGTCGGTAAAGTCGAGAACGCCGAGTTCACGCTTGCTGGACGAATAGATGCCCAGCGCCCTGGTTTGCCAGATCGAACATCTGGGTCAGAAACCGGGCGATGTCTCCCTGCAGGCCGCGATGTTCGACCACCCGCGCGGCAAGCGCGGCGATCGGTTCAGCGAACAGTTTCAGTCCGGCTTCCGGAAAGGTTTTCGAGACCTTGACCCACTCGCCCCAAGCCGCCGTGTCCGCAGACAGGTCCCGGTCGAAGCCGCGCAGCAGGGTGAGGTACGTGCCGGTGTTTTTCTTGCCGTTGGCTTCCGCCACGCGCTCGATTTCCGGCAGGGCCGACTTGATCGCCTTTCTCAATTCGACCGTCAGATCGTCCCGGCCCGGTTTGGGAAAGTGCGCCAGCAGATCCCTGGCATTCGACGCGGCGAAGGCGCCGAGGCGTTCCGGTGTGATGTCGTTTGAGCGGACCTGGCTGACCAGCTTCTGCAATTCATCCTTCCAGTCGTCGACCAGTCCGAGACGGCGCACGATGGCGCGAGAAACGCGCCCATGGCCGGCCCGTCCATGACGGCATCGATGGCCTTGTCGAGGAGAGCGGCGGCCTGCGCTTTCCTCCACCACCTGCTGGTCGACGGCCATGCCGGCCTCGAAGGCGAAGCGTTCAATCAACTGGCCGCACACACTGTTAACCGTGCCGATGCGCGCCTGTCCCATCGCGTTCGCCAGGACAAATTCGCCTTGTCCGAGCAGATGGCCGCGCACCCGCTCGCGCAGCTCCGTGGCCGCCTTCCTGGTGAAGGTGGTGGCAATCACGCCAGAAGGCCGCACCTGCTTGCCGGAAAGCTCACGGTGCAGGATTTCGGTCAGGCGGTGCGTCTTGCCGCTGCCGGCGCCAGCGCTGATGAAGGTGATCCGCGGTTCCGCTGGCGCACTCATTTCATCGCTCCCAGCCGGCCAGCGACCGGTAGTCGTTGTAGTTCTCGCTCAGATACTCCATTTCCAACGCCTCTTCCGGCGGCACGGATTCGTCGGTTGTCTCGATGGACTCGAGGGCCACCTCGAAAGCACCGGCCTCGATCTGCGCCCTGCGCCACTTCCAGGTTTCATGAAACGCTGCCAGAGCCGGAGGTCTGTTCTCCTTGAGTTGGAGGCGACCGCCTCGGCGTCCGGGAATGTCGTGTTGTCCGGCGCAAAAACGGCTCGCGGTCGAGGATGTAATAGGCCACCGCAGGGCAGGCCCCCCCTCCTTCTGGCAAGAGTTCGGCGTGGATGGCGAGCTGAAGATGGCGGTTCTGTCGAAGCTTGTCGGGATACTTTTGGCGCCCGACCACTTCATGTCGACGATGGCATGCGCTCCGCCCTTCTTTTGCATGACAAGGTCGGCGTAGCCGGACAGCTCGCCACCGGCAAAATGGCCGTGCAGCGCCATTTCCGGGGCCACGGCCACGATGCCGGCCCGGGCGATCTGCTGGCGCAGGACGAGCATGGCCTGCCGAAGCTTGTGGCGGAATCCCTCCAGATCGGCTCCCCGTCCGGGCATCCTGAGCACCGCCCCTTCTTCCGTCATCAATTGCTCGAAGGCGGGGTCGAACCAGGCCTGGAATTGCGCATCGCTCATCTGCAACGCATCGGCGCGCTGGAAATACCGCTCGCCCAGATCATGAGCGAGATTTCCCATCAGACGGAAGTCGCCGCCCAGCGTGACGATGCGCGAGGGGCGCAGTGCCGCAGGATACTTGAGCAGCCAGTGATAGGGATTGAACAGCAGCAACTCGAGGCTGGAGAAGGATTCCTTGTCGCGCAGCGGGACGCGGACATCGCCCGGCAGCTGCCACCAGCGCCTTGGGCTCGGCAATGCCTTGTGCGGCACCGCTTCGCCTGTCGGAGACTGCTCGCTCAGGAACCGTTCCAGCGACTCGACGCGGGGCTTGTCGACAACCGCCTCGATCATCTGCCAGAGCGGGTGCACTTCATCTCCCGCTGGCGGCAGCACCAGCACCAGTTGTCGACGGGCGGCCAACACGGGTCGCAACCATTCCTCGGCAGCTTGCGCGAAGAGCCTCTCGCCGGCGGGCAGTTCGGCGCCCGCCTCGCGCAGCGCACCGAGCTCGGCCGCTGACCAGGGATACGGAGACGGGAGAGACGGCATTGTGAGCTGCCACCAGAACACGCGGTCTTGCCGCTTCAACCGCGGCGCCCGGATGGGTGATGTCAGCTGCGCCCCGACTTCCGCTGCAAGCAGCGGGTTGTCGCTGCCATTTGCGGTGGCTTGCATGACCAGCTTCTGCAGCTGGCGGGGCCGGATGGATTCCACGCCTTGGGCAACAAGCGCCTTGAGCGACTCGACGCAGGCGCGGCACTGCGCATGGCCGGCGTTGTAGGCAATCCGGCGCGCGGGGTTCTCGTCCCCCAGGCGCAGCCGGAAGAAATCGGCAAGGGCCTGCACGCGCTCCAGCACGACGGGAACCGGGGCCCCTTCTTCCGTCCGGTAGCGCGGATGTTCCACCCACTGGCGGATTTTTTCGCGGACGGATGCGGCGCTATCGCCGTAGTGGTTGTCGATTTCCGCCAGAACGTCATTCCAGGACTGGCCGCCGATGCCCGGCCGGTCGGCGACCTTCGCGGCCAGCTGGCGGCGCGCGAAGCCGGGGATCGGGGACACCGAGTGGGTGAGAAACTGGATGAGGCCGTAGTTCAGCGGTTCCCAGAGCAGCTCCAGAACGAGCAGCACCTGAAGCGTGGGACGGAAGGCGCTCGGCTCGCGCAAACCATGGCGGGGCCGCCCGGCGTTCGCCAGGCTGGCATCCAGGCGGGCGTTTTCCACGGTCGAAACGAGCAGCGAAGAAGACGATTTTATCTCCTCGCCAGCCACGCGCCGGCAAGAAACCGCGTCTCGCCCCGCACAACCCTGACGCTGCCGTCGTCCGCCAGGCAATGCAGGTTTCTCCTCCGGCGGCGGCCCGCTTGAGGGCAAACTGAGGCTGCCAAGGAATCCCTCCCAGCCGCATCCTCCGCGGTGACCGCCGTGGCAGGCAGTTTTCCAGAACATCGCGCCATCGCTTGGGCAGCGCCTCCGGGAATCCACCAGGCGCACCGACCTGATGGGCGGGTGCGCGCATCGAGTTCCTGCGGACCTGACGAGGCGTTCGCCGAGCGAAGGCGCAAGGCGCTCGCCCACGAGACCTTCGACCGCCGCGAGATCGGCCAGGCGCGAGGCTGCGCCATTTCCGAAACCGCCATCCCATCCGTGCAGATGCCAGAGATCGCGCCATTCGAGCAGCGTGGCTGCCGTGCCCAGCGGATCCGTGGCAAAGCTTGCGTGGTAGAAGCGCGATGCGTCGTCCATCTTCGCCAGGCATTCCCTGTACTGCACGATCCGCTCGGCCCGCGAGGGCTGGTCTCCCAGCAGGCCCAGGTGAGTTTCCAGGATATTGAGCAGCCCGAGGGGCCGACCACGATTTCGCCCAGGCGGTCGGCGGGCTTCACAGCGCGCTGGCCGTCCAGGTGAAGGCCGAAGGTGACGATCAGCCCTGCCACTACCGGCCTCCGGCTGGCGACAGTTCTCTTGCCAGCGCCTCAGCCGGCTTTCCGCGTGCGAGGATTTCTCCTTGGCGAGCCGTGCACTGGCAGCTCGCAGGGTGCGCTCGGCGAACTCCGGATGCACATACACGGCAGAGAGCATGTGCCAGGGATAGATGTCCAGAGCCTTCAGGGCGCCGCGCCACGTCGAGGCCGTGCCGCAAATGCCGCTGATTTCGCCGCCTTCCTCGATGAAAGTCAGCGTTTGGTCGACGATGGCGATGGAGTACGTCCAGCCCTTTGGAGGTGTTTTTCCCCGATCAGGGTGAGCTCGCCCCCTTCCCCAGAATCTGCGAGATGACTTGCCGCTTTTTGTTGGTCATTTCCATTCCTTGACGAAATTCTTGTTGTTCAATTCGACTCGCCATCCCATTCAGTGCCTGAGCCGGCTCGGCATGTCGCCGGAATATCGAATGGTACCGCCAAATTCGGCGGCGAGCAGTTCATCGACGCCATCGGCCAACTCGCAGAAAAGGTGGAAAACGCCGCTCAGGTGCCTCGCCACCATGGGAACGGCGGGAAGATCGGCCATGGCGTAAATGTTCCCTTCCCTGAAGAAGAAATGCAGGTGGCTGGCGCCGGTGTTGAACTCGTTCAGGCGGGCAAGCAACGGAGGCTCGCCTGACGCCGGGCATCAGGGGAGCATGGATGCGGATGCGGGCGGCTTGTCCAAAAGGCAGGCGAAGACCGTGAGGCCGTCATAGCCGACGGCGATGTCGCCGTCCTCGTCGTATTCGAGATCAACGATACCGGTAATTTCCCGCATCGCCGTCAGCAGTTGCCGCGACAGCGCGTCGCAGTCCAGCGGCGCAGCGCGCTCCGCGCGCTTCAGCCCCAGCTCAGTTAAAAGCAGCGAATTCCCCGCTGCGTCAAACGCCCCGTATTCCAGAAAGCCGGGATGGGGTATCCGTAGTATCCCGGACAAGGTTGTCACCGCCAGCCGGGCGACCTCGGCATGCGCCACCGGAGCGGGGTAATCGAGGTGGAAGTTCGGCGAGCCGTCCGGGTCGTTCTCCGGCGTGGCGGCGTCGGGCTCCCCGGTGGGCGGCAGCCAGCCGGCCTCCAGCAACAGGTGGATCTCCTCCTCGCTCAACTGCTCGTGCTTCGCCAGATAGACGTTGCCGGTGGTTTCGACGCGCAGGCCGAAGCTGCCCTGGCCTGCGAACTGGACGTAGCAGTCCGAACGCTTGTCGGACAGGATCAGGTAGTGGTCCTCCTCCAGACTGGCCAGGATCGCTGCCAGCCGGTCGGCAAAGACGGGCCAGTCTCGGGACGGGCGGGACTGAACACCGGAATCGGCGTTTGCTTCAATTCGCTCCATGTCGGCCACCTCCATTCAGGTCGTTTCCAGCAAGATCAAGGATAGAGGGTTCCAGTCTCACAGGGTGAGCCTGAATGATTCCCTCCAGAATAATCGGTAATTTATTGTCTCGCCGGCGTGCGAACCGCATAATGCCGGCAAGCAGAAAGCACGGGAAGGCCACCATGCCGCTCAACGAACGCATCTACAAGCTTGAGCAGCTCCTGAAGAACCGCACGGTCGTGCCCTTCGCGCTGATGCAGGAGCGCACGGAAGCCTCCCGCGCGACACTTAACCGCGACATCCAGTTCATGCGCGACCGGCTGCGCATGCCGATCGTCTTCGACAAGGAACTGGGCGGATACCGGCTCGACGGCGGCAGCGGCAAGCCAGTGCAGACGGAGCTGCCCGGCCTCTGGTTCAACGACGCCGAGATCCATGCGCTGCTCACCATGCAGCAGCTCATCTCGGGCCTCGACCGCGGCGGCCTGCTCGGCCCCCACCTGAAACCCCTCATGGCCCGGCTGAAGGAACTGCTCGGCAGCGCCGACAATTCCGCCAACGAGGTAAGCCGCCGCGTGCGCGTGCTGGGCGTGCAGGTGCGCAACCTCCCGCTGGAACACTTCGCCGCCGTCGGCTCGGCGCTCCTGCGCCGCAAGCGCCTGCACCTCCGCTACCACGCCCGCTACAACGACCAGCCCACCGAGCGCGAGGTCTCCCCCCAGCGTCTGGTGTATTACCGCGACAACTGGTACCTGGACGGCTGGTGCCACCTGAGGAACGACATCCGCAGCTTCGCCGTGGATGCCATCGGGCACATCGATATCCTGGAAAGCCGCGCCAAGGACGTCCCTGAAAAGCATCTCGACGAGGTGCTAGGCGCCGGCTACGGCATCTTCTCCGGCAAGGACGTGAAGTGGGCCAAGCTGCGCTTCACCCCAGAGCGGGCGCGCTGGGTCGCCGCCGAGCGATGGCATTCAAAGCAGATAGGAACGTTCGAGCCGGACGGCAGCTACCTGCTGAAGTGCCCTTCTCCCATCCGCAGGAACTGATGATGGACATCCTGCGGCATGGGGCAGCGGTGGAGGTGGTGGGGCCGGCGTCGCTGCGTAACAGGGTGGCGGAAGAGGCGAAGGCCATTGCCGGGCGCAATGCGAACCCGACATCTCCATAATCTCAAATTTCAGGGGCAATACACCACATGAAAGACTGCACGTCGATCATGTCCCTGGGTTTTAGCTCCACCAGCTCGGCCCTCAAATAGTTCGAGAACTTCAGCACGCTCTCGTAAGTCAGCCAATTCAACTCGGGACGATAGTTGATTTCGAATGCCGACAGCTCGGCAGCTTTCTGTGTGATGGTTGGCTTGACGAACATGTACTGATCGGGATGGACGATAAATGGGAAGTATGTTGCGGTTGTCCACTTGTTCGCGCGAATGCTTTCCAGCATACGCGCAAATTTTTCAAACCGATCCTTGAACGAACCTGGCGAATAGAGAAGCTCATGCAGAGCGGAGGAAAATTCCGTTCGAGCGGGCGGATCCTCCAGGCCATCCTTCAGGGCCATTTTCTCATTGGGAAAGATCAGATTGGTGGCATTGGCAACTCTCAGCGCGCGTCGACAAATTTCCTCGTACTTCCCTTCCGCAAGCAGGCGCTTCAGCTCGGTTTCGGAAATCAGTTCTTGCGCCATTTGATGCGCCTTGATCTTGTAATCCCTTTCCTGCCCGGTGTACTTCTTTCCTTGGAAGCCCTGGGGGAACAATTCAAGGAACCTTTCACCGCGCGAGGTAGGCTCAAATAGCGTATGTGTTGGCCATCGACGATCGGTCTTAGGTTATCCAGAACGGCATGCCCCGCCTCTTTGCCTGCTACCGATATCAAGGACACATGAGAGAGAGATAACTGTCTCTCTCCTGCGCCAACAAAGAACACTTTCACAGAGGCGGAACTACTGTCTTCAAGCACTTGCCCCAGACCCCATTCGGGTTTTCCTGGATGTTTAACGCGTTGTCCCGCCTCAATGCCTTCTTCATCGCCCCCCACATCCACGCCTTCCTCTGGCATTTCACCTGTGTAGGCGGCTTTACCGGTTGCCTGCTCGATCAAACGCAACAAACGCATCTGCCTGTCGGCCATGAATGCGTAGTTGTCCGCCCAAGAAGGCGCGATCGATTAGATGGGAACGAAGATAGGCATCCAGCCTTTCCCGCTCGATGGCCGGGGTCTGCTTGTCACCTTTCTCCAGCTTGGCCAGATACTCCGAGGGCGCTACGCCACCGATGATCCGGTTGGTGCGGAACGACAGCGGCGTCTTGTTGATGATTGAATCGTACACTGCCGGTTTGATACCCTGCTTCTTGCACCAGTCCTGCGGGAAGATGTGGTGGATATCCACGTTTTCGCCAAAGAACACAGTGTGATCAAACTTTTGTCCTGAACGGAAATCCTGCGCGCCTTCCTTCATCAGCAAGGCATTCATGCCTTTAGGCAGCTGAAAGGCGCATGCGCATGGTCTTCAAGCGGTCGGCGGAAGATGGTCTCGCTGACCGTGGACGGTTCCGGTCCACCCGGCAACCAGCGTGGCACCTCCATGAAATCACGCGCGATGCGCGACTCTCGACCGCCGAGCCGTACAATTCGCCAAACACGCCGTTCCAGTACCAGCGCACAAGTTTCGCCCGATTCGCCTCGTGCTCCCACGCCCTCGCCGATGTCGGCAATGATGGCCGCCCGCGGCACGATTTGCGACTGATAGGGCAGGTCGAAGATACGGTAGCTGTGCAGCATGTGCAGAAACTTGGCGGCCTGAACGAAGCCATGCTCCACCTGCTTCTCGTAACGCTTGTAGGCCGTCAGTGGCAGGTTCAGCAGGGCCTGGCGATTCCCGATCACGGCCGGCAGCTCCTTGCCCGTCTTGCCGGCACGCTCCGCCTCACGGCGGCGCTCCCGCGTGAAAAACAACGAGATCGCCTGAAGAAAATCGGTGTTGCTCACGTTGGCGATGATTCCCGCCTCGGAATCGGCTGGGCGCATCGTGTCCACGAAACGCTTGTGCCGGCCCTTGTGTTCGTCGTCGCCGTACCAGTCTTTTCGCAACTCGTGGCCGTCCGCCGCATACATTGCCGTGACCAGCTCGAAGGCATCAAGTGGCTTGCCGCCGGTATTCACCTTCTCGAACACCACGCACACCGCCTCTTTGGATGTTGAGCGATCCAGCGAGATGACCGGCACGCGGTACCCTTTGAAGTTTTCCAGCACATGGCGCTTGAAGACCCGGAAGGTCTCGCGCACCGCCTCGTGCTCGTCACCTCGCCAGTGTTTGTCAAAGCCATCCTGCCAGCGGTCCCAGTCGAACACCTGGGTCACGGGATACATCAGCGCTGAGTATTCGCCCTCGGGCGTCGACAGATCGAGCACCACCTCACGTCCGAAATCGGTGCGAATTCTCCGGTCTTCCGGCACGCCGGCAATGGCCTCCTCGCGGTCAGCCGCGTCATCCAGCGCCTTGCGGATGTCGATGTAGAACCAGCGCTTTACCTTCTTGTTCTTCGGTGTGACCGTCTCCACCACCTTGCCGCGGAGTGTCACCTGATAACGAAGTCATGCGCTGCTGCCCATCCAGCAACAGCGACTGGGAGCGACGCTCTTCGCTTCAGCGGGTGCGCCCTCCACCGGACGAGGCTTGAAGTTCACCTCCCCACCGGCATCCAGCGTCACTTCACCGCGCCCACAGGAAAGGC